>NZ_JBBCYH010000002.1:0-758086 GCF_037144955.1 Paenibacillus sp. USHLN196 | reverse complement strand
CCTGCTTCCTGCTTCCTGCTTCCTGCTTCCTGCTTCCTGCTTCCTGCTTCCTGCTTCCTGCTTCCTGCTTCCTGCTTCCTGCTTCCTGCTTCCTGCTTCCTGCTTCCTGCTTCCTGCTCGCAATTGTGCCTTACACTCTATTTCCAATCAACCCTTATTTTCACTGATCCGTCCTATCGCATCCTACCAGCAACGGATTAGTTCCTTTGTTATTTCACTTCTATTTCAATCTATTTTCTCTATCTCTACTCCCACTTCAAACTCTTCTGTCCTCATTCGTGCTCATCTGTCCCAGTTTGTCTTCCTACTTACGAGGTGAAACCTCACCGCGTTCTTCCCGTTCCTTCATCTCCTTGCGCACTACCACTTCCAGCTTCTGCCGATTGGCAAGCAGTCCCGGATCGTCTGGCAGGTACTCCCGGGCTTTGGTGTTATGCATCAGTGCCTGCTCCCAATTGCCCAGATGGGCATAACAGAGAGATAATCGGGCATGCGGTAGCCAAGTGCGGCAGGCAGCGGGCACCGGACGAAGACCCGGATCGCGGCTGCTCACGTCCACCGCCTGCATATACCAATAGATCGCAGAGACGGGCTCCTGCCGTTCATGGAAGCAGGCCGCAATGGCGCAGCAGAAATCGGCATGTGGCAGGTCATACTGGAATGACTGCAGCAATGCGCCGAGCTTACGGCCCGGCTCGCCAAGCCGTTCATGACATTCCGCCAGCCGCGCGCAGGCAATCAGGCGATCCTCGCGGTAACCGCTTGGCTGCTCCAGCAGCTTCGCATACCCGCGTGCCGCCGCTGCATAACGCTGGCGGTCATAACATTCGCCTGCATAATAGAACAGCAGGCGACCTTGGGCTACGCCCTCTTCGGCGATCCATTTGCGCAGGATGCGCACGTTTCGCGCCGAATGATGCCCTGCTTCGCGGCGGTGCGTGACGGCAATATCTGCCGTAATAACTCCGCTCGGCGGGAAGCTAAGCTGCTCGTGCAGCCGGCCATGCCAGCGGCACCCGGCATCCCGCTTGACCAAGCGAAGCCGTCGGTCCGTTACAAGCGGACTTCTCTCCGGCCCCTCGGCCAGCGTGTAGTTCAAGATCACAGCCGCCGTCTCCCCCTCGGACGGCAGCTGCTGCTTCAACACCGCAAGCTTCGCCCGTTCCGCAGGCAGCAGCACATCATCCGCATCCAGCCACAGGATGTACTCCTGCGTGGCCTTGGCGAATGACTCGTTCCGCGCTGCGGCAAAATCTTCCTTCCACTCATACGTGTAGACCTGGTCGGTATACTGCGCAGCGATGTCCATCGTACGATCCGATGAACCGGTATCCACAATGATGATTTCGTCCGCGATGCCGGCAACCGAATCAAGACAGCGCGCCAGCGTGCGTTCCTCGTTCTTCACAATCATGCACAGACTGATGGTGATCACGTTTTGAGCCCCTTCCTGTCGTACGCGTATTGCGAACTGTCGATCATGCAAGTTCCCCTATTTTCTAACTAACTCAAGTCCATAGTTCCAGTGTACCTGCAGTAATTTTAATCTCTCAGGCACATGCCTTCTTATATCCTATCCTGTTACAATCGTATCCCATGTTACACTTCTCCACTCTCCTGACGGCGAAGCCGTTTCACCTGCTCCACCGCACTGTCCAGTACCTTCTTGCGCTGCTTCATTACGCGGAGATGCTGTTGTTCCACCTCGGCAAAATGGGTATGATCCAGCGCCATCCACTCCATCAGTTGATCCAAAGTCGGCGACATATGCACCTGAGTTCTCCGCCGTTTGCGGGCCACACAACATAGATATTTATGATGAACTTCGAGTTTCAAGACTTCAAAATACGGCATTAGACACATCGCCAGGCTTCCTGCATAGAATGTCTGCTTGTGGTCATAGAACGGATGATATCCATACGGCACAGTCACAACCAGCGTCCCATCCTCTTGCAGCAGCCGATGAATCTGGACCAACAACATCTCCGGATGAGCAAAATGCTCAAGCACTTCTCCAAGCAGCACAGTGTCAAAGGTAGTTCTTACTTTCCATTGCGTAATGTCCAGCATCCGAAAATCCACATTGTTCCTCACTGGCTTGGACTCTTTTGCAAGCTCGGCTTGGGCATACCGGATGCTTTCTTCCTCCAGATCAATGCCTGTTACACGAAATCCTTCACGTGCCAGCAAAATGGATGTAATACCCTGACTGCAACCGACGTCCAGAATGCGTTTGCCTGTCGCCTCACGGCACATCCAGTGGATACGTGTTCTCGTCGCTTCATGAGAATCTTCCGAATTGATCTCGCCGTAATAGCGTTCACTCACTCTGTCATGATTCACCATAGGCATCTCCCGTTTTTCCTCGACGAACTGGCTGGCCCAGCACCACAATATTTCCCCCGTGACATCCGGCTGTTGCATTGCGTGTATCGAAAATCAGCTTTGCTTGATCCGCCATTTCCTGATAATCGAATCCCGAATGATCCGTCGTGATGATCACCAGATCAGCCCATGTCCACAATTCCGGCGTAGCAGGCCGGGATTGAAGCAACGTACCGTCATCCTTGCGGAAGACAGGCACCATCGGATCAGTGAAAACGACTTCTGCACCCGCTGCGCTCAGCAGCCGGAAGACATCCAATGCTGGCGATTCGCGCAGGTCGTCGATGTCTTTTTTATAAGCCATACCCGCCAGCACAACGCGCGCTCCCCGAACAGATACACCATGCTGCTCCAGCAGCTCCGCTGCACGCTTCACCACTCGCTCTGGCATCTGCCGATTGGTTGTATCCGCCAGCTGGATGAATTGCAGCTCCGATCCCTGACGGCTTGCAGCCCAGGACAGATAGATCGGATCGATCGGGATACAGTGTCCGCCGATGCCGGGACCGGGATAGAATGGCATATAACCAAACGGCTTGGTGGCCGCCGCACCCAGCACCTCCCATATGTTTACACCCATCTGTTCACAGGCCGGAGTCAACTCATTCACCAGTGCAATGTTCACACTGCGAAATGTATTTTCGAACAGTTTTGCCGTTTCCGCTACGGTTGTTGAACTGACCGGAACAACTTCGTTGAGGAATGAACCGTAGAACTGTTTGCCATAGGTCAGACAAGCGGGTGTGGAGCCGCCAATGATTTTTGGGGTATTTTTCACACCATAATGTACACTGCCCGGATCTACACGCTCTGGAGAATAACAGACATAGAACTGCTCTCCAGCTCGCCAGCCGTTTGCTGCTTCAATCGGTTGCTTCACACGTTCCTCGGTCGTTCCTGGATAAGTCGTACTCTCCAATATGACGAGACTGCCCTCCAGCAGATAAGGAGTCATACCATCCACCGCTGCCGAGATATAAGAGATATCCGGTTGATGCTCGGCGGTCAGCGGCGTGGGCACACAGATGACAATGACATGGGCTTGCGCCACAGCTGCATAATCGTCACTTGCCGTGAACAGTCCTGTCTGCATAAGCGACTGCAGGACATCGTCTTCAATACCGATGACATACGACTGCCCGGCGTTCAGCTTGGCTATCTTGGAGGTATCGATGTCGATCCCGTGAACCTGATAACCTGCCTGTGCCATCTCCACGGCCATAGGTAAACCCACATAGCCGAGACCGATGACAACAGCCTTCAGGGAGCGGTCATTGATATGTTGAAGTGTATTATGTTGCTGCGGCTCTTCTTTTCCTTCGTGCTGCTCGTGCTGATGTTTCTCTTCCATCCCTTCCACCCCCAAACGCTCCGCCTCCCTTCAATTAGTCAATATAGCCGCCTGCACGCAAAAAATTGGCAATCGCTGGCTTGTTCATCATGGCACTGTCCGAACGATACTCGGAGAAGTTCACACGAGGCAGGTTGCTGTACTGATCTGTCAGCCCCTTGTCCGGGTGCTCCGGCAGGATCACGTAATACTGTGCATCGTATTGACGAGTGCGCGGTGCTTCAAAGGGCGAGATCAGCACTTCATGCAATTTCTCGCCTGGACGTATGCCCGTCACCTTATAGTCGAAGGATGGACGACCTGCCTGTTCCAACATGACGGAGGCCAGTTCCGTCATCTTGCAAGCTTTCATTTTCATCACAAACGTCTCACCGCCTACAGCCGCCTCAGCTGCCTTAAGCAGTAGATGTATAGCTTCGGTGCGCGTCAGGAAAAAGCGGGTCATACCTTTGTCCGTAATGGTCAGGCTCTTGCCTTCATCAATCTGACGTCGGAATAAAGGCACCACGCTACCACTGGTTCCAAGCACATTGCCCCCGCGAATGCAGACAAACCGCGTACTTTCACTCAGCCAATTGGCACGAATCATCATTTTCTCACCCAAGGCCTTCGTCATGCCGTATACGTTAATCGGATCTACCGCCTTATCGGTGGACACATCAATGACTTTGGGAACCTGCATGCGGATCGCAGCCCGAATAATATTCTGCGTCCCGATCACATTCGTCTTGAACGCTTCATCCGGCTGGTCCTCGCACACCGGAACATGCTTCAACGCAGCCAGATGGAAGAGTACGTCCACATCCTTGCAAGCGTCCTCCACTGCCCGATAATCCCGGATATCCCCAATGACGAATCGCAAACGCGGGTCATGATTGAATTCACGCTGCATCGCAATCTGGGCATATTCGTTACGAGACAGAAGGCGAATCTCTGCCGGGTCCTGTTCCAGCAGCACCTCGGTCAGTTTTTGACCCCAGGAGCCTGTGCCCCCGGTAACCAGAATCGTTTGTCCTTTAATCATGCATATACCCCTCCCTGATCAGATCATGAATTCGCGTAATACCTGTGCCATCTCTTCGCGGCTTAATCGGTCTTTGGGTGGTACCTTTTTGACTGACGTATTGCTCGAATGCACGATGTTGACATAGTTACGCGGCGTCAGCAGCTCATGCGGCAGATCGATGACATTGCCATGTGTACCTCTGCCCGGCAGCTTCACCCGATACCCGGATGCGTACTCCGCTGTTTTATACAGGTAGACGTAGAATTGCGGAGAACGATGAAACGCAGGTGCCATCTCGTTGTTCACGCTATCCCACAAATAACCGTTCTGGTTGATTAGGGCCATCGTCTGTGGCTGTGGCTGCACGTCATATAGCTGCTGTACAAAGGTCCGGTGATACAGGTCATCCGAATCCAGACGGGCAATATAGATGTGCTCCACCCCTTCAGCAAACGCCAAAATCGCTCGCACACTCTCAATATGGGTTCCAAAACGAATGTTTGCAGGCAGCGGCTCCTGTTCCGCGAGAATCTCCTGCATCACTTCTCCCGATTCCTTGGATAACTTCACTACCGTCAGGAAATCCTGA
The DNA here is from genome assembly GCF_037144955.1 of Paenibacillus sp. USHLN196. Classification (NCBI taxonomy): domain Bacteria; kingdom Bacillati; phylum Bacillota; class Bacilli; order Caryophanales; family Paenibacillaceae; genus Paenibacillus; species Paenibacillus sp. USHLN196. The sequence continues at coordinate 752,755 of NZ_JBBCYH010000002.1, read as the reverse complement.
TTCGTCTGAGCTTTAAGGCAGTGCAATGTAAATGTGCGAAAAATGCTCATCCGCCGCTCCAGCCATTCTCTCGTCAATCGCTGCGGGTCGAGCCCATAATTGTTGAAGTTAATCTCTATAACCACTTTCCTGGACATAACATTCCTCCTCATGAACTCTGCTATCTTCTTTCAGCGGATACCTACCATTTTCATAGTTTCATCAGTCGTTTTCATACGAAACACAACTTCCGGCTGTCTGGTAGCTGACAATCCATCCAGGTCCAGCTTTCCAATTCTGCCGACTCTATAAGGTATGAAATGTTAATAGATGCGGTACGGACGAATGTACTGATTCTCAACGAAATAGATTGATATACACCCGAAAGATGGCGTCATATAGGTCGAACGTACATATCGTTATTGCAGCCGCAACATAGAATAGAGCAGTTCAATTTTCAAAGGGGGCACCATTGGAATGAATTCGATCTATCTTGAAATGGAAGGTGTGCTTGATCAGCTTGAAGCAGCGCTTCTTGAACAGCGCCCTCTCTCGCTTGTGCGCGTCGGCGATGGCGAGAACATCGTCATGTCTCAGGAAACGGTGTGGACCACGGAACAGGTTCTTCAGGAGCGTTGGGCCATTAAGGCTAATCTAGGACAAAAAGGACTGACCCTGCCCAACCCGCAGCTCCGGGATGAAGTCGCCGCTTCCCTGCAACGTGCAAGTATCGTCGGGGTTCTTCCCCGTGGTGACACTACCATCAAAGCTCCGGATTATCTCAAAAGACCCCTGACCGATATGCTGTTTGCACACTATGGCATCTCCCCCCCATTGACCTGTCATGCCTGTGTGAATCGGGAGCTGGCGCAGAACCCGCGTTTCTGGCAGATGCTCGCAAGCAAGCGTGTGCTTCTCGTTACCCGTGAGATCGAGGCACTGCGTGCCACGCTCGAACGTGAGCCATATCAACTCAACATTGTGACTGCACTGCCCTTCGACAGCTATGATCAAATGCAGGACACGCTTGAGTGGATTCAGACGAATCAGCATACCTTTGATGTCGCTCTCTTCTCCTGCGGTGTCAATGCGGTTATTCTTGCTGAGCGAACAGCCGCACTCGCAGGTAAAGTCGCCATCGACTTTGGCAAAGCCAACAACATCATTCTGAAAGGCCGTGCCAACTGATTTTCAGGCACTTCCAACCTCGAATCAGTGAGTTGCAGCGAAACTTGCATATAGTTGTATGACAAAAACCCCCGCCTCTTGGAGTCGGGGGTTTCATGCTGAGCGCTAGTCGAAACTGGTCGCTGCATTACTTTGTACGTCTGGGTTGTCTGGGGTATGAAGCGAACTCTTCCGTCAACAGAAGTGATGACGAAGCACTCTGCCTGTCATAATACGCCCTTCACTACTAGCCGATGGCTGCAATACCGTATAACATCTCCGGCCCGGTTCTTACTGCTGTGGACACCCCCGAGATGAACGAAGTATAAACACTTTCCAGTGCTGGTGGTGCAGACAGGTCCTGAGCTGTGAACGAATGAAATTCGGCACCTCCGTTCTGTCCGATTGTACCTTCAGCACGGTAGATGATATAGAAAGGATCATATAAAAAACCCCGCACAAGCTCCACAACAAAGGTATCCCCCAGTTCTCCCGTAACACCTACTGTCCCGTTCAACGTAATAATGGGATTCACCACACCCTGCGTCTGTAGACCAATGGTGCCGAAAGCCGTCGGCGATTCTGACAGTGACAAACCGGGCTGTCCAACGGTTCCCGAGTTCATCGAAGTTCTCATATCGAGAAACACGCCCATGAGTAACACCTCCAATGCTATGGGATACCCTATCCTATGAATCTCACTACTCTTATGATTGGATGTATAGCAGATTGCATGAACCTATTTTTATTTGTCGACTGTTAATGGTATATTGAACTGCATAACGAAAATGAACGGATCGTATGCACACAAGCGGTACAGGCTGTTCAGAAGGAGATTACTATTCATGAATAAACGCAAACGTCCAACAGGCAAGACATCGGCCTCGGCCAAGGGGAAATCTTACGCAGGTTCATCTTCAGCACGGTCCGGCAAGTCCAACTTCTCATCTGCCAAAACATCAGGTGCTTCCGCATCACGCAATACGGAGGAGAATAAGAAGCCAATAGCCGCGAAATCGTCGGGTGCACCCAAGAAAGCTGGAGGCAACAAACCCAAAAATGCCAGCGCATCCAAACGACCAGGCAACTCCTACTATCGCAAGCAGGAACCACCACGCCAGTACAAAGTAACTGAACCGGATGAACTGTTGAATTTCTTGCTGCAACATCTGAAATCGGGACGGAACGCGGTGAAGTCCATTCTGGGTCGTGGACAGGTATCCGTGGATCAAAAGGTTGTAACGAAGTTTAATGAGGCGCTGACGCCAGGTCAGATTGTATACATCCGTAAAGAGGGTGCCGTAGCTGCTCCTTCCTTAACAGGCATTAACATTTTGCATGAAGACGATGACCTCATTGTGATCCGCAAAGAAGCTGGACTGTTGTCCATTGCCGCCGACAAGACGGATGACCTCACAGCTTATCGCCAACTGACAGAGCATGTGCGCCGCACCAATCCGCTGAACCGGATTTTTGTCGTTCATCGTCTGGATCGGGATACTTCGGGTGTCATGATGTTTGCCAAAAGTGAAGAGGTACAACAGAAGCTGCAAAACAACTGGAAAGAAAATGTACAGGACCGCGTCTACGTTGCCCTTGTTGAAGGTTCGGTAGCCAAAGAAGAAGGCACCATCTCTTCCTGGCTGAAGGAAACCAAAACGCTGAAAATGTACTCCAGCTCTCGTCCCAATGACGGACAACATGCGATTACACATTACAAACGTCTGAAGTCGAACCGCGAGTTCTCCCTGCTGGAAGTGCGTCTGGAGACAGGCCGCAAAAACCAGATTCGTGTGCATATGGAAGATCTCGGACATCCGATTGCTGGTGACAGAAAATACGGCGCACGCACAAGAGACCTTGGCCGTCTCGGACTTCATGCACGCATACTCTCGTTTATTCATCCTACAACCGATGAACTGATGTCATTCGAGACGGATATTCCGAAGCCATTCCTGTATCCGTTCCGTGCAGAAACTCCACCCGCGAAATAACTGCATCTTGATATAGAATCGACTGATCGATTGATCATGTCTGAAAGGAGGAACGGACACTGAAAAACTTGTTAATTACCGGTTACCGTGCACATGAACTGCAGATTTTTGGACAGAAGCATGAAGGTATTCCTTTTATCAAGAAGGCCATTGCCTCCCGCCTCACGCCTCTTGTCGAGGATGGTCTGGAGTGGGTGCTTACACCGGGACAATATGGCGTGGACTTGTGGGCCTGCGAAGTGGTGATTGATCTGAAGAAGCTGTACCCGCATCTGAAACTGTCGATCATCACTGCCTTTCAGAACCCTGAGGAACAATGGAAAGAAGACAAGCAGGAGTATTACCGTTCCATCCTCTCGGGTGTGGACTATTACGGTGCGATTAGCAATCAACCCTATATTGGACCGTGGCAGTTCACTGCACGGGATGACCTGTTGCTGCGCAAAAGCGACGGGCTTCTGCTCGTCTATGATGAAGATGCCGGGGATGGTAGTCCCCGTTTTATCAAGGAAAAAGCCGTGAAGAAACAACAGAACGAGGACTATACAATCATCAGTGTGACTTCGGAAGATATCCAGTCTGTAGCCGAGGATGAACGCATGAACGATATTGGCTACGATGAGGACTCTCCCTTCTGACGTTTACGTGGTTGCAACCACGGTTGAAGGAGCCCAGAATGACGTACATATGTTTTTTTTCGAGGCAGGTTGGGTATAAGTAGTATTATAACTGCGATCATATGTCGTATGGGATAAGGGGAACTGCAACCATGACAATTACGCCAGAGCAGCGCATTCAACTGCATGGATTTAACAACCTGACCAAGTCGCTGAGCTTTAATATGTACGATATCTGTTACACTAAAACCAAAGACGAACGCGAAGCTTACATTGAATATATTGATGAACAGTATAACGCCGCCCGGCTGAGTAAAATTCTGAACAACGTCTCTGATATCATCGGAGCCCACGTGCTGAATGTCGCTCAGCAGGATTATGTGCCTCAAGGTGCAAGTGTGACGATGCTGGTCTCGGAAGGTCCCATCGTGGAGATCCCCGAGGAATCATTGGATGAATCTCCTGGCCCTTTGCCCGATAATGTGGTCATGCAACTCGACAAAAGCCATATTACTGTGCACACCTATCCTGAATTTCACCCCAGTGAAGGCATCAGTACCTTCCGTGCGGACATCGATGTCTCCACCTGCGGTGAGATCTCTCCGCTCAAGGCACTGAATTATCTGATCCACTCGTTCGATACGGACATTATGACGATGGATTACCGGGTACGTGGATTCACGCGGGATACGAGCGGACGCAAGCTGTTCATTGACCATGAGATCGGCTCGATTCAGAATTATATTCCGGATGAGATCAAGAGCAGCTTCGACATGATTGACGTCAACGTCTATCAAGAGAACATTTTCCATACCAAATGTAAACTGAGGGAATTTGATCTGGATAATTATCTGTTCGGATACACCAAGGATAAGCTGAGCAAGAAGGAACAACAGGAGATCACCGAATGGTTGAAGCTGGAGATGGATGAGATCTATTACGGCAAAAACATCAATCGTCCCTCTTAAGAGGTTGTTCAACGATGTATTCATAAGGCAAGATTTAAGACAAGCTATCATGAAGGTAAGGTCCTTCTTTTCAGAGGAACCTGCGTCATGTGCTTGTCTTTTTCTTTGATAACGTTGACAGTGTGCAACTTTATTTTTTATTATAGGAGTAACTGTATCATTTTGCAGTGAAGGAGACTGAGCCCGTGATCGAAACAAATACGACAAGACGTAACGAATCACTGTTACAGGCGCTGACTGCTCAGCACAATGCAATCACCAACAACATCGCCAATGCAGACACGCCTAACTACAAAAAGAAAACGGTAGAGTTTCAGGAAGAGCTTAGACGGATCGTGGAGAATGGCAAAACAGATCAGCTCTCCATGAAGCGGACTCATGAAAAACACTTCCCTATCAGTGATCCCCATTCTTCCATCGTACAGTACCGAATTGTCGAGAACAACGAAACAGCCATGAACAATAACAACAATAACGTTGACATTGACAAGGAAATGGCGAACCTCTCGGAGAATCAGCTTATGTATAACTACATGGTTGATCGGGTTAGTGGACACTACAAAAAAATGAAAAATTTACTGAATGATTTGAAATAAAGTATGTACAGCAGCCCGCGATGGCTGCTTTTTTTTATCTCTTTTTCCCTGAGCCCCCCTTGTTTGATACCATTTTTCGGTATCCTCTGCTGTTCGTAGTATAATGGGGAGAAGCGAATGATTTCATCATGAACAAAAGAGGTGCAACATGGCTCCACGTCATTTAAATGGTTTTCAAGGTTCCAAAGTGAGGCTCGCGGCACCATGCCCGGAAGATTGCATGCGTCTCTCCCGCTTCACAGACGATTACGAATATTTGCGCAATATGGATACCGATATCGCTATTCCGTTAACGCCGGATGAGACAGGTTCCTCCTCTGTCCGCCGAGACAACGGTTTTGAATTTGCGTTACGTACACTGGAGGGTAACCGTTTCATTGGCTTCACCGCGCTCTACCGGATTGAATGGAACAATCGGTCGGCTCGTCTGGCGATTGGCATCGGCGAAGAAAATGATCGAGGTAAGGGATACGGCAGCGATGCTCTGGCTCTGATTCTTCGGTATGGCTTCCACGAATTGAATCTGAACCGGATTGCGCTGGAAGTCATCGAATACAACGAAGCCGCTCGGCGCGCGTACCAGAAGGCTGGATTTAAGGAAGAGGGTCGCCAGCGTTCTGCAGTTCTGCGAGATGGCAGGCATTATGACCTGATCTCCATGAGCATCCTTGCGGAAGAATGGTCGGCCCAAACACATCTTCCATTGTCGTTCCAATCAACTCGTTCTGTTGAATCAGGGAAAATGGCAGTGGATGGTCTCTTGCAGCGTCATGCGAACGAACAAGCTGCGTTGTCCATATCGGGGTTAAGTTCAGATCCAGTAGGCGAATCTGAAATTTCGCCCCGCATCGGCGTAGGCGCGGTCATCCTGAATGAACGGGGCGAAGTGCTTCTGGCCTGGCGGAATCGTCAGCCCGAACAGCACACCTGGAGTATTCCTGGCGGGAAAGTCGACCCCTATGAATCATTGGAAGCCGCTGTTATCCGTGAAATTAAGGAAGAAGTGGATCTGGATATCGCCATCGACAGTCTGCTCTGCACGGCGGAGACGATCCAGCCGCAGCAGAAGGAACACTGGATATCCGTTCTCTATTCCACCAAGGTGATTGGCGGCCATGCTCGTAATCTGGAAGAAGACGGAGCCATTGGTGAGATCGGATGGTTCCCGCTCTATGATCTGCCCTCTCCACTCGCCGTTTTTGCCGTACCTGGCCTGGAAGCTGTGAAGAAACTATATAAGGACTCCCTGTAATTCAAATATTCCATCCGATGGAGGTATTCGCTATGAATCACGCAGAACAGATGAATCATCTATTCCAGGCTGCACAGGAAGGCCACGTTGAGAAACTGAAGTCACTGCTTGATACTCACCCGGAACTCGCTAATTCTGAAAATCAGGATGGGTTGACTCCGTTGGGATATGCCTCTCATTTTGGACAAGCAGGAGCAGTACGTGTTCTTCTTGAGCATGGAGCCGATGTTAACGCCCTTTCTCATTCCAAGATTTCCTTTATCCCGTCCAATACTGCACTGCATGCCGCACTTGCCGGAGAACGTTCACCAGAAGTTATCCAACTTTTACTCGAACATGGGGCGTCCACAAGTATTTTGGACAGTGATGGACAATATGCACTGCACTCGGCAGCATTTCATACGGATCACATCGAACTTATCGAGATGTTACTTCAGAATGGAGCTGATCCAAACGTGCTAAACTCAGCGGGCCAAACCGCACTGGACATTGCACTAAAACGTGGTAACACGTCTACAGCTTCCTGCCTGCGATCAGCCGTTTCAGCTCAGTAGCAATAATGATCAGATAAGCATGGGCAATAGATGAATAACCGCCAGAACTCTTTTTGGAGTACAAAAAGAAGGTCTGACGGTTATTTGTTGTTCGTTTACATCGCAATATATCTTTTTTTCAGAATATAAGAACCGTTTGACGCTTTACACGGTCTAATACTCAACATATCCATGAAAGGAGGAGCCATGTGACCCCTACCCAGCTCACCATCGCCGCACAAAAAGGGGATGTCGAGGCTTTTGCAGCCTTAATGGAATTGCATCAGAGCCGGCTGTACCGTATCGCCTATGCCTATTTGCACAATGAAGGTGATGCGCTCGAAGCGATTCAGGAATCAACCTTCAGGGCATTCCGTAAACTCAAAAAATTAAAAGAGCCCTCCTACTTCGGCACTTGGCTCATCCGCATTCTGCTCAACTACTGTGCGGACGAACGCAAGCGAAAGAGTCGGTTCAGTCCCGTCACCAAGATTAAAGAATCCAGCAGTTGGGATCGTCCTGCAGACCCCGATCTTGCTGCCGCCGTATCCACCCTTGACCGGGATTGCAAACAGATTATTATTCTGAGTTATTTCGAAGGTTTTTCTTTAACTGAAGTTGCCGATATTCTCGACATCCCGACCGGAACCGTAAAATCCCGATTACATCGGGCACTCGGACAACTCCGTGATCAACTTGAAACGAAAGGAGATGCATCCTCATGACGGATGAACAAAAATCATTCGATGCATTGGAAGAACGGCTGAATGGTCGCAAGACGGAATACGAAACAATGCCTATACCGGATGCTGCGACATCTCAGGCTGTGCAAGCTGGAATTCGTCAGGCGACCCGCAAGCGCAAGTCCCGGCTGCGCTGGTATATGAGTTCCATCTCGGCAGCTGCCCTCATCCTGCTATTTACCGGATGTATCCGCGTCTCTCCCGCCTTTGCATCCTTCGTGGAGCAATTGCCTGGTATGGAGGGGGTTGTAAGCATGATTCGTCAGGACAAAGGATTGATGATGGCAATCGATCAGTCTCTCTTACAGAAGGTCGGTGTCACCGATGAGCATGATGGTGCTTCCGTGACCGTTGAAGGCATTATCACAGACGAGTCACGTATGGTCATTTTTTACACGATGAAAGGCATGAAAGATCTGGAGAAGGGTAGATATGATATCGATTTGCTTGATAGAGATGGAAAACAACTGCCTGTTGCGTTTAGCTATTCCTCTCCTAATCCGGATTCAGAAAGTGGCGTTTACGAGGACAAAATCGATGTCTCATTCACAGAATCTTTACCGCCACAAGAGCTGACCGTTGTATTTAAGAAACGAGGTAAGGAGCCGAATAATAAGTGGAAGGTTACCTTCCCCGTGGATCACAGCTTAACAAAAGGCATGAAAAAAAACATTCCTGTAAACCAAACTATGACCGTGGACGGGCAGCGTATTTATGTAAAACAGGCCGTTCTGCATCCCACTCGCCTTGTACTTGATATCGAATATGATCGGAACAACACCAAAAAAATCTTCGGCATTCGTGATCTGCACTTGGTAGATGAGCAAGGCCGAGCATGGCGAACAGATTCATCTTCTATCTCAGGCTCTGGAAGTTCTGTCTTTTTCGAAAGCATGTACTTTTCCACTCCGAAAAAACTGACGCTCCAAGGGTCTGGCCTTTCAACAGTGGATAAGGATGAACTGGTTATCAGCATCGATCCCTCTTCAGGTGAAATACAAGGCGGCCCATCGAGTTTGAAATTGCTGCAAAGCACGGTCCAGGGCAAAAATCTGATCCTCGAGTTTTCAATTGCAGATGCTCAAAATGCTACTTCAGGGCTATCATTTACCAATATTGAGGACAGTAAAGGAAACCCTTTCGACATTAATGAAGTAAGCTGGAGCCCTTCCGTCTTTGAAGCAAGAGTTGTCATTAAAAATGGAGCCGCAGCCAAAGGAAATCTGACAATGGAAATATTCTCTTACCCTGATCAAATTCATGCACCGTTCTCTATTGAAATTCCTGTGACTCCCTAAAGAAAATGTAACAGCCATAATTGCAAGCCACACGACGTAGTCATGCACTATAATGAAAATATTAAACAACTACATTAAATCGATATGTTCACAGGAAAGGGTGTTTCCACAATGAATAATCGTTCTATCCGTTATCCACAGCCACTCTCGCAAGGGGGTATTGTCGGTGTGGCAGCACCATCCAGCGGTGTAGGCGAATCCCTGCACCATTATCTTGAAGAGAGTAAACGAAACATGGAGCGCCTGGGCTTTGTCGTACAAGAAAGCCCTTCGCTCCGTCACAACACCAAATGTGTGAGTGCCTCCAAAGAGGATCGCGCCGAAGAGTTGAATGCTTTTTTCCGTGACCCTAGTATTCAGGCCATCATTCCTCCTTGGGGTGGGGAGTTCCTCATGGATATCCTCCCCCTGCTGGATTGGGAAGCTTTGAAAACATTGCCGCCCAAATGGGTCATGGGATATTCGGATATCAGCACCTTCCTGTTCGCCTATACCCTGCTCACTGGAACAGCATCAGCACATGGCACCAATTATGTGGATCTAAGATCAAACGCCCTCGATCCCGTGACTGCGCGCTGGATTGATGTGTTACAGACCAAATACGGCGGACAGATCACACAATCATCTTCCACACATTACCAATCTGAATGGAAACCGGATCTACCTGGATTCAATTTGGATACACCTTCGCGCTGGAAACAGCTCGGGCAACCGGAGGATATAGACACCTCGGTATCGTTCTCCGGTCGGCTGATCGGCGGCTGCATGGATACGATCTCCAGTCTGATTGGCACGCCGTATGCACCTGTTTCATCCTATCTGGAGCAATACTGTGCAGTCGAAGGTACCATCTGGTATCTGGAGAGCTGTGAGATGAACGCGGGGGATATCTACCGTCATCTGTGGCAGATGAAACAGGCTGGCTGGTTTGCAGGTGTGAAAGGTTTCATGTTCGGCCGACCTGCCGGTTATTCTGATACAGCGGATTTCAATTTCACCGATGCCCTATCCTCTGCGCTTGGGGATCTGGATGTCCCTGTACTGTACGATGTGGATCTTGGTCATCTTCCGCCTCAGTTAACCTTTGTGAATGGAGCACTGGGCAAAGTGGCTTATGAAAATGGACGCGGGAGCCTTGAGATGGCGTTCGTGTAATCACCTTTTGTAGGCAGATGCATACCTTGAAGTAAGAACTTATTTTGAGGAAGGGTTGTGCATCATGTCTGAATCCACATCCACGCCGTCCACGCGTGTCGTGTATCAAGCCAATCAACCGATGCTTCAATCCGTGCAAAGTGTTCGGAATATGCTTCATCATACAGCCCGGCAGCATGTAGGCAAGAAGGTACAAGTGCAGAATATCGATGGGCAGGTATGGGAAGGCGTCATTATAAGTGCAGACCGGGGAATTCTGTATCTCCAGGTTACCCCGATGCATGGATACCCTGAGCCACGTGCCTTGTTTGGACCGACGATTTTGCCGCTTGTGCTGTATGAATTGTTGGTTATTACACTGTTGATGTAGCTGGTAACATGCCATGATATCCGAACCCGCTTCAAGAAGCTTCGCTCCTGTGACCTTCAGGTCTTAGGAACGAAGCTTTTTTAATCGTTTGGTGATAGTGCGGTATGATTCCTTGCGAGCGTGTGAAATATGATACAATAGTGTCGGCACCACGCCTTATCTCATATGAAACGGAGCTTGATCCGGTTGGAATACATACGTCATGATTCATCACCTGTATCGCAGACCGAGACGGGTATGATTGGCAACACCCCTACTGAACAATCCCGCGTGATTGCAATCTGTCTGCTCGCAGGCAAAATCATGCTGCAAAGCGGTGGTGAGACCTACCGTGTGGAAGATACGATGAAACGTATGGCCGCAGCGCTAGGTTTACCCCATTCGCACAGTTATGTTGTGCCAACAGGTATCTTCTTCTCTGTCGATGCAACTGAACCCGCCAAGCTGATTCGCATCTCTGAGCGTACGACAGATCTGGACAAGGTGTCCGAAGTGAACGCGGTCTCCCGACGCATCGGACAAGGGGAACTATCCGTTCAGGAAGCCCATGACCTGTTGGTACAGATTGAAGGCAAGCCCTCCTCCTATTCAACAGTTGTGCAGCTTGGAGCTGCTGCGTTATCCAGTGGTTGTTTTACTATTATGTTCGGTGGGGGTTGGAGCGACTTTCTTCCGGCGTTAATCTGCGGTGGCATAGGTTATGCAGCCGTTATTGCCTTTCACCGGTTGGTACGGGTCAAATTCTTTGCCGAGCTTACGGCGTCCTTCGTTATTGGCTTGCTCGCTTTTTTCCTGGTCTACATGGGAGCAGGACATGAACGGGACAAAATCATTATTGGTTCGGTTATGCCACTCGTACCGGGATTGTTAATTACCAATGCAGTACGCGATCTGATGGCCGGGCATCTGGTGTCCGGATTATCCAAGGGAGCCGAGGCCTTTCTGACTGCCTTTGCCATAGGTACCGGTATTGCGGTTGTATTTTCACTTTTTATGTAAGACGGAGGAATGCAGGATATGCTCCATTTTATTGAACAAGCCTTGACCAGCTTTGTCGCTTCAGCCGCCTTCGGGATCATCTTCAACGCACCACGGCGCATGCTGCTCCACGGTGGATTTGTCGGCATGATCGGCTGGATTATCTATGTCGTGCTCGAATATGCAGCAGATGCGGTTCCTGCTACACTTGCAGCGACTATAGCCGTAGGGGTCATCAGCCAGTTATTCTCTCGCATGTTTCGTGCCCCTGTCATCATCTTCAGCGTCGCAGGCATCATTCCTCTGGTTCCTGGTGGACTGGCGTATAATGCGATGCGAAGTTTTGTGCAAAATGACTACAGTGCAGCCATGGAGATGGCCGCCAAAGCACTCATGTTATCCGGCGCCATTGCCGTAGGCCTGGTGTTATCCGAGGTATTAAACCAGATGATACGCCGAATTCCCGCCTCAATTCGGGAAAAACCATCGAAATAATCGTTCTTTTCACATATTCAGCACACGTAAGGCCCGTTAGTATACAGGATGAGCTCTTGTATACTAACGGGCCTTACGTATCACTATCCTATAGAGCACTATAGTTCAGTGAGACAATCAAAGCAGTCTATTTACTTCACAAACGTATTCTTCACACGTACCGACTTTAGGAAATACGGGATAAAGATACAACATGTCAGAAGTGATCGTACGATCAACTGAAAAGCCGGAGTTGCATCAAGCGCATGCTGTTCTCTTGGGATTTCATTTCGCGCAATCAGAATCCACGTCACGATGCTTATGATAACATTCATCAGATACATCACCATCATCATGCGTGGAAACTGTCTCTTCCGTTTATATAAAAGAATGAGATTCACGATAACGATCATCAATAGAATGGTACTGCTTATGAAACCAAACCACAGGAGTGGACGGATCATCTCCGTGTAAATCTGAGGATCGACACCACGGCCTACTTCCCACCTGGCAGGGTCCATGATGACATTCACCTGCGATACATCCGAGATGAGAAACACCAGCGCAAGCCAAAGACTGATCTGGATTAAAATGAGCCAGCCGCCTAATCCGGAGATGCCAGGCAGCTCTCCATCCGAATTCATGTGTCTCATGTGTCGTCTATTGTTCATTTCATCCTCCTCATACCGAATGTTAAACTTCTCCAGTAATAACCGCTTGTGCCTAAGTTCCACTTCGTTGCCTGGCCTCAAATAAATTCTGATCCGGGTATACCTTAGCATAATCTGCTGGCTATGCATTTCCTTCCCCAATTCCTTACCTGTTCAAAGTATACCACCGAGGGATGAAACTGCGAAAATCATCATGATCTTCACGTACACGTTCGATCTTGGTCATCATCTCATGTGTCTGTTCCGGCTTGACCTGCTGAATCCACACCACAGAAGACACCAGCGCCATAGCCGTATACAGTGAATACAATCTCCAGAATAACTCATCCGGTTCATTGCCATCGAAATAGCCCTGAATCTGACCCATGGAATACGGAATACTGATCTCTGAAGCAAACAAACCCAACTTCAAAAATTCATGAATGGAATCACCTTGATCATAGCGATTAAAATCAATCACTCCTGCGAGCTTATCCTGATTCACGATCAGATTGCTCGGGTGAAAGTCATCATGCTGAAATCCATCTGGACGATTTTTCATCCAACCGAGATGGTCTTCAATAAACGTTAGAATAGCATGATCCTTGTTCATCACGATTGGGCACTGTTTATACCGCTCAACATAACGTTGATGCTTCGTGCTCTTGCGTATGTACCATGATTCGATCTGTTCCTCCATCGGCAACTGGTGAATCAGCTTTAACTGCGCTCCTGCTTCCAAGCCAACCACCCACTGCTGCTGTTCATTCAACTGAGGCAGTCTCTCAGAAGCATCTTCGCCTTCAATGTAGCTAAGAATCATATAACCGTGCTTCTCATCCAATCTACCAGTGCCCAACGTTGCTGGACACAGTACGCCTAATTGTTGCATGCTCTGCAAACATCGATATTCCCTTTGCTTCATCCATTCCTCAGCAACATCATACACCCTCACCAGCACATGCCCTTGGCCAGGGACAAACATTTTGAATTTAACATCTGCTGAATACCCCTTCATAACAGGTTCAATCCGCGTGGCCTGACCAAGTTCAGGAATCTGTTTTAACCTGTCAATCAACGTATTGTCCATCGATGCATTCCATGTATCGTGTTGTTCCACGTCCCGAATCCTCCGTTGTGTCACGTGTAGCGTGTAGTTTCGTCGTTCTATTCTCACTTTAGTGCTCAGTATATCCTGTAACACTCTTATATGTATTCTATCCATACCTATCATTACCATATGTCCCGTAGTGAATAAAATCTTCCTATTTAAAAAGCACGGATTTGGGTTCTTTGCCTGTCAGGCTTAACATCGTATACAATTGTCCCCTGTGATGATACACATGGCCCATAATCTCAAGCAACCACTCCAGCCGACTATAGGAAGCCCCCCAGTATGAATCCGTCACATGCAGCAATTCTTCGGTATTAAACTGCCTGTAGCGTTGGTACAGATACATCTGGTTATCAATCAGAGCCTGCTTGATCTGACTGAGTGAATGAACCTGATTTTCTGCATAGAATAGAGCCATCTCTTCTTCCGATGCACCTTCCGAAATATAAACATCCGCTCTACAGATCACAGACAGATGGGATAGCAGTTCCCCAACAGGCCGTTTGCCCTCAATTGGAGTCAAAGCCAAATCTTCTTCTGACAGCTGATCACATATATCAATTAATGATGTTACTGCCACATCAATATGTTTGAACGCAGATTGAATCAACAAGTACACTTCCTTTTTATCCCATTATACAGAACACATGATCGGTTATCAACCAAAATATCCCTCCCTAATATATAAACAAGCTACATACCAAATCTAACAATCTACGAACAAAAAAGTCCTTCCTCCTTCTTACAGACGGGATTCAGGACATTTTGTTGCTTATTTGATTTCAAATCTTCGCTCAACTGGAGTATAACGAACAATACGTTTGCTTGAATCGTCCAGCCTCCAGGTCAGACTTGCGAATGAAAAATTGCAATTCCCCGCAATCCCACCATTGGAAACCGATGGCGTCATGTGTATCTATCTTCAACAGCAGCAACGTATCGGATAGTTCCTGCCATGTCCGATCCTCATCACCGCCGTAATGCGAGGTGAGCTTCTTCTCACATTCCTGCTCGTTATAACCATACTCTTCTCCCAGCACGATCTGTAACAAGGCCCGGTGCTCGGCATCCGGATGCTGCCCATCAGGGTATCCAAACATCCCACCCCAATTCAGTGTACTTGGATGATTCCAGTTCGACTCGAATTCAAGGTATCGGTCATACAGATCTATTTCCGCCTCGGTCTCATCGGTCTCAGGCTGCGAAGGCGAGAGCTCGTTCAGCGCGTTGGCGTCTATATAAGCATATGTAGGAAACTCAAGATTAGGCAGCACAGTCACCGAATGTGCAACAAAAGGAGCTCCATCCAGCGCGGTATTACCTTCTGGCTCTCGCCTTATCAGGTTATGAGAACTCGGCTCAAAGATCACACGATGCTCAATGGGACAAGCAGATTCATCCTTACCAACGAAAAAGTATAACATGCCCCGTTCAGGCAAAGTCCCGCGTCCATCATTCGGCGTGTATGGTGATAAATCCACCAGGTTCAACTGGGCCAGGAAAGTCATTGGAACTCCTTCTTGTGTTACCGGCCACTCCATGCGACTTGGTAAATCCGGATGTCCACCTACACGTGAATTCCCTGTTCTGCGATATTCGTCCAATGTGGATACATCGAGGCGAATACCCCAGCGGCTTGAAGATAACAACAGATCGGCAGCGACTCCCAAACCATATTCCTCAAGTGTTTTACGAGCTTTTCTGGTCAGACGTTCACATTGTTCTGGCTTAATCATATAGATCCTCCCCTTCAGGCAATACACCTATGCTGAGACATATTCAGGTTCACCCCTGTATATTCTTCCGTCCTGACGTCTTTCCCTGCTTCTACATAAATTGAACTTAAGAATATTTTACACTTACCACTCCGATGACAAAACAACCTTCCGATCGCTGTGATCCCCAGAATTTTTTAGATTCACCTTTGCAAAGGTAAAAATCCGGGGATAAAGGCGAAGTGTATGCTTCCGAAGTAGCATTCTTGCAGAAAGCTTTTAACTCCGCTTCTTCAGGTTCTTTCTGTCCTCTACATTCTCGTGTAGATGTGTCGTTCCATTTATATAGAAAAAAGAGACTGACATTCCTTGTCAGTCTACTTCCTTATCCTTTATTCCATTTCAACGAATTGGATCAGAGGACTTTTCCTGGTAAGCAAGCATATGCTCCTCACCATCCAGGAATTCATGAGCCTGATGGGCTGCCATCACACCATGATAGCTGATATCCAGACCCAGATCTTCCTCTTCCTCAGTCGAACGAACAGGTACAATTTTGCCAATCAGCTTCAAACCGATCCAGGTCATGGCGAATCCCCAGATGACCAGGGCTGTAAGGCCAAGTGCCTGAACTCCCAGCAACCTCCAGCCGCCGCCCATGAATAATCCACCATCCGTGGCGAATAGACCTACAGCAATCGTTCCCCACATACCAGATGCAGCATGCACCGGGAACGCACCGACCGGATCATCAATCTGCCGACGGTCCAGCCAGTTGGTGGCAGCCATCATTAATAAACCGGATACCGCCCCAATGAATATGGCAGCTACATCGCCAACAAATGCACAGCCTGCTGTAATGCCGACCAGCCCTGCAAGCGAACCGTTAATGACCGATGGTGCATCCGAACGATTGAAGCGGAATAGCGTATACAACAGCGTAACCGCACCACCTGAAGCCGCGGATAACATCGTAACAATAGCAATGTGACCAATTCTTACATCCGTTGCGCTCAGCGTACTGCCGGCATTAAAGCCAAACCAGCCAAACCATAGTAGAAATGCACCTACAGATGCCAGTGGCAGATTGCTCGGAAGTGCAATAGCACTTACGCCAAGCGGCGTGTACTTCCCTTTACGCGGACCAATGATAATCGCAGCAGCCAGTGCCGAGAATCCCCCGAGTGCATGGATGACAGCAGAACCGGCGAAGTCCTGCATCCCCAGCTGACTAAGCCAGCCACCGCCCCATGCCCAGTGTCCACCAATCGGATAGATGATCGCCGTCATCAATATGATATACAGAAGATAGGCACGGAAGTTGATGCGCTCTGCCACTGCTCCTGAGACGATGGAAATTACGGCAATGGTAAAGGCAGCCTGGAACAACCAGAATGTCTCCAGCGATACCGGTACGTCCAGGTGAGACAAATCCCCATTCAGGAAAAATCCCGTTACTCCCGCAAAACCGCCAACGTCCGAACCATACATCAGTCCAAAACCGATAGCATAGAACAATAACGTTCCAATCGTAATGTCAGCAAAAACCTTCATAATAATGTTCACACTATTTTTATAACGTACAAAGCCAGCCTCAAGCAGGGCGAATCCACCCTCCATCAATAAAATCATGGCTGCACTCAGTACGACCCAGACCGTATCAATCCCGGTGCTTAACGTCTCCAAAGTCATGCTTGTACATCCTCCGTTTCACTAAGCTGTCTGAGCTCACGGATTGTATCGGGCGCAAGCTCGATCTCGTCCCGCTCAATGCTGTCCGGATGCTTAATTCGTTCTGCGATCTGATTCAATTCACGTATGCGTCTGCGAATCTGTTCCATCTTGCGAAAACGTTCCTTCACCTGAACCATATATTCCACTGCCTGATGGTGGGATGCAGGGCGTCCCGCAAACCACTTGCGTACGGTTGATAACGATTGATAAGCGACTTCTTCCGCTCGACGCTTTTGTTCGAACTGTTCGATCTTCTGCTTGAGCGTTTCGATCTCATTTTCTTTTTTGACCTTCAGCCGTTCGATAAGGTACAATAAATCGGACGATGATATTTGCAATGCTGTATGGTGATACACCTCGTCGATTACTAACATATCATGTCAGGACTCCTTACATATCAAGTTACTTGTTACCGATTATAGTTTGCCGGGGTCTGTCCGTCAATCTTTTTTTGGAGATGTTACCGTTTGAACATGATCGTTCGTGGAGAACGGCTTATTTTATTTCAACCAAACTGCACCTAACAAGGTTAATTGCTATAGTTATTCGTATTCAGTCATTCAATTGTCCATGCTTATAGAATAAGCATCCACATTTTGGGTAATGGACATAGACAGACTACCATCATCATAGAACCCACATAAGGAGAGGTTTGCACGATGTTTACTCGTAATGACGATATACGTAACCAAATCTGGGAAAGTGTCTCGGGACTTGAAGAAGACCAATTGAACCGGAAACCTTCACCTGAACAATGGAGTATCATGCAAGTACTGCGTCATCTGAATCTGATGGAACATGTAATCGGGCAGCAAGCCCGCCTTGCACTCGAGAAGGAACAGACCGTGTCTGTGGACAAAAAGCCGTATGAATTAACACTGGACCGTAGCCGCTCCGTCGAAGCACCACCCCATCTTCAGCCGCCAGCAGCGCCTGAAGCACTCGCAGATGTACGGAGTGATCTGGACGAATCCCACCAAGCGCTAAACAACTTTGCATCGGATCATGACCCTGACCTTCTGCGCAGCAAGTCCTTTCCTCATCCCGTATTCGGTGAGATGGATCTTACACAATGGATTGACTTCGCAAGTTATCATGAGGAGCGCACTTGGGACAGATTCAGAGCATTAAGCATCAGTTTGGCGTATAAACGTCTTCACATACCGGAGCAATATATTTGAACAACAAAAAACCTCCAATCCTAAAATTTAGGTTGGAGGTTTCAACGTTCCAATATAGTGTTGATACATTCAGACATCCCCATGCTCATATCACAAATAAGCAGAGCACTTATATTTTTTTGCCCAAAATCGCCAGATCTCTATTCACACCATCCAGCACAGCCACTTCGGGATAATATCCCCACTGCTCAAAACCATGCTTGCGCAATAACCCCAGACTCGGTTCGTTATGTCCAAAGACAAATCCGAGAATCGTCGTAATGCCCAGCGCTGGACATGCCGCAAATACGGTATTGAGCAAACGTCCACCCGCCCCAATTCCTCGGCATTGTTGATCCACGTATACACTAACTTCCACCGTTCCATTATACGCAGGGCGTCCATAGAACGAGCTGAGACTCGCCCAAGCTACAACTTGTCCCGCGTGCTTCATCACCCAGAGCGGACGATGATCCGGCGAATGCTCCTCAAACCACGGAACACGTTGCTCCACCGTCACAGGCTCCAGATCCGCTGTGACCATACGGCTCTCGATGGTAGAGTTATATATCTCCACTATTCTTGGCAAGTCCTTCAGGCGCGCATATTCAATCTGCACATCTTCCAACTTCATCGCTATTCCTCCATCATTCCAGATCGAACCTCTAATTATAGAAGATATTATAACGGAGAAGAGAAGTTTTCGTCACCTCTAACATTCTGACAGAGAATTACTCTGCCAGTCCCTGAATTGTGTTCCCACGCGTTAACTGCTGGCTCTGGTCTGCCCAACGAATGTTGATTGAGCGAGATGTGAACAGATCCGGGCCGTCCGATACCTGGAAATGCAGATGAGCTTCGCTGGAGTTTCCCGAATTACCAAGCTCACCGATGAGGTCTCCCTGCTTGAGCTTATCTCCTTTTTGGACCGCAACACTGCCTTCCTTAATATGTCCTGTGATGCTGTACTCCCCATTTCCATGGTCGATCACCACATAGTTACCCGCTGGTTCTTCCGGATTCATGACCCCCGGTACGTTGTCCGGAATGTCGTTCTTGATGTCAACGACAGTACCATCGGCAGCTGCATAGAGCGGTTCACCAAAAGCATAGTAGTTTTCATTTGACGTTGCATCACCTTGATAACTGGATTTATCTTTCGTCCGGACGATGTCTAGTGCATACCGCTGCGTTTCGTGCTCATAATGATAGTTCGACAAGGCATCATTGCCTCCCCAAAATACGTACCATTCCCCCTTCATCGGGAATTGAAATTCGGTTTTGGTGATTTTGGCATCCGTGTCTTCATGAGCTTGCAGTGGTTGAATCAGCAGACCTTCGATCTGATTTTCGTCGGAAAAATAGGCCCGAATCCCTTTCGTTCCTGTCTGATCCTTCCAGGCAACTTCGGATAATTGATTCATTTCGGCGTTTACCACTTGCTCCCACGATTCAACACCCTCCAGAAAAGGATCGGCGGTCGTTTTAAACTGCTCAAGCGTTAACGTTTCCTTCAATTCGGGAGAAAACTGACTATAGATCGCATCCTTTGAACCGTTCATCAACGTATCTATGAAATTGTCCGGTGTAACTATCGTGCTCCCCTCCGCACTTGAGTTCTGCTCCTGATTGGAGTTCTCACTTGCTTCATTATTGGACGTCTGTTCGGCTGACTGCTGCTCCGCCTGGTCGGAAGTAATCGAGTTGCCATTGCCGCAAGCAGACAATATCACGCAAGCTCCAAGGGTAATCGCAAGCACCTTCCAGTCCTTTCTATGCTGTAATTTCGAATATGTGTTTTGTTCTGAGTTCAGATGACCTTTCCTGTTCATTCTCAACATCCCTTCTACTGATCGTTATACTTTCCAGTTAAGTGTACAGAATGAGTCTTATCCTTCGTCTAACCCCAACTTACATGTAGTTAAACTCGCCATGCCTTCTGACGCTGCATAATTAAGATTCCGTTAAGATAGCTCGTTTACGCTATATAGCCCTCTTGGATGGTATGATTAACATTAAACACAAAGGAAGTATCAGGAGGTCATTTGTAAACTATGGATCACGTCTCATTACTGCTTGTGGATGATGAACAGGCTATTCTGCATATGCTCAAAACCGTGCTGCTCAAAGAGCAGTTTCTCGATATTGACACCGTTACAACAGGCGAAGCTGCCCTTGAAGCCTGCAACAACAAGACGTATCATTGCATCGTGCTCGACATCATGCTTCCTGGCAAAAGCGGACTGGAAATCTGTCCTTTCCTACGGCAGGTCACCGATGCTCCTATCCTGTTTCTGACGGCCAAAACAACGGATTATGACAAATTAACCGGGTTCGCCGTCGGTGGCGACGATTATGTTGCCAAACCCTTTAATCCTCTCGAAGTCGTTGCTCGAATTAAATCATTACTGAAGCGTTATTTACCTACAAAAACAGCAGAGATCTCGGACCACGTCTCATCTAACGTAAACACGTCATCTTCCAGTATCCCGGAGGGTGTGTACGACTTTGGACGATTCCAGGTATTAGAATGGGCTGGTGAGCTTCGAGTTGAAGGAGAATCCGTATCCTGTCCGGCACTTGTGTTTCAACTGCTGCTCTTTTTCTGCAAGCATCCCAATCGCATATTCACCAAATCAGATCTATATGAGCGGGTATGGGGCTCTGAAGCCATTAGTGATGACAATACCGTGATGGTCCATATTCACCGCATTCGGGAGCGCATTGAAGCCGATCCTTCCAATCCAGTGTTTCTTGTTAACGTCCGGGGTCTGGGATACAAACTGATTCAGCCGGAACATGTGTCACGCCCATGAGTATTCGTCGCAGGTTAATGACCCGGTTTATCGGGATGCTTGCTGGTGCAGTCGTTCTTATCATCCTGTTTGGGTCTGTAGCCACTTACTGGGTCGTGCAAAAGGTAAATGAAGTGAATCTGGTAGATGATTTTGCTACCAACGGTCTGGACCAATTAATTAATACAGCAGAGATCATGCCGGATAATACCATCCGATATGACCCCGAATTGCTGAAACAAGTGGATAAAAATAAAGGCTGGCTCCAGGTTCTGGATGAACAAGGTTACGCCATTGATGCATATCACACCCCGGCCGATGTTCCTACTCACTATAAGCCAGGAGAATTGATTGCATACTGGGAAAGCCAAAAGCCATTCCCTTATCAGATTGTCATGCTGATCCGGGAGAAGAACGGAAAGGATTTTACCTTGTTATATGGTGAGCGCAACCCGGCAAGGGTCCTAATAAATCAAATTCGTTCGGATCGAGGTCCCACCAGTGGAAAATTCGCTCTTCAACCTGAGCAACAGGAAGCCATTCGTGCCGCCAATGCCTATCTTCAAGTATTGGACCCGTCAGGACGTGAAATCTCCTCCTTCAACAAACCAGCCATGGACGTACCGACCGAATACACCGTTCAGGAACTCGTTCTGCAAGTTCGCTATCCGAGTCGATTCGGCCTGTCTGTTGCAACGTGGTACGACGAACAGAATGAAACCACTTGGCTGATTAGCATTCCTGGTGACCCATCCGCCACCGGGAATCAGAACCCCTACAGTTTTATTCTGGAACCGGCATTGGTTATATTGATCGTGAGCATCATCATTCTGCTCATCTTGCTCGCCTTCTGGTATGCCAACCGCTTCGGCTCGCCCATGCTGCATATGCTCCAATGGTTACAGCGTCTGGAGCGAGGGCATTACGAGGAACCCATCGGAACGTTAGGAGTACCTCGCAGCCAGCGTCGTAACGGAAAATGGAAACGGAAATATCACGTGTATGCTGAGGTGCTCCGCTCCATGCAAGCCTTGTCTCACACGTTGAAACAAGATGAAGAACTTCGGAAACAGACCGATTCACTACGCGAGGAATGGATTGCTGGCATAACACATGATCTTAAGACGCCCCTATCCTCCATTCAGGGATACGCCCATATGCTTGAGGCGGACAAATATAGCTGGACCGAGGAAGAAGTCAGGGAATTCGCAGGCATAATGCTCGATAAATCCATGTATATGGACAGGCTTGTCAACGACCTTGCCATGACCTATCGATTACGCAGTGGAGGATATCAACCTGTGGTGGAAGAAACTGACGTAAATACGTTGCTTCGTGATCTGATTCAGCGCGCTGAACGGAATCCGGTATATGGGGAAGGTCGTATTATCTTCCAAGCTTCCGAAGTGCCAGTATATGGCCTTGTGCATATTCCGTCATTTGAACGAATCGTGGATAATCTGACCGCCAACGCCCTTCTTCATAATCCACTGGAGTCCACCCTGGTCGTTAGTGTTCATTCAGGTAAGCAAGCAGATCAATTCAGCATTCATTTCGCCGATAATGGACGAGGTATGGACTCCGAGACGGTATGGAAGTTATTTGAACGATACTATCGAGGTACAGATACAGGTACATCGGATGTTGGATCAGGTCTGGGCATGGCGGTAACCAAAGGTTTGATCGAAGCCATGAAAGGTCGTATTGAGGTACAGTCCACGCCTGGTGAAGGAACACTCATTCGCTTAATATGGGATGAGCCGTCCCAAACCAATTAAAATGTTCCACTTGACCTTTCCATTTTCAGTCTATATAATCGACACTCAATAACACCTGTTCCAATATATTGATATTGAATGCAACACATTTCAGGATAACTTTAATGAGTTGATCTAACATATTTGGCGATGACCAGAGACATGATTTCGTTTGCGTGCTGCCCAGAGAGAGAGGGGATTGGTGAAACCTTCTTCAGCGAACGGACCGGAATTACCCCTCTGCAGCCGTGACCTCGAACCTCAGCATTTCGAACTTCCCTCGGATGTTTGGCATGCTGCCAGTAGAGTTCACCGCCTGATCCCCGATAACGGATTCCAATGAGGGTTATGATGTTTCCTGTTCACGGCGGCTGGCCGAGAGCAGGGTGCACCATAACCAAAATTAGGGTGGAACCACGAGCCAAGCGCACTCGTCCCTTTTCCGGGACGGGTGTTTTTTGCGCTTTCATTTTAAGAAATGGAGAGTGGTTCACATGAGCAAACAAGAAAACAGTAAATCAGCAAGCAACAAATCAAGTAACGAAATAAACAGCCAAGCAAATGATCTGCAACCATCCAGTCATTCCATTGAGGTCCGTCTGCAAGGCGGCGCGGTACGTTCTTACGAAGCAGGCATCACTGTAGGGGCAGTCGCCTCATCCATCAGCGCAAGTCTTGGGAAACAGGCTATCGGCGGTATTGTAGATGGTCAAAATGTCGATCTCGATTGGGTGCTCAAGCAAGATTGCCAACTTGTCATCGTTACTTTGGACAGTGCGGAAGGTCTGTATCGTTATCGTCACAGCGCAGCACATGTGCTGGCACAGGCGCTCAAACGTATCTACGGTGCAGAACAAGTAAAACTGGGCATCGGCCCCGTCATTGAAGATGGATTCTATTACGATGTCGATCTGGAGCACGCCCTTTCCATCAGTGATCTGGCCGCCATTGAGCGGGAAATGAACAAAATCATTCAGGAGAATCATAAGATCAGTCGCCGGGTCGTTAACCGGGAAGAAGCCCTTCGGATCTTCGGAGAAATCCAGGACCTCTACAAGCTTGAACTCATTCAGGATTTGCCAGAGGACGCCGAACTTTCGATCTATGATCAAGGAGAGTTCTTCGATCTGTGCCGCGGTCCCCATCTTCCATCCACTGGTCGGATCAAGGCGTTCAAGCTCTTGAATGTAGCTGGTGCGTACTGGCGGGGGAACTCGGATAATAAGATGCTGCAACGCATCTACGGCACTGCTTTTCCGAACAAAGCCCAGCTGGATGAACATCTGCACATGCTCGAAGAAGCGAAAAAACGGGATCACCGTAAACTCGGCAAAGAGCTTGAACTGTTCATGTTCTCCGAAGAAGCTCCCGGCATGCCCTTCTATCTGCCCAAGGGCATGACTGTTCGCACTGAACTGGAGCAGTTCTCCCGTGAGCTGCAATTGCAAGAGGGATATCAGGAAGTCCGGACTCCTCTCATGATGAACAACCGGTTGTGGGAGCAATCCGGCCACTGGGAGCATTACAAGGACAACATGTATTTTTCGGAAGTGGACGATGCCACTTTTGCACTGAAACCGATGAACTGCCCCGGGCACATGCTGATCTTCAAAAATACACTCCATTCCTATCGCGAATTACCGATTCGCATGATGGAATTCGGTCAGGTTCACCGTCATGAATTCTCAGGTGCCCTGAACGGCATGATGCGTGTGCGGACATTCTGCCAGGATGATGCCCATCTCTACGTCATGCCAGAGCAGATCGAGGACGAGATCAATCAGGCGATCTCACTGATCGGACGTATGTACGATATCTTTGGTTTCGAATATAAGATTGAATTGTCCACTCGTCCGGAAGATTCCATGGGATCTGAGGAACTGTGGGATCAGGCGGAACGCGCATTGCAAAATGTTCTGGATCGTCGGGGCGTGCAGTATCGCATTAACGAAGGGGACGGTGCCTTTTATGGACCAAAAATTGACTTTCATATCCTTGATGCGCTGAAGCGTAGCTGGCAGTGCGGAACAATCCAGCTTGATTTTCAAATGCCGGAGAAGTTCGACCTCACTTACATTGGCGAAGATAGCCTGAAACACCGTCCTGTCGTGATCCATCGTGCCATCTATGGTTCCATCGATCGTTTCATCGGCATCCTGACTGAGCACTATGCAGGAGCGTTCCCACTCTGGCTCGCACCTGTGCAAGTGAAGCTGCTGCCTGTATCAGATCATTACGCAGACTACGCACTCCAAGTACAGAGCCAGCTCCGAGCTGCGGGCATTCGAGTAGAAACAGATTTGCGCAGCGAGAAGCTCGGGTACAAAATCCGTGAAGCCCAGATGGAAAAAGTACCTTATTCCCTCGTACTTGGAGAGAATGAAAAAAATGCCTCATCCGCCTCTGTCCGTGCATACGGTCAGGGAGATCAAGGCATCCAACGTATTGAAGCTGTTATTGAAATGATCCAACAGGCGGTGAAAGCTAAAATCTGATCCACATCCGCGTCACAACTTCTCGTCAGGCTTCAGTCCAACCTGTTCTTCGCTCCATGTCCAGAAGCGCTCAGCTGAAGCATCATCAACGGCATGTGCCTTCA
This sequence comes from Paenibacillus sp. USHLN196, assembly GCF_037144955.1. NCBI lineage: Bacteria > Bacillati > Bacillota > Bacilli > Caryophanales > Paenibacillaceae > Paenibacillus > Paenibacillus sp. USHLN196. The sequence continues at coordinate 727,107 of NZ_JBBCYH010000002.1, read as the reverse complement.
GCTGCTGCTCTTTCTGTTGATAGAAGTAACGCCCGGTGATCCCGACAACTTCAGGGCTTGTGGCCAGATAGACAGCCGTTCGCGCCCCTTCTTTAGGGGACAGAAAGAATGGAAGCTTACCTGCAAACGCCATAATGCGTGTGCCAAATCCGGTATTGCGATCTACACCAATACTCGTTCCCACCGCACCAGGGTGTAGACAGTTCACTGTGACAGACGTACCTGACAGTTTGCGTGCCAGTGCACGAGTGAACAGCACGTTCGCCAGTTTGGATTGAGCATAGCTTTTGATCGGATTATAACCTTTGTGCAGATGTGGATCTTCGAAGTGAATCTTACCGGCTTTGTACGCACCTGACGACACGTTCACAATCCGCCCCTGCTTCGCAGCTTTCAGAGGTTCAATCAAAAGTAAGGTCAACAGGAAGTGCCCCAGATGGTTAATGCCGATACTCTGTTCGAACCCGTCTGAGGTTTCCTTCCGCTTGACCATCACCACCCCCGCATTATTAACCAAAACGTCAAGGCTGTCATGGCGCTCGCGGAATGTTCGGGCAAACTGGCGTATGCTTTCGAGTGAACCGAGGTCACACAACATCAATTCAATCGCAGAAGAGCCGGACTGACGCACAGCTTCCTGAAGAGCCTCCTGTCCGCGCTTCTCACTGCGGCATGCCATAATTACGCGATATCCTTGCCTTGCAAGTTCAATGGTGGTTGCCAACCCCATACCTGAGTTAGCTCCTGTTACAATTGCTGTCTGATTGGACATGAGGGTACTTCCCTTCTGAACCTGAGGTTCCGAAATTAGAGGCGCGACGACGGACAATATGAGATAATGATAGGATCACATCTCGGTTTCCATGGGAGGACAAGTATGCTGACCAAAGAAGATTTTAAAAAAGTTAAAAAACAAGCCAAACTTGAAATCGCACTACTCGAACAGGAATATCAGGAAATCTTGCAGAACGTTGACTCTACGCTGTATGAAAAATACGGTATTTTGGACAAAGAAGAAACATGTGAGCTCACCCGAAAACGCAAAAACCGAAGATATGCTTCACTCGTCATCGAACTATGCGCCATTACTGAACAAATGTTACATCAACTGTACAGAGACGTATATCAGAAAAAGTTTAATTCGACCCAGCTGATGAAAACTCCTGCCTACCGTGCACGCTCCAACATGGAGATTATTCAGGCCGAACTGAGTAAAGAGTTCATTGCTCTGGAATCCGAAAAGGAACACTTCGCTGAAGCCCTTAGCCTGGTGTTTCAGACGAGGAACAAACTTGTTCATGATAATTTCTCATTTGTCACCATCATTAAAGATGGCAGTAATGAAGAAGAAACGTTCGAAGCGCTGCTCCATACCGTTAAAAAATATAGAAAACACTTGAAATATAATCGCCCTGAATAACAACAATCATTTCTAAAAAATATAAGGAGGTGTACCGGACTACGGTCCGAATAACCATGAACCATCCAACAACTTCGATTACTGTGCTACATCTTCAGATTCCTACGCCTTCTGGGAACAGTCCCATATTCCCCGTCATGCTTCGTGATGTAGATGGCGTTACCCTGGTGGATACAGGCATGATTGGACAATTCGCTGAACTTCAATCCGCATTGGAACAAGAGGGCGTACAGCTCTCGGACGTCAAACGTGTGATTATTACTCATCAGGACATCGATCATATCGGTAACTTGGGTGCTCTTCTGGATGCCATCCCTGATCTGGAAATCTGGGCACATGCCGATGAGATTCCATATCTAACCGGTGAGAAACCTTTGATCAAATTCACGCCTGAACGTCGTGCTCTGCTGCCCGCGCCCGTTTTGGCACTGGCAGACCAACTGCTCTTGCAGCTACCTGAAGTGAACATTAGTAGAACTCTGGCAGACGGAGACTTGTTGCCCCTTCAAGGTGGTACACAGGTCATTCATACACCGGGACATACGCCAGGTCATATCTGCCTGTATTTCGGAGAGCAGCAGTTCCTTCTTGCTGCCGATGAACTTCGTGTGGTTGATGATGAACTGGTTGGCCCTGCGCCACCCGCGACACCGGACATGCCTGAAGCGCTGCGAAGCCTGAAGAAACTGACAGACCTCAAACTCAATAAGGTTCTCTGTTATCACGGTGGAGAGTACATGAATGACCCGGCTCAGCGAATTGCCACTCTTGCAGAGAGCGCAGAGTAAGTAAAAAACGCAGACTTGTGAGTGTTTGGAACGACAACAGATCCTGTTAAAGCTTCTTATCTTGGTGTGGTATTGTGCGATATAGCTCATTCAAGATTAGAATGACATCTACATTAAAATCAAGGAGCTGTCCCAAATGTCATGAACTTGACGGGACAGCTCCTTTGATTATTTACCATGTACATTCCTATTGTATATGGCATGTGCAAGGCATCTACTATTGCGCACGGTGTGTAAGCAGTATCTTCTAGTGCACCACGGCATGTGCACAGTATCTTTCCCCTGCCCGTTTTGCAAAGCCATTCACCGAAAAATCCGCAGCGTAAGTGTCCACCTTATTTACTGAGTTCCACCTCTAATGAATTGAGCACACTCTAAACGTAATAGTTGTTTCCTAACGAATCTTAGACACCCTATATGCAGTATTTTTAGCATCATAGTTTCCTAACGAACTCCAGACACCTTATTTACCGATTTCGTTGGTTTTTCCGCAGGTTTCGAGTGAATTCTGGCGATATAACGTGGCTGAGGTTCGTTACGTTATTCATAGACATCTAAACCTCTATATAAGGTGTGTCAGGTTCGTTAGAAAAATTATAGAGAGCGATTCAGTGCTTTTACAGCGAGACAATTCGGTTCGACGCGTGCTTCAACACTGATTCATCTCCTCTGACTCCCAACTCAACTCTCCGGAGTAAGCACAATTAGCTTGTCATCCCCATCACGTGGCGATCCCCGTCCATCCCGATTGTTCGTAAGCACGTACAACTTTCCGTCCTCACCCGCACTCACATTGCGAATCCGGCCCCACTCCTCTTCGAAGATGGGTTCCACCTGCTCTACCTGTGTACCATCTTCCGAAAGAGTGACCTTCAGCAACTGCTCTCCACGCAGATTCGCAGCAATCAGTGATCCGGCCCATGGTCCTTCCTCGACAAAAGCTACACCGGACGGAGCCCAGGTGTCATTCCCACTATGTGCAAGCGGAGCCTGATATGTGCCGTTGTCATCGTCGTCTCCTTCCACCTCGGGCCAGCCATAATTCTCACCGGCTACAATCCGGTTAATCTCATCGTGATTCCGCTGCCCATGCTCGGTAGAATATAGATAGCCGTTGTCCGGGTTCCAGGCAAGTCCTTGTGCGTTACGGTGTCCCATACTGTATACAGGAGAATTCGGCCATGGGTTGTCAGCAGGGATCGATCCATCGAGACCAATCCGCAATATTTTACCCCCAAGGCTATCTTCGTTCTGGGACAGTTCCGGTTCATACCGCTCACCTGTCGTGATATAGAGCAACTTGTCCGGGCCAATCTTGATCCGCCCACCATTATGATTCGTTCCGCCTGGAATGTTACCAAGCAGCTCTTGATCTATGACCGCTTTGCCATCATTCACCTTGAGACGTAACACCCGATTCGCAATGTCATCGCCTTCCAGATAGGAGTGGTATGCATACAGATAACCGTTCTCCTCGAAGTCCGGATCCGCTGCCAGGCCCAACAGACCTCCTTCACCTTCTTCATTAAAGGGGGCTGAGAATTCAATCAGTGGTTCAGGGGCAAGTTTGCCATCCTCAATGACCCGAATCGCACCAGGGCGTTCAGTTACAAACATCCGACCATCAGGCACACTCACAATCTCCCATGGTGCATTCAGTCCTTCAACGAGAACGGACGCCTGATACGGAATAACCGCCTCCCCCTGCGCTCCACTATCGCTTCCACTTACAGTGTCATTGCCTCCATTGGCTGTCTGTCCCTGACCTGCTCCCTGACCCTGAGACGTCTGCTCTGTTCCTCCTGTAGAGGGATCACCTGAAGAGCATGACGCAGTTAACAATGCCACACTTAATAAAGAAGCATATAGTGGAACGGTTACTCGATTATTCATGATTACATCTCCCTTCGCATATCGTTCTTTTGTATAAAATAAGTAAGTCAAGCTTCAACGTATTGTTAATGGATTGCTCTCTATAGTTGTGGTGTTATTATTCATCGGTAAAGCGGTTTCGCCCTGTATTACCCTTCACACCAGCCGCTTAAACCGGGATTCAAGGTATTCCGAGGACATGAAATCACCGCAGTTTGGAATTCCATCATAATCTTTTATAATAGAAGGATAGTATGAATGGAAAGGTGGACAACTACACTTATGAATCAAAACCCTTTATCTCGTCTTGAAGCCGGTCTGTCCGGGCAAGGATTGGACGCCATGCTCATTACAGATCCGAAACATATCTACTATTTGACTGGATTTGCAAGCAATCCGCATGAACGTTTCCTTGGTCTGGTTCTGGCACGCGGAGAAGAACCTTTGTTAATCGTTCCTGCACTCGATGCTGAAGCTGCCGCTGCTGCTTCCTCGGTATCTAATATTGCCACTCACACGGATACGGATAATCCATACGCTTTGTTTGATCGTTATCAGGGGCGCTTGGGCCGAGTAGGTCTCGAAAAAGAGTACGTGACGGTCGCACGTTATGAGCAGTTGACCGCCGCACTGGGTGCTGCCAGCTTTGAAGATGTTGGCCCCCTGCTTCGCACATTACGTGTGAAAAAAACACCTGATGAGGTAGCCCGCATTCGCCATGCTATTTATCTGATCGAAGAAACACTGCGTCAAGGCCTCTCTCACGTTCGTACAGGCGTAACCGAGATCGAGCTTGTTGCCGAGATGGAGTATCAGATGAAGAAACTGGGCGCTGATGGCCCATCCTTTGACACCATGGTGCTCACGGGACCCAAAACAGGTCTGCCACACGGTACACCGGGTGAACGGAAACTGCAACATGGTGACCTGTTGATGTTCGACATGGGTGTCTATGCCGGCGGATATGCCTCGGATATCACGCGTACATTCGCTTTTGGTGACATCTCACCTGAACTCAAAACCATCTATAACACCGTGCTCGCAGCGAACGAAGCTGCCATCCAAGTGGTGAAACCAGGCATTACCTGTGCGGAAGTGGATCGTGCAGCACGTCAGGTGACGGAAGTAGCGGGATACGGCGAACGCTTCATGCACAGAGTAGGCCATGGATTGGGTATCGACGTGCATGAGTATCCTTCTCTACATGGAGAAAATATGGACATCCTGAATGAAGGTACCGTATTCACGATTGAACCGGGCATATATACCGCAGCAGGCGGCGTCCGTATCGAAGATGATGTCATCGTGACCGAGACGGGTGTGGAAGTTCTGACAACATATCCAAAAGAACTGCAAATCCTTACCGACTAATGTAATTGGATCTATGTCAAAAACAGCCCATATACATCAATACTTAGCCGATATTGTGCATCATGAACTAAACTGCACGAAACTGTGCTGAACTGTATCTTCAAAATAATATACTCCTTTCGCGTACGCCTCAGGCCTGTATACAGAAAAAGTAGCAAGTACACACGCGAACGCAAAAATCCCGCAATTCCATGAATATCATGGGTTGCGGGATTGTAATTAATACGAAGCATATCCTAAATTACTCCGTCTGCATTCTACGTAACCTTATTCCTGGCTCACTCATTTACCATTAACCAAACTCATGCGTGATATCCTGCCAAGACTCCAGCTGTGGCAGCTGTTGCTTCCCCCAGTAATCCAGAACACATTGAATAATCCCGGTTGGATCTGTTGTGCTGCAGCTGTAATGCCGGAAACCGTCCTCGCCTTCCTGCAAGCGAATCTCCGCCACCATTTGCCCTGGTTCCTCAAGCGCAGCAGCCTGCATATACATACTTCCCTCCACCAGCTCCGAAGGTTTAAGTACTACGTATTCATGCAATTCCAGATTGGAGATCAACTCCACCAATAACGAGGCATTAATACTATCATTCTCGTAGGTTGTGCCATTGCTTTCCAGTGTATAACGCAGTGTAGAGTACATGTTCGATTCCCCTTTGGTTGAAGTCATCGTTGGCTAATGATACACGCTCATAACGACAGGTCGTTAATATTATAACTTTTTCATGAAAATGTAAAAAGGATTTTTCTTGTATCGGGTCTGTTTTCTATGAAAAAAACCCTTGCAGAGTCCGAATTACAATTGACTGTGCAAAGGGTGATTTTAAGTGATACTCTTTGAATATTGCCTAAGCCTCATCCTTAAACTTAAAGCTGCGTGCCGCATACAGAAACGGCGTTCCAACCGCAGTTAATACAAATTTAATAATATACGTCGTCAGGAAGATTTCCAGCCAAACATCCCAAGGGTAGATGAACGCAAATGCGATCGTGCAGAACACCAGTGTATCCACGAATGAACTGATGATCGAACTACCGTTGGTGCGTATCCACAACTGATTGCGTCCTGGGGCTACCTTGCGCAGCCAAGAGTATAATCGTACATCCAAGAACTGACTGATGAAGTAAGCCGTCAGACTTCCGAGTGCCAGACGTGGCAGCAGACCGAACAGCTTCGCCATGGATTCCTGTGCAAAGTCCGTTGGTGCCGGGTCAAAAAACAACACCATCTGCATCAGAACCGTTGTCATAATGAGCGTGAAAAATCCGAACCATACAGCTTTGCGTGCCTCACCTGGTCCATATTTCTCATTGAGCAGATCACTGGTCAGATACATGCTGACATACATCGTGTTACCAAGCGTCAGCACAATTCCCATGATATCTATCGTTTTGGTCACCTGAATGTTGGCTATAACCGTAGCCACACCAATCCAGGCATAGAGACCTTTTTTACCGAACAAGCGGTAACACAACAGGAAAAATCCATAAGTTACGAGAACAAAAACTGCTCCCCACCCTAAGTTAAACATAAATACATACACTGCCTTCCTAGTTTTGATTACGCGGGATGGTTACGAACCGCGGTTTGGCTCAGGGCCAAAACATGAATACTCTATCACATTTCTCGTCCCATGAACAGAACTAAATAACTCCAAGTGTGCCTGAGTGACTACGATCCCGCCTATATTCCTCCCGTGTCCCTCTCGACCATACGATTGTTTTGTACTTTCTTGCCTGACTCCGTATATCGAAAAAGAAGACTGCTTCATCACCGTGTACAACATAATTTGATTGCCACAAAAAAAACCGCCCTCCGGATTCTTCCGAAGGACGGCTTTTCTCACTTGATTTGTAGACGGCTCTAGCTATCTTAATGTGAGCTTCTATCTAATCCATTCTGTATTAAGCCTGAGCCGCAGAATCCAGCTCACGGCTCTGATCGTTAAACGTGTCATGATCGTTTTCCTTCAAAATTCTGCTCGTCACGAGTCCTGATGTCATCGACCCGTTCACGTTAAGCGCTGTACGACCCATGTCGATCAGCGGCTCCACGGAAATGAGCAGTCCAACCAGAGCCACAGGCAGATTCATGGTGGACAATACGATCAGGGAAGCGAAGGTTGCCCCGCCGCCAACGCCAGCCACACCAAACGAACTGATCATGACTACGAGGATCAAAGTCACAATGAAGTCCCAGCTCAGCGGGTCGATGCCGACCGTCGGAGCAATCATCACCGCCAGCATGGCCGGATAGATCCCGGCGCAGCCGTTTTGCCCAATCGTAGCCCCAAAGCTTGCAGACAGGTTCGCAATACCGTCCGATACGCCCAGTTTCTTCGTCTGTGTCTCCACATTCAGCGGAATCGATGCTGCACTTGAACGGGAGGTAAAGGCAAATACCAGTGTTGGCAGAACCTTTTTCACATACGTAATCGGGTTGAACCCGGACAGCGAGATAATGATCAGGTGAATAATAAACATCACGATGAGGGCCACGTAAGACGCAATGACGAATTTGATGAGCTTTAATATCTCTTCCGCATTGGTTGTCGCCGTTACCTTTGTAATCAGTGCTAGAATCCCGTAAGGCGTAAGCCTCAGCACCAGCGTAACAATTCGCATAACCACCGCATATACCGCATTAACCATACCGCGGAACGTCTCCGCCTGCTGAGGTTTTTTGCGATCCAGTCCAAGTACGGCTACACCGATGAACGCGGAGAAGATAACCACCGCCAGTGTGGATGTACGACGTTCTCCTGTCATATCTGCAAATGGATTCGAAGGAATGAATTCCAGCACTTGCTGCGGGATTGTCTGATCCTTCACATCAACAAGCCGTTCCTCCACCTTCTGAATCTGCGCATTCTCCCGGTCTCCTCCTTGAATCTCAATGGAAGTCAGGTTAAAGCCAAGGCTCGTTACAATGCTGACACCTGCGGCAATCGCTGTGGTGATCAACAGAATGGCAATAATGGAAACACTCATCTTGCCGAGATTTTGCTTGCCCTTCAGATTCATAATGGCTGAGATGATCGACACCATGATTAATGGGATCACGACCATTTGTAACAAACGAACATATCCTGAACCGACCAGATTGAACCAATCGACTGATTTTGTAACTACATCAGAGCCTGATGTGTACACCAATTGAAGAATAACCCCGTAAACAATCCCCAGTCCCAGACCCGCAAATACGCGTTTCGTAAAGGAGATATGCTTTTTCTGCATCCAGTAGAGGATGCCAAGTAAAACAAGCATAACCACTACATTCAATATGACTAGAAAAGTATCCATTTCTTTAAATCCTCCTCAGGCATGTGTGTAACCGGAACATATCCGGTTTTCTCTTCTATCTTTTGTACTTCCGACAAAGACATTTTACAATATAACATATAACAAACTATTCTGGTAGGTATTAATTGATATTATGTAATATGCATGTAATAGATTCATGTATTTCTGAAAAAAATACACCAAATCGTGAAAATTGTTCTATTCAACCTCCGGTTAATTTTGTAATATAGGTATATCCGCTTATTCCCAAGTTTTCTCAATGTATAATTTAGGTCTTTCTTCATTGGTAGATAGGTCTTATGATTACGGAAAAGCGACAATGTTAATGAACTTGACGTGAAAGGATGATCATATGTTTCGTAATCGCACCGTTGCCGGTAAAATCAGAGGCACCTTGTTCCTCGTTCTGCTGGTTGCTTCCCTGTTGTTCAGTATCAGTTTCTACGCCGTTTCGATGAATATTATTCAAAGCTACGTGCTCCCGCAGTTTGACAAAGTCCTAAACACGTCCATTCAGGATATATACAAAAATACTTCAGCATCCAAAATTCTACAGGTACAGAGTGGCGGAGCTGGTTCTGAAGGTGCTGCCATGACCGTGGAATCGTATCTGGCAGATAAAGCAAAAGAACATAATCTGGATGCTGCTTATGTTGTTGCTATTCAAGATGGCTCAGCCAAAGTGGTTGTGGCCAACTCTTCCTCAGGCATGAAAGCCCAGGATGAGATTAGTGTAGAACCCGCAATGAATGCAGCTATTGAGAACAAAGAAATGGTAATCAGTGAGGTCTACTCCGATTCTTTTGGTGTACATAAAGCAGCCTTTATTCCCATTGCAGGAAGTAACATGATTATGGCTGTGAGCATGGATGCCCAGTTCATTCAAGATAAGATTACCCAGATTTTCTGGTTGTGTCTGGGGATTACAGCATTAGTGTTTGTGCTCGGCTGGCTTATCTCCACTAGTATGATCAAAAGAGTTACCAAACCAATCATCAAGCTCGTCCAACATAGCAAACAAATATCCCAAGGTGATCTGACCGCTAGACTAGAGATCAAAGGTAAAGATGAAATTGCCCAGCTTGCCGCTAGCTTCCAGACGATGACGCATAACCTGAAAGAAATGATTAGCCGTGCCTTGTCCACGTCCAATGAAGTTGTATCAGGCTCCAATGACCTGCTTCAGCGGGTTGAATCGATGTCCGGTATGGTTCGAAACTCCAGCCGCTCCGCAGAAGATGCAGAAAAAGGCAGCATCAGCATTGCGTCAAGTGCATCCGAGAACGCCAGAGCTATGGAAGAAATTACGCAAGGTATCATGCATATTGCTTCTTCTTCCGCTGAAGTGTCTGACCAGATTAGTGAAGCAGCCAACGAGGCAGTTAACGGTAACCGACTGGCTCAGAATGCCATTGAGCAGATGGAGCGTGTAGGCCAGACAGCAAGCGAATCGTTGCGTTATGTGGAAACCATGAATGAACGTTCGGTAGCCATCGGCACCATTGTTGCTTCCATTTTTGAGATCACCAAACAGATTAACATGCTGTCACTCAACGCCTCCATTGAAGCAGCACGTGCCGGAGAGCATGGCCGCGGATTCGCTGTTGTTGCTGGAGAAGTTCGCAAACTTGCCGAGCAATCCAAGACAGCCACCGAAGAAATTTCGGATTATCTGGGTACCATTCGTGAAGACGCTGAACGTTCGGTTGACGCCATGAACCGCGTAACCCAGGAGATTGGTTCAGGCACCACTGTTGTTCAACAGGCAGGTTCAGCGTTCCAACAACTGAATGAATTGATCCAAAACGTCAATCTGACGATCCAGACCGTCTCTGCTTCTACACAACAAGTATCTGCTGGTGCTGAAGAAGTGAGTGCATCCGTAGAAGAAACGGCACAGATTACGACCAAATCCCGTGAGAGCATGTTACAGATTGCTTCAACAGCAGATCTTCAGCTCAGCGAGATGGATTCCCATTCGAATACAGTTCGTCATCTGCATGAACAAGCTGTAGAGCTTCAATCCGCAATGAAAAATTTCAAAATAAACTAACAGGTTAACCATTAACCTATCATCACCTGTTTTAAACCTCATATAATCATAGGATATACAATACCCCCATGCCGCTAACATTCCGTTTCTAGAGAACGGGTTGTCAGACATGGGGGTATTCTTGTTTTACTCTGGTGCTTGAACACCCATAATCTCATACACACGCTTCATATCCAATGACGAACGCAACGATTCGGCTACCCGATCGAACTCCATTTCCTTACGTTCATGCTCATTATATGTCTCCTGAAGCGGAGGCAATCCTTTTCCTGCGCGTAAGGCATTCAGCCATGAACGTCGGAATAGATCACTTTCAAACAAACCATGCAGATAGGTCCCCCACACACTGCCATCCACTGTGCCCCAGCCTTCATGGAATGCTTCACCACCTGGATGGGAGATTTCAAATAGTGCGGTTACACGTTCAGGCTCATGGCACTCCGTAACGCCCATATGAATCTCATATCCGTTAATGGGTAATGGAGATACCTCCACATCTGGTTCACCATACAGCCGAATCGGATTCTGAGGTTGTACTCTTCCGGAAGCCCTGACTGTCTGCTTTTCCTGAAGAAACGTTGTGGATAAAGGAAGCCAGCCCAGTCCCGTCGCTTCCTGGATCTGATTCGCCTCCACAGCAAACGGGTCCTTCAAATGTCGTCCAAGCATCTGGTATCCGCCACATATCCCAACGAGTTGAACGTTCTCACGTTCGGTCTGGCTGGCAATCGCTTGCTCCAGTCCTGACTCACGCAGAAACGCCAGATCCCCTATCGTATCCTTCGTACCAGGTAGAAGAATGGCATCCGGACTACCCAATTCCTCTGGCGAGGTCACGTAACGCACATTCACATCCGGTTCACGGGAAAGTGCGTCAAAGTCTGTGAAGTTGGAAATTCTCGGATATCGGATCACTGCCAGATCCAGATCTGTCTTGCCGGATTTCCCATGACGCATGGAGTCCAGCACGACGGAATCCTCCGCTTCAATCTGAATATCTCTTATGTAAGGTAATACCCCCAATACTGGAATGCCTGTCCGTTCTTCAAGCCAGTCGAGTCCCGGCTGTAACAGAGACAGATCGCCGCGAAACTTGTTGATGATAAAACCTTTCACTCGCTCGACCTCATGTGGTTCTAGCAGCTCCAGTGTACCGACAATAGAAGCAAATACGCCGCCCCGATCAATATCGGAGATCAGAATCACCGGTGCATCCGCCCAACCTGCCAGATTCATGTTCACGATATCCCGGTCCTTCAGGTTAATCTCCGCAGGACTGCCTGCTCCTTCCATCAGTACCACATCGTATGTGTCCCGCAGCCGATTCAGCGCATCCATCACCGTCTGCTTCGCTTCAGGCAGGAACTTCTGCCGGTAATCTGATGCACTCATCTGGGCAAAAGGTACACCGTGTACCACGATCTGCGAATGCATATCGCGCACAGGCTTGATCAGAATCGGATTCATATCCGTCGTCGCTTCAATACCGCAGGCTTCAGCCTGAGCTCCTTGGGCCCGGCCAATCTCCTTGCCGTCTTCTGTGACGTAGGAATTCAGTGCCATGTTCTGTGACTTGAACGGGGCTGGCTTGAAGCCATCCTGCTTGAATATACGGCACAGCGCCGTTGTAATCACGCTTTTCCCCACATCCGATGCCGTCCCTTGCAGCATAAGTACTGCCGCCGGTTGTTGTACAGGCGTATCTTCCATGCACCATCACCTCAGTCTCCTGTTATGTCTCACCTTACTTATTCCGTACGTTTTTCACAGCCAAAAGAGTCCCTGAAGCACGCTCAACACCGTGAGCAAAACCGCTTCCAGCAGCTCATTCATCGCTCCGTACGTGTCTCCTGTAAGTCCGCCCAGCCTTTCACTGATGCGTGCAGCAACGAATTTACCAATGATGTAACACGCAAAAGGTACAACAATGACAGCAGACACAGGATACAACCACCATGGCAAAGTTCCCAGGCTACTCATCATGGCATCTGCGATGCCTATATCCGGCCGAAATATCCATACAGCAGCAAACGTAATTACACCTGCAAGAAGGGTCAGCCCGACCGCAGAGCTGCGCGCACGCTGGACTTCCCTCCGCTCACCCAATCCTTTGAATAAGACGGCAAGTCCGTCATCTCCACGTGCATTCGGCCAGGCTGAGATGGCATACACCATGAACCAGCGACTCCAGATCATGGGCAGGATCAACAGCGCACCATACATCCAGTTACCACGTGCGATAAAATCTGCGATCAAGGCTGCTTTCATCATCAGCAGCAGGACGCAGGCGATCACGCCCATCGCCCCTACACGGCTGTCCTTCATGATTTCCAGCATCCGCTCACGGGTACGATAGCTGAGCAGTCCATCCGCCGTATCCATCCAGCCATCCAGATGAAGGCCTCCAGTGAGCCACACCCATAATGTTAAGGTTATTACGGCAGCGGGAAAGGCGGGAAGTACCGCACCAGTTAAAGCACCTGCGAGCCAAACGCATAGTCCAATCGCTGCACCCACCAGCGGATAATACACGACACTTTCCCGCAGTAGCGGCGGGACGAAGTCAATCTGCGTTTTTACCGGAAATCGGGATAAAAATTGAAAAGCGGCCGCAGCCGCATGTTTACGTTGATGAGTGCGATCTGTCATAAACGATACTCCTTGCTTTTCAGCTCAATCGCAATGCCTACAGTCACCAGGAACACTTCACGGCATATGGCAGCGATTCGCTGATTCAATATGCCTGCCAGATCCCGATATTTTCTGCCAAGCGCATACTCTGGTACAATACCATCGCCCACTTCATTCGTAACAAGCACAAGCAGACCCGGGTAGGACCTGATTGCTTCTACCAGTGTATCCATGTGATCTTGCAAAACCTGCTCATCTTCGTGTTCATGTGCAAGCAAAACATTGGTCAACCAGAGCGTCAGACAATCGACCAGAATTGTCGGTGCAGAAGTACCCGTATGGTCTTCTCCCATGCGTGTAATGAGTGCCGGTAATGCGAGCGGTTCCTCCAAGGTGTGCCATAGATAACCTGATGCCTCGCGCTGATTCTGGTGCAGACTTATACGCTCGCGCATCTCATCATCATATGCCTGAGCCGTAGCCACATACCAAGCCTCTGAGGAACGCTGCATACAGAGACGCTCGGCAAATGAACTTTTACCACTACGCGCCCCACCCGTCACCAACACACTCATAGCGATACCTCTCCTTGAACCGTCGAAGCACCTGTAACATCAGTGTCCGCTACATCACCCTTGCGTGCACCCGCGTCGGCATCCGAAGCCTTATTCGTTCCATCGGATACTCCTGCACTTGCAAAAGTCGCCATCTCGTTCAAAAGTAGACAGGCTGCATCAATCAGATGAAGACTGAGCACACCTCCGGTTCCTTCGCCCAGTCGCATATCCAGATCCAGCATTGGTTTCAGCTCGAGTTCGCGAAGCAGGGTTGCATGTCCACTTTCATGCGAGGTATGAGAAGCAATCATATAGGCTGTGCTCACGGGAGCAAGCTGTCTTGCAATCAAGGCAGCAGCAGTGGAGATGAATCCATCCACGACAACAGGACATCCGTTTGCAGCTGCAGCAAGAATGACACCGGTCAGTCCGGCAATCTCCAGGCCACCCACCTTGCAAAGTACGTCCAGTGCATCTTCCCTATTCGGGGAATTCACACGAAGCGCCTGGCTAACCACGGCGGCTTTCCGCTGCAATCCCGCATCATCAATACCCGTTCCTCGCCCAACCGCTGAAGCTGGTGCGATCCCGGTTAATGCACACATCACCGCTGCACTTGCGGTTGTATTGCCGATCCCCATTTCCCCGGTAACGAACAATTGTGTTCCCTTTCCCACCTCTGCCGATACGACGTCAACCCCTGCAAGAATGGCTTGAATCGCTTCGTCGCGAGTCATTGCGGCACCCTTTGCCATGTTGGCCGTACCTTTACGAACTTTACGGGAAAGCAAGTCAGGATGTTCCAGATCGGCATTAACCCCGATATCCACACAGATTACATCGGCTCCGGCGTGGCGGGCAAGCACATTAACTGCAGCCCCTCCAGCCAGGAAATTAAGGACCATCTGCGGCGTTACCTCGGCTGGGAAAGCACTGATACCTTCCGCCACCACGCCGTGATCTGCGGCCATGACAATGACGGCTCTGCGATCCAAATGTGGACGAGCCTTGCCAGTGATTCCTGCAAGACGAATAACCAGCTGTTCCAGCTTCCCCAGACTGCCGGGTGGTTTCGTCAATGCATCCACATGTGCGGAGGCTTCCGCCGCAACTTCTTCATTAGGACCCACGATCCGACCCAGTAACTGTTCCAACACCTGTTCATTATTCATACAGCCAGCACTTCCTTCTTCAAAATATGGGTTGCCCCGCTTCATTCATTCCTTCTCCCGCCGCAGCAAGAGCTGAGGTATTCCATTATCAGGATGAATCACCATCGCAGGTTTCACGCGAAAGATGTCCTGAATAATCTCCTCGGTCATCAAGGTGTGGGGCGTTCCATTCCCCACCACTTTGCCTTCTCGCAGCGCCAGAATGTGATCGCAGAACTGCGCAGCCAGATTCAGATCATGCAGCACAGCCACAATCGTAATTCGGTTCTTTTGCCGCCACGTCGATAATAACTCCATAAATTGCAATTGATATTTGATATCCAGAAACGTAGTGGGTTCATCCAGCAATAATAACCTGGGCTCTTGAGCCATGACCTTGGCAAGTGCCACCCGCTGACGCTGTCCTCCACTAAGTGCATCCAATGGCCTTTCAGCCATATCCGTCAGTCCCAGCTCCTCCAGTACCCGGTCAACCACAGCCGCTCCATCTGCTGATTCTCGCCCAAGCCAATTCTGGTATGGATAACGCCCCATCTCCACAACATCCCTCACAGGATAGGAAATTGCAGGCAAACCATCCTGTTGTAACACAGCGATCATGCGTGACAGATCTTTCCGACTGTAAGAGGCAATATCCCGGCCATCAATATGTATACTGCCTGCGCTTGACTGTTCCGTACCGGCAAGGAGCTGGAGCAGGGTAGACTTGCCACTGCCGTTTGGACCGACGACACCCCACCAGTCCCCCTCCGTAACCTGCCAGTCTACCGCGTCCAGGGCTTGATGACTGCCATACAATTTACCTGCCTCACTAACCGCGATCAGAGCTTCGCCCAAACCAGCACTCATGGCATCATCCCCTTCCGCAGTTTCTTATTCCGGTGTAGCAGATAAGCGAAGAATGGTGCACCTACAAATGCCGTCACCACACCGAGCGGAATTTCGGTCGGTGCCAGTAAAGATCGAGCAATTGTGTCTGCCCAGACCATGAAGATGGCGCCGCCAATAGCAGACAGTGGGACCAGCAATCGATAGTCAGGTCCCACAAGCAGTCGAAGAATATGCGGGATTACCAGTCCTACGAAGCCAATAACGCCGGATACGGAGACCGCTCCTGCGGTAAGCAGTGTTCCCACAGCAAGCACGGACAGCTTCAGCCGATCGACGCCAACCCCGATATGCGCAGCTTGACGTTCGCCGAGCGCCAGAACATTCAAGGAACGTGCCCGGCTCCAGAGAAAGATCAGCCCTAGCAGAAAATACGGGAAAAGGATGGCCGTATACGACCACCCACGCAGAGCCAGACTTCCCATCGTCCAGTATATAATTTCATTAATGGTCTGTTTCGACATCGTCGACAGGAAGGATACCACCGCTCCCAAGAAACTTTGCATCACTACACCAGCCAGAATCAGGCTATGCGTTGGTATTTTGCGTCCTTCACGAGCCAGGGACATGACGAACCATAATGTTAATACACCCGTCAAAAACGCTACCAGTGGCAACGTCCAGATTCCGATCAGTGCATACTGCAATCCGAAGAATATCAGAAAGGCTGCACCCACCGAAGCACCGGATGATACGCCCAGGGTGAACGGGTCTGCCAGCGGGTTCCGAAGAACCCCCTGGAATCCCGCACCGGCAATCGCCAGCGATGCGCCCACGAGCACGGCAAGCAGTACACGCGGGAATCTGACTTTCCATATAATCTGTTCGGCTGCTGCACTCCAGTCGGGTGTGATCCAGTCTCCCACCCATGGCAAGTGATGAAGCAGAATACCTGCAATGTCACGAATAGGCAAGGAAACCGAACCGATACCCGTGCAGATGAGCACGGTTAACACAAGCAGCGCGATTCCTGCCGATGCGTACACGGCCAGTTTTTTACTCATTGGAACAGGTCAGGATAGATCGCTTTGGCTACTTCTTTCAGTCCTTCGGTTACACGAGGTCCTGGACGACTGAGCAGATTGGCATCAAGGCCAATGACTGCATCGTTCTTCACAGCCGTGATTTGATCCCAGCCACTGCGAGCTTTAATGATCTGATCCAGCGTTTTGGAGTTTTCATCAATGACATCATTTGCATACAGAATCACATCCGGGTTCGAGGCAATCACATTTTCTTCGTTGATCTGGTACCAGCCTTCTTTGTCCGAAGCAATATTGGTTCCTCCGGCTACCGTGATCAGTTCGTCCATAAACTCACCTTTACCTACCGACCAACCTGGGGAGAATTCAACATATACATTTTTCTTCTCTTCCGGCTTAACTGCACTCACGGCTTCAGTTACATCTGTTACATCCTGTTTCATCTGTGTGATGATCTCTTGAGCTTTTTCTTGATGATCCGTGATTTTACCGAATGTTTCGATATTGTTCATTACATCATCGATGGATTTTGGATCGGTTTTGAAAATGGTAATGCCCAGATCACGCAGTTTCTTCACTGCATCTTCGCTCATCGAGATACCTGTGAATACGATATCAGCTTCAGCCGCAATGATAGACTCTTCGTTGGGTTTGGATATGCCACCCATCTTCGCTTTGGTCGTTGCAGCTTCAGGGTAATCATCATAGTCGGATACCCCTACAATCTGCTCGTCCAATCCAAGTGCGAATAACGTTTCGGTCTCAGCTGGAGACACGGATACAATTTTGGCTGGTGCCTTGTCAAATGTGAACGACTCACCTGTTGCATCGGTAATTGTAAGTGGATATTGTGTTTTGAGATCTGTCTGCGCCTGTCCTTGGGACTGCTCCTGTGCTGGCTGCTGTGAGGTACCTGTGCCCTCGTTCGTTGTTGCATTGCCACATCCGGCCAAAGCCAGTGCGAGTGCCGCTGCACTCAGCAGTGACGCTACGCTTTTCCAATTCTTGAAATTCATTCTGTTATTCTCCCCTTCTCTATTTGTGCTATTTTCTTGCATCGTGCTAAACTTTTACTACCCTTGCCTTGGTGTTCCTCTACAAGTTAAACCCATCAATTTTACACAAGGCCACTCCGATTGCAGTACCATCTTCCGATCGCTGTTATCCCCAGATTTTTTGATTCCCTTTTCGAAAGGGAAAATCCGGTGATAAGCGTATGCTTCCGATATAGCTTTCTTGTAGAAAGCTTTAAGCGGACACTTCGTTTCTTCAGATCGGTTCTGCACTCTTCGTTAACGTGTAAAAGTTCGGTTCATCTTACATGAACAATAAAAAATCCCCAATCCTTACGTCTAGGATTAGGGATGACGTCTCGCATATGGCGATCTGTACATGTCCAACGTATTGTTGTGCATGCACATAGAACTGCCCGAAACGCTGTCCTTTCCTCGAAGGAACACCGGTTTGAACGTCCAGGGCAGGTAACCTGACTTACAGGAATTGTTCCTGATTTACAGTGGCGGGACCGTGCCGGACTTGCACCGGCTTCCCTATTTCACCCGTATGCCATCCATGACTATATTGAGCCATGAACCATTACTGCACGCACGCGGGACCCTTGGTCGCTGATATGGTTTAACCATTCAAGTGAGCAATCTGCATTCATATGCAGGCATTATTGCCTGTCACACGAAACTACAGTGCTGTCACACTTCTGTTGTGATTATAGGTTATATTGCACATCCTTACAACCCGATTCCCGGAAAAGCCACCCTCGTGCCAACCCACTGATCTCCATGTTGTTCCAGCCGTACCTGTATCGCTTGCCCCGGAATCACCTGCGTATCCCAGAATCCCAGATCGGCAATGAGACGAGATAATGCATACCGGATTACACCACCGTGGGTTACAACAATAATGGTGGGCACTTCACCCTCAAGAGAGAGCATGGACGGAGAATACGACCATATGCACTCCTGCAGAAATGAATCGATGCGCGCAGTAAATGCCTGCCATGACTCCCCTTCGGGCGGGGTGACGTCCTGTGGAGCATCGATCCAATCCCGGTACTGTGGGTTGTCCTTGAGTTGATCGTACGTCAATCCTTCCCATTGACCAAAATCAACCTCTCGCAGGCGCGGGTCCAGCTTGACCTGCTCCAATGGACAAGGCCTGATCTGTGCAAGCGTCTGCTGACAACGGAGCAGATCACTGCAATATACCGTATCCCATGAGACGTTGCTTAATTGCTCGCGTAGCGAAGCCAGTTCTCTTTCTGCATCAGGCAGCAAAGCGATATCGGTATGCCCCAGATATTTTTTTTCCATATTCCACGCGGTTGTGCCATGACGTATAAACAGAATATTTTTTCGCTGCTGTGATCCATTCTGCTCTACAGTTACTTCCATAACAAAGTACCTCCAGCAAGCCATATTCCCAGCGTCACCAATGTACACAGAACTACAAAGGAACCCGCCGACCAGAACATGAGACGTGTCGTTCGCACAATATCCTCTGCTGCCATAGGACGTGTTGCCTCACCCATATAGGCACGAAAAGAAGCTACGCCATGATACACGTTGTGTCCCCCGAGTCTGATCCCCAGTGCTCCGGCCACCGCCGATTCGGGAAAACCACTATTCGGACTTGGATGCAATCTGGCATCCCGGGTCACCATATGTGCTGCGCCTTTGGCATCCAGTTTCATGACCCATGCACCCACGATCAGCAGGATGGCGGTGAGCCGTGCGGGAATCCAGTTTGCCCAATCATCCAGACGGGCGGAAGCCCAGCCGAGATGTAGATACTTCTCATTTTTATAACCAACCATGGAATCCAATGTATTCACGGCACGATAGGCCATCGCAAGTGGCGCGCCACCAATTAACGCATAGAACAAAGGGGACACGATGGCGTCCACAATATTCTCGGCTACCGTCTCCACCGTTCCTCGCACGACCTCCGGTTCATCCAGATGAGCTGTGTCACGTCCAACAATCATACCAAGTGAACGTCTTGCAGCAGGCCAATCCTTCTGAATCAGATGGCGATACACCTCCATGCCTGCATCCTTCAAGCCTTTAGAAGCAATCGTAGTCGCAATAAGCACGATTTCAGCCACTACCGCTACGACAGGATGAATGAGACCCAGCACATATACGAATGCCCAAGTGATTATAAACGCCCCACCCGCAATCAGCAGTGGAAATAATAGACCAGTTCTCTTCAGCCCGGAATCCGTGCTCACACGGGAACGAATGCTACGCTCTAGCGCAGAGATCGCTTTCCCCATGCCGATCACCGGATGTGGAATCCAGCGTGGATCACCGATGCATCGATCAAGTATGTATGCCCCTATCATAATCCAGGCACCCGCCATTCCCGTCCAGAACGGCCAGGAGACCAGTTGTTCAATCTGAAATGTCATTACACTCTGTTCCTTTCTTTCCACTGCTGTCCGGCTTGCAGGCTTTCCGTGATCGTGTCATAGACCAACCTGCCAATGGCCGCACCAACAACCGTCGCCGTTCCTGCGTAAGCAATTAGCGGCTTGTGCTCGTCCACCTGACTCACCGCAAGTACAATAGCATCCGTTGTCGTCCCAGTGGCCAGCAGCCCGTTCTCCGAGTCCGCAACACCGAAATCAGCCAGCGCCGCCGCTTTGGCTTCCACCGCAGTCTGGACGGCATTCACCATGGCTCCAGATGTCATGCGTCCGTTCAACCATAACATGACGTTAATCGTGCCCGGGACGTAAGGTTTCATGATTTGAGATTGGGTTGTTGATTTTAAAGGTCTTACAGCAACAGTCTCGTTTCCCTCCGTATCAAATACGGTTCTTACGGAACCTGCCCGCGCAGCATTGGACACCCCGGCTGTTGTACAACACAGAATTCCGAATTCCTCACTGGCGTATTCCTGAATGGAGGTATGCTCCAGTCTAACCGCAGTCAACAGTCCCGCACATTGATCAAGCTGCTCCTGCCATTCATTCAGAGAACGTTCGATATCGCGAGGAGGATCATCACAGCGATAATGCCGATCCACATAGATGTTAAATATCCGATCCAGTTCGAGCATCCCGCCGCCATACACCGCACTGGAAAGCGCACTTGCAACAGAAGGACTTGCAGCTCTGATATGTTGATCGTGTGCAGTAATCTTCAGTCCGGGCCACGAAAAGGAACGATATTCGTTCTCGTCCGCCTGTGCATTCTTGTAGTAATTATAAAACGCCAGTGTCATCGCACGTTCCCCCTGCTCCGATCATATATCGCTTGTGGTGTGGCTGCTCCATTATACTTCCTAACACTTCGAGTAAGCGCTCGTTGGCCTCTGCGTCCTTTACTGCCAAGCGAACATGTCGCTCACCAAGTCCTGGATACATGGCACAGCTACGGATCAGAATCCCACGCTTACCCAAAGCCGCCTGCATGGATGCCGCTGTCCAGGGCTCAGGCAGTTGGATCAGAATAAAATTGGCTTCTCCCGGCGTTACCACACAACCATACGAATCCAAGCCTTTCGTTAAACGCACGCGTTCCCGTGCGATCTGTGCCAGCGTGTCCTGTTCGAACCGTTCTCCGCTGCGCAGACAGGCTTCACCTGCAATCAACGCCAATCCATTCACACTCCAGGTCACTTGTTTCTCCGTCATGGCACGAATCCATTCTGGACGCCCCAAGGCGTACCCCAGACGCAGACCCGGAATGGCATAAAACTTCGTCATCGATCGGATGATGATCACCTGTGGATATTCGTCCAATCTGGGTGCAAGGGATTGTCGCCTTGATTCAGGTATGAAATCCATAAACGCCTCATCGATGACCAGGACAGTACCTGTTTTCTCTGCTTTGCGGGCAAGACGATGTAATACCTCCACCGGATACTGTACGCCATTCGGATTGTTCGGCTGACCGAGGAACAGCAGGTCTACCTGTTCCATTAGTCGTTCAATGTCCTCAGGTTCAGCACGCCACTCCAGCTCTTCTCGTCCCTCCACATGCTGGACTTCCGCACCGAATTGTCGCGCTAAAGAACGATATTCCGAAAATCCGGGTTCTACTGTGCCGACCTTCTGCGGAGCAAGTCCGAGCAAGATCAGCGCCATGCTTTCGGCAGCGCCATTGCCCACCGAAATATGGCTCTGTGGCACACCTAAACGTTTACTCAGTAATGATTTGAACTCACGATGACCCGGATCAGGATAACGAAGAACCGACTGCAATCCTTGCTCCAAAGCCTCCAAGACTTCCATTGGTGGGCCCAATGGATTGATATTTGCGCTAAAATCAAGAAAATCTGCAGCGCTCCCCCCAAACCGGGATGCGGCCGTCTCCACGTCTCCGCCATGTCCGAAAACTTCGATATATCCGGTCATTCTTCCGTCACCCTTTCTACATGTCCTTTTTATTATGGATGGCGTGGGAGGTACGGGTCAATCCCGTTTTAGGTGTGTTCCTTCCAATCCCGGCAAACTTGTCCTAATTCCTTTGTGTCCCATCCACAATTCGTTTACAATAGAGAAGGAATTTCAGTCTGTACAGCATCACTACATAAGGGATCTCAATCCCTCACATATATTAATGGAGGAATGACCATGCTGTTTGTTGATAACCAGGGCATTACAGATCCGTCTGTAAACCTCGCGATTGAGGAGTATATTCTGAAGCATCTGCCGATGGAGGATGACAGCTACCTGCTGTTCTACATCAATCGCCCGTCCATTATTATCGGAAAGCACCAGAATACCATTGAAGAGATCAATATCGAATATGTTCAGGATAACGGTGTGCAGGTTGTCCGTCGTCTCTCGGGAGGCGGAGCGGTATATCACGATCTCGGCAACCTGAATTTCAGTTTTATTACAGCCGATGACGGTCAATCCTTCCACAACTTCCGCAAGTTCACCCAGCCTGTGGTTGAAGCCTTGCAGGAACTTGGGGTTAATGCCGAACTAACCGGGCGTAACGATCTGCAAGTGGGAGAAAAGAAAATTTCGGGCAATGCCCAATTCTCCACCCGCGGACGCATGTTCAGTCACGGCACATTGATGTTCAACCTGAATCTGGATCATGTACAGGCATCCCTGAACGTGAATCCCGAGAAATTCAAATCCAAAAGTACCAAATCCGTGCGCAGCCGGGTCGCCAATATTCGTGACCTGATCGATAGTAACCTGACGATTGAGCAATTCCGCGATGAGCTGTTGCGTCACATTTTCCGGATGGAGCCACAGGATGTCCCGCAATATACACTCACAGAGAAAGACTGGGACAAAATCAAGGAAATCTCTGCCGAGCGTTATAGCAACTGGGACTGGAACTATGGTCTATCTCCAGAAAGCAATGTGAAGCATACCCGCAAATTCCCTGTCGGCATTATTGACCTGCGCATGAACATCAAGGATGGACGAATTGAAGATATCAAAATCTTCGGCGACTTCTTCGGCGTAGGCGATGTGGCGGATATCGAAGATATGCTGCGCGGCAAGCGTTATGAGGAATCCGAGGTTCGGACTGCACTTGAGGGCCTGGATGTAAAACACTACTTCGGCAACCTGGAGCTGGAAGACTTTATCGGCCTTGTTTTCCTGGAGGAGTAGGTTTTAGATGTAAGCATAGTTTTAGAATGAAGTCTAACTTTACACGTTAACGGAGAAGACAGAATTCATCGGGAGAAGCGAAGCGTTCGCTTAAAGCTTTTTGAAAAAAAGCTACATCGGAAGCATACGCTTATCAACGGATTTCCCCCTTGGGGGAATGGAATCAAAAAAATCCGGGGATAACAGCGATCGAAAGATGAATCTGTATTCGGAGTGGCCTCGTGTAAAACTTATTTTTTCGTTCGTTAGTATAGATACAGATAAAAAGGAGAGAAACTTATATGACCTACAAATTAATTGCAATCGATATTGATGACACTCTGATCAACGACAATAAGGAAGTAACCCCTGCTACGCAGACTGCATTGGAACAAGCCGTTGCCCATGGTGTAACTGTAACGCTGGCGACTGGACGTGCTTATGCTTCTGCACAAGCGCTTGCTCGTCAAACTGGTCTTAACGTACCGATCATTACGTATCAAGGTGCTTTGGTGAAAAACTTGCTGGACGAAAAAGTACTCTATGAGCGTTACGTTCCACAGGAGGCTTCCCGCAAACTGTACGACTATTGCTTGGAGAATAATCTCCACCTTCAAACGTATATCGATGACAAACTGTATGCTCGTGAAGAAAACGACAAACTGCGTGATTATGCCAAATTGAACGGCACACAATATTACATCGAATCTGATTTCATCAAAGTAATTGAACAACAAACACCGAAACTGCTCATCATCGATGAGCCGGACTACTTGGATAAGGTTGCCGTTGACCTGCGTGAATTGCTTGGTCCACAAGTGCATATCACGAAGTCCAAACCTTACTTCCTGGAGATCATGCACAATGAAGGAACTAAAGGCCACGCCCTTACATTCCTCGCAGACCATTTTGGTCACCAATTGAGCGAGTGCATTGCCATTGGCGACTCTTGGAATGACCATGAGATGCTGGAAGTTGCAGGACTTGGTGTAGCGATGGGCAATGCAATCCCTGCTCTTAAAGAGCTGGCTGATTACATTACGGCGAGCAATAACGAAGATGGCGTAAAAGAGGTTATCGAGAAGTTTGTATTGAACGCAGAGTAAGGTTCAAGCGAAGCACTTTTTGCACAAAATGTGTTTTGATTAAAACACAAAAAACAAACAGCCCTGCACAACGATAACTCCTTGTGCAGGGCTGTTCTTATTTTCAAACCAATCTTATTGTCACTTAATTACGAATCTGAAATAAGTAAGACTTATTTACTCTTATCCCCATACTTTTCATCGAATTCACCATTTCGTCCCTAATAGCCGCAATCGCAAATTATTTCACCACAGTTTTGGAAGTCTGAACCAGTGGATTTGTGCGCCCACCTCGTTTTATCCACCCCATCACTTTTTCGTTCATCGCCAGCAAACCTGTAACGACCAGTGCCACACCGATCCATGTAATCCCGCTGACATGTTCATTATAGACAACAGCACCCAGACCAACCGCAATCGGCGGGGAAATGTACAGCCAGGTCGCCGGGAACAGCGGATTCGTGCGAGACATGATCCAGTAGAACAGGCTGTGACCTACCATTGAACCAACTACCGTCAAATAAATCACGGATGAGACAGCAGGTACCCAATCCAGAGCGGATATATTCCAGGATTCTGTCACCGCTGAGAGCAAGGTTAACAATAGTCCTCCATACATCATCTGTACTGCGTTAATCGCTACGGGGTTTGCTTCTTTGAACTGATTGATAACCTTCTTGGAGTATAGTGCGCCTGCTGAATAACACACTTCTCCCACCAGAACGGCAATACAGCCCCATAGCCATAGTGGACTTCCACCAATGGACACACCCGGCAGAACGACAAGCACCACTCCAGCAAAGCCGATCAGACATCCCATAATCATGCGTGCAGATGTTTTTTGTCGCAACAAAGCTGTCTGCATCAGCATAATCATAAGTGGACCTGTGGCTGACAAAATCGCACCAACGCCCGAACTCACATATTGTTCAGCCCAATATAAGGTCGCAAATGTACCAAACGTCAGTCCTGCACCTGTAATGAGCATTTCTTTACGCCATAGCAGGGAAATATTGACCTTTCCCTTCATCCACATCCATGTAAACATCAAAGCCCCTGCAATGATAAAACGGAGTCCAGCGGACAGAAAAGGCGGCATGCCTGCTTCCACTCCAATTTTGATTGCCAGAAACGTTGTTCCAAAAATAAGACACATTACGGTAAATGCGATCCCAACCATGCTAGCCCCTCCTTCATCTGTTCTCCATCATATAGCACTGTCTACAGAACAGAATGAACAAAACAGAACAGATATTTTCCGTTTACTGTTACAATAGAATTCAAAAGGAGCGTGAGCCGGGTGGGCAAAACCATGATGATGACAGATAACAGCCTGAAACTATATGAGCAAGTAATCCATTATCTCGTCGTGCGTATAGAAGCGGGAGAGTGGGCTGAACATGAAAAACTGCCATCTGTACGAAGCCTGTCCGAGCTACTCGGCGTACATCGCTTGACCGTTTTCAAAGCCTATCAGGAGTTAAAGGAACGTGGAAATGTGTATGTAAAGGATAAGTCTGGCTATTATGTTAGTCCAGCGACCCCATTCTCTGTAACGGATCAGGCGGATGATCCTGCTGTGTCTGCTTGGCTGCATTGGGATTCACTAGCGCGGGTACAGTCTCTAGAAGCAGAATACCAATTTTCCAAATCGTTAATTGATCCCTCTCTGCTGCCCAACCGGTATTGGGGAGAACTGATGCGTGATCTGCTGGATCAATATCCCCGTTTGCTCGGAACGTATTCCACGATTCAGGGAGATCTGGAATTGCGAAGTGCGCTGGCAATCCATCTAACGAAAAAAGAACGCTTCTATCTCTCCGCAGACGAGGTGTTAATTACATCAGGTGCCCAGCAAGCGATCGATATCATCTCGCGGACGCTGGTCAAACCCGGAGATCGGGTGTTGATGGAACGGCCTACTTATGGACCGGCAATGGAGATTTTCCGCAAGCAGGGTGCTCGTCTGATCTTTACGGATATTCACTCGGAAGGTTATGATCTGGAGCAGATTGAGCATCTGATGAAATCGGAGAAACCACGCTTATTCTACACGACGCCAACTTTTCATAATCCAACCGGCGTTAACGTTCCAGTAGAACAGCGCAAGCAGTTACCGGAACTTGCAGAACAGTATGGTTGTTTTCTGCTTGAAGACGATAGTACCTATGATATCTATTTTAAGGAGAAACCTCCTGCACCCATTTTCACCTACGACACCACTGGACACACCTTGTACATTCGCAGTTACAGCAAGTATGTTGCACCCGGGCTAAGGATTGCAGCCATCATATGCCGCCAGCGATTCATGCCAGGACTACAGGCTGTAAAATCACTGACAGATAACGGATCGCCCCTTCTGAACCAGAAGCTTTTTCTCCGTTATTTTCAGTCAGAACGCATGCATCAGCATCTATCCAAGCTGCGGACCGCCATCCAGCTACGTATGGAAGTAATGGAACAGTGTCTGACGGAAACGGACTGGACGTGGACCCGGCCTGAGGGCGGACTCAACTTTTGGGCGGAGCTTCCTGAGGGCGTGGATACCGGAAGACTGCTTCACCGATGCATGGAGCAATCCGTTGCCTTTGTACCCGGAACTGTATTCGATTCTTCGGATGATTCTGCTAGCCGCAAGCTGCGTTTGTCCTTCTCTTATGCGCATGAGCAGCAGATCCGGGAAGGGATGAGCAGGCTCATTACGCTTGCGAAAGAAATGTAACGTTTGGATTCCCTGGAACTGACGTCACTCCGAAGAATATCAAGTGCAATTGTCCTCTCACCCTGCTACATCAAAAAAAGTCGCCTTGTGGCGACTTTACTTTTGGTGTTCTTACTCTTTACCTGCAACCCGCTCTGTGCTCAAAGGTCTTTTCTTGCAAACAAGCGAATGGTAATGAGATAGGACACAAAAAACAAACCTATAATGCCTACGGAAACCAATGTCATTGTCGTCGTGGTAATTATGCCGTTCTCGTTGGCCATATTCATGAGGTACGCAACGGGTTGCGCCAAAATAATCATGCAGACCATGAATATCGCATTGATGATGCCAGCACCTTTTTTGCTAAGTCCGTAGAAAAGAGGCATGTATATGGAAACCAACGCAAGCACCATGCCTATGGAAATGACAATATCCCTAAGTGAATAATTCGGCTTGTTCAGTTCAGGATAATTCAGGTTCACAAGCTGGTGAATTCCGTACGACGCGAGCACCCCGAATAGCGCATAGACTATGGCAGACAGGTACTTTGCTTTTACAATCTGTTTGCGGCTAACGGGGAGCGTGACCAGAAAATTATGATTATGGTTCTTGATATCAATCATGGTTGCCATAATAATGGAACCAAATGCAGTATAGATGCCCACAAAATACATTGACAGTTCACTCTTCGGTATGAATGCGAGACTGAATACCACCAGGTATAATGCAATAATCCATAGTGAACTTTTCAGTACAATGAAGTCTTTACGAAGTAGGTTAAGCATATTTGCGTCCTCCCTTCGCCGTAAAATAAATGAGGTCTTCCAACGTAGGTCTTTGTATAAGAGCAAGCCTGCCAAATAACTGTTCGGCCTCTGCCTTATGATCCGACAAGGCTTCAAAACCAACGGCTGTCTCGCGTATTCCGATGAAATGTTTCCGAATGTCGGAATCAAGAAGACCCATATCCCCTTTTACAATCGTATACCTTTCCAGCACATCATCTTTTGCCTCGTTGAACACCAGTTTCCCTTGATGAATAAACGTAATATAGTCTGCAATCCGTTCCAGATCCGTCGTAATATGCGTCGAGAAAATAATGCTCCTTGTTTCGTCCTGTATCATATCTGCAAGCAGATCGAGCAGTTCCCGCCTAAACACAGGATCAAGTCCAGATGTCGGTTCATCCATAATCAGCAGATCCGCTTCATGCGACAAAGCTACGGCGAGAGAATACTTGATTTTCATGCCTTTGGACAGATCCTGGATTTTCTTTTTGGGAGACAGTTCGAACTGATCCAAGTAGTCATTGAACGCTTTATTGTCCCATTTGGTGTAAAAAGGAGCGATCATTTGTGTCATCTCACGGATCGTTAGATGCTCATAGTAAAAACATTCATCGGACACAATGCCAAGGCGTTGCTTGATATCAACTTCCTGATTGGGCATCTGGCTGCCCAATGTCTTGAGGCTCCCCTTATCGGGATGGATCAGACCCGTGATCATTTTGATCAAAGTACTCTTTCCCGCCCCATTCGGACCAATAAGTCCCGTGATATACCCTTTTTTCACATCCAGAGATACATTATCTACTTTAAATAAGGGATACGTTTTGGTTACATTACGTAATTCGATCGCGTTCATTATGCTTATTCCTCCTCAACCAACAATGTAAGATGATGGATTACATCCTGTGAACTCATGCCCAGTTCTCTGCTCTCACGAATCACTTCGAGCATCTTCTCTTCCAATTGTTTCATCCGCCGCTCTCGAATAAAGTCCTGATTGGCCCCGGATACAAAGCTCCCTTTGCCTACAACTGAATCGATCAGCTTCTCCTTCTCCAGCTCTTCATAGACACGTTTAGTTGTAATGACACTGACTTGCAGATCCTTGGCGAGCTGCCGAATGGAGGGGAGACTATCTCCAGCAACCAATTCTCCGCTCAAGATGCTCTGTCTGATCTGAGTTAAAATCTGCATATAGATCGGATCGCTCGAAGCGTTCGATATTAAAATGTTAATCTTTCCTCACCCCATTGATGTTAAATAATTTTCGGTAGGTATAGTGTATATATATAATATATACACTATACCTACCGATGGTCAATCCTTATTTCACATTATTCTCATTCTGATTCGATCCATAGACACGGGTTAGCTAATCTGGACGGCAAAAAGAGGACGTCAGTTTCCTGTTCGTCCTCTTGATTAATCAAGCCCGAAAGGTCACATGACCTTCCGGGCCTATTTTATGTGCTGGATATTACCTTATCCACCAATCCATATTCGACTGCTTCAGCAGCGGTCAGGAAATAGTCTCGATCCGAGTCCTTCTCAATCCGCTCAATCGTCTGCCCTGTATGGTCCGCTAACAGCTTGTTAAGACGTTGACGGTGTTGAATGATGCGGTTAGCATGAATCAGCATATCCGACGCCTGCCCTCGTGTACCGCCATGCGGCTGATGGATCATGATCTCACTGTTCGGCAGCGCCATACGCTTGCCTTTTGTTCCACCCACCAGCAAGATCGTGCCAAAGCTCGCCGCCATCCCTGTACAGATCGTGGAGATATCCGGCTTCACGAATTGCATCGTGTCATAGATCGAGAATCCCGCAGTTACAGATCCACCAGGACTGTTAATGTACATCTGGATATCCTTCTCTGGGTCCTCCGCAGTCAAAAATAACAACTGGGCCACAATGGCATTCGCCATCTGATCCTCGATCTCCCCGGACACCATAATGATCCGGTCTTTGAGCAAACGTGAATAAATATCATAGCTCCGTTCTCCGCGAGCTGTCTGTTCCACTACATATGGCACTACATTCATGTATGTCGCCTCCTCGATTTAGGCAACCATGTTGACCGTGTACCCACCTCCATATGACATCGAGTTCATGCCAGAAGTAGAGTACCCGTACATCATTGGCTGCATGGATGGAGACGGCAAAGTCTGCTGCAAAATCGTCCCCGCCACAGCCATCGGATCATCGGTCCGGTTCAGGCACAGATCAATAATTCGGGCTGTATCTCCATTACGAAATGCCAGCAGATAGCTGCGCAGTTCCTCCCGATTGTCCTCCACTGCGCCTTCTTCATACTGTAATTCAGTGTCCGATTGTTCCAACCTGTGCCTCACTTCGGTTATGGCAGAGCGGGCCCGACTTAACGCTGCTTTCACTGCGCCCTCTGTCGTATCCAACATGTCCGCAGTCTCTGCCGCCTTATAACCCATTAATTCACGTAATACATATATCGCTCGCTGCCACGGTGGTAGCTTATCTATAAGGAGTTGAACGGCAGATTCCAATTCCTCGAATTGCCTTTCTTCCTCTATTTCGTGCAGGAGTGGCTTCAAGCTGTCCAGTTTATAGGCCATTCTTTCACGCTGGCGTAAGATATCGATCCAGCTATTGCGCGCAATACGGATCAGATAAGCTTCCCAGTTTATATCTTTATTCATCCCGGAAGTTCCAACTACACTCGACGACAATACTTTGAGACAGGTCTCCTGAACCAGATCCTCCGTGTCTGGAACTGATTTTGTCAGAGATAAACAATACGCATACAACGAACCCATCAGATCGGGTAGTACGGTATGGATGCTTTGATTCAATTGATTTTTTCTGTCGTTGCCATTGAATTCAATATCGAATTTATCTTGTTTACCATCATCATGTGGTCTGTTGATTCTGCAATCCACGGACTTCACAAAGGCCATCTTGGGGGCCCCCCTTTGCTGGTTCCTGATTGATTTTGACTTACACTATGTAAACGAAGAACCCCTTGTAAAGGATACGCTCTTCTCAATTTATTTTTGTTACGCTCGTTAAGCTGAGTTACGCCTCCGCGTCCAGATATACAGTTCCAAGCGCTACCTTCATCCCGGTAAGGGCAATCGTAATGCCTTGATCCAGATTATAATTCTGCCGTACATCGACGTCATGAGACATATGTGTAAAATAGGTATGACCTGGCTTCAGTTCCCGCAGCAGCTCCTGCGCCTCGCGCATATCGTACACGGAACGTGTCGAGAATTCCGCAAGTTCATGCACAAAGCTCGTTCCGAGCACCAGCAGATCCAGTCCATATAGTGGCTCTTTCTCTGCCTCCTTCAGATCGATGGCATCCGAACAATACGCCCAGCTATACCCTTCCCGTTCGAGTCGATACGCATAGGAATAACCGTTTTTACCGTGGCAGACCTTCCATGAATGCACCTTCCATCCTCCAAGCTGAATATCATCATCCGTTTCCAAAAAGTCCATATGACGCCCCAACCAGGGAAACTGTCCCTGAATCGTAACAATTACTTCACGTGGTGCATATAAACGCCCCTTCACACCCAGCCAGCGACACGCATCCGCCCATTCCGGCAATCCTCCAATATGGTCAAAATGCGCATGAGTGACAAGTAGCGTATGCACCATACGCAATCCCTGATCCTCCATCTGTGATCTCCAGTCTGGTCCGCAGTCAATCATGAATCCTTCGCTAGCACCATCGCCATCACCGTCAATCAGAACAGAAGAGCGTTTCCGTCTATTCTCTCCCGTAAGCCTCGCCTCTGTACATACGTCACAATCACAATACACACGTGGAACGCCCATCGCATCGCCAGTGCCCAGAAATGTTAGCTGATTCAATCCGCATTCCCCCTGAATTAATGATATGTAAATTGTAATCGTCCACCCCTGTTTTTGCAAAAAAAAGACCATCCCGCTGCAGTTCTACACTGCAATTCGGGACAGTCTGTCGTCTGACCGTTCGCCGTCAGACTTCATCTCCATGCTTCGCTCCATAGGGAGCTTGCGCTCATCCACATCTGGACGCCCCCTTATACCTGGGTCGCCCGCATGAAGAGCAGGCCATACCTTTTTCACAGGCCATGACCGACTAATCCGAGTCACATCGACATAGCGCTGGAACTACACCAGTGCCCGCAGCTTCAATGTCAGTTCCTGACCCGCAGGTACATCCTTCGAATCCGTAATGACCCAGTTCGACGCAAGCCGCTCTGCCAGCACCTTTGCCTGTTCCGGTTTCAATTGTAATCCGGTTACTACACCTTCACCTACTGTGAAGTCTTTATCCGGCTGTACCTTAAAGGCCTTTTCCAACCAGATTCCGAGTCCACCACGCGTATTAAAGGTAATCCGGTACCCATCTTTTACTGCTGCCTCCAGATTCTCACCATGCTCGTCCGCATACGAGAAAAATTCGTTATATCGGTATTCCTCTTCAGACACTGCGTCAAAAGCGGAAACATCTTTGGCTTGAATGGCTTTCAATAGTTCTTCCTCAGGCATCCCCTTACCGCGGGCCTGCTCCAGTCGAATTGCTGTACTTTGGGATAATTTGATCTCTGAACTCATCCAACTCACACCTTCCTGCACTATGTAACAATCATGATTCAGTATACCTCTATTATAACCTTTTGGCAGTAAAAAACCTCCATCTCTACTTCCATTGAAATGAAGGTTTAGTATCCATATGCTCAGTTACCTATTCGATTGCATCAGCAATACTCATATTCCCGCAAGCACCTGATACCACACGCCGCGCTTGGAGTACAACGTACTGCGAACCTCGTCCCATCCCCCTAGATAATTGATATCAAATAGTCCTTCTGGCGTTGGGAATGTGGACTCCGTCTGTGCAAATACATCCGGATCTACTGAACGAAAACCATGTTTCGCAAAAATG
The DNA here is from genome assembly GCF_037144955.1 of Paenibacillus sp. USHLN196. Lineage (NCBI taxonomy): Bacteria > Bacillati > Bacillota > Bacilli > Caryophanales > Paenibacillaceae > Paenibacillus > Paenibacillus sp. USHLN196. Next base: position 693,985 of record NZ_JBBCYH010000002.1, on the reverse strand, counting down.
TGCTGTGCTTCTGGTGTACGCAGATATGCGACAAAAGCTTCTGCCAGTTCACGATTTCCATGTTTGTCGGCATATTTATTCACCACGACTGCCGGGTTCTCAATCAGGATCGTATTCTTCGGAACGACGATATCATAATCTACACCTTTGGCGATCCGGGCAAGCAATTCATTTTCATATGTGACAATTACATCACCCACTCCATACTCGAATGCGGCCATCGAAGAACGACCGCTCTTGTCCAATGATTCCACGTTGCGGTGTACCTGTTCGAGAAAAGCCTTGGCTGCGGCAGGATCTTTCTTACCCTCTTGCTCCTCCGACAGTTTCAATCCGGCACCGTAAATGGCATTAATATCCCATTGTGCGCCCCCGGATGTCTTTGGATTAGGGTAGAGTACCTTCACTCCCGGCTTGGTTAAGTCCTGAAAATCACGAATACCCAGCGGGTTGCCTGCTCTTGTGCCCAGAACAACAATCGAACGGGTGATCATGCCCTCATTAGGGGTCTGTTTCCAATCGGAGCTAACCAGATCGGCTTTGACCAGCTTGTCGATATCACTCTCCATTGCGAGCAGGGCTACATCAGCCTCGAATCCCCCAACAATGGCTCTTGCTTGTGTACCCGAAGCTTCATACGATTCCTGGAAGTTAATTGTCTGTCCAGTCTTCGCTTTCCACTCCTCCTGGAACTTGGGTAGCAACTCGCCTACAGCGTCTTTGGCTACACTATAAGCACCAATCACCAGTGTATTGGATGAATCGTTACCAGAGGGCTCGTTCTGTTCGCTTGACTCCTCCTGCTTGCTGCATCCAGCGGTCATGCAGACGAGCAGAAGCATGAGGGCAACGTATAAAAGTATGACTTTCTTCTTCCTCGTCTGCATGGGCAGCCCCTTTCTTTCACTCGTCTATATCATTACCGGCATCGGATCTTCCTTCAGTCGGTTCTCAACCACCCAACTGTTGGAATCATTGAAAAGATAGGCACGATGCACAAGGACCCGAATTGATTGGCCGATCTCCAGTGTTGTTTTCTCCAACGAACGATACGTAATTAACTTGTGACCCTGCACTTCCACCTCTACCATCCATTCACTACCGCGGAAATGAAGATGTTTGACTGTACCTTTTTCTGTAGCAGACAGCATGGTGAACTCGTTTTTCAAGCCAATCTCAATATACTCCGGTCGGATCAGCGCTCGTGTACCTTCACCCTCAACCGCATGTTCGAACCCTTTCAGCTGTGAAGCATCCTCCACAACCGTTGACTCCCCGATAAATGTAGCGACAAAAGGGGTCTGCGGGTTTTTGTAAATATCCCAAGGTGTGCCTTTCTGTTCGAGACGCCCCTGACTGATGATCATAATCTCGTCCGCCACTTCAATCGCTTCATCCTGGTCATGCGTTACAAATATCGAAGTAATCCCTACCCGTTCAATCAACTCACGCAACCATGAACGCAGTTCCTGACGGATCTTGGCATCAATGGCAGCGAACGGTTCATCCAGCAATAACAGCTGCGGCTCAGGAGCAAGTGCTCTGGCAAAAGCCACACGCTGACGCTGCCCACCAGACAGCTGATGCGGATAGCGCTGTTCGAAACCTTTTAACCCAGTCAATTCAACCAGTTCCATAACCCGATCACGGATCTGGGCTTTTGGCGTCTTCTTGACCTTGAGTCCAAAGGCGATATTCTCAAATACCGTCATATGTTTGAACAAGGCATAGTTCTGGAATACAAATCCGATGCCCCGCTCCTGTGGAGGCAGATGGTTCACGACTTTTCCGTGAAAGAGAATCTCCCCGGAACCCGGATTCTCCAGACCCGCCAGCATCCGCAGAATGGACGTCTTCCCGCCTCCGCTGGGTCCAAGCAGACCGATTAGATGGCCTTTGGCAATATCGAATGAGACATCTTTTACCGCATGAAAATCACCGAAATGTTTGTTCAAATCACGGACTTCTACATGCATATCAATGCACTTCCTTTCGCTTCTTGGCCCATTCCATCATCAGCAGCAACCCGACGGAGAAGGTGACCAGCACCAATGCCACACCATTCGCGGCAGCTACATTAAAATTCTCTACATCCTGATACACCAGCGTTGTTGCTGTCTGCGTTTTGTTCATGATATTACCGGATACAACCAGCACTGCACCGAATTCCCCGAGTGAACGCGCAACCGTCAAGACAAGACCGTACACCACTGCCCAGCGGATCGAAGGCCAGGTCACACTCCAGAACGTTCTCCAACCGTAGGCGCCCAGTGTAGATGCAGCTTCCTCTTGCTGTGAACCGAGTTCCTGCAGGACAGGCATGACCTCTCTGACCATCAGTGGAAAGGTAACAAATAACGTTGCGATCACCATACCTGGGAAGGCATAGACCACATTGAATCCAATCCCTTCAAAAAAAGCGCCCATAATGCTATTAGGTCCCAACATCAAAACAATCATCAAGCCGCCAATGACAGGAGATACGGCATAAGGCAGGTCTACGATACTGTTCAGCAGCCCCTTTACCCGATCACTCAGCCACCCAGCACGAACCAGATACAGGGCCATCATGATGCCAAACAATGTATTTAACAGGGTGACCACCAGTACAACCAGTCCGGTCATCATCAAGGCATGTAGCGCCTCAGGACGCATCAGCCCTTTCAGGAATCCACCTGCCCCGTCTTCAAATGCGCCAATAAAAATGCGTCCGAGCGGGATGATTAGCAGTACAATAAATACCGCAAACGTCAGTCCGATTAATAGTCTTCTCATCGTCTTCTCCCCCGCATCTGCACCAGATTGATCAGCCAGAGGATCAGGAAGGAGAGCGTCAGAAGTATTACGGATACAGCAGCGGCTCCTGTTGGATTATCACTTTCAATCTCCCCGTAGATAAATACGGAAGCGGTCAGTGTTCTTCCCGGAATGTTACCAGCCACCAGCACGACAGCCCCAAATTCAGCGAGTCCTCTGGAGAAAGCCAACATCCCCCCGCTGATCATGCCAGGAGCCATGGACGGCAGAATCACCTGCATGAACGTGCGAGCCTTGGATGCCCCCATCGTGTACGAGGCCTCTTCCTCGGAAGGATCAATTTCTTCAAGCAATGGTTGCACCGCACGAATCACAAACGGAAACGTGACAAAGGTCATCGCGATCACGATTGCAGGCTGGTGAAACACAATCTCGAATCCCATTGATTCTGCCAACTTACCGATGGCACTGACCGGACCCAAAAGCAGCATAATCATTAAGCCGCCCACCGCTGTTGGCAGTGCAAACGGAAGGTCGACCAGACTGTTGAGAAACGATCTGCCGACAAAACGATACCGCGTCAGCACCCAGGCGATCATCGTGCCCAGCACCACATTAATCAACGTGGCTATCACGGCCAGCCGAATGGTCAGCAGGACGGCTTTCCACGCGATCGGGTCCATAATGCTCTGAACAAAGTTGCTCCATCCTTCGGAGAAGGAATTGACGTACACACCGATGATTGGAAGTACAATAAGTACGATAAAATATAACAATACGGTACTGCGAAATCCCCAAGTCCATCCCTTATGACGAAGAACGGTATTCATTGCTGCGTTCCCTCCCAGCCTCCGGCTATAATTCCGGTCGGCAGTCTCCCTGCTTCAATACGACATTTTTCCTAAGTTGGATTATATTACTTTAATATTATTCCCATTAGTCTACTTGGTTTTGCTTTTCTGATACTTTACCAGTTTGCAGTGCTAATCGTCAATGCTTTTATTGAATATAATTGGGACACATATGAGATCGATTAATAAAAATCGCACCTGCACACTGCGAGGCCAGAACAACCTTCCGATCACTGTTATCCCCAGATTTCTTTGATCCCCTTTTTTAAGGGGAAATCCGGTGATAAAGGCGAAGCTTATGCTTCCGAAGCAGCTTTCTTACAGAAAGCTTTTAGCTTCCGCTTCTTCAGGTTATTTCTGTCCTCTCCGTTATTGTGTAGTTCCCATAATCAGCATCATTGTGATTTGTTTGGTTTGTAGTGGTTAAGGTACAATCGAGGGTAAGAAATGAGATGATAAGGAGTGATCTAACATGTTATATACGAAGAATATATCCACTTCCACACGAGATGAAATGAAAGATATCACACGGGACGTGAAGCAGGTTGTCCAGAGTAGCGGGGTGCAGAATGGGACGGTGCTCATCTATTGTCCTCATACGACAGCAGGTATTGCCATCAACGAAAATGCAGACCCGGATGTAAAACACGATGTATTGTTGCGTTTGGACGAAGTGTACCCTTGGGAGCACCCAGAGTATCGACACGCCGAAGGCAATACAGCCTCTCACCTCAAATCGATCACAACGGGGCCATCCCAGACGGTGATTATTCATGAAGGCAGGCTGCTGCTTGGCCGATGGCAAGGCATTTACTTTTGCGAATTCGATGGACCACGTCAGCGGGAGTACTTCCTCAAAATCATGGAAGGCTAGAGTCAGCCCAACTGGCCTAACTGCTGCTCATATATTTTGCAAACACAAAAAGGCGGTCCACCCTCATATCGGGTCGGAGCCGCCTGACTTGGTCTTTGGCATATAATGACTTTCGCGAGACAACGTTATAAAGAATTAAAGTTATGACAAATCACCGCCCTGAAGTGTAGGGGTGCAACAATAGCGCCATTATTGGACGCCAGGCTGCTGACCCAGATTGCGGCACAGCACTTTGACATGAGATAGCGCAGACGATTCAATCTCCACAAACGTTAAACGGTCCTGAATGTAATAAGAAATGAATCCGTGCATAGCCAAAAATAGCGTACGCGGTACCCTTTGAATATCCTCTTCCGTACAGTTCTCTTCATTCATGTACTGCCTTATAATCGATGCAAACAATTCGAAACAACGTCCCTGTTCGGTACGACAATAAGACAACAGTTCTTCGTCCCTGATCATAAACATAATTTCGTATTGATATGGATTCTCCAGACCAAAGCGAATGAATTCCATCATAATGTGCTCTACCTTGCTCACATCATCACGAACTGGCCTGACCATGGCTTGCAGCAGTAAATGCCCCAGATGATTGAAATCTTCAACCACGATGGCATAGAACAACTCTGCCTTTTCCTTAAAGTGATAATACAGCGACCCATGACTATAGCCCAGATGCTGGCCGATGCTTCGCATCGAAATGGCGCGGTATCCTTTGGTAATAAAAAGGTGCCTCGCCGCCTCCAGTATCCGCTCCCTCGACAACTCCTGTTCGACTGCTCTTCTAGCCATATATTTTATTCCCCTTCAATAAAATAAAGCCGCTGTCCCTCCGTGATCCGGGATTGCCCTTGCGTCAAATCCGTGATCCAGGCTACAAAAGCCTCGGTTTCACTATCCGGCGGAAGACAAGTCAACGTAACCTTATCGGTGAATCCAGTTTCACCTGTACGGACTTCCCGGCTTCTTAACTCATTTTCCACTTTACCCAGCCACGTATAATCCAGTTCAACAAACACTTCACGATGCAGCACGTTGGTAATGGCTTCTCCGGCTTCAATGGCTGCTACAGCTCCATCCGTATAAGCACGAATTAACCCGCCAGCTCCAAGCATAATTCCCCCGAAGTATCGCGTAACCACAATTGCCACATTTTTTAATTTCTGATTTTTGATCACTTCAAGAATGGGTTTCCCTGCTGTTCCGCTGGGTTCCCCGTCATCGGATTGCTTCTGGACTTCGTCCCGCTCCCCAATCATGTATGCAGAGCAGTTATGAGTTGCATTCCAATGTTTTTTCTTGATCTCATCGATGAAAGCAACAGCTTCTGCCTCTGTCGTGACCGGCATAATATGACCGATAAATCGCGACTTCTTGATTACAATTTCCAGATTGCCCGGTCCTCGAACCGTGCGATAACGTTCAATCATCCCAAATCCAACTTTCTGATCTTTTCCTGAGTCTATTTTACAAGAAAGCAGTTCACCGCGCGAACGCGGACGAACTGCCCTGGTTATCTACATCCGGGAACCCTGCATCTTACACAAACAGTGATTCCCAGTTAGATTTACATTACCTTATTCAACTATATGAGCAGACCGATGAATTATTCGGAAAGTCTCGCTTCGAGCGCTGCTTTCTCTTCTTCAAAGCCTGGTTTGCCCAGCAATGCGAACATATTCTTCTTGTACGCTTCCACGCCTGGTTGGTCAAATGGATTGACGCCCAGCAGGTAGCCACTGATACCGCATGCTTTTTCAAAGAAGTATACCAGATATCCGAAAGAATATGGAGTCATATCTGGAATGTTCACAATCAGGTTTGGCACTTGACCATCTGTATGTGCAAGCAGTGTTCCCTGGAATGCTTTTTTGTTAACAAAGTCCATAGTTTTACCTTCAAGGAAGTTCAAACCATCCAGATCGTCCGGATCGGATTTGATTGAGATATGCTCTGCAACTTCAGTAACCTGGATAACAGTTTCGAAAATATTCCGGCTACCTTCCTGAATGAATTGACCCATAGAGTGCAAGTCTGTAGAGAAATCAACGGATGCAGGATAGATCCCTTTGTAGTCTTTACCTTCACTCTCTCCAAACAGTTGTTTCCACCACTCGGATACGAAGTGCAGGGAAGGCTCATAGTTTACAAGAATCTCAGTTCCTTTGCCTTTGCGATACAATGCGTTACGAACTGCAGCATATTGATATGCTTCATTCTCAGCTACGTTCGGGTTGCTGTATTCCTTGGATGCGTCAGCCGCACCTTGCATCATTTCCTCGATGCTGATACCAGCTGCTGCGATTGGCAGCAAACCTACAGCTGTCAGAACGGAGTAACGTCCGCCTACATCATCCGGGATAATGAAAGATTCGTATCCTTCTGCATTTGCCAGTTCTTTCAATGCACCGCGTGCTTTGTCTGTTGTAGCATAGATGCGTTTGCGAGCTTCTTCTTTACCGTATTTCTCTTCCAGTGCTGCACGGAAGATACGGAATGCAATTGCTGGCTCTGTTGTTGTACCGGATTTGGAGATGACGTTAACGGAGAAATCTTTGCCTTCAACCAGATCCAGCAAATGAGTTACATATGTGGAACTGATATTGTTTCCTGCAAAATAGATTTCAGGTGTTTTGCGTTTTTCTTTTGGCAGATTGTTATAGAAAGAGTGAGTCAGCATTTCAATCGCTGCACGTGCACCCAGGTATGATCCACCGATACCGATAACGATCAGTACTTCGGAGTCGCTTTGGATTTTGGCAGCCGCTTTTTGAATACGGGCGAACTCTTCTTTGTCATAAGCCGTCGGCAGGTCAATCCAGCCCAGATAATCGGAGCCTGTTCCTGTTCCGTTGTGAAGCTGCTCGTGAGCCAGACGAATCGGTTCTGCAAAATAATCCACTTCATGCTGATTTACAAATTGCAATGCCGTGCTATAGTCAAATGTCACTTTTTTTGCCATGATCTCAAAAACCTCCTGATTTCGGTTATATTTTTTCCGTATCCGTATTCCATTCTAAACAACTTGCCTTAAGGATACTTCAAATCCACGGGGCTGACAAGCTTGCAGCTCGAACTTTGTCGTTAGAATTCAAGAAGCAAAAAGGGTAAACCGAATCCGCGGGTTGCGGTTCTGCTTACCCTTCTTATGTTATTCCGCCGGGTACGAGCAGACGTAGTCAGTAACGCTGCGTATCTCCAGTTTAAATTTGGACTCGGCAGGCACGTGGAACGTAGCTTGGCCTTGAATCTCTTGCCACTCTTCTTCTCCGGGAAGCAATACTTTCAGATCTCCGGACAGAATCTCCATAATTTCACGGGAATCCGTACCGAACTCATAACTGCCTGGAAGCATGATGCCTAGAGTCACTTTGCTGCCATCCCCCAAAATAACCGTTCTGCTGGTTACCTGACCATCATAATAAATGTTGGCCTTTTTCACTACACTGACTTGATCGAATTGTGACATGCGTACCCGCTCCCCTGAAGTTAATGAAAACAAAAGGCAAAACAGATCAGGGCGATAACGAGTTACCGCCCATGCTCTGCGGAAATAACTTACTGCCATGAATCAGGACAGCATGAAGCTCTCCCGACGACCATAGCAGCGCTTATGAAGCTATAAGTGTGTGTTCAAAAAGTCAGGTTTTCAGTACCGCGAAGATGGGATGAAGCTAGAAATGGAGTAGCGGAGCGTAGGAGAAAACTACGTGAGCAACGGACATTTCGGCTGAATCCCATCTTCGACGCTGATGATGCCGTGAGGCATCCTTCGTAATCAAAAGCAGACTTTTTGAACAATCTCTATTACAGCAATGCTTTTACGCGGCTAACCACGTTGTCCACTGTAAAGCCATATTCTTGGATAACACGGTCGCCAGGCGCGGATGCACCAAATGTGCTGATTCCGAGAATGTCACCTTGATCTCCAACATATTTTTCCCAGCCCATTGGATAAGCCATTTCAATCGCAAGACGAGCTTTAACATCCGGAAGAAGAACGGACTCTTTGTAAGCTTTGTCTTGTTTCTCGAACAGATCCCAGCTTGGCATGCTGATTACGCGAACTTGGATACCTTGTTCAGCAAGTGCTGCTTGAGCTTTAACAGCCAATTGCACTTCAGAACCTGTAGCGATGATTTGTGCTACCGCTTTGCCATCTTTTGCATCAGAGACAACATAAGCACCACGTTTCACGTTCTCACGTGAACCTTCAACCGTACCTTCCAGGATCGGCAGGTTTTGACGAGTGAGTACGAGTGCAACCGGGTTGCTCTTGTTCTCAAGCGCGTAAGCCCAAGCAGCCGAAGTTTCATTACCATCAGCCGGACGAATAACCGTCAGGTTAGGAATGATACGCAGGGATGCCAGTTGCTCGATTGGTTCGTGCGTAGGACCATCTTCACCAACAGCGATACTGTCGTGAGTCAGAACATACGTTACAGGCAATCCCATCAGGGCAGCCAGACGAACAGCCGGACGCAGGTAATCGGTAAATACGAAGAACGTACCTCCGAATACTTTCACACCGCTGTGCAGTGCCATACCGTTCATTGCTCCAGCCATACCGAATTCACGGATACCGAAGTAGATGTTACGGCCGGAGTAATCTTCAGGTGTGAAGTTCTCCAGGTTGTTCAAGTGAGTCATTGTGGAGCTTTCCAAGTCAGCAGATCCACCTGTCAGTTGTGGCACGTTGTGCGCCAGACCGTTCAGAGCGTTACCGGATGCTACACGAGTGGAAAGAGCTTTGTCTGTTGCTGCATATTTAGGAAGATCACGGTCCCAACCTTCTGGAAGGTCGCCGTTAATCGCTGTTTCAAATTGAGCTGCCAGCTCAGGGAAAGCTTTTTTGTACTCGGCAAATTTCTCGTCCCAAGCTTTGTTAGCAGAGATACCACGATCTTTCACTTGTGCAAAGTGATCGCGAACTTCAGCTGGTACGTGGAAGTTTTCTTCGTAAACCCATTTGTAATACTCTTTCGTCAATTTGGCTTCGTCTGCACCCAGTGGAGATCCGTGAGTACCGCCGTGGCCGCCTTTACCTTGTTTGTTCGGGCTACCATAACCGATAACTGTTTTAACTTCGATCAGTGTAGGACGCAGTGTATCTGCTTGACCTTCCTGAATTGCTTTTTCGATTGCAGGCAGATCGTTACCATCTTCAACGCGCAGCACTTGCCAGCCATAAGCTTCAAAACGCTTCGCGATGCTTTCGGAAGAAGACAGATCCAATTTACCATCCAACGTGATGTCATTGGAGTCGAACAACATGATCAGTTTGCCCAGGTGCAAACGTCCAGCCAGGGAAGCTGATTCATGAGATACGCCTTCCATCAAGTCACCATCACCACAGATTGCGTAAGTGTAGTGGTCAACTACGTTGAATTTGTCTTTATTGTATGTTGCGCCCAGTTGAGCTTCAGCCATCGCCATACCTACAGCCATTGCAATACCTTGACCCAGTGGGCCGGTTGTTGCATCAACACCTGCAGTATGTCCAAATTCCGGGTGACCCGGAGTTTTGCTTCCCCATTGACGGAACTGTTTCAGTTCTTCCATTGGAAGATCATATCCGCTCAGGTGCAGCAAGCTGTACAGCAACATGGAGCCATGTCCTGCAGACAGGACAAAACGGTCCCGGTTAACCCAAGTTGGGTGGTCCGGGTTATGAGTCATCGTTTTTGCAAAAAGTTGGTACCCCATTGGAGCGGAGCCCATAGGCATACCCGGATGTCCGGAATTTGCCTTCTCAATTGCATCAATCGCCAAAGTACGTACGGTAGTAATCGACAGGTTGTCGATTGTAGTGTTCTCGTCCTTTTGAATCGCTTCGTTCTTGTCAGTCATGGTTTGTCCTCCTCATGTCTTTAGATAAGTCGGGTGCGCAAGCGAATCCCTCTCATCATACAAGCAAACCGAATTTCACAATAAGTGAATCCGCTTGAGTGTTTCATTTTGACTTATTCACTTTTGTATTGTATCACTTGGCGTGAAGCTTTTCCATAACCTTCTTTTAGAAGTTCGTGAAAATCGGTTGTTTGTGATGAATAATCCTTAGCTTATCAAGCAAAAATCGTACTTTACAAGGTACTAAATCCCAAAAGCAGACCTAAGGAGCCTCACAAATCCATCGCATGAAGTATAACCTTTAACCTGAAAACCATGCATTTTTTAGATATTCATCCTCAATTCACATATAATGTTTCTTAATTATGGATTCGAGATTCGGGCATTGGTTTACTTTTCAGATGTACACGCGTCAATCATAGGAGGTCTCGATCATGCCAGATCCTGCTGCTCACCCATCAACATCGGTAAAAAACTCATTACCCTGGTTATCCGGTATTTTAACGGGAATCCTCACGGGAGTTGTACTGGGATTTTTCCTCAAAATGATTCAGGCCAGCACAGGCGAACAAGTATATACCCTGCTGCTGAATATTGATTTTGTGCCTGGTCTTCCGCCAACTTTACCCGAATTCATTGAATTTGCTTTGCATCTCATCGTGTCCGTTGTCATCGGCATCTTCTATCTGTGGTGGGTAAGGCATTCAGGCCGCCCTATGATCAAAGGAATTTTACTTGGTGCAGTCTCGTCCTTGCTCTATATCCCACTCTCTCAATTGTCATCACGTGTTCCAGAGCTGTACGATCTGTCCGCCATCCTCTACTGGATTGTAGGACATCTGCTGTTTGGTATTATGCTTGGTTTGTGCGGAAAGTATATCAACACAACAAAAAAAGCGACTCCCGTTTCGTAAACGAATTGGGGTCGCTTTGTTGTTAATCTATTACGTGGTTCCGAATCAACCTTGCACAGTATTAAAGCATGAGCTTAAAATACAACGGTTTTATTTTCGTGAACGAGAACGCGGTCTTCAACATGCCATTTCACGGCACGTGCGAGCACAACACGCTCAATGGTACGTCCGATACGTTTCAGCTCGGTTACATCGTCCCCGTGGCTTACACGCTGCACGTCCTGTTCAATAATCGGGCCGCCATCCAGTTCTTCCGTAACATAGTGGGCTGTCGCACCGATAATTTTGACACCACGGTTGTACGCCTGCGCATACGGTTTACCACCCACAAAGGCTGGCAGGAACGAATGGTGGATATTAATGATTCGATTACGGTAGTGCTCAATAAACATGGGAGAGATGATCTGCATGTAACGAGCCAAAATGATCACATCCACATCGTTGCCGATGACGTCCAGTTGGCGCTGTTCCGCGTCTTTCTTCGTATCTGCTGTAACCGGAATATGATGATATGGAATGCCAAATGATTCTACATAGTCCTTCATGTCCAGATGGTTGCTGACCACAAGCGCAATATCGGCATCCAGGTCGCCTGCCTGCCATTGCCACAACAATTCAACCAGACAATGATCTTCTTTGGATACAAAGATAGCCAGTTTTTTCTTGCGGCTGACCGCAGATAACGTCCACTCCATTTGGAAACGGCTTGCCACTTCTGCAAAATCAGCTTCCAGTTTCGGCAAATTGACCAACAATTGCGGAAGATCAAACTCAATTCGCATAAAGAACATGCCGCCAGCAGGGTCCATGGTGTACTGGTCCGACTGAACAATGTTTGCACCATGCTGGTGCAGGAAATGAGAGACTGCAGCTACAATTCCTGGACCATCTGGACAAGAAATAAGCATGCGCGCACGATCGGCGCGGTTTTTAGAATCAGGGCGTACTTGTTTAGCGTGGATCTCCATCGGGTTATTCTTCCTCCTTCATTTAAGCCATGACCTGCGGGATTAACCCGCAAGCCATGCAATCAAGCGATGATTCAGTTGTTCTTCATTCAAATGCGGGAATAGTGCAGCTTCAGCCACCATGTCATAGAGGCGTTCCAGCGGTTCGCGCGGATCTGCCTTTTTGGCTTTGGCATCATTTTTGAGCAGCGTCCACACATCCAGAATATACGAACGAGACTCAATCTCTTTACCTTTGAAAAAGTGTTGCAACTGCTCTACTTCTGTCAGGAATTCCTGGCCGAATCGACCGGCAACATCCCCGCGCAGCAGCGCAATCTCCACTTCATACATTGGACGCTGTGTCTTGGCCTCTTTGCCAATCCAAGGTGTCTCCAGAATAAATGGACGTCCTTGAAGCTTCTCATGGTTGACGATGCGGTTAATCGCTTCAAACCCGATCCAGCCAGAACCAATTGGTGTATGACGGTCCTTGTGCGCACCCACAGCATTCTTACTATCATTAATATGCATTACGGCAATGCGGTCAAGTCCTACAGTACGATCGAATTGTTCCAGTACACCGTCAAAATCGTTAACGATATCGTATCCGGCATCATGAATGTGGCATGTATCCATACACACAGTCAGACGTTCGTTATACGTTACTTTCTCAATAATCTGAGCGATTTCTTCAAAACTGCGACCCATTTCTGTACCTTTGCCAGCCATGGTTTCCAGAGCGATGTTCACATCTGTCTCTTTCACGCCTTCCAACACTTCATTCAATCCTTCTGCGATCCGTCCGATCCCATAGTGGGCATCTTTATCTGTAAATGCGCCGGGATGTAATACGATGTTCTTCACACCAATAGCATGTGTCCGACGAATCTCTTCCTGAAGGAAATCTACAGCGAGTCTATACGTGTTGTCTTTGTATGAGCCAAGATTAATAATGTACGGTGCATGGACAACGATATCTTCCATTCCACCCTCTTGCATGGCAAGTTTGCCTTCTTCAATATACATGGATTCGATTGGCTTGCGACGTGTATTCTGTGGTGCACCCGTATATATCATAAACGAACTGGAACCGTACGAGGACGCTTCCTTCGTTGCACTCAATAATCCCTTGTCCGAAAAGGACACGTGGGAGCCGATTTTCAGCATTATTGATCCCCCTTAATCTGAATTATCCCTTATTCTAACGCGATTATCGAAATAAATCTAGAAATGCGCTATAATTCGGGATAGAGGCTATTTTTGACAGCTAATATGTGGAACATGGGTAGGCGGAATCCGTCTTTCCGTGAAAATCAATGAACCGAGGTGACTCCGCAATGATTTTCGACTCCTACGCGATGATACTGACCAGCAGTTCCCCCAGCAATTGGTTTATGAATACGATCGCATTCTGGACTTTTTTATTGCTTGGCAGCATGTGTATCGGTGGATTTTTTATGATGCGCAAGTTTTTGAAAGTGCTACCAAAAGCGGACGGAAAGTCCAAACTGGATTGGCAGAATTATTGGGTTGAAGCCAGCCGTCACTTATGGACAGATGAAGCCAAAGCTTTTTTGGATCAACTTGTGGAGCCTGTGCCAGGGCCATTTCGTGACATTGCCAAACATTCCATTGCTGCAGAGATCGGTAAAATTGCAGTTGAAGACGACGCCACGGAAGTATCGAGAGATCACTGCATCAAAGGTTACATTATAGCCACACCGAAAAGGGATAATAAGTTTTTGGTCAAATTTTTGGAGAAAAACAAAATCGATTATTCCCCTTATCAACATTTGATTAAATAAAATAAAAGATGAGTTAAGCCCTATATCGAATTGGTTAATTAAGATACATCAGCACCAGCACCCTGTATCAATTTGTTACAGGATCGCTTGGTCTATGAGATCTTCATTGAAACGCACTTGGGATTTAGGCGAAAGGCTCATATTACAAGCTCCGTCAGGTAAGTCGTTCCCAACAGGCATTGCTTACCGTCCGGGGCTGTTTGTCGATTCACGGATACATGTCAGCGCAGTGAAAATTACAGGGAGGATGTTCATTATGAAAATTGCCATTTGTGGAGGTACTGGATTTGTGGGAGGAGCGCTTGTGGATTATTGGCTGCAAGCCGGACACCACGTGAAAATCATCACACGCAAACTGCCTGACTTGCATAATCCAAGCAAGAATCTTACATATATATCATGGGAACAAGTTGAAGAGCACCCTCAACTACTTGAAGGCATGGATGCTCTCGTCAATCTTGCCGGAGAAACGTTGAACCAACGATGGACAACCAAGGCAAAGCTGGAGATTGTACAATCCAGAGTAACAACTGTTGCCCGGGTAGCCCGTTTGGTGGATTCACTGCAACAAAAGCCCGAAGTGGTCGTTCAGGCTTCTGCCATGGCCATCTATGGAACCTCCCCTACCGAAACCTTTGATGAGAGTAGTCCGCAAAAATCAATGAATTTCCCATCCCGGGTCTCAGAACAATGGGAAATAGCTGCAGATGCCATCAAACATGTCAGACTCGTCAAAATCAGGGTTAGCCTGGTTCTTGGCCATAAAAAAGGAGCCTTTCCATTGATGAAACTCCCTTATATGCTCGGTGTTGGCGGCAAGATCGGCAGTGGCAAGCAATGGACCAGCTGGATTCACATTATGGATATCGTAAGGCTGATTGACTTTAGCATTCAAAATAAACAAGTGTCAGGTCCGGTCAATGCTTCCTCACCGAATCCGGTTACCAATGATGAATTCGGTCGTACGGTCGGCAAGGTCTATCATCGCCCTCACTGGTTCCCTGTACCCGGATTTTTAATCAAAACCGTAGTTGGAGAGTTATCCGTTGTTCTGCTTCAGGGACAGAGAGTTATTCCACAAAAGGCGCTTGATCACGGATTCCAGTTCACCTTCCCTACCTTAACCCAGGCATTGGAAGATCTGAAGCACCGTGGCTTATCCGACTAATTGAACCACAGCTTATCCAACAGCCCGATAGGTGTAAACAGATTCGGCAAGTGTAAATGTATCCCCATCCTCCAATGGATACTCTTTGTAGGGAGCAAGAATATTGCCCTGAAGAACGGTTCCATTTACCGAACCCAAGTCCTTAATCACATAGCCCGATTTGTTCCGGCTCAATTCCACATGAGCACGGGACACGCCGGTCGCTGTGTCTACCCACTGAACCATGTCTGCTGATCTTCCGATTACAAAAGATGCGCCTTGAACATCCATTCGTTCATGTCGTTCATGTTGATCGCTGCTTCCCGATCTTCGCTCAAGATAAAATGACGGCACTGTAGGGCCTGCCCCTTTAACTTTGCTTCCAGTCAGATTTTGCAAGTTCACAGTTGCTTCCGCAACTGTATCATGTCGGTTTAACTCCGAAGTTAAAGCTGCAACTTGCGCCTGATCTTGTACAAACGGTGGTTCGGAAGGTTCAGCTGCCATGTGCAGATTTTGAAAACGGGGACGCTCCATTGCTTCTGAAGTTGATTCAGCAGCTTGGTTTATACGTTCCTCCGGCTTATCAGCTGCATTCCAGCGCCAACTTTCCTGAAATAGTTCCTCTTCATCTTCAGTCTTCTTCCCTTTGTTCTTACCCAGGTTGAATGAAAAAAAATGTTTATTCTCTGAGCCATTCTGAGGGTTCCCCTTGCGCTTCCACGTCCATCCTGCCACGCCAAGCAAGCCTAAACTTAGTACCGCGGATAGGATCATCTGAGTCTGTCCAGGCTGCTCCATGTATATGAATCTCCATACCAATGCCATGGCAACCATGCACCCCAGTATGATATAGGTTACTTTGGACGATCCGGACTTCTCCTCCACTTGCATATCAGCATGCTCTGGCGAATGATATGGGTTACCCAATACTTGATCCACGCTCCTTGAATCCTCCAATGAAGAGTGTCCAGATGAGTGACTGCCTGAAGAGGTTCGAGATCTCAGCGGAATGTCTTCAACCCCCGAAGCACTCATTTTCTGCTGCTGACGAAAATTTAGTGGGGACTCCACAGAAGCATTTCGAGTGGGACCACTGTACTGATATGGCCCGGAATTACCAGCAAATAGACTATCTCGCTCGGAAATCGACGCATGTGAGGCACCTCTTACTCTTGGAGCATCGCCCGTTTCCGACTTTCTGGACGAGAGAAATGCTGCGCTTCCTCCACTCTCTTGCTCGTCAGCGTATAACTCCAGCAGTAGCTCTCGTAATTGTCTAACATCCCAGCGTTCATTGTCGCATAACTGCAGAACACGCTGAATGCCTACTCCCTGCAGTTCCTGAACATGGGCCATCAGCCTGATCACCAGCTCACGGAATTGCTGAGGCGTCGAATCATCCTCATCCTTATCCATGATCGGTACATATACCATCCCAAGTTCACCCTGTTCGAATGAACCATTGATGAACAAGTACTCCTCCTGAATCAATAATTTACGAGGTTCCAACATATATTGTCGGCATTCCGTGAAGGCATCTGCCAGTTGGAACAACAGACCATACAGAACACGCAATTGGATTTTGCTTGACTTTAACATTTGGGATAACATCTTGTAGCCCGATATATCGTATTGCAAAGTTACATTTCGATCCACTTCCCGAATATGTACAGGCAGAAGTCGCGGGATCTGATTGGAGGACAACATACCCATTTGCACCCGACTCAATTCCTCCATTCGTAACCCTTCTGCTTTTTCCAAAACCATGAACGCTCCGCCATTACGAATAAAATCTCTCGTTAATCCATACATGCCAATCCTCTCTTTCCATTGCTATTTAGGTCAACTAAAGAATGTTTACACTGAAACTTCAATGACGGGACAACCTTTCGATCACTGTTATCCTAACGTTTTCCAGACTCGTGATATCAAGGGAAAAGTGCGGGGATAAGGACCGTGATATACGCAGGTAACACCGCCAGCATAAACGGAAACTTCAATGTCTTCTCCTTGTTCACCAGCTTGAGCGAACCAAGCATGAAGAACCCTGCAAGATTGCCTGCCATGCCTCGAATTCGTTTCGCTGAGTTCTTACGGAACAGAAGAATCACTAAACCAACGGCTCCCGCATACAAAACCGAATAAATAATCACATGAATGCCAAAAGCGAGTCCCGTCCATACACCAATACTACCAAACAATTTCACATCTCCTGCTCCTACCGCTCCAATCGCATACATAAGGAACAAGATACCAAAACCAGCGGCAAATCCGGCGGCTGAGAACAAGAAGCCATTCCATCCTCCCCATATGATATGGGCTAGTACGCCAGCTACAGTCACAGGTAAAGTCAATCGATTGGGAATTTTCATGAAACGAATATCTGTAATAAAAGCGGCAATAACGTATATGCCACAGGCAATGAAAAACCACTTCACCTCCATCCTCTCCTTTCTTATTTTCTGGAGGCCACGTTGAACGAAGTCTCCGTTTTGGCACCATCCGCAGTCTCAACCACAAAACTCCATGAACCTTCTGTTGTCCGAGTACCAACAAACCAATGCCATTCAATGATTCCATTCTCATCTGCGGTGGCCCAGCCGATGTGCTTTGCAGAGCTTTCACCTGACTTATAAAATATCGTTAAGTTGGCTGTCGCTCCTGGTTCTACCTTCACCTTGATCGTTGCATTGTTGCCTATGTAAGCCGGGTCAGGCTTCGACAGTACCGTTGCAGAGCCCGCAGTATGCCCGTCTCCTCCGCTACCATCAGCTCCTTCTCCTGTATCTCCAATCCATACCCGTTCTGCCGCAGCAGCCTGAATCCGTAGCGGTTTGCTAAGGAAGGGTACCTTTATAGGTAATTCATAACTCAGTTCAAGCCGAAAATATGGATTCGTTTTGTTCTTGAGATCAGGTATGGAAACGCCATTCACATGAACACGTTCCATATCTAGCAGAGTTGGCTCGATAAATGGTTTAAGCAGCGGTTTTACTGTGGGATCAAGCACCGTTTCCAGTACGGATGTCTTGATTTCCTGTAAGGGCTGTTCACCACTGGCCGCTGCTGATCGTACCCAATCACTTAATGGCTCAGGCAGTGAAGAAGCATATCCTTCTGCCCATTCTGTCAGAGACAACTCTGGTATCTTCCAGCCCCCTGCCGAGCCCTCACCGCCTGCAGAATCAGAAGGTGTGAACACGAGGGATACCGGATATATTTTCGTTGATAACTGCTTTACCGCTTCCCCCGCCGTACTCTGTAGCGCTGTGGAGATTAGAGTCATCTGCACAATGAAAATGAGAAACATGATAAAGAACAGAAAGACAGGCAAAACCAGTGAGGCTTCCAGAACCATGCTGCCCTGTTCCTTTTTCGGAAAACACATCTGCTTTTTCAAAGACTTCAAACGTGCCATTCTGCATATTCGTGTTAAAAGAATCTGTAATTGTGTGTTTTCTTTTTCATATCGTTGCTGCTTATCCATAATCCCTCCACCGAAACGATCCCGATCATTCAATAGGAATAATCCGCCTTCCGCTCAATGAAAAATCTGCCATCTTCAACCTGATCCGCACTCCCCATAACTGCACCTATACTTCTAACCACCCCTGGCAAAAACCACAGTTTAACGCTACTTCGCATGTTACCTGAAGCATATGTCTGTTTCTCATCTGGATTTACGCCGGTATTCAATCGGATCAGAGCCAGCATTCTCGACATTTTGCGTTCATTGTTGCTATGCATTAAAAGGAACAATCGCAGATGATCCCTGTACGTCAGTTTAACTTTGATATACTTGGACAATTCCACACTGCCTTCTTTCGCCAGTTTCACCATATCGGCAATGGCGTTTGTAATTCCGTGCAAGATGGCCGCCGATAACACCAGAAGTGGATTTCCCAGTTTACTGTGCTCAATTAACCCTTCTGCCGTCCGAATAGCCAGCCGCATCCCAAAGATCTCCGCATATGCCGCAGCAATGTTACCCGAAGGATTGTGAAACCCGTATACGATATACTCCAATTCCTGATTCTCCAATTTGAAAACATCACCGGCATCTCCACCTTCAGTCCAGGTAAATAACTGACCAAAATCCATTGAGTTAAAATAAGCAAGGGCATACTCATTCTGAAATAATTCATCGCCAAGGCTATCCAGCAAACCGGACATCCCGCCGAACAAACTGTCCATTCCCTTCATGGCATCCCCACCAGAGTCATAGGGATCAGCAGCAATTTCTGCCTTTTTGGCTTCCTCACGACTAGCCTCGTTAAAAGCAATATTAGCGTTGTAATACTCCTCCAGCTGTTTGAAAGCGTCCATGGAACCAGAACTTCCTTTTTCAATCTGCGACAAGATCCGTTTAACTTCCTTCAACTTCCCTTTGGATTCTTTGTCATTTGCATTGCGCTGGGCATCCGAACCTCGACCACTCTCCAGCTGTTGCTTACTCTGGAGGATGAGGTTGGCAGGACCATTACGCACATAGGTATCCATATAACGTTCGGTAATCTGACTTGCCTGTCTGACCGCGGGTTTAATCGGAACCCCACTCATGCCCGTAACGCTGCGAAGCTGAGTATTCAACTCCATGTTGTCTCTTCTGACGTTAGAGAAGTCCGAATTTTGTGATTCCACACGTGCCTTCAACTGATCAAACAAACTATCCGTCCTCACAAGCTCAGAAGCGAGGGAACGTGTGTTTTTGGCTTCACTCCCTGATCCTGTAGATGCAGGACTCGTTCCAGGCAGATTCGAGTTTCCCACATTGTCATAGCTGGCATTCTGTGAACGGTTCTCCCCCTCTGCAATCACACGTTTCATTTCCTCATTCATCTTGCGTGCTTCTTCGATCTTGGACTGCGCTTCCTCCAGCTTCGTTTGATGGGCCTGTAACGCGGGCTGTATGATCATGCTGATGCCTGTCACCACATTACTCACACCAGTCCGATAACGCGCCAGCTCCAATATGTATTGTTGCTCTCTGAATGGCAGTCCCTCATCTGCCCGTTTCTTGTTTAGATAATCTGCATAACGTGCCGCTGCTTCGGCAGCTGTCTCTGGTGTTTCTTCCATCATTTCTTCATAGATGGCCTGTGACGGCGGGTTCATGATCAAGTTCGGAAGATTCTTCAGCTTTTCCGCAGATTCCGTCTGATTCACAATGGCCTCGTCCAGTAATGCTTCACGATTGTCATATAATTTCTGTAATTTTTTCAGCAAGTCTACCGTGTGCGCGGCTTCCTTCATCTCGTCCGACATCGGTTTGAAACGATTAATCACTTCGAGGGTAAAATCAACCGGAGCCCGATACTTCATATCCTCCTGAATCTGGCGATTAAATATATCGTATCTGCCCAGTTCACGCTCCATGCTCAGCGAAGTTGTATCCCACTGGATATCCAGAATGGGGAATCCATCTTTTACGGATGAAGGCTTCACACTATCGTTCAGCACTTTAGCCATGATCGCATCCCCACTGCTGTCGCCATACCCGAATAAACCATACTCCCGGAGTGATGTGTCATAGGCTGACATGACGGATCTCATTGCAGCATGTGTCATTCGTTCGGTCTGCACTTTGAATGCCGCTATACGAGCGTAATCAATAAATATAGCTACAAACATATAGACTCCAGCCAATATTAATATCAAAAAAAGGGTTACAGCCCCCGACTCACCGTCTTTTTTTCTAAACAGATCTGCCCTCCTCCTTTGTTCACTTTTTGCTTTTGCCAAAATGCTGCACAACCTGACCGGCTTCTGCAGCCGTAGTGGTTGCTGTTCCGCCCTTGCCTTTAAACTTGGCTGCGTAATAACGGACCAGATCTACCGTTCGAATGAATTCAACCGGTTCAACAACTGCGGATGATCCCTGAGTCTGCACACGGTTCCCTGAATCGAACAAAAAAGAAGGAAGAGGCAGAGAAATTACCTGATCCAGCTTGGTCGTTATCTTCCTCTGAATCAGAGAATTCTGATATTCAATTGTTCCTTTCATGGCCGAAGGCATATGCTGCATCGCTTGTGCTAATTTCTGTTCCGAGAGACTTCCACCTTCACCAGCAGGTACAGAAACGCTAACCTGACTATCCGCTCCCACCCAACCAAACAGTGCGCCGAGCATACGATCATCCGTCAGTCTCCAGTACAGATTGTCATGTTCTCCAGCGACAAATTCACCCGTCATTGCCTGCTTGTAGCTGTTGTCCCAGCTATAAGCTGCACGTTCGGAAGCCGCATAGGCATGTTGATTCAGAAATGTCTTTTGATACATGTACATGGTAAAAAAGAGCAACAACACAAGAATAAACAGCACGACAGGGAAGATCAGGGAGGCTTCAACGGTGAAGCTCCCTTCTTCCTTCTTCAGCCTGTTAACCCGGGAAAAATTCATTACTTTTTGTATCCACTTTGCTAAGAAGAGACTTGATTAGTGCCGTTATTTGGTCTTTAAAAATCAAAGCAATAATGATAATAACCCCGATAATCAGAATCAGCTCCAATGTGCCGAGTCCGTCCTCTTCCTTCCAAAATGCGTTTACCTTGTTTTTCAACACGTCCATCATCCCAATTCCTCCTACATATTCATCATCATAAAAGCAGGTGCCCCGATCATGACCACGATCGTAAAAAAGATTAGCACCATCGGAAACACCAGTTTGGAAGAAGCCTGTTCTCCCTTCGCCCGACTGACAGCCTTGCGTTTCTCCCACAACACATGTGACAGATCCCGCAGCGCCAATACAAAGTCACCTCCTCCACGCCGGAAATTCAGCAGTACAGTTGTTGTAAAAATCGTCACTTCCTGCACACCGCAGCGGCGGCTGAACTGTTCAAATGATTGTTGAAACGAATAACCATTATTCCAATCTCCCACCGTCTTTCTGAGTTCGTTGTACAGCGGATGATTCCGTTCCCCCTGGCTTGTCA
This sequence comes from Paenibacillus sp. USHLN196, assembly GCF_037144955.1. Taxonomy (NCBI): domain Bacteria; kingdom Bacillati; phylum Bacillota; class Bacilli; order Caryophanales; family Paenibacillaceae; genus Paenibacillus; species Paenibacillus sp. USHLN196. The sequence goes on along the minus strand of NZ_JBBCYH010000002.1, from coordinate 671,898 downwards.
CACAGTGAACGATGGCACGTTGCACGGTCTCGCCTGCGCCAACCAGCAGAACAATCCGGTTCAGCAGCTCAGGCAGCTCCATAAGGATATCCTGATCTCTTCGCTGCACCTTCGTATTGAGGTCTTTATAGAGTGCAAAAGGTAAAGCGATTCCTAGCGCGAGTCCACCCACCATGCCTCCGATGCCCATATCTCCAACGAGTGTTAACAGACATCCTACCAGTAACATGAGCCATGTGTAGGTCAGCATTTCAGCGCAATAGAGCATTGTTTTCTCCCCACTGTGCTGGATGCCATACATTTTTTGAATGGCATGTTGCATCCGAAACATGACTACAGGCAATCTGCGTCCGATTTCAAACTTTTCCAGGATAAACAGGAAGGGACCATGCAGTTTCTTCAGTCGCAATCCTTCCATATCCAGCTTGCGCAGATGGCGATAAGTCCGCCCCCGGGTTTGATCCAGCACCAGCCATCCCGCTCCGAGCACCCCTCCGACTATCACGGGAAGCAGCATCATTTCAGCTCCTTATACTTTGATATCCATAATGCGAGTAATCCACAGATAACAGCAGGCGAGTACTGCCAAGGCACCACTAGAGATGAGGTATCCCATCCCGCTATATAACGGCTCCATAAAATCCTTGGCGGTCAGATTCAGAAATATCAGAAAAATAAACGGAGCTGCAAACATCACCTTTGATTCGAACTTTTTCTGTGATACCGCGACCATAATATCCTGTTGAATGTCGAGCTTCTCACCAATCACCGCAGAGGTACGACGCACGACCTCAACCATATCCCCGCCAGTTCGTTTACAAGTAATGAACACGTCTGCAAAATTCGTTATATCCTCAATCTGCGCCCGATCCGAAAAATCCTGTAGCGCCTCTTCAATCGGTTGTCCATACTCCAACCGTGTCCGCAATATCGTGAACTCACGAATCAGGTCGGTATCCGCTTCCGGGTTCAACATTCGCAAATCCTCCACCGATTCCTTGAATCCATTCTCCACTGATTTTCCTGCGGCCAGTGCAGATGACAATGCATATAATGCTTGCTTAAAATGTAAACTGAGCGTCATTCTTCTTCGTTCCAGCAGTACCTTAGTCCAGTGTTTTGGTACCCATATGCAGCCTGGAGCCAGAATCGCTCCAGCCAACCAGTGGTGATAGAACAGAAGTCCAACTCCAAAGAACAGCAGACCACTAATCAGCATAGAGACCATTCGTTGTCTTCGGGAAAGCGTATATACGGTGTAATCCGTTAACATCTGTCTGGCTTCACCCAACATTAATCACCTTCCAATAACTTTAATTCACGTTGTTATCTGATGAACCCGATTCAATATTATATTTTCCTATGTATTCATTCAGCCATTGCCCGAGCCCAGCCATCTGAATTTTGTCGACCTGATTCAACTTCCCAACCTGTTCTAACCCGCCTATAATTCTGCCTTCCCGCTCTTCATGTTCCTGGAAACGAAACAGTGGATTCAGCAAAACCTCACCGTTCTGCATACCGATCACTTCACTGATTTCTGTCACCCGCCGTGAGCGGTCCCTTAACCGGGATAAATGTACAAATATATCGATTGCGGAACTAATCTGTTGTCGTACAACCGCAATGGGAAGATCCGCACCGCTGAGCACCATCGTTTCGAGTCTGCTGATCATATCCGAAATGGTATTCGCATGCCCTGTAGACAAGCTCCCATCGTGCCCTGTGTTCATGGCCTGTAACATATCCAACGCTTCCGCGCCCCTTACTTCGCCAATGACAATCCGGTTCGGACGCATCCGTAAGGAAGACTTGATCAGATCACGAATGGAGATTTGCCCTTTGCCCTCGGTATTCGCATTCCGTGTCTCCAGTGACACCAGATTCGGTACCGTTACAATCTGTAACTCAGCCGAATCCTCAATTGTAATAATTCGCTCATCGGCGGGGATGAACTGGGATAATGCATTCAGAAAGGTCGTTTTTCCCGAACCAGTTCCACCTCCAATGAATATGTTGTATTTGCTCCGTACCAACTGTTGCAGCAGTTCTGCAGCTTCTTCATGCAAGGCTCCCTTTTCAATCAGATCAGACATCTTCATCGGCTCACTCGGGAATTTACGAATGGTCATCGTGGGGCCTTTCAGAGCAATGGGAGGCAATACGATATTGACCCGTGAACCATCCTTTAACCGGGCATCCACGATCGGAGAAGACTCATTCACAATCCGGTTCACCCCGGACACAATCATCTGAATAATGTCCTCCAGCCGTTCCTTGGACTCAAATTCAAGGGTGATCTGACTGACCTCACCTTCTTGCTCCACAAAAATCTCCTTGTGACTGTTGATCATAATTTCCGTAATATCGGGATGATCCACGAGTGGCTGCAGAATATCCAATCCGCGAAAGGAGTCAAATAATCGCTGTACCAGTGTATGACGCTCACCAGACGTCAGATCATCAAGCTTCGGATCAGTGAGAACTTTGCGTTCTATCCCTTGCCATAGTTCATCATCTCCTGCGGAAGAGGTTAAATCGAGACCAGCCCTGACCTCCCTGCGCATGATCTGAAACTGTTCTTCACGATCCAGTATTCGATTGGATGAGTCCGTCATAACGCCCACCGATCCTGCTTCTGAATTCGTCCCGTCTGCTTCAATTCTTCTTCTCCATCTTGTACTAGCATGGCACATAATCTTTTCACTTCGCGCTGGAAGATCGGAGAACTAAGCATGACTTCTTCCTGACTAAGCTGCTTCCATGAAGGGATATATGGCAACACTGCATCCAGATGCAGATCAGATCGCGGAAGTGCATTAACGACATTGTCCCGATATTTATTGACCACGAAGCATGAACGATCCAACACGTTCTCGTACACATCTGGCTTGGTACGCTCGACATGCTGTAACCACTGTCCCCATCGATGCATGGCAGATACATCATCTTCAACTAGCCAGACAAAGGCATCTGCTGCATCCAGCACCCCTTCGCTGCGTCCATCCCAGCCGGAATCACCATCCAGAATGAGCACATCATATTGTCCGCATTCGGTCAAATAACGAAGCAGATTCGACGTATCCTCACGGGTCATCTGCAGCATTTCCTTCCGATTCGATAACGGCCAGAATACATCAGACTTCAACGCTTCGTGCCGAATCACATATCCATCCACAGCCTTCGATTGCACCTGTAACTGCTTGCCCGATTCCTTCCTGCCCACCTTCAGATCGTAAAGCAGGCGTGACAACCCCGTCTCCGCATCCGGGTTGCATTGTCCACTTCTGGAAAGTCCCTTCTCCAGAAACGGAAGCGTGCTATCCAGTGTCTCCAGATTAAGATAGAGTACAGCATAACCCGCAAGTCCCAATTGCTTTGCCATATGCAAGGCCACTGCCGTTTTGCCACTCCCGCCCGAAGCGGACACTACACCGATGGAGAGAGTCTCCTGCCCCGGACGATGCATTTTCTTGCGGCGCGGCTGCCGGCAAGCATTCATCACAGCCTCCAATAACGTTGGCAAGGGTTGGTATTTCATTAGCCGCTTCGTCTCGTCCACCTCATCCAGCCATTCACTCAGCATTAGCCAAGGTACACCCGATGCTTCTCCACCGTTGCTCAGCCAGTTGTTCAGAAATTCCGGTTCCGCAACGACCAGATCCGGCATCTCCCGACCTTCCTGCTGCTCGTTCATGTGATCTCTGAACGAATCCCATTGGGAGAAGGCCGTAAAACGCACTTGGGAACCTGACGCACTTCCCTGTACATAATCAAGCCAGGCACTAATGTAATCTCTGTCTTTGGAAACCAATACTGCCTTCAGTACAATCAATTTCTCCTTCCCTCCCTGCAAAAAAAGCACAAAAAAGCACCGTCCAATAACCGCATGAACATGCAGTATATGGACGGTGCTTCCGTCACGTGCTATGAATGTATGGATAATATAGCATACAATTTCTGGTGGAGCAAGGGGTTTATTCTAACCCTTTTTTCCTTAAGAGTGATACGGTGAATCGAACTCAATAATGTTACGGTCAGGATCAAGTACAAAAATCTGTGCGAATCCAGCCACACTCTCAGGTCTCGCTTCATACTCAATTCCCTGCTGCTCCAGCCAGGCTATAGTCCCTGAATAACTGGTGACCCAGATCGCAAAGTGACCGTCTGTTGTATCAATACCAGCCTCGCGCAGTGTGTGACCCTCCGGGTGTTGGAGCAGATGAAGTTGCTGACTTCCGATAGCGTACCATGTGCCTGTGGAGCGAAAAGCAGGACGCTCAATCTCCTGCATTCCGAGCAACCCCGAATAGAACTTTTTCGCGATTTCCAGATCACGTACAGCCAGACTAACGTGGTGGATGTGTGCATATTCAATCATGTTTGATATCCCCTCCCTAATTATACATGACTATACTATATCACCTTAAACCCTGACCATAATCTCCGCCAAAAAGAAAAGGACCTCTGATTCCAATCCTGTAAACCTTTCGGCTCACACAGATCTAGTTCAGAGGCGCCCTGCAAACGGCATACATCAATGCTCGCTTACCACATTAAATCATCTTTAACATAAGCTTTGGCATAACCAAATTATTTTGCGCTATCCAATGCTTCTTGTGGAATCTTAATCTCTTCCACTTGATCGTGGTTAGAAAATGCACTGTTCATCTTCATGTCCATCGTCATTTTCTGTCCATTCTGTTCCATCTCCATGACCATGGTTACGTCCGTACTTGCAGGGAGGTAGGTTTCTTTGTTAATCATGTATTTCATCTTCATGCTGGTGATATTCATCTGATCAAGCATGGCTTGCATCTGGGCATCCGATCCGTTTTGCTCCATCACGGCTTTGGCCAGTTCCTTCACGTTATCACCGGATACGTCAGCGTTAATCACATAATTGTCGCCTTCTTCAGTCACTTCAGTATCTTCTTCGATCTTTTTGAATTGCTCCAATTCACCTTCGGGATTCATGCTTGCTTTCATCTGCTCAATCAATTCACTCGTTTGAGCTTCAGGAATCGCAACCCATTGATCCCCAACTTGGGAGTAGATTTTGTCCGAAGTGATATACTGCTTCACGTTCTGAGCTTCCTGTCCTGACATTTCCATATTCATCTCTTGATAAATCATCATTGGATCTTTGATAATATCCATCTTGAGCGATGTTTTAACCTGTTGATCCTGGGACTGCTCACCAGCATCCAGTTTCAGATTCTGATCAATGTTTGCTTCAGTTGTGAAGCTTTTCATTTCTTTCGTAGCTGCATTGGTTTTAGTAATCAACTCGTCCAGGGTAGGGATCTTTGTCTCCTGCTCTGCAGGTGTATTGCCCTCGTTAGTCGTTTCGTTGTTAGTTGCTGGCGGCGTTGCCGTATTATCTGTGTCGTTACCGCATGCTGCCAAGCTTACTGCTAATAATGCCCCGATAAATAATGTAGTCCACTTCTTCAAGTTGTTGTCCTCCCAAAATAGATATGATCTATTGTCATTACCCAATTATTTCCGTTATTAATCACAAAAATCGATCTTTGATCTCTGGGGTAGGCAACATGCACGCTTCGTCCTTACCAAACCAGCGATATCGGTTACGCGCAACCCAGTTGTAGACTGCATTACGAATAAATTTCGGAACGATAATAAACACATATAACAACGGATAAGGGAACTTCAGACCTTTGGCCAATCGCAGCGCGGCAGTCGAACGTGTATAGTATTTTCCATTTTCGATCAGCACAAAGGTGTCCATACTGTCTGTCGACAGATTGCCCTTCTTCAGCAATTCCTTGGCTATATCGGATTGGAGCGAAGTAAAATGATATTTCCCTTCCGGGTCACGCTTGATAATCCACTTGGTTAATCCCTGACAGAAGTGGCAGACGCCATCCACCAGTACGATGGGATGTCCCTGATGCACATCCGTTTGATTTGCTGTCATATTGGCTGCCTCCTATTGTTGCGGTTAGAGTAACTTACCCACTTTGAGCCATCTTGTTCACTAATCTTAAATTTTATTTTATGGGAGATAAAAAGAAAAAGAGCGCAGGCATTGTGCCCACGCTCGTATCTGTCCGACAATTACTCCGTAACTGCCTTTTCCATCCATTGGTCATCGATCATCTGATGATGCAGGTCAGTTGCCCATTGGTCCATACATTTGCAAATGAAATCTTTGCGACATACTGGACAAGGCGTTTTCTGCAGACGGCTGATATTGGTCATCTTCCATTCCGGAGAACGGGAGTAGAATACACGGCATTTAGTACCGTCTACCAAATTCATTTTGAATTCATACAATCCGTCTTCCTTGTTACCATAAGCTAATTCTAAATCTGCAATACGCGGTCTATAAGACATGGATATCACCTGTTTAATTCAAATTTGGTTCATGCAATGACACTACTCAGTACTAAGTTATATTAAAGAAAATTCAGGTCAATGTCAACTCGCGCATGTCTACCCGCCAAACAGAATATCCAGAATCGTGCCCACCTGCCCCTGTTTTTTCCCTTTCAAGACATCCGGATCGAAAACTTCAACATACCCGCAGGAAGTACAACCCACGAACAGGTAGTGATTATGCTGAATATCGAACACCTTGCTCAGGCCTGCTCCTGACATGGAAACTTCCTTAATGTTACAATCCGTCCCCCTGCATTTCGTACATACAAATCGCCGCTCGATCATCTCTTCAATACTCATCTTCGTTCCCCCTTTATGGAATGTGTAGCATCAAGTGGGAGTGCAATTATGTAAAATAGTACGCGATCTTGCGTGTAATCTCCTGCATCATATTCATATATTATAACCAATACAAAGCCCTGCCGGTTGCCAGCAGGGCTTTGTACTTGAACATCAGGTATCCAGGATACCCTGCTCTATATCTTCCCCGTTACTACCGGGAGTCAGGTCTTAGACTACGTTTAATACAACATCAATGTTACCGCGTGTTGCTTTGGAATACGGGCAGAATTCATGTGCCTTGCGAGCCAGATCCTCTGCTTGACTGTGATCCACACCAGGCATGCTCACGTCCAGACGAACAGACAGCTGGAAACCGTCATCCGCAGGGTCTTTACCAATGGATACGTTACTTGTAACGACCACATCCTCCAATTTCACACCTGCTTTGCGTGCTACATTGGCAAGGGCACTTTCATAACATGCTCCGTATCCAGCGGCAAAGAGTTGCTCAGGGTTGGTACCTTCACCACCGGAACCACCAAGCTCTTTTGGCATTTTCAGATCATGCTTGAGCACGCCATCCGAAGAAGTTACCGAACCTGTACGTCCACCTTTAACTGTAGCTACTGCTGTATATAAAGCTTCCATTAAGAATCTCTCCCTTATCCATTAGTTTTAACTGCCTTCATTTCAATTTAAACTTCTGGCTCATTTTGAAACGCATTTTATATCTTTATCAGCTTTTACATCTTTATCATTTTCATGCATATCAGCTTCCATCGCTGTATTTTTCCTGAGGTTGGGTAATATACGAAGGGGCGTTTTTATGCTTCAGTCCAGATTTTGTCCTTATACATAAAAGTTGCACTAGACAAAAATAATTGAAGGAGTACAATGTAACAATAAACATAAAAATTTAGATATATCATGAGCGGTTCGTCCCGCATCAATATCTCAAAATCAATCATTCAAAGTCAGGTGATTATCGTATGAGTAAAAAAAATCCGTTCAACACGCCTTCAAGAGAATCATTGTCTACTGCTGGCATGGCCCCTTCTCTTGGAGAAGCACATAGCTCGATGAAAGTTCCGCAAAATGCTGCATGGTGGAAGAAATTCCTCGCTTTTGTAGGCCCAGGGTACCTCGTTGCCGTAGGTTACATGGACCCCGGCAACTGGGCAACAGATATTGCAGGCGGTTCACAGTTTGGGTATACCTTGTTATCCGTCATCCTGCTCTCGAACCTGATGGCCGTTGTGCTTCAATCATTGGCTGGGAAGCTCGGCATCGTCACCGGACGGGACCTGGCTCAAGCCTGTCGCGAACGCTTCAGCATGCCTGTCGTCATGATGTTATGGGTTCTGTGTGAGCTTGCCATTGCAGCCACGGATCTGGCAGAAGTCATTGGCTCTGCCATCGCGTTAAAGCTGTTATTTAACATTCCTATGTTATACGGCGTTATTATCACCGCAGTCGATGTACTATTGATCCTTGTACTGCAAAACAAAGGCTTCCGAGCTTTGGAAACTCTCGTCATTGTGCTGATGGCGACCATCGCCCTCTGCTTCGGGATTGACCTGTTCCTGGCAAAACCGGATATGGGCGGCGTTCTCCATGGTTTTGTACCCAATGTAGAGATTTTGCAGAACCCGGCCATGCTCTATATCGCCATCGGTATTATCGGAGCAACCGTGATGCCGCATAATCTATATCTGCATTCTTCCATTGTACAGACCCGTCAGATCGAACAGACACCACAGGGTAAAAAAGAAGCCATTCGGTACTCGACCATGGATTCTACAATCGCGCTGACACTGGCTCTGTTCATCAATGCGGCCATTCTGATTGTATCTGCCGCTGTATTCCACAGTGCCGGCATGACGCAGGTTGCGGAGATCGCTGATGCCTATCATCTGCTAACGCCTCTATTAGGTACTACTGTTGCAAGTATCCTGTTCGGTGTGGCGCTGTTGGCGTCAGGTCAGAACTCTACTCTTACAGGTACACTCGCTGGGCAGATTGTCATGGAAGGATTCCTGAATATTCGAATTCCAGCATGGCTGCGTAGACTGGTCACACGTCTGATCGCCATCATCCCTGCTGTAATTGTTACAGCCATCGCTGGAGAACATGGCACAGAAGAACTGCTCATTTTGAGCCAGGTCGTGCTGTCTCTTCAATTACCTTTTGCTGTAATTCCCTTGGTGATGTTCACGAGTGATAAAAAAAGCATGGGTGCGTTCGCCAACAAATTATGGCTCAAAATCATCTCATGGGTCATTGCCGCTGTTATCGTTGTGCTAAATGTATATCTGATCATTCAGACGATCCGCTTGTTCTAATTCATTCTAATTGACTAAATAATAAAAAGGCTGATCGACTCCGGTATGCGATACCCAAGTTGATCAGCCTTTTATTGTTGCTCTGCAGCAACGTGTCTTCATTTATAGTAGAAAATCTTGTACGCAATCATCTAATTCTGGTTTGGCGCCAATAACGGCAGGAGCTGATCCAATGAATCAACGGTCCAATCTGCACGTTCGTCATCCGATAGTTCCGGCTGGAATCTCCCGTAACCCTGCATAATCCGTATCGTACGCATGCCCAGCTTCCGAGCAGGAATAATGTCATTATCGATCCGATCGCCGATCATGACGGCTTCCTCTGGTTCACAACCGGCCTGCTTCAAGGCCACAGCGTATAACTCAGGGTCTGGCTTGGACACCCCTTCTTCAGCCGAACAGGCCAGAACATCAACATACTTTCGCAACCCGTAGCTCTCCAGTCTCTCTTCCGTTCCAGGACTCTGATTGGCAATAATGCCAATGCGATAATGCTTCGACAAGTGCTGAAGAACCGAATCCGCTGAAGGAAAAGGATGTTCAAGATCTTTTTGAAACTTCAGCTTGTCCTGAATCTGTTTCTGGTGCTTCTCGTCTCCAATGAATGTGCGAATAGCCACTCTCATCGGCCATTGCTCATAATTCTGGTAACAGTTCGCGAACAGTTCTCGTACCGCCTCAATCTTCACCGGATACCCCAAAGCGCAAGCTTCGCGAACGAACTGTCCGATAATATCATCAACCGGCTCCCATTCATCCACCAGCGTATCTCCAACATCAAAAAACAACCACTTCAATCCACCTACATCCGGCACGCCAATTCCTCCTTGTAAGCCACAGGCGATTCCTTATCCTTATTTAAAAGTTCGTGTTCAAAAAGTCTGGTTTTCAGTACCGAGAAGATGGAATGAAGCTAGAAATGGAGTAGCGGAGCGTAGGGAAAACTACGTGAGCAACGGACATTTCGGCTGAATTTCATATTCGATGCTGAGGATGCCGCCAGGCATCCTTCGTAATCAAAAGCGGACTTTTTGAACTACCTATAAAACCATAAAAAAGAAGACCCACCATCAAGCATGAGTCTCCTCAAATTTCCGTTTATTGATATATTCAATTATAACAGGCCCCTTACACCGGAGCAATCACAAGCTAACAAGCTAGCGCACTAACCATTCAGGAGAAAGCCGACTTCTCCATTAAGTGAATACACAATCCGGTCTGCACCCATTCCTCGATAAATGCCCTTTGGATGACTCTGCTCCGTAATGACGCACAGGGACTTCGATGTCCACGAACGGCAGATCTGCAAATATCGACAGGTCAGATTCAGGCTGTTCTCGAAAATAAACACGTTTCCTACGCTGCCCTGCGGCAAAAACCATTTTTGAGCTGCAGCCGTGTTCATTCGAATGACATGCTCTACCCCGATTCTACGGAGTCTACGCTCTTCCCCTGCACTGTTGGTTAGAACGGCAAACGGCATTTTTTTGTACATCAGCAATTTGATAAATTTGCGTCCTGCTTCATTTGGAGCAGTCACTAAGATCATCTCAGTATCCATCATTCGTTCCTCCCTTGGCGTGAAAAGACAACAAAAAAGAAGCGTGGGGGACCAAGGCCTCCCGAACGCTTCTTAAATAACCCATGGCGAAAACACCATGAACCAGCGTACGGCTTGTTGCCTCTCCCTTTAACGCTTACGAGGTTAGCTGACGGATTCGGGCGCGAGAGTCGCCCTATTTCCGGCTGTCACCGGAAAATTCACCCCATGAATACCACTGTCCTGGACAGCGCATTCCGTTGGTTCCCCCGTTTCCCACTCATCAATGAATGGAAACTCAGCGATTAAAACATCGTTCGTATATCTTAAAGTAAGATCGAGCGATATTATCGTTTGTTTCGTTTTTCAAGTACAATTTAGTTTAAATTGAAATTACGTTATGAATCATACACCCGCGACATGACGGTGTAAAGTCCGCCCAGATCACCGAATCGGCAGATTTTTGCCAATACCCATCCATAATAACGCTTACAATAAGGTTATACTCTACCCATCTCTTCAAGGCTATCTAATTCTCACTCTGACGAAAATCACATCGATATTCATTCACGTATTCTGCACAACTTGCCTGTTTTGATTCTTTTAACACCATATTAGTTTTGCAATATTTAATTGTAACCAATATAATAAGAGGTATAAGATTAGATCATGGAGGCGATTTAGATGACAGTCTACGATTACAAAGTGAATACCCTTCGCGGTCAAGAAGTTGAAATGTCCGACTACCGTGACAAAGTGCTACTGATTGTGAATACGGCAAGCTCATGTGGCCTTACTCCTCAATTCAAAGGTCTGCAAGAACTGCAAGACAAGTTTCAGGATGCCCCTTTTGCAGTTCTGGGTTTTCCAAGCAACCAGTTTGCACAGGAAAAAGGATCTTCCGACGACATTGCAGAGTTCTGTCAGATGAATTATGGCGTGAGCTTCCCAATGTTCGAGAAAATTGATGTGAACGGCTCAAGCGCTCATCCTCTCTTCCAGCATCTAAGCAAAGAAGCTCCTGGCCTGCTCGGCTCCAAAGCAATCAAATGGAATTTCACCAAATTCCTTGTGGATCAGAACGGACAGGTACTGAAACGTTACGCTCCCAAAACAACACCCGACAAGATTGAAGAAGATATCAAGAACTTGCTTCAAAAATAACACACAGGCCACCCGCAACCGGACGATCGCCCCGGTAATGGATGGCCTTTTTTCTGACCTGAGGTTCTACTGGCCGAAAATACAAAAAGAAGAAGCTTTCCAATAAAGGAAAGCTTCTTCTTAATCGTTCATATGATGCGGTCGAGAGGACTCGAACCTCCACGGGCATACGCCCACTACCCCCTCAAGATAGCGTGTCTGCCATTCCACCACGACCGCATGTCGTAAATAATCGGCAACAGAATTGATTATACCGGCTTTAGATCTAAAAGTAAAGCACTTTTTAATACTTCTTTATCAGCCAGGCATTTTCCTCAAAAATCGCATATTCTCGTCATGTTCAGTCATGAACTGCATATCATTAGTTTTGATCCCCTCTTTTCCGGATAGAGCCGATCTGTGTAATCATTTATATATAGTAATATATAGTCTTCCCCTACACTCTGATAACAACTGACGTTGAATGATATATTAGATAACACAACATATGATTTATCAATTTAAAACCATAAATTACAAGGATTCTATTGACAAAAAGCGGACGTTTATGGGAAGATAACTATCATATAATTCGGATTTTCAAACACAAAGCAAACAAAAAGGTAAATAAATGTTACTTTAAGTGACATTTAACGAACACAGGAGGCGAATGATTGTGAACCGTGGGAATAAGCTGCTCGATTATGTCAAACTGCTTGATTCCTCTATTCAGGTCGGAGGGTTCACCCATTCCTTCGGCATGGATATCCATATCAAGGAGGGTACCATTCGTAATGCTGAAGATCTCGAATCATTCATGCGTTGTCAGTTGCATCCCAGCATCGTTCGTCTTGAAGGGATGGCCATAAAAGGCATCTATACCGCAGCAGATCACAAGGATACATGGCGGATAGCTCTGATCGACAAGCTCGTCCATGTTCAGCGAACTCCTGGAGATCTCAGAGAACAAGCTGCTGTTATGGGCAAACGATTGATCAGACTCGCACGCGCTCTGCACCCCTGGATTGATTTCAGCCAGCTCGAACAGATCTTCGCCAAATATGATTCGGTTGGCTGCCTCTCCACTGTTCATGCCTGGATTAACCACCATCTCGATATCCCGGTCGAGGAGGCGGTCCTTGGTTATCTGCATTCAGCCATGAATGCCTGCATAACCGAAGCCTCCAAAGTTATTCCCCTGAATAACGATATAACCAAAGATCTGATGGTCCGCCTGGCCGCAGATCTGGAGAATGAATGGAACACCGTCAGCGCCTCGGCTGCGGATGGACTGGCACAGCCAACCTCGATGTCCATGAAATCGTTTTTCCCCAGTTTCCATATGCTTGGAGCTGGACTTCATGCCTACAGGGCCTAATCCTCTTTCTCCTCAGCTTCACTTGCCTTCATTCGGACAAACAAAAAACACGCGGCAACCTCCTTGCCGACGTGTTTTTTTGTCATTTTATTTGTTTATTTAACGTATTTACGCCATTTAACATCACAAAATACACTTTTTTCCGTCTTTTTTAATTGTTAGATGACGCATTTACGTATATAATAAAATATACAGCTCGCATTTCTATATATTCTACATGAAGAGATGGCGACTGAATACTACAATCTAACCAGGGGTGAACCCTTTTGAACAAGAAAAAACCAGTGACTCCGTTCGGATGGGCCATCAAACGACGGCTAACCGAGCTTCAAGTGGACCAGAAGACCTTTTGTGAACAGTACGGTATCCCGCCCTATCGTTTGTCCAATCTCATTCACGGCACACGCAAAGCAACCCGCTTCAGGCATCTGGTCGCTGATATTTTGGATATTCCAGATGAACTGAGATAAGATTTCCGTCAAAGGAGGACCTCATTCATGAGACATGTTACATCCGACCTGGAAAGCCTTACGTTCCAATCCATACGTCACCAACTCATCATCGTTGACCACCACTGGGTTATCCACAGCTGCAACCGCGCTTGGCAACAGGGACTGGGTCAATTTCCACCAAGCTCGGATGCGAACAATAATCATAGACATTACCTGCATCTGTTGGAAGCTTGGGCGTTACGAGGCAGGAATGCCGCTACGGCACTTGTTGCACAGAATTTGAAAGAAAGCGGAACACCCTTTAATCGAAATCATACATATGACATCTGCGTGTATACGATATATAACGAAGAAAGGTGGTTCCGTACGGAACTCACCCCTCTAGTTCATACTGAGCCCCTTCCGGATACTCATCTGGCTTTGATCGCACACGTGGATATTACCGAACAGAAAAAGACAGAACGCCAATTAAAGAAGGCTCTGTCTGAAGTGCGTACATTACGTGGACTGCTGCCTATCTGCGCCGTCTGCAAACAGATCAAGGATGAAGAAGAACATTGGAACTCCGTCGAAAGTTATCTGGAGAAGCATACCCACGCCGAATTCACCCATGATATCTGCCCGGAATGCATTCGACGATTATATCCGAAATACTCGAACATCCTGGACAAGCGCTCCTGAACCCACTCTCCACCCGAAACTGCAGCTCCAACTAAACGGACAGATGATGTTCAAACTGGGACATATCCAGTTCTTGCGGTGTCCCGTGCAGGGTAATGGCACCTTTATCCATGATATAGATGTAATCTGCGGCATTGCGTACAAAATCAATACTCTGCTCCACCAGCAGAACAGAGAGATCCCCCTTCGCCTTGAGCTGCAAAATGACTTGCCGAATGTCCTCCACAATGGAAGGCTGGATACCTTCTGTTGGCTCATCAAGCAGCAGCAACCCCGGACGCGAAGCCAGCGCCCGGGCGAACGCCAACTGCTGCTGCTGCCCACCACTCAGATCTCCGCCCTGCCGTCCATACATCGTCGCAAGCACCGGGAACATCGCAAGCACATCCTCCGGGAACGTCTTTACACCTGGGGCACTTGTCTCAAGGCCAAGTAACAAGTTTTCTTTCACCGTAAGCTGCGGGAAAATCTCCCGCCCTTGCGGTACATAACCAATCCCCGCCCTCGCCCGCTTGGCTGAGTCCAAGGTGGATAACTCCTGATTTTTCCACTGAATATTGCCCTTGCGCGTTTTCAGTAGTCCCATTAATGTCTTCATCAACGTCGTTTTACCCACACCATTACGACCCATCAGACACACCACCTGCCCAGGCTGTACGTCCAGGCTCACACCACGAAGCACATTACTTTCCCCATAGCCGGATTCAATTCGTTGCAGCGACAGCATGGTCACCCCTCCTTTTGCCCAGATACACTTCCGCTACCTTCGGATCTGCCTGTACCTCCGCCATCGTACCTTCCTTCAGCAGTTTCCCTTCATGCATCACCGTTACCTTGGCTGCGAACTCTCGCACAAACTCCATATCATGCTCCACCACCACAACCGAGCGCTCACGCGCAATTTCTTGCAGTAGTCGCCCGGTCTTGTGTGTTTCTTCGTCCGTCATGCCTGCGGCTGGTTCGTCCAGCAACAACACCCGCGGCTCCTGTAGAAGCAGCATACCGATCTCCAGCCACTGCTTCTCCCCATGTGATAACGCTCCTGCACGAGCATCAACGCGGTCTTGCAGACCAATCTGGAGGGTAACATGCTCCATGGCAGCACTCATTTTCCCATATCGACGAATACCGATGGCTTGCAAAGGGGAACGGCGAGTCTCCGCCGCCAGTGTCAGATTCTCCTGCACCGTCAGACCCGCAAAGATCGATGGGGCCTGGAATTTGCGTCCCACACCTTTGCGAACAATCTGGTGTTCCTTCAGTCGTGTTAATTCCGTGCCATCCGCCATCTTCACCGAGCCGGACATGGGTTTTGTTTTGCCGCATATCACATCCAGCATCGTTGTTTTTCCAGCACCATTGGGTCCGATCAGAAAATGCAGGTCATGTTCATGCAGCTTCAGATTCATGCCTTTGACAGCAACGAACCCACCAAAGGCTACCGTAATATCCTCGGCTACCAACACCGCTGATTCCTCAGTAGACTTTAGGTTTTTCCCGAGTGACTTGGACATGCGCACTCTCTCCTCTCCGCTTCAACAAGCGAACGATATGACGATATACACCTACAATACCGTTTGGCATGAACAAAACGACTGTTACAAAGAGCCCACCAATGACAAACAGCCACCCTTCGGGGTAAGCCTCACTTATGCCTGTTTTGGCCGCATTCAGCACCACCGCTCCGATGACCGCCCCAATAAGCGTACCGCGACCACCCAATGCAACCCACAGGACCATCTCAATGGAAGGCACAATCCCCATCATCGATGGCGAGATAATACCCACCTGAAGAACAAACAACATGCCCGCGATGCCTGCAAGCGCACCGGAAAAAGCAAAAGCCAGCGTTTTATATCCTGCCGGATCATATCCGAGGAATCGCACCCGATTCTCCCCATCCCGCGCAGCTTCGAGCACTTGACCGAATCGACTGTTCACCATTCGACGACAGAGCATATAAGCGATCACCAGAACAGCAAGCGTTATATAGTAGAGAGCAATCGTCGTTCCAGCGGAATGAAGTGTAAAACCAAAGATCGAATTATATCCGGTGATGCCATTTGTTCCGCCCGTCCATTCCTGTTTACCAACAAAGAGTGTTACCGTAATGAGAACCAAGGCTTGAGTCAGGATGGTAAAATAAACACCAGTGATCCGGTTACGGAACGTAAACCACCCCAGGGCAAAGGCGAGCAATGCCGGAAGGGCTATCCCCAATAACAGCGCCACCGGGAAGGAGCGAAACGGCTCCCAGAACCATGGCAGACCACTGAGACCACTCCATCCCATGAAGTCAGGAAGTGTTGCTCCACTGGCCTGAAGCTTCAGATACATCGCCATCGCGTATCCACCCAGTCCAAAGAACACCCCATGCCCAAGACTCAACACACCTCCATATCCCCAGATCAGATCAAGACCAATGGCCAGGATTGCCAGCGCCAAAAACTTGGCTAACAGACTCAAACGAAACTCCGTGGAGATCAGTGGAGCAAGACACATCATAATCAGCACAACTGCCCAGATAATCCTCATTTTCAGACTGCCAGTCTTGAGTAAAGCGGACATGAACTAACCCCCTTTTTCACGTTAATCGAGACTCCGTGTGCGCATCGCGACCAATCCGCGTGGTTTCCATTGCAGGAAAGCAACGATACATACAAACACAAGCACCTTGCCAATGGAGGCCGAGGTATAGGTTTCGAACAGCGTGTTGAACATACCAATCCCCAATGCACCACACACGGTTCCGACCAATTTCCCTACGCCACCCAGGACAACGACCATGAACGCATCCACAATATAATACGTACCAAGTGAAGGACCTATCGGACCAATGAGTGTTAATGCACAACCTGCAATTCCGGCAATGCCCGAACCAATAGCAAAGGTCATGCCATCCACCCGCCGGGTAGAAATCCCAAGACACCCCGCCATGCTCCGATTTTGCATTACAGCCCTCATTCGTCTTCCGGAAGATGTTCGATAGATATAGAGGTACATACACAGCAGCACAACCGCAACCAGTGCGATAATGAAAATTCGTTTATACGGAAATACAATTCCATCCGAGATCGCCAATCCCCCATTGAGCCAAGCTGGACTGGATACTCCCACATTTGGTGCTCCGAATATGGTACGGGCCAGTTGTTGCAGCATCATGCCTACACCCCATGTCGCAAGCAGACTGTCCAGCGGCCTGCCATACAGATGCCTGATCAGAACCACTTCAAGCAACCAGCCAATCAGAGCCGCTACAATGAACGCAATTGGCAGAGCCACAACAAAGTAAGCACCAAACCACGCAGCTGGAGCATAGGACATGAACAGATTTTGTGTTACATACGTTGCATATGCACCGATCATGATCAGTTCACCGTGAGCCATATTGATGACATTCATCAGCCCAAACGTTACCGCAAGCCCCAATGCTATCAATAGCAGAATCGAACTGATACTCAGACCATTAAACATCTGCAGGATAAACATATCCATCGCTATCCCCTCCTCCATACCGTGACTCTCGATATTTCAATTGACTTCAATTCACACCAGCCCCACATTTCACGTCGTATTAACGCTTTACCGCGATGCGGTGAGAGGATGTGTTATCACACCCTCGTCTATGATTCAGCTGCTTTGAAGCGAGTTGCCTATGTTTATTTGCGAGGTTTCTATGTTATTTGGCGCTAAGGGAAGCTCCCCATTCATACGTTTTCAGATAAGGATCCGGCTTGACAGGCGCACCCGAATTCCACAATTCCTTGAACTGGCCATCCTCCTGCACCTCACCGATCCGTACGGTTTTGTAGATATGCTGATTCTCTCCATCGACGGTTACCTTACCTTCTGGGGCATCAAACTCCAGACCCTTGGCAGCCGCCTTCACCTTCTCCACGTCGGTTGATCCCGCTTTTTCCACCGCCGCCTTCCAGAGATAAACCGCCACATATCCCGCTTCAATCGGATCTGCTGTCACTCGATCAGCACCATATTTTTCTTTATACTTGGCAACAAATGTTGCATTCTCAGGCGTATCCGTTGTCTGATAATAATTCCACGAAGCCAGATGCCCCTTCAATACGTCTGCGCCAATACCACGGATTTCTTCCTCCGCCACACTCACCGACAGGGTTGTCATCTGATCCGAGGAGATTCCGGCATCCTTCAATTGTTTGAAGAAGGCCACATTGCTATCTCCGTTCAGCGTATTGTATACAATATCCGGCTTCGCAGCTTTGATTTTGCTAATGATGGTACTGTAATCGGTATGGCCCAGCGGTGTGTATTCCTCACCCACCACTTCGCCACCCTCTGCTGCGAGTTGTGCCTTAATGACCTGATTGGCCGTTTTTGGGAATACATAATCTGAACCGAGCAGATAAAACGTCTTGCCCCTGTTCTCCAGTAACCAGGTTACGGATGGAACGATCTGTTGATTGGTTGTTGCTCCTGTATAAAAAATATTTGGCGATGATTCCAACCCTTCATATTGCACCGGGTAAAACAATAGACCCTTGTTCTGTTCGAACACCGGGAGCATAGCCTTCCGACTTGCAGAGGTCCATCCGCCAAATACAGCAGCGACCTTATCCTGTTGCAGCAACTTCCCAGCCTTTTCTGCAAAAGTAGGCCAATCTGAAGCGCCATCCTCAACCACAGGCTCAATCTGTTTACCCAGAACCCCACCCGCGGCGTTGATCTCTTCAATAGCTAACATCTCGGCATCCTTAACGGATACCTCACTGATCGCCATTGTTCCGCTGAGGGAGTGAAGAATGCCAACTTTAATCGTATCCCCGGAGGCAGCCGGCTCTCCTGTACCACCTGAACCCGAAGCTTCAGGCGGCGCAGCGCCATCCACACATCCTGTCATCACAATGACCGCACCGAGCAAAATACTCCATAACTTGACCGACCTCTTCTTCAATAGCCTACACTCCCTTTTTTTAGTCTATTGACGAACATTAAGGTCATTTACATCCGAAATGTTCGTTGATCCAAATTATGGAGCGTTACACTCTTCATGTCAATATAGCTTACATAATTTTATTTCATGCCTACTCGTTTCATGCATAGTGCTAATAAGCTTTGAAGCTTATTGACAAAGGATTCACCCTGTGTGAGTATATTTAACATATAACATGATCCATGAACATATCAGACACTATAAGCGAAAGGTCGGATTGCCTTGCACTGGACTGAGCAGGAAAAGGAAAAACTCCTGATTACCGTGGCCGCTAACCTCGCCCGCGAACGAAGAGCACGCGGACTTAAGTTGAATGTCCCCGAAGCCATCGCCTTGTTGACCTCCGAACTTATGGAGCGGGCTCGGGATGGAATGAGTGTCGCAGAATTAATGAGATACGGAGGCACCATCCTGACACGCGAAGACTGTATGGATGGTGTTGCCGATATGATTCCTGAAGTACAGGTAGAAGCCACATTTCCTGACGGTACGAAACTGGTTACCGTACATGAACCTATACGCTGAGAAAGGCAGGAGAAGCCATGATTCCTGGTGAATACCGCTTGAAGCCAGATGACGACATCATCTGTCATCCGGATCGTTCAACCTTACGCCTGATTGTCCTTAACCGCGGCGACCGCCCCGTCCAGGTCGGCTCTCACGTTCACTTCTATGAAGTGAATGCAGCACTGGACTTCGATCGCACGTCAGCTTTCGGACATCGCCTGCACATTCCGGCAGGCACCGCAGTACGCTTCGAACCCGGTGAAGAGAAACCTGTTGATCTCACGACCTTTGGCGGCAAACGCCAGATTCACGGGTTCAACGGATTAACCGAAGGCCCTGCGGATCAAGCTCCTGACCCACAGAAACTGGAGGCATTCCTGAAGACGTTCTCCCCTCCCATACAAGATGGAGGTGAGCCTTCATGAAACGAATGAGCCGCGAACAATACGCGTCGATGTTCGGACCCACAACCGGTGATGCCGTAAGACTTGCGGATACCGAACTATGGGCAGAGATTGAACATGATTATGCCGTATATGGAGATGAGAGCAAGTTCGGGGGTGGCAAGGTTATCCGCGACGGGATGGGCCAGTCCACCTCTGCTCTGCGAAGTGACGGCACTCCTGATACTGTTATCACCAACGCCATCATTATCGATCATTGGGGTATTGTAAAAGCGGATATCGGCATTCGGGATGGTCACATCTGCGCCATCGGCAAATCTGGCAACCCGGATACAATGGATGGTGTGCATCCCGCACTGGTCATCGGTGCTTCCACGGAGATTATTGCTGGAGAAGGTATAATTGTTACTGCTGGCGGCATTGATACCCACATTCATTTCATCTGCCCACAGCAGATTCAGACCGCATTATCCTCCGGGGTAACAACCATGATCGGCGGCGGAACAGGACCGGCAACAGGTACCAAAGCCACCACCTGCACCCCGGGAGCCTGGCACATCCACCGGATGCTGGAGTCCGCAGAGGCTTTTCCCATGAACATCGGTTACCTTGGTAAAGGCAACAGTTCCAGTACTCCACCTTTAATCGAACAGATTGAAGCTGGTGTAATCGGCCTGAAGCTGCATGAGGATTGGGGTACTACCCCGAGCGCTATCGATGCCTGCCTGACTGCCGCCGGAGAACATGATGTTCAAGTCGCCATCCATACCGATACACTGAACGAAACTGGATTTCTCGAAAACACACTGGCTGCGATCAACGGCCGGACGATCCACACGTACCATACGGAAGGCGCTGGTGGCGGACACGCACCGGATATTATCCGGGCCGCTGGGGAGTCCTACGTCATCCCTTCGTCAACCAACCCAACACGACCGTACACACGCAACACTGTAGAAGAGCATCTCGATATGTTGATGGTGTGTCATCACCTGGACCCTTCCATCCCGGAAGATGTCGCTTTTGCCGATTCGCGGATTCGTCCCGAAACAATCGCAGCCGAAGACATTTTGCATGATCTTGGCGTGTTCAGCATCATCAGTTCCGATTCACAGGCCATGGGCCGAGTGGGCGAAGTCATTATCCGCACCTGGCAGACAGCCGACAAAATGAAGAAACAGCGCGGCAAACTTGAACTCAACCCGGATTCTCCCTCCGATAACGATCGGATCAAGCGATATGTGGCCAAGTACACCATCAATCCAGCTATCGCACACGGAATCGGCCATCTCGTCGGTTCGGTGGAAGTCGGTAAGCTGGCCGATCTAGTGGTATGGAAACCAGCCTACTTCGGAGTTAAACCCGAGATCGTCATCAAAGGTGGCATGATCACATTCGCCCAGATGGGTGATCCCAATGCTTCCATCCCGACACCTCAGCCCGTATTTGGCAGACCGATGTTCGGAGCCTATGGTAGCGCCATTGCCAGCGGATCGATCACCTTTGTTTCCCAAGCCGCAGCAGATGCAGGAATCAAAGAGACATTGGGCCTGAAAAAACGGGTTGAACCCGTCAAAGGCTGCCGCTCGGTCAGCAAAAAAGACATGATTCATAACGACGTAACCCCTGTCATTGAAGTCGATCCCGAAACCTATGAGGTTCGCGCCGACGGCGAGCTTCTCACCTGTGAACCCGCAGACGAGCTGCCTATGGCACAGCGGTACTTTATGTTTTGATATGAATATGGATTAGCTGATAAGGGGGCAACGCATGATGAATAGCGGCACGAAGCTACTTCGTTACGTTCAACTGCTGGATTCAGCGCTGCCCATCGGCGGGTTCTCCCATTCCTTCGGTCTGGAGGCTTATACGCATGATGGCACCGTGCGAAATACCGCGCAGCTTGAACAGTTTATTCGCAGCCAGCTTCATTCCAGTCTTGTTCGACTAGATGGCCTTGCCATCAAAGGAGTTTATCAGGCGATAAAACAGCAAGATGCCGCTCTACTTGCTCTATATGACAAGCGCGTCCACGCCCAGCGCTCCCCTCGGGAACTCAGGGAAAGCGGCCACAAAATGGGAAAGCGACTGCTTAAGCTCGCCCGCTCACTTTATCCATGGATGGACTTTTCCCTGATTGATGAGGCCATCCGGGAATACGGCGCGTATTGTGGCATTACTACCATTCACGGTTATATCAACTATCAATTGGAGATTGGATTGGATGAAGCCGTCACCGGGCATCTGTATACCTCAGTTAACGCTTATGTGAATAGCGCACTTCGCCTGCTGCCCATCGGACAAACCGAAGCACAGATGTTGGTTCAGAAACTGCTTGATGACATTGAAGCGGAATGGGCCCTCATTCGGGAAAATGACCCGGAAGATATGCACAGCTTCGGAATTGCCCAGGAAATCTACGCCATGCGGCACGAGAGCTTACCCGCGCGGCTGTTTATGTCTTAACTACAACTTTTATATAACTTAGGAGGAATTGTTATGTGTGGAGGAGCTAATCATACGCATCATCCGGAGTGGGAACGCAAGGCATTTGATCGGAGTCGTCCGATGCGAATTGGAATTGGCGGACCGGTAGGTTCAGGTAAAACAGCCCTGGTGGAGAAGCTATCCAAGGCACTGCGTACACGTTATAGTCTTGCTGTCATCACCAATGACATATATACCAAGGAAGATGCCGAAATCTTGCTGCGTCAGAATGCCTTGGCACCAGAGCGTATTATCGGCGTAGAGACAGGCGGATGCCCGCACACCGCTATTCGCGAGGATGCCTCCATGAATTTTGAAGCGGTTGACGAGTTGATTGAACGTTTCCCGGATCTGCAACTGATCTTTATCGAGAGCGGCGGCGACAACCTCTCTGCCGCATTCAGTCCAGAACTCGCTGATGTGTTCATCTACATTATCGACGTCGCCCAAGGGGAGAAACTTCCTCGCAAAGGCGGTCCCGGCATCACACGTTCAGATCTGTTGCTAATCAACAAAACCGACCTTGCCCCTTATGTTGGAGCAAGCCTGGAAGTCATGAAAAATGATACAGAGCGGGTACGTGAAGGCCGCCCTTATGTCATGTCTAATCTAATGAGCGGTGAAGGTGTGTCCGAGATTGTCCACTGGCTTGAACATCAATATATGGATGACGATGCTTCCGCTGCACATCTGCATTCACACAGCCATGAGCATGGCACTCACTCGCATTAATTCATCTTCTGCACCCAAGGGAACAGAGATGAATCGGAACGAAAGTGCAGGTGAACCCGTCACACGCCGCAGCGAGCTTCGGGCCACCTTTGCCTTTCAAGGTGAGCGGACTGTCATGACCGATCGTTATTATAGTGCACCTCTCCGGTTTAGCCGATCCTTTCGACCTCCCGGAGACGGAACCGAATTATGTGTGTACACGTCAGACGTCTCTCCTGGCGTCCTTAACGGGGATCATTATCATTCCGAGTGGGAATTAGGCGAAGGAACCCATGTGATGCTGAGCAGTACGTCAGCTACCCGACTTCATCCCACACCATCGCTCCCTTCTTCCGTCAATCATCATTTTCGGTTGGGAAAAGGAGCCACACTGGAATATTTCCCTGAATGCGTTATTCCCTTCAAGGGAAGTTCTTCTTCACTCGCTGTAACCTTTGAGCTGGAAGACCAGGCTATTCTGGCTTATGCAGATATCTGGTCTGCCGGACGGATTCATCGGGGAGAAGCTTTCCAATTCGAGCGTTACCGTAGCTTGACGGAGATATGGCAAGGAGAGCAACTGGCTGTCTGGGATCGATTCGGACTCGAACCGGAAACCGATGACCCCAAACACTCAGCATCTCTCCTTCACTATACGCATACCGCTGCGTTGTGGATGATCGCGCCGGGACTGGGCACTACGGAGTTGGAACGAGTCAGATCCGCTCTGCCACCAGATGGACGAATGCTCGCAGGGGCGAGTTTGCTGGCAACCGGAGGCATCGGCGTTCGACTACTTGGCATGGCAGCTTGGGAGCTTCAGGAGCAATGTCTTCAGATCTGGAATACACTCCGTCCCCATCTGCTGGGCAAAGAAACCCTCGTCTTTCGTAAATAAGGGCGTGAAGTATGAAAGATTCATACAAAAAAACCTCTGAACTGTCTCCGAGTGTGTTCGGATTAGTCCAGAGGTTTTTGTACATTCAGTCTATGGATGCTGCTCATATCACTTACGCTTCGTTTTCCTCAGAATCGTTCTCTGATTTGTTCTCAGCTCTATAGCGATAGTCTCCTGCATCCTTGCTTTCCTTGGATTTGCGGTAACGGGTAAACTCGATATATTCACTGATAAAAGACTGTTCCACAGTCGATAATTCACTTTCCTGGCAATTCAATTGCCGCAAAACGTCAAAAAAATAATCCTCCCGTTTTTCCCGCACCATCGCTTCCTTCGATGGACGCCCAATCATGAGCCAGTCCAGGCTCACATCAAAAAACGAAGCAATCTCAATTAATTTATTCGTACTCGGAATAGACTTGCCACGTTTCCAATCACCCAGATTGCCTGTGCTAATCTTCAGCTGTTGGCAGAAAGCCTTCTTGGTCATTCCTCGTTCGGCAATCAGGTGTTCAATTCGCTCATAGATCGACTGCATACAAGAACCGCCTTCCAACCGTAATAATCAACTCATTTGCTTGAATTATACCACATTATTCCTGAATGCTCAGCCTTTATATGCCTGGAACAGGATGAGGTATATCGTATAACACAAAGATAGACTCCCATGAATGATCATGGAAGTCTATCTTATCGTTGTTGCTGTGATGCGGTCGAGAGGACTCGAACCTCCACGGGTATACACCCACTACCCCCTCAAGATAGCGTGTCTGCCATTCCACCACGACCGCATATTCAATTTTAAAAATGGTGAGCCATGAAGGGCTCGAACCTTCGACACCCTGATTAAAAGTCAGGTGCTCTACCAACTGAGCTAATGGCTCTTGCTGTAAACTTCACCGAATGTGCCATGCTTCATTCTAGTCTCTAAGAGCAATGACTTTGAGGATTTCTCATCAGGAATATAGATCTCATGAGGTGGTGAAGATATGACCCGTAGGGGATTCGAACCCCTGTTACCTCCGTGAAAGGGAGGTGTCTTAACCCCTTGACCAACGGGCCTTAATAACAAGTTGTCTTTCTTGGCGACAAGAATGAGTATACCACAGGACAATTTGAACTTGCAACACTTTTTTTAAAAATTTAATTTTCAAGTCTTTTTTGTCCATTGTATATCACTCTTCAGAGACACGTTATTTGCCCTCTCCCCATTCATGCTAATGTCATTCCCGTACAGGAAAAATGTAAACCATTCGTCAAAACACTTATAAAAACTTACATTCACTTATAATATTGCAAAGCACATTAAGATTACTTATAATTAAAGTATCAGTATAAGTACGGTCATCCATACACCCGGAGGTGACATGTTTGTTTCAAGAAGAACGAATGCAGCTCATTGTTGAACATCTACGCAAACACAATCGCATCTCAGCTGATGATATTGTCACCTTGTTTGATGTATCACGCGATACTGCTCGCAGGGATCTGATCAAGCTCGAGGAACAGGATGCCATCATTCGAACACGTGGCGGTGCCATTCTCCCCCCTCCTCCGCAAGAATTCAGATCCTACAAAGACCGTCTACTCGATGTTTCTGAGGAAAAGAGGGCTATCGGCAAGCTCGCTGCCGCCATTGTAAGACAAGGCGAGATCATTATTTTGGATTCTTCCACGACCGTGCAGGCGTGTGCCGAGAACTTGAACGGCAAATCCTGTACCGTCATTACCAATTCAATTCATTCCGCTGATCTTCTCTCCAATCACACGGCTGTCCAGATTCGTTTACTCGGCGGCAAAGTGGATAAGGAACAACGTTATGTCTACGGTACTTCTGTTATCGAGACCCTCTCCCACTATTATGTAGATAAAGCCTTTATCGGAATTGGCGGTATCACGATGGATGGCTTCAGTGCTTCCGAAGAGGAAGGGAAAATTAAACAACAAATGATGAAGGCTGCCAAGAAAGTTGTGGTTCTTGCAGATCAATCCAAGTTTGATAGACGTTATGGTTATCGTTTTGCCGACTGGTCATTGGTGGATGTATTGATTACGGATCAATGGCCAACTAAAGAATGGCTTGTTTTTCTAGCCGAACAGCAAGTTGAGATTCTCATTCCCGAACCTACAGATGATAAGGAGTTGTAAGTATATGAAATTATTTGCCACAGATTTAGATGGAACATTATTAAACAGAGACAGCCAGATTAGCCCGGAGAACGCAGCAGCCATTCAAAAAGCACAGCAATCAGGTATGAAGGTTACAATCGCTACAGGACGCGTCTATTCCGACGTGGTGACCATCAGCCGCGAAGGTGGAATCAAAACCCCAATTATCGGCTCCAACGGAGCGACAATTCATGACGCAGACGGTGAACGTTTATTCCATCTTCCGCTCGAGCGTGACACAGCATCTTCCGTCATGCAGTGGCTGGAAGATCATGATGTCTATTATGAGGCTTCAACGCAACAAGGCATCTATGCCCCGCGTAGCAGTCATGAGACCTTGCTCGCCGAGATGGAACGTGTTCTTGGTTCGAACCCTGGTGAGGACATTGCACGCATGATTCGCTCCATCAAGAAACACTATGACAAAAAAGACTACCACCGCGTAAACAGCCACCTCGAGATTCCGGCAGAAGCCTACATCTATAATATTATGGCCTTCTCCATGAATCCGGACAAAGTAAAGACAGGACGAGAATACTTCGGTTCCCGATCCGATGTCGCAATGGTTGTATCCTTTGAGCATAACTTCGAAATGCAGCACCCGGACGTATCCAAAGGTAATGCCCTCACCAAACTGGCGGCTCACCTGAACATCTCCATGGAAGATACAGTAGCGATCGGCGATAACTTCAACGATGTCTCCATGTTAAAAATGGCTGGACTCGGCATCGCCATGGGGAATGGCGAACCCGAAATTCAAGCATTAGCCAAAGCGATAACGCTGACGAATGTCGAGCACGGTGTCGCACATGCCATTGAGTGCCTGCTTGAAGGCAAACCGGTGTCTCGTCCGGAAACGATTGTCGGAGAAGGTCAGTAATTGAACCCATACTGAATTAAGCACTGAACCTGCATGGTCGCCTGTTGATCCATGCAGGTTCGCTTCATTTTAACTCAGCAGATCGAACGTGAGGCACGTCCTGTAACAAAATAATCAGTTGCTCGCCCCGGTATGAACCCGGCAGCTGCAACGTGAACTCAAGCACAGTCTCTTCCACGGAGTCTGTGCTTGTTTGCTGTTCTGTTTTAAACCCGATGACCGAGATCTTCTCCTGTCCCAGAAGTGCCAAAACAGTCTGCAGCGCTTCCCCTTCCTTTTGCAGGTGAATGGTTAACGTCTCTGTTCGTGCCGACACCAGCCAGCGTGTGGGTCTATGCAGTAGCATCTGTGCCACTACAATAAGCAGTGTCACGCCTGCACCTGTCCAATACAGACCTGAACCCACCGCAAGTCCCATGCCTGCCGTAGCCCATATACCAGCCGCTGTGGTCAATCCTCTGACCGTGTGACGCTGCGTGAAGATCATGCCTGCTCCAATGAAACCTACACCGCTTACCACCTGTGCTGCGATCCTCGAAGGATCAAGAGACAGATTGTCCCAGCCAGCTTGATCCTGGAATCCGTACTTAGACACAATCATCATCAGGGCAGCACCAACGGCCACCACAAAATGAGTACGAATCCCCGCCTCTTTCATTCGATTCTTGCGCTCATATCCGATTAGCACACCACATATTCCAGCTATGAGTACACGCATCAAATATTCCACTTCCATGCACATCACCTCTTTCATTATGTATATGCTTACATGAGTCTATCTTTACTATTACCCAATCTTTCCCTGACTATATAAGTTGAACTAAAGATTATTTACACTGGCACTACGATGACAGAACAACCTTCCAATCGCTGTTATCCCCAGATTTTTTCGATTCCCTTTTCTCAAGGGAAAATCCGGTGATAAAGGCGAGCGCTTCGCTTTTTCAGTTTGTTTCTGTCCTCTCCGTTATCGTGTAAATGATTAATTCATCTTATATAATAAAAAGCCTCTACTCAGGTCACTTCTCTGCCCGGAAATTTTCCCCTTGTCTCTTGCCCAATCCGAAATATTGTCTGAAATTATATATCAGCGGATGCCATTCCTCTGGATTAATCTTGTTCGGTCCAGATATTAGTCTTGTGTGTGCGTGCACCTTCAACGCTTTCACTTCAACAATCGCCATGAACGGTGTATGTTCGGGAATACGTATGTGTTGTACAGCCGCTTCAATCTGGAGCGGACATTCAACTATTTTATCTGGAGCCACCTGAACCGAGCATTCGGATGTCAGTCCAGCTACAGTGAATTTATCATGACAATATTCATAGCCCATCTGCCTTTTCTCCTCAGGAACCGGGTTAACTCCCGTATAACGACCCAATGCCTCAACCTTTCTCCACATGGTCGCATCTGGTAAATTAATCACAGACTCCGGATGTCGACTCAGATTTTCATAGGCTTTGCCCTGTATACCCAGACCAAGAACCAAACAATCCCCAAGCGCCCAAGACGAGGATAATGGTGACAGGTTGGTTGACCCATCTTCATTTAATGTGCTTAGCAGCAATACAGGCGTACCATAATATAAAATACTGGGATTAATCGTTTCATGTTGAATCACTGCTGGACTCGCGGACAACTGCTCTGTAGCAAAGTCCTGTTTCGTTATCTTTTTCATCCTGAACCTCTCCTGTTCCCATTCCAATGATATATAAGCTCAATCTGACCGTAGGACGATACAACTGGATTGTAATACAGTAATAGTTCAGATATGATCGAAGTATGATTGTATATCCGAATATTACTGTTATTGCGTCGTTAATCGCTGATCCAAGCCGCGCTATTTTTCTGTCATCCTTACTGGATGGCCGTGCGTTGCCCGCAGGAGAGCTTGCTCATATGGCAAGTGTCACTCCCCAGACGGCAAGCAGCCATCTAGCTAAACTCGTAGAAGGAGGATTACTCGAAGTTGAACAACAAGGGCGTCATCGATACTACCGTCTTGCAAACAAAGAAATTGCTGATCTGATTGAAAGCATGGCCAGTATTGCCCCGCCTGTAGAGATCCGCTCTCTCAAACAATCCGATCAGCTTCAACAATTGAGTCATGCACGGACCTGTTATGCTCATTTGGCAGGGAAATTGGGAATCTCGCTCTGTGAAGCCTTAGTACAGAAGGGGTATCTTGCAGAGCCCGAAGAGGCACACAGCAAGGATTATCAAGTTACAGAGAAAGGAATACAGTGGTTCACTACGTTTGGAATTGAACTTCAGATGAAGCCGGGATCACGCCGTGCCATCGCTCGCAAATGTCTGGATTGGAGCGAACGCCGTCATCATCTCTCAGGTATGCTTGGGGATCAACTCAGACATCGGTTAGCGGAACTGGACTGGATTCGTCAAAAAACAGGAAGTCGCTCTGTCGAAGTAACGGAAGCAGGCAAGAAAGGTTTATACGAGGTGTTGAGCATTACACTTTAAGCAGAAGCGTATACAAGGGATAACCAAAGATCAGTAAACGCAAAAAATCCCCTTCACACTGACCGTTAACCGGTCTAATGTGAAGAGGATTTTTTGTCATTCAGAACGGAGAGAGAGGGATTCGAACCCTCGCACCGCTTACGCAGTCTAACCCCTTAGCAGAGGGTCCCCTTATAGCCACTTGGGTATCTCTCCAAGAAATGGCTCCCCGAACAGGGCTCGAACCTGTGACAACTCGATTAACAGTCGAGTGCTCTACCAACTGAGCTATCAGGGAAAATTAACTTGAATAAGATTAATTTATCATGATTAATAATCCAAGTCAACATCCCTTCCATGATTTCCTAATTGTATTGCTTTCTTCCTCTCAGAAGGAAGAAGACATCGCAAGCGGGGTAGTATTTTTAATCATGTTCCTGTCTGCTCGAGGAAGGCATACACTCACTTGGAATACATCTCCATCCACTTGAATTCTCATAGAACCTTCATGCAATTCAACAATGCT
Source organism: Paenibacillus sp. USHLN196 (assembly GCF_037144955.1). Classification (NCBI taxonomy): domain Bacteria; kingdom Bacillati; phylum Bacillota; class Bacilli; order Caryophanales; family Paenibacillaceae; genus Paenibacillus; species Paenibacillus sp. USHLN196. Next base: position 641,663 of record NZ_JBBCYH010000002.1, on the reverse strand, counting down.
TCTGGCTATGGACAAACCTAGACCTGAACCCTCCGTCGAACGGGAACGGTCCCCCCGTTTAAAACGTTCAAAAATCTCATCAGATGAGAATTCCATCTCATATGCGGATACATTTTTAATCTTAAACTCCAATTGATTACCTTGTTCGACCAGTTCAATATAGACTCTGGATTGGGGCAGACCATATTTCAAAACGTTTCCCAACACATTCTCCATTACGCGCCACATCCGGCTGCCGTCCACCATTGCGTATACAGGCTCAGACTCCTCACGCATCCTTATCTGTAACTCTGCCTGTTCAAACGAATCACTATATTCTGCTACAGCCTGCCGAAGTAACTCCCCTATGTCTATCTGTTTTAAATGAAGTTCCACATCTCCGCTCGCCATTTTCGCTGCTTCAAATAAGTCCTCCACCAACAAACACAGACGCTGCGTTTTCCGTTCCAGAACTTGAATGTAGCCAACCTTCTCCTCCTCTGTACCCTCCTCGCGCTTAAGCAGATCAATATAACTAACCAAAGAGGTTACAGGTGTTTTCAGATCATGAGAAACGTTAGCGATCAACTCGGATTTCATACGCTGACTCTAACCTGTTCTTTCATTGCATTCTGGAGCCCTTGTCTCATTCCGTTCATCTCTGTTACCAGAGGTTGCATTACGCCTGTTACATGCTCTGGGAACTGTACATTGAACCGGCCTTCCCCCATTTCCTTAGCCGCTTGCGTAAGTTGCTGCACCACATGAATCAGTTGAAGAATGCTATATACCAAGAAAACACTGATCAGAACTGTCAAAAACACCAATGGAGTAACCATTGAAGAATCAGTGGACGCGAGAGAAATAACAGTAAATTGCATAAGACATTGCACAACGCATAGCAAGATTAAACGCTGTATTCTTTTTTGGTCGGCTGCCTCGCCTTGCTTCACAATCTTTTTCACCAAACTGTACAATTTCCATACCCATATCTCGTTCCGTATTGGCCTATGACTGGAGATATTCCCGATATACCGGACAGCCCCCCTTACGTGCACACCAACAAACCACACTCCCAGGCTAGCGATGAACATGCCTATAAAATAGATTAAGGTATCACTTATCCATCGACGAGTGAACAAGTGGGGAGTTATCCCATGATCTGAAGTCACCGAGTTTAGTACTTTCAACAGCAGAAAGGACCCTATACAGAAGACAATAAAATGTACATCCAAGGAAAGTTTTTCACTCCACCAAGTTATTATATCCCGATATTTACTGTTCTCAGGCAAAGGAATACGATTTGCAGTCACAAGTAGCGCCGTACCAATGACTAGGAGCAGGATCAAAGGTATAACACCAGATACATTCCAATCTTTATAAATGAATCGCATCTCATACCTCAATGATGCAAGCTTCATAAACACCAGTGTAAAACAAATCATCGCTGCTATCCGAACTCCGTAAGCCAGCATATTATTCTTCCAATTTGTAACCAATACCCCACACCACCTTTATATATTTAGGTTCTCTGGGATTGAATTCAATCTTCTCACGGATTCTGCGGATGTGAACAGCGACTGTATTCTCCGGCTGAAAGGCGGGCTCTTTCCATACACGTTCATAAATTTCATCGATAGCAAAGATCCGGCCCTTATTCTCCATAAAAAGCCTAAGAATATGAAATTCGGTAGGCGTCAGCCTAACATCTTCTCCTTCCAAGGTCATTGTTTTCTTCTGTTTGTTATATATTAGGCCACGAACCTGAATCTCCTGTTCTGCGTCTTCGGAACTTTGATGTATCTGCGCACCCAGGCCGGTGAAGCGTCGTAACTGGGACTTTACCCTTGCCATAAGTTCCAATGGGTTGAATGGCTTGGCTATGTAATCATCCGCACCGATGTTCAAACCCACAATTTTATCATAATCCTCTGTTCTGGCAGATAACATAATAATCGGAACATTACAGGTTTCACGAATTTCAAGTGTCGTCTGCAGTCCATCCAATCCAGGCATCATAATATCCATAATAATGAGCTGAACAGAATGGGCTTGGAGCTTTTGCAATGCCTCTGCCCCATCCGACGCCTTGTAAACCCCGATTCCTTCACTACGCAAATAAATTTCAATCGCATTGCTGATATCGGGATCATCATCAACAACCAATACACTGTGGGCCTTCAAAGGGGCACTCCTCCTTTTCTTTTAAACTGGATTATGTGGACTGATGAACAGTTTACATCAGATAAATGACAGGAATTCCAACAAAAGATTTACAAATTTCTTAAGATCCATCCGCACTATACTCCAAAACAAAATTACTATATGTCGTGCAGCCCTAGTTTTCCCGCGCAACGGCCACAACGGTAACGCTTCGGATCTATTTTCCGCTTACGCAAATATTCCGTACCACAGCTCTTGCACACCAACTTATAACGATATGGCAGCGGCTTTCTGCCTTTGCTGTCAGGAAGTGATTGGCAGTAACGTGAGCCGCCTACCTTCTGCAATAAAGCCTTGAATTCCGGGTCACGATGCTGATAACCTCGTCCGCGAATATGCAGATGATAGTGGCATAGCTCATGCTTGATAATCTTCTCTACCTCATCTCGCCCGTAGGCTTCGAGCTGATGCGGATTGATCTCAATCCGGTGACTCTTGAGCATATAACGTCCACCTGTAGTCGTCAAACGACCGTTAAACAACGCTTCATGGGTAAACGGAACTCCGAAATGATCCAGCGATACCTGTTCAATCCATTGTTGCAATTCCTCATTTTCCATCGGTATCCTCTCCTTGCACCCCTCGGAGCATTGGTTTTTCCGGCATAATACTTGAATTTTAACCGTTTCGTAGGCTACACTGTCAAGTAGAATGTATGAGGGGAGATTATTACTCGTTATGCCTACAATGCGCTATGTCATCTTGCAGCAGGAACAACAATTGCAGTTTGTGGAAATGCCTTCAGATTATGCCTATCAACTCAGTGCGCTCAATCTGCGCCTGCATAAGGAAATCGATAAACTCACTGCAGCAGATGTCCCTGTCCTGCCTTGGGCGATCGCTGAATGCGACAACCTCGATCTCCTGAACGAAAATCTTACTATCATCGGCGGCCTTGATTATATCAATGCACTTGAAGAATCTTTTGCAGCACTACGTGAAAGCCATTATCCCTTGATCTCCCTGCTTACCGAAATCCGGGCGCTTCAGGCCCAATTGGAACAATGGTATGAAGAAGAGATGGAAGCTCTCTAATTCACCCCAGGTATCATTTTTATAATGAGAACAACGGAAAGCGCATCTCCCTGAATTGGGATTTGTGCTTTTTGGTGATTGAGATATTGATTTGCCGGGGTCCTTCACTTATCCCGCACAGTCCAGGCTATTGCCACATATGCTAACGTACAGATGAATTATGCAAGAGGAGGAGATACCCTTGCCTCAATGGCTTTGCAATCAACTGATGCGTGCATTTCACAAAAAGGACAGCCGGCAAATCAAGCTGCTGAACGAATGCTGGTTCTTTTATCGTAACAAACCAACAAGCGGCACACCGCGCAGCGCGGAGAACGAACTTTAAGAGGTTGTTCAAAAAGTCCGCTTGTGGTTACGAACTTTAAGAAAAAGCCCATGATCATAGCCCACCGTACTTACTAGAGGAATTAGAACGGATAACGGGACCATTATTGTCGACAACAAACAGCCTTCCTACTCAGGAAGGCTGTTCTCCAATCCTATTACTTAAGAAGACTGTTGCGCAGAAGCAGGCTTCTTCATCGTAAGGCCGACACGGCCTTTTTTGGTATCTACATTCATGACCCACACCGTTACGTTATCCCCAACAGATACCACGTCCATCGGATGTTTAACATATCCGTTGCTCAATTGTGAAATATGGACAAGCCCATCACTCTTGATTCCAATATCGACAAATGCACCGAAATCAATAACGTTCCGAACGGTACCCTGCAGTTCCATGCCTTCCACCAGATCCTCAATTTTCAATACATCCGTACGGAAGATTGGCAATGGCATCTCTTCACGCGGGTCACGGCCCGGACGCTGCAAGCTGTCCAAAATATCACGCAATGTAGGCACACCCACGTCCAGTTTCACAGCCAGCTGCTCTGGCTGTTGCTCAGACAGCAATACCGACAGTTCCTTGGTACCTAGCTTGTCCAGTGCAACCTGAAGCTCCTTGAACAACTGATCCACGACCTTGTAGGACTCAGGGTGAATCGGTGTACGGTCCAGCGGGTTCTCACCCTCACCGATACGCATAAAGCCTACACACTGCTCATACGTTTTGGCGCCTAGACGTGGTACTTTCTGCAACTGGCGGCGGTTCGTGAACCGACCATTTTCTTCACGGTACTTCACAATGTTTTTGGCAATCGTAGCGTTAACTCCAGCAACATAGGACAGCAATGAAGGGGAAGCTGTATTCACGTCCACGCCCACATGGTTAACTGCGGATTCCACGACAGCCTTCAGGCTTTCTTCCAGAACCTTCTGGGAAACGTCATGCTGATATTGACCCACGCCAATAGCTTTTGGATCAATCTTAACCAACTCAGCCAGCGGATCTTGCACCCTGCGAGCAATCGAAGCCGCACTGCGTTCAGCTACATCGAGATCCGGGAATTCGTCCTGGGCCAGCTTGGATGCAGAATAGACACTCGCTCCAGCTTCGTTAACGATTAGATACACGAGACTTTCGTCACCGTTCTCCTGAATGATCTCGGCTACAAACTGCTCCGTTTCACGTGATCCGGTACCATTACCGATAACGATCAGACCAATATCATATTGCTTGATCATCCGGTGGAATACTTCGGCTGCTTCACGTTTCTTGTTGTGCGGTGGCGTCGGATAGGTGACAGCCACTTCCAGCAGCTTGCCTGTATCGTCCACTACAGCCAATTTACAACCAGTACGATAGGCCGGATCGACACCCAGCACACGTTTGCCATGAATCGGCGGCTGAAGCAACAGGTTACGCAGGTTAGCCGAGAATACCGATATGGCCTGATTCTCACCTTTTTCCGTAAGTTCTCCACGAACTTCACGCTCGATGGAAGGCGCAATAAGCCGCTTGTAGGCATCTTCAATTACAGCACGCAGGATGTCCTGTACGGCAGAAGCACCACGAATGATTTGCCCTTCCATGTGGCGATGAGCCGGCTCTGCCTGTACTTCGAGACCGACTTTCAGAATGTTCTCCCGTTCACCACGGTTAATCGCGAGAATACGGTGTGGAGGCATTTTCTTGGCTAATTCGCGGTAATCATAATAATTCTCGTATACGGACTCCTCTTGAGCATCCTTCGCTTCCGAAGTGAGCATGCCATGATCCAAGGTGTATCGACGAATCCATGCACGAATGGCAGCATCGTCTGCAATGTTCTCCGCGAGGATATCTTTGGCTCCCTGAAGCGCCGACTCCGCATCTTCTACGCCCAGTTCAGCATTGATATAACGCGCAGCTTCCTGGAGCGCATCTCCTTGTTTCGGTTGACCCCAGATCCATACAGCAAGGGGTTCAAGACCTTTTTCTTTGGCTACGCTGGCACGCGTTTTCCGCTTCTGACGGTAAGGTCGATACAGGTCTTCCACTTCCTGCAGCTTCACAGCCTGAGTAATGGATTTCTGCAGTTCTCCGGTCAGCTTGCCCTGTTCCTCTATAATACGGATGACTTCCAATTTGCGATCCTCGAGGTTGCGCAGATACACAATGCGTTCTTCAATCGATCGCAGCTGGTTCTCATCCAGCTCTCCAGTCATTTCTTTACGATAGCGCGCGATAAATGGAATCGTATTGCCTTCGTCCAGAAGCTCCGACGTGGTGCGGACCTGCTTCAAGGACAGTGACAGTTCCTTGGCTACCTGTTTGATGATTCGTTCATGGCGTTCTGCCTTTATTGTTTCTTCATTGGGTTCCAGAACCGTTTCCTGTTCAGACAAAATAAATCCCTCTTTCCTTCCTGAATCGTTCGTTACAATCATTTCAGGGCAGCTCTGCTGCTGTAATTACAGTATGGTTGAATCATCAGATTCATCCACTCTACCTTATATTATCACAAAATCACGTCCAGTTTTCCATCAATCCGATAGCATACAAGTTCTGACAGAATGATGTCATTCTCCAGCCTTCCCCATTCCGCCATAAAAAGACCGAAAAACGTCAACACGACGCTCCTCGGTCTTTCCGTTTAGAACTTTATATGCAATAGCAATCTAATAAGTGAAACTGCTCATTTACACGATAACGGAGAGGACAGAAAAAACCTGAAAAAGCGAAGCGTTCGCCTTTATCTCCGGATTTCCCTTTGAGAAAAGGGAATCGAAAAATCTGGGGATAACAGCGATTGTAAGGTTGTTCTGTCATCGTAGTATCCGTGTAAATAAAATGTAGTTCACTTATCTAGACGCGCTCAAACCGGAACATCTCGCTCAGATAGTCTCCTGATGCACTGCCTACCGAAATACCGCCATACATGAGGGCATCGCCGGTAAAGGTCTCCGAGCCGCCTTTCAGACGGTAATCCGCATTAGGGTCCAATCCTTTCAGCTTCAGACGCTGCAGTGGTGCATTCGGTTCAGAGAGCACGCGGAAGTAGAATACAACGGCTTCGCTTCCGTCTGGTGCAATAAACATCCATGCTGTCTCATTACCTTCAAATGGACTGAGCAAACGGCGGAATGTTCCATACTGAACCGTTCCACGAATCTCTTTGTACAGCTCAACCTGGGCTTTCACGATGTCATTCTCTTCCTCCGTGAATTTTGTCAGGTCCAGCTCGTAACCGAAGTTGCCCGACATCGCAACATGTCCCCGAATTTCAAGTGAAGTTATCCGGTTGACCTGATGATTCGGTACCGCTGAGATATGCGATCCCATCGAACTTACCGGGTACACAAGACTCGTACCGTATTGAATCCGCAGGCGGGATATGGCATCCGTGTTATCACTTGTCCACGTCTGTGGCATGTAATACAGCATACCTGGATCGAAGCGGCCACCACCACCTGAACAGCTCTCGAACAGAATGTTCGGGAACGCCGAAGTGATTCGTTCCATAACGTCATACAGCCCCAGCATGTAACGATGCGCAGTCTCACGCTGTCTGTCTGCTGGAAGCAATGCAGAACCCACTTCCGTCATATTCCGGTTCATGTCCCATTTCACATAAGTGATTGGGGCAGAGCCAAGTACATCTGTTAACATGCGTACAATCTCATCACGTACATCTTGACGTGAGAAGTCCAGTACCAGTTGTTGACGCCCTTCTGTGCGGCGGCGATCAGGCACATGCAGACACCAGTCTGGGTGTGCACGGTACAGCTCACTGACTGGTGAGATCATCTCAGGCTCGAACCACAATCCGAACTGCATGTCCAGACTTGTCACACGATTTGCCAGGTCATCAAGGCCCTGTGGCAATTTATTCTTATCTACAATCCAGTCACCCAGCGAGGAGTTGTCGCTGTCCCGGTGTCCAAACCAGCCATCATCTAGGACAAACAGCTCAATACCCAGCTTCTGTCCGGCGCGAGCGATCTGTTCGATCTTGTCTGCGTTGAAACCAAAATAGGTAGCTTCCCAGTTGTTGACCAGAACAGGACGTTCCGCATTACGGAACTGACCACGCGCAAGACGCTCCCGGTACAGTTCATGATAGGACTGAGACATGCCATCCAGCCCTGCATCCGAGTACACCATAACGGTCTCAGGTGTCTGGAATGCTTCCTGTGGCTCCAGCTTCCAGCTGAACTCGAACGGGTTGATCCCGAGTGACACACGGGTAGTGTGGAACTGATCCACTTCCGCCTGTGCGGCGAAGCTACCGCTATAGACGAGACTGAATCCATAGACTTCACCCTGATCTTCATCCGTTCCCGGAGTCATCAAGGCAATAAATGGATTCTGCTGGTGACTGCTTGAGCCACGACGGCTCTCAATACCTTGTAGTCCAGAAGCAAGCGGTCTGCGAACGATATCCCGTTCCCGTGTCCAAGCCCCGGACAATTGCAACAATTCATAATCTGCATGCGGGAAATCAACAGAAGAACTGAGCGCACGCACCACATTCACTGAGGTAGCGCTCTCATTAACGATACGCATGGAGCGTGTAATCGCATTAAATGTCGTAAAGGCTGTATAGGAAAGTTCGATCTTGATACCTGCGACTTTGTCTTCCAACTCAATAACCAGCGTCTCTGCCTCGTCATCGGATTCAACATACGTTGCTGGCAGTCCTGTAAGTGCTGCTTTTCCTTTGGCCAATCGATGGCCTGTATACGTAAACTCCGAAACCGTCGAGCCATTCTCAAGTTCCAGTTGGATAGCCGGATTACGGAAATCACTTGTGCCATACACGGGTAGTTCCACTGCCAATGTATCAAATGAAATCGTACGGTCCTCTGGTACCGGGTTCGGACTGAAAGATGCTCGTTCTGTCCGTACATGCAACCAGCTCAGATCGGTGTCGCGTAATTTTTTGCCATAATACAAGTGCACCAAATACCCTGAAGGCAGTACCTGAAATACGTAACTGGCCTCACGGGTCTGTAAATGAAACTGAAGTTTCTCCTGATTGATGTAAATGCTCATATGTCTCCTCCACCTCTATATATAAAAGTCTTTTGGGTAAACGGTTTCTCAGGTTTCATTATAACGAAAAGATTGAAAATGTTCTACGCTTTCATCAAGCTTTAATCAAAAGAGCGCACAACAGCCCGAAGGATGCCGTACGCTCTTTTGATTACAGTCTGAAATTAGTGTGTTCCCTTACAGGAACATCCATTGCCTACGGATGGCAGAGTAGTGTACAAGACGCTACCTGATGCCTTAAAAATCGATTAAACCAAGGCTGATCTGTAAGGCTTCGTTGACCAATTTCATGGTCTCCTCATCCAGATGGGTAATCTTGTCAGTCAGCCTCTGCTTATCAATTGTCCGTATTTGTTCGAGCAAAATAACCGAGTCCCGGTCAAAGCCGTGTGCCGCCGCATCAATTTCCACATGCGTTGGCAGCTTTGCCTTCTGGATCTGGGCGGTGATAGCCGCCACAATACAAGTTGGACTGAACCGGTTGCCGATATCATTCTGAATAACCAGAACCGGCCTGACTCCACCTTGCTCGGAACCGACAACGGGAGAAAGATCCGCAAAAAAAACGTCACCACGTTTTACGATCAATGTCTACACCCCGCTAACTAAGCGGTCCAGAGTGCTGTCCGCATCTTCCTCCGCATGAAAGGCTTCGGATGCCATGGTCAGATTTATTTTAGCCATCTCCATGTATCCGCGCTGCATCGTTTCACGGATGTAACGTTTCTTACGCTCCGTCAAATACAGCTTCATAGCCTGCCTAATCAATTCGCTGCGGTTGGAATTCTCCAGCGCTACGATGCCATCCACTTCCTGCAAAAGATAATCAGGTAAACTGATCATGATCCGCTTGGTGTTCTGCAAGTTGGCCACCTTTCTTCCACCCCCACAAACCTTTCGCCATTGTGAACCAGTATTACGTTTTTCCAGAACTTTTATACAAAGGAATATATATGCCCCGAGTATATCAAGTATGCTGTACTCCATTATAAACACGGGGAACAATATTCGTACAGACCAAACATCTCAATTCAGGAATTAAATCCTTACCGTCATACATAATTCGAGATGCTCCGACAGTTTTCCTTCTGTTCTGAAAAAAAGTTTATTGGTAATGACGTCCAGTTTACCTGTCAGAATGTCAAAAGTGGATTGATTCTGGCGACTACTGCGCCCCCGCGGGTATATACCCGTGGAATGCGGTGCGCCATCATGCAGATCACTTCATAAGCAATCGTACCGAGCTGGGATGCCACCTCGTCTGCGGTTATTACGCCACCAGACTGATGACCGATGAGGACAACCTCCTCGCCGACTTGAATTTCTTCCGCCTCTTCCGCGAAAGATTGTAACGACACCATACACTGATCCATGCAGATTGTACCGACGACAGGGACGCGGCGGCCGCGTACAAGCACTTGTGCTTTACCTGTCAGCATTCTGGAGAATCCGTCTGCATATCCGATCGGCAGGGTCGCTATTCGTTCGTAACCTTGCGTAAAATAACGGGTTCCGTAACTGATCCCCCAATGGGGTGGCAGTGTTTTGACCAGAACCGCTTTTGTCTTCAGCGTCAATACCGGGGACAGCTTCACCACCTGATGATTCACCTCAGCCGAAGGATACAGTCCGTACAGGCTTATTCCCACACGTACCATGTCATAGGACAATTCCGGTGTATCAATGGCAGCGGCGCTGTTCGCCGTATGTATAATCGGGATGGAACATCCCTGATCCCTGAGCGCATGAACCACGCTTTGGAACCGTCTATACTGCTCCAGTGTATAGGTTTTGTCTTCTTCATCTGCTCTGGCAAAATGGGTAAACATGCCTTCCAGCATCACCTGATTGAGCGAAGCTACTTCCTGAATGAAAGCCAATGCCTCATCGCCAGGCAACAGACCTAATCGGCCCATGCCGCTGTCGATTTTAATATGAACCTTCAGTTGGTTAGCGAATGTGCTGGCATCCAGATGTCGAATGGCGTCAAGCACTTCCCTGCTGAACAGTGTGACGGTCACATCATGTTGCCATGCAGCAGCGATCCCTTCAGGCGGCGTATAACCCAAAACCAGAATTGGAATCGTAATCCCATGTTGTCGCAGTTCCAGAGCTTCGTCAAGAAAAGCCACACTTAAGTAATCCACACCCACTCGTTCCAGTTCTCTGGCCGTCTCCACCGCTCCGTGTCCATAGGCATTAGCCTTCACACAGGCGAGGAATTTCATGCCCTGAGGCAGTGCCTCGCGGAAAGCTTCTACGTTAGTGCACAAATGATCCAAATTGATCTCCGCTTGGGTCGGCCGATATTGTCCTTGCACGTTAAGTCACCTTCTCTAATCATCTTAATCCGGCTCACGTCAGACTCCATCGTAATGCTCCAGCATGTGACTGTCAAATGAACCGAAGTTTCGCATTCCAAAACACATGCAAGGTGCGCCGTTTGAGGAATAGATGCGAACACAGAAGAAGACCGATAAGCAAGATTGTCAGGGCAAAATTTCACTCTCCACCCCAGCGAATATCTGCTTATATCGATTATTTACCCGGTTCCCTCTACATAGAAGCGCGTTTTGCATTATTGGTTGATCTTAGGATACGATGCATGCCTCTTCAGTCTATTTGTCGCACTTTGGACAGACGTTCCGGTCTTGTTCTGGATAAGAAAAACAAGCTCCAAGGATGTACATCCTTTACAACAAGCAAAGCACCGGAGAAAAGGTCTCCGATGCTTCTTAGCATTCCTTATGTTTATGCTACTATTCGTTCATTTGTTCAAAAATCATTTGCCTGACTCTTCCTGCATGGATGTTGCAATGCGTACCATTTCGTTATCAGGCAGGTCGGCACTGGTGATCCGATATTCTATGCCATCTGTCGTCCATGTCAGTGTCTGCAGTGCATCTCCGCTGACCATCCCTAGTGTGAATCCCAGATCCAGTACACGGGATGGGGCAAGCGACACAGCACGATCCTGCGGTCTGGCTTCGAATATCGTGTAATTGTAGGTTCCTTCATAACGAAGCATGACGGAATAGTCTCCTGCTTCCTCCAAAATCTGATCATCCTTGAGCTGCACACCTTCCGGCGCATAGGTCGGCTGAATCACACCAAAGCTGTCTGCACCTTCCGGCTCTGCGAGTGTTGGCTCTTCGCCTTCCTGACCTGTTGCAGCACCTTCTGTACCTTGCTGCTCTGTGTCACCACCTACACCGGTCTGTCCATCAGTGACAGCTCCGTCAGGCTCAGGCGCAGTCTGAGGATTGGCTGGTTCTTTGCTGCCGTCCTCACCTGTTTGCTCCGCAGGAGTCACACCGGAGTCCGTTCCTGTTTGGCCGCCTTTTTCTGTAGCGGCTGTCATGTTACGTTGCATGTCAAAGGCATCTTTTTCAAATTCAGTCCCGAATTTGAAGGAGTCGAATTTCACATCCACGACAACATTGGCATTGGAGTCGGATACCTCCACCTGTTTAGGTGCGTAATCCGATTTGTTCAGCCAGATTTTCTGTCTAACAAGTGCATGTGTATTATAATTGGCAGCTACATCAAAAACATAGCTCTCCTTCTCATCCGCAAACTGACGGGTTGTATCCCCTGTAATGCTCCGAATCAATGTTTCGTAGAGGTATACCTGTCCTTGGTTGTCTGGCCAATTGCTCTGAAAACGGAAGCTTTTGTTCTGGCTCGGCGTCAGAACAAACACACCCTCATCATTACGCAGTACAATCTGCGTTACATCTTTTTTTGCATTGGTTAACGCAATACGATAATAGGAAGGCTTCTGATGCCATACCTCGACCTTGTACTGCTGCGGCGAATCTCCGGTATGCAGCGTCATCACGCCTGCCCCCTGGTAACTTTCCATCTCTCCTACGACTTCGTTCAGATCTTTGACCACAGCTGCCGCATCCTTCTTCCCGCAGGCGGCAAGCAAGACCGATAAGACCAATACCATGGCAAGCATCCATGATATTCGGCGCATGACATCATCCCCTTTAGCACATGTTTTCACTTCAGGATTTTGCTTGCAGCAGAACCCCTACTTGATTAGTACATGTCTATGAGGGACTTGTTCGATATATGCGGACTAGTTTGACAAGCTTTCAGTGAAGTCAGTTAATACGGCATTGCTACGCTCGCATAGTCCTACCACAACGGAATATACACTGGATAACTCGTATCCTCTTCCTCGGCACCTGGGATTCTCTTCACCCACAATTGGCGCAGATCAGGCAAGCTATGTCCCGCGACACAATAATTACGAAGAGAAGCATGATGAGCGTGTTCTTCCCTGAAGCTGTATGTGGGCAGAAGCAGTGCCTCGTGAATAAGTCGATCTTCCAGTTGAATCAATCTATCCAACCGTTCAGCAGGTTCACGGATCATGACAATTCGTCCGCATTCCTGTTCCAGTTCATGTCTCCATGAATCATTCATTGCAATCAGAAATAGAGTATTCTGGAAGGTATACATGGTCACAAGACTCAGCATGACATGTTGATCGAACACTTCTCCTGTATAGATTAAATCACAATCCCTGAATCCATCCTGATAGACCGCGTGGACCGGGTCTCTCGGGATAATGGTTATATGTAAGCCGATTTGTGTACACCTCTCTGCAAACCAGATCATATCTTCCTCCATTTTCTCGCCTTCTTCCACCCACAGAGATAAGGTCTGTCCTTGGTAAGAGCTACGTCGTAATAATGCTGCGGCCCGTGCCAGTGAGGACTCCACGGAAGGTGCTGGTTCAGCAGAACCTTCGGAATGTTCCGATTGCGGTTTCCACAGCTCCCCTTGGTCCAAATTCTCCGTTAAATGCTGCTTCTGTACTCGTCCTCGAATCAAACTAAAGGCAGCCTGCGTATTCGAATTCCCGAGCGCCTCCGACAACTCATCTGCATTCAATAACTGTTGAACCGCCCGGCGAAAATTCACATCATGCTGTGGCCCTTCCTTTTGCATATTAAACGTCATATACATGCCACCTTGCATCTCATGCTGCACGGCACGAGGCTCCGCATCCGGAAATAAATTATGCTTGATGACGGACTCCACCCTCCCAGAGTGGGGAAGTTGCCATACTTCAACGCGGTCAATATATGCTCGGCCTCGGAAGTAGGAAGGGAATACTTCCAACACAAGCAGCTTGGAATCATGACGCGCCAACCGATAAGGTCCTGTTCCAATCGGATGGAGCGGGTTCATCTCCACATCCCTCGGTAAGATCGATGCAGACATACTGCTCATCAGATCCGGGAACATGAAGTTTGGCTTGTTTAACACAAAACGTACAGTCAATTCGTCCAACGTCTCTATCCTCTCAATAGATCCAAACAGAGGCCTGCACGGGTTACTATTGTCAGAGAGAATGCGATCAAAGGTAAACTTCACGTCCTCTGAATCCAATACCCTGCCATGATGAAATGGTATACCTTTGTGCAGATAAAAGGTCCACTCCCTCCCCTCCAAATGACTCTCCCATGCCACAGAAAGACTTGGTTCACAGACCTGGTGTTCAGCATTAAAGCGAACCAAACGATCGAAAACCTCCGCAATAATAAAAACTTCTCCCCACATGGCCGTCTGCGTGGGGTCCAATGTCTTAAAAGGGGTATTCTGTGGAATTCGCAAGGTGTCCACTCTGCCTCTGGCTCCTTCATTCGAACGTAGCCCGAATTGGTTCTGTAACTCCCGCATCAATTGTTCTCGCATTGTGAATGGCAGTATTGAAGTCAATTCGTAGGCGTCTTCCATTCTGTTCGTATTCAGGAGATGTTCAAACCGCTCACGTGCCACTTCAAGCAGCGGCACACAAAAGACAAGCAACGATGTTTTACCTCTGCCGCGCTGCGGGTTCCACCTTATCCATCCGTTATCCATAAATTTGTTCATAATCAGGTTCATATTACGCATGGTACAACACAAATGATGGGCAAGCTCACCCACTGTAGTATGTATTTCTTGTTCCTCATGTACATGTAGAAAGTTCAACCGCAGTTGAATGTAATGTTCTGAAACGTCCATATATGCCCTTCTTTCTTCTAACTTCTATCTTTCATCTTTCTGCCTCTATCTGCTAAAATACGAAATCCATTCGATTGCTTCTACAGTTTTTCTTCAGGTTTTCCTCCATTATACTCAGTAACAGCAACATGACCAGTGGGAAGGAAGAAGAACACTTATGAAATACGCCGATTTGCACCCGAACATCAGAATACGTATCATTACTGATTTTTTCACCGATCTGACCCAGAAATCCATCATCCCATTCATGGCGATCTATCTGAGTGTTCAGATCGGGGCAGGCTTGGCTGGATTATTGCTGACCGTTAATATTGTGGCTTCCATGATTATAGGATTGTGGGCAGGATATTGGTCTGACCGGATTGGAAGAAAGAAATTAATGGTGATTGCACAAACTCTGCAGGTCGTGGCTCTACTTGGTTTGGCCATCGCCAATTCGCCGTGGATGGATTCGATCATTGTCACTTGTCTCATGTTTCTGCTCAGCAGTCTAAGTTCAGGGATCACAGTGCCGATTGCTAATGCGATGATTATCGACGTAAGCAGTGAATATGAACGTCATTATGTGTACGGATTGCAATATTGGACAACAAACATCGCTGTGACCTTTGGTGCCCTGATGGGCGGGTTATTTTTCGAATCTTTTCGTTTTCTATTGTTTAGTCTGGTATGTATAGAAAGTATGATTACCCTGTTCATTCTGGTCTTTATGATTCGCGAAACAATGGACAAACGTGTGCTTGGTTATGGCGATGCTCCCATCCAGAGGAACATACTGAAAACGTACTGGGCGGTCTTTCAAGACAAACGTTTCATGATATTTTTCACAGCAACTGTGCTTGCCGTCTCCTTGGAATTCCAGCTTGATAAATACATCGCTGTCCGTCTAAAAGGTGAATTCACCTCACAACTGTTCGGTTTGGATCTTTCTGGTCTTCATATGTTCAGCCTGATCATGGTCATCAACACCGTAATGGTTGCCTTGGTTGCCATTCCATTCTCCAGATGGATAGGTCGCTTCCAGTCCCGATCTATTATGACTGTTGGTATGCTCCTCTATACCGCAGGTTTCACCGTACTTGCTTTCAGCAACTGGGCCTGGTTACTCATCTCATCTGCTATACTCCTGACCATTGGAGAACTAATGTACGCCCCTGTTCGTCAGGTCATGCTCGCTGGTATGATTCCCGATTCGAACCGTGCTGCCTACATGGCTGCTGATGGGTTAAGCTATAACGTGGCTGCACTCCTCGGAAGTCTTGGGTTAAGCATCGGGGCCTTTTTGCCTTCATACGCAATGGCTGTTCTCTATGGCCTAATGGGGCTTGGAGCGCTCGTCTATTTCCGAATGTCACTTCGGAAGGCAGATACACAGAATGAACATCTGACATATACAGATGCATCCTGATTTCACTTTTCCGGCAACAAAATAATCATCCAGGGGAGCCCAGCAGGCTCTCTTTTTCATGTCCATTATCAACGTTTAAAAGTAAATGATCATAAACATTTTGTATATTATAGTTTACATTTAGTTAAATATCATGTACATTATGTTCATGGAGGTGAGTAAGTGGAAGAATTACACAATCACGTTCGGGAGTTAAGAGCCAGAGACCGTCTGTCCCAAGCGGAACTAGCCAAGCTCATCGGCGCATCCCGTCAAACCATTGCCCTGATTGAACGTGGAGATTACTCTCCGTCGGTTGTCCTGGCACTAAAAATAGCACATGTATTTCGTGAACCAGTCGAAAAAATATTTGAATTGAAAGGTGGAGATTAGAATGAAAAATTCATCATCTTCGTCCATCAAAAAGCGGTTGCGTCTTCCCTTGTATGCAGCAGGTGGCGCTGTAGTTGGTTTTCTCGGAGCTAGCGGAGTCAGTAAAGTCCCTTCTGACTTGAACTGGACGTTGTCCGTGTACTATGACTATGATCTTTTATTCGCAATCCTGGCGGCTCTTGTGGTAGTTATGACGGTGTGGAACATCTTCAGTCTCTCACGCACGCCTTCTGTCCCTCCCAAGGAAGACGATGCTTATGGAGATACTGATTCACTAATCTCTCCAGCAGAGCGCTCCCTCGGAAAAGCGATGATACTCAGCGGATTCAGTGTTATTGTTACATTTACCTGGGCAGCACTTGCCTTGTCCTTGTATGCATCCAACCGAACGATGCCGAATTCTCCAGAACTGTTTAACCTCTTGAATCTCGTTGCTTCGTGTATCTCCATTATCATCGTCGTGGTAGTGCAAACTCTGACTGTGAAGCGATACAACCGTTATTATCCTGAGCGCACTCTGGATCTGAACTCGCGCAATATGAAGAAGGATCATTTTGAGAAGCTGGATGAAGGCGAGAAATGGCTTGTGTATCGCGCAGCCTATCGTTCTTTTCAGATGATGAATGTACTTCTTGGTGTCGGAATGGTCTCTATGGTTCTATATTCGATGCTCTTTACCTTTGCTCCATTCCCGATTGTAGTGCTCTCCGTGATCTGGATTGCCAACATTGGAATCTATTATCGTGAAACCTATCGGGCGAGTAATCAGTAATACATGGGTAGGTAACTATTTTGTAAATATTTTCATAAAGGAGTGTTTGCATGCATTTATCCAAACGAAACACCCGCTTCAGGTTCACCTCCCTAACAGGAGCTTTCATGGCCGTGGTTCTGTCTCTCAGTCTGTCGGTACCCGCAGTTCAGGCGGAGACCCCGACTTCTGTAGCTGCTGAACAGGGTAAGACGAAAGCGCTGACAACTGAATCGGCTACAACATTTCTGGATTCATTTTTCGATTTACCTGAGGCAAAGCCCCATTATGTGGGAGCCTCCGTGGTTGTTGTGAAAGATGGCAAAGTACTGGCGGAAAAAGGATATGGCTTCTCCGATGTGGAGAGCAAAACACCGATCGATCCGAAAAAGACTGCCTTTCGTGTAGCCTCTGTCTCCAAAACGTTCACGTCAGCAGCTGTAATGCAGCTGGTCGAGCAAGGTAAAGTTGATCTGCAAGCTGATTTTCAGACCTATGTGAAAGGGCTCGAATTCGATAATCCTTTTGACAAGCCTGTAACTGTGGAAAACCTGCTCACACACACGACCGGATTCGAGATCCGTGATCCGCAGCAGGAAGATATCCATACTGATTTCGACAAGTACATAGCGATGGAGGATTACGCACAGCAACACATGCCTCCTGTCGTTCGAGAGCCTGGTAGCGCCTACATGTACGATAATTTCTCGTTTTTGCTGCTTGGCATGATTGTTGAAAATGTAAGCGGTGAGCCCTTTGAATCCTACATGCAACAACATATCTTCAAACCGCTGGGAATGGATAACAGCAGTTTCATGCTGGACAAAAAGTTCCAAAAGCAGTTGGCTACTGGCTATGATGCGGCACACAATCCGCTTGATCTGTACACCATCGCTCCAACACCTATGCCTCAAGGCGGCATGTTGTCTACAGCAGAGGACATTGGGAAGTTCATGATCGCTTTCCTGAATGATGGCGTGAAGGACAACGAGCGGATTCTCAAGGAATCCACGGTGAAAAGCATGGAACAATACCGTTCTTCCATTCACCCATTGTTACCGGACACCACCTATGGATTTGAAGCAGCATTTCAGATTCCCGGTGCAGGAAGTAGTCCAAAAGTTATTACGAAAGCAGGCGACCTGACCGGATTCAGCTCTTATCTCTTCCTTATTCCCGAGCAAAATACAGGCGTCTTCCTGACGTATAATCAGAATGGAGCACTTCGTAATCTGTTCTACCCGGCATTCATTCAGAATTTCTTCCCGCAATATGCGGAGCCTGTGCAATTCAAGGAATACACGCCGCAATCAGCAGCTGAGCTGCAACGCTTCACCGGATTGTACGCAGATCTTCGACTTAGCACGATTGTAAGTTCCCTGAAAGGTGGCAGCGATAAGCCAGGACAACTGAGCATTAACGATGTGTTCCTCGGTCAACGCAACCTGATTCAAGTGGAAGATAATCTCTTCAAAGATGAATTGACTGGTCAATTCACAGCATTCAAAGAATATGCAGATGGTACCACATACCTGAAAGAACCTTACCTCAACCCTATGGGTTATGAGAAAAAAGGGCAAAAGCCTATGGGCTTCCGGGATGTTCGTGAGAACAGTCCTTATGCTGAGGCTATCAATGGATTACAATCACTCGGACATTATGTGAATGATGCAAGCGAATCCTTTCAACCAAAAACGGCAGTAACTCGAGCTGAATTTATTGAGAATGTCCTTAAATTGAGCGGATTGAAAGCGAGCAAAACGACACCACCTACGGGTACCGATTGGGCCGATCATGCTGCAGCTGGATATATTCAGCTTGGGTATGAATCTGGCATGATTACAGGCACGGATCAACTACAGTTTAAACCAGATCAAGTTATCACCAGACAGGAAGCGATGGTAATGATATGGAGATCTCTGCAACTGCAATATCCTAATGAACTGTTCACGGATGTCCAACTTGCAGGACACACGGACCCATGGGCTGTACCAGCCGTTCAGATGATGGCGAAACTTGGTATCCATGGACCTGAGGTGAAGGTATTGGAGGATGGTTCTGTTGATTTCCTTTCCCGCAAACCTCTAATTCGTCAGGAAGAGGCTGCGATCATGTATGCGCTGCTTACCCAACCAACAGATCAAATCGTCGCTGAACTGATGGCTGCTCAGCAGCCGCAAGCAGAACCTGCTGAAGAAGCCGAAGCTGCAGAGGAGACATCTGAAACTGCACCGGTTCCAGTACCAGCGCCGGTCCCTTCTGCGACTTCAACACAATAAAAATGAAACATCTTCATACCGATTAGATTTATCATGCTTATGATGGAAGAAAAAAACAGGCTTGTTCAGAAGGGTACGATCCTTCTTGAACAAGCCTGTTTCGTTCCTTTTCCTAACTTATTATAAAAATCTGTTACTCAGTTACATCCGTCTCTATTCGATCAACGAAGATACATGGCGATTCCCGTTGCGCTGATCAAACTTGGCTGCAGCGGTCTGAGCATGCTCCGCAAAGTAATCGGCCAGCTTGAGCAGGTCGCCTGGATCGCCTTCATACGGGAAGGACGCTGGCAGACGCAATCGGTATTTCGGAGATTCTTCCGCCCAGCGGCGAAGCAACGATGCTGCTCTGGCGTAGAACAACATTTTGGCGTAAGGATCTTCATGATCGGCAGCGAACACCAGTGTTTCCTCCAGCACATCAATACCTTTCGCCGGATTCGTACGTGTGAGATAATCCATCTGCTCCGCAAAACTCTGCACAAAATCGTTCTGGCCTTTAATCATGCGATATCCCTTGGTCTGATGTTTATCTGCTTCCGCAGTCCGTCCCAACCGATATAACGGCATCAAAATTTCAGACAAAGTCAGATGTGGAATCTCCGCACAGCTCATACGCCCTTTCAGGATAGGCTGTGCCACCTCCAACACCTTCTCATCGTCTCCTTTTAACAAGAAATAACGCATAATCTCATCCTGCTCACAGGCTTCGCAGTCACTCATAAAGTCACGATCCATCGTTCTGAATCGATCATAACTGCGTCCCGCTTCCTCCAGCTCCCCAAAATCCATAAAGATCCGGAACCGATAATACCAGTAAGAGCGTTCGCTGTAACCGTAGGACTTGAAACGCCGTCCGAAATCCTCCAACAGCTCCAGGATCTTCTCGCGTGATATTTCCGGGAAGTCGGGCATCTTGCCCAATATCCATTTGTACGACCACATTAACGTTTCTTCATCATATTCTTCGGGCTGTTGGTCGAACTTGCCCAGCTGCCAGGAAAAAGCAATCAGTGCTTTCATCGGATAACCGCAGAATGTTGCTGTCTCCACAATCTCCGATCTTGCTTCGTATGCCTCTTCCTCCATGCCGTTCACATCGGCAACTCTTGCCGCTTCCTCCAGCATACCGAGCTTCGCCGAACCATTGGGCAAGCCATAGGCCTCGTCCATCAGTTCTTCAAAATCCATCTCTGTCTTCATCAGGCATCCCCCTTACGGTCTGTATTTGCACGCAAACCCCAATCAATAAAACGAACAATGCCCTGATTTAACACTTCAAGCTCTTGCTTGCTCATGGCATAATGCCCCATCATCAGTGCATTGACATACAGCATCTCAATGGCAATCGGCGTCATCTGGGCATCCGGTGACGTTAACACACGCTGAATAACCGGATTGTTCACATTCAAGTACAAGGTTGAATATCCTGCCGAACTAATGCCAGAGGATAAGGAGCCAAGCACAGATGAAAATAATTCAGTGCTCTCTTCGCTCGCTTTTTCCAGCGCACGCAGGGTAGAGGATTCCTGAGACAGCGTGAACAACACCGGCAGATCCGATGGCTTGAAACCTTTGACCTCAGCCCGACATCTGAAACGCTGCAAAGCGGAATCAGCCAGTCGCAAAGCATCATAATACGGATTGCGTTCAGCGGGTGGCACATCGGTGAAACTCATCGAGACCTGATCCGGCTGTAGCCCCTCCGTGTGCACGTTGTGCACGGTCATCGGCAGTGTAGCCATCAAATCGCTGTCATAGATGTAACCACCGTTAATAACCAGCATCGATTGTGCGGATGCCACATGATGAATCTGACGGTACTCATCAACAGAGGACGTGAAATACAACGTCTCTCCTTCATCGATCAGCTCACCCAGTTCACGGTGACCCCTCGTACTCTCAAAAGGCAGCCAGCGATGAATCATCGCGTAGAATGCTTGATCCTGCACAGCCAGTGCCTTCATGGACAGAGCATGCAGGCGAATCAGCTTCTGCAGCCGTTCCGTCTGGCTCTCAGCCATGTCGGCCAGTCCCTTGCGAAGTGCGTCTCCGAGTTCGGAGCGAACTTCCTCCAGCTTCTCATTTTCATAAAAATGTTCCCGTGATGCCGTCGGTTGAAGCTCATCTGTCCAGATCAGGCATTTCACGAAGAAAGCCCACTCTGGCAAAATGTTCTCAGCCTTCTCCGAAATCAGCATTCGCTTCAGGTAAACCCGGTGAGAACGCTTGGCATTGAGATTAACCGCGTGTGGCAGTACAAAAGCAATACCTCCGGTACGACCTGAAGCTGTCGTCAACGGAATGAAGTCCTGGAACTGCTCGCCAAGCAGACGTTCACCAAAAGCCAGTACCTCCGCTCTGCGTGAACGTGCGAGTACAGGGTCCATCAGCCAGATCGGTGTCTCGCTATTCACCACATGTTGCGCACCGTCATGATGCAACGTGACTGGATACGGCAATAACGCTCCGTAATAGAACAGAGCTTCTTTCACATAATCCGGTTCAAAGTAGTGCGCCGCGTCCGGTGTGCAACGCAGATATACTTTGGTCCCTGGGGACAGTTGTGTATCCAGCTGACGGATCGTATACGTGCCATCCGGCTTGCCCCGCCACTCCATCGAAGGGCCGCCCTTCGCTGATTGTGTCAGCATGACGATTTCGTGACTCACCATGAAACAGGATAACAACCCGATCCCGAAACGTCCGATAAACGAAGACTCTCCATCCAGCAGCGCTTGCTGTCCGCGCTTCGAGGATTGTCCAATCATGGCCAGGAATTCATGGATATCAGCTTCAGTCAAGCCGATGCCGTTGTCCTCCACCATCATGGTCAGCTGGTCACCTGTTCCTGTCAATTCTACACGCACTGTACCCTGATATCCGGGCTCTGCCTCTGTTCGTGCAGTAATCGCATCCGTCGCATTCTGCATCAGTTCGCGCAAGAACACTTTCGGACTGCTATATAGATGGTTGGACAAAATCTGGATCATGCCGCTCAGATTCACTTGAAAACGATACTCATTGGATGCTGTCATGACTCACTCACCTTCCTCTACGTCCAAACACAATATGTACTCATATGATGTATTCATATGGATGTGTTAGACGAATTCATTATGTAATTGTTAGAAACAGACGTTCCCCGTGACAGGGGACGCCATAACATCACGTCAAGCCGGCCCTGGATAACCAAGACCGGCGTTAGATGCATATTTCAGGCATGCCTGAGATGTTAGCCCTTATATTTCATTACCACGTCAACATTAGCAATGAAACGGATATTCTATCCTTCTCATAAGGATACATGGTACAAGTCATAGTGAAAACAAACCATAGACCCGATTTGAAGGGGAATCGGGGATATGTGTGCACCCTCCATCCGGGACTATTGACGGAGAGATTCATCTTTTTTTATCATCCATTTGAACGATATGCGCCTACCGGACGTATAATCTCCAAACTCAGATCGGACGGTGAATGTACATGATCGAAGTACGCAATATATCCAAGCAATTCAAGGCGCATCAAGCACTAAATGATGTCAGCTTCACAGTTAAGCAAGGCAGCGTCACTGGGCTGATTGGCCCCAACGGTTCGGGCAAAACCACACTGATCCGTATCATGAACGGTGTCTTGGGTGCCTCAGGTGGACAGGTAACCATTAACGGATTGGACGCGGCTCGTGAGGCGGAGAAAGTGCTAGCCATGTGTGGCACCCTTACCGAACAAAGTGGATTATATGAAAATATGAGCGGGCGTGACAATCTGACTTTCTTCGCTGATGCATTCGGCCTAAAGCAAGCCAGAGAACGAATTGATGAGCTTGTGAACCTGTTCGAGTTGCAGGAATATCAGCATCGCAAAGTCGGCACCTATAGCACAGGCATGAAGAAACGCTTGGGCCTTGCACGAGTGCTCCTGCACCGTCCTTCCATCCTGTTTCTGGATGAGCCAACCAATGGCCTGGATCCGGATGGAATTCAGATGGTGCTTCGCATCATCCGTCAGTTAAATAAGGAAGAAAAGATGACGATTCTGGTCTCGTCTCACGTGCTGTCTCAACTGTCAGCTGTCTGTGATCGTTATATTTTCATGGAAAAGGGCCGCATTGTTGAGGAGGGTACGGAACAGGAGATTGTTAGCCGGTACCTGTCCACACCAAAGCTCGAAGTAGAAGCCAACATGCCTAATGGATGGCACAATTCAACCGATTATACGCCTGAGACAACATCCGCATATCAAGCGACGTATCAGCTTCCATCCCGTGAGGATATTCCACTGTTGTTACGGCAATTAACGGAGCACGGCCAAGTCTATCAGGCCCGCATCACGGGCAGTGATCTGGAAAGTATCTATTTTGCCATAAGGGAGGCACACCATCATGAATAACCGCCAAGCCATACGTGCACTGGTACGTAAAGATATCCGGTCCGTCACAGCCAGTGTTCAGCTCTGGTTGCCCATGTTAATCGTTCCACTGATCATCGGAATTATCATGCCCTCTGCGCTCCTGTGGGCGGCCTCCAGAATGGAACTTCGTTCTCTGGGCAACATCAGCTTTCTGCTCGAATCATTGGATACGTTAACCCATAGTGGACAGATTCCTCAGCTTGCTTCTATGCCTACAGATAATCATCGTATTGTCTATTATTTGGCCATGTATATGTTCGCTCCCTTGTTTCTCATCATTCCGGTGATGGCGTCCAGTATTCTGACGGCCAATAGTTTCGCTGGAGAAAAGGAACGTAAAACGCTGGAAGGATTGTTATTTGCACCGATCAGTATGGACACTCTTTTTAAAGGCAAAGTACTGGCTGCCCTGATCCCATCCATTCTATTATCCTGGGTTACTTTCCTGATCTACGGATTGATAGCCAATATTCTGATGTACCCCATGTTTGGAACGTTGATGTTTCCCAATCTGAACTGGATGATCCTGGTCCTGTGGGTTGTTCCTGCTTGCAGTCTTATGGTGATTTTGTTAAACGTGCTGATCTCGGCCAAGGTCCGCGGGTTCCAGGAAGCTTATCAACTCGGAGGATTGGTTGTCCTTCCCCTGATCGCCTTAGTCGCTGGTCAAGCCAGTGGCATGTTGCTAATCGGTCCTTGGATGTTACTCATGATTGGAGCTGTGCTCATGCTCATTAGTGTGGTTCTCCTTCGTTTCGTCACGCTATGGAATAGTCGTCAACAACTGGCGGAAAGTCAGATCTGACTGATGTACAGATTGAGAAATAAATATACGCAGGTTATGATGTGGAGATATATGCTTTGGGATGATTATAGAGAGGAATGGAACAACCGCATGGAATCCAAACTACTTCAAAAATTAAAATATGCTCCACAATTAACGGCACAGGAGAAGCATATTGTGGACTATATCCTGAACAATCCCGAAGTCGTGTTCGATTCTACAGCCCATGAACTGGCTCAGCAGACCTATACAAGCTCATCCACCATTGTTCGCTTATGCAAAAAGCTGGGTACCAAGGGGTACCCAGACTTTCAGTTAAAGCTTGCTCTTGAATATCAACAGATGCCTTCCGCGTTGCAGACGCTGGATGCTCCATTCGCAGAACAGGGCAACGTGCTGGCTGCCATCGACTCGGTTCCTTACCTGTATCAGCAGGCGCTGGATGATACACGCCGGATGTTAAACGCTCCTGTTTTGCAACGAATCGCGGGCTGGGTCAAACAATCCGGACGCATCGATATCTATGGCAGTGATATGAATTATTACCTGGCGCAACAGGCTTGTGCCAAGTGGAATGAACTCGGCATATCTGCGATTGCTCACAATAGTCCCAACATGCATTATTTGAACACGATAAACCCCAATAGCCTGACGCTGTCTTTTGTTATTTCTCACACAGGAGAGAACCAATCCATGAATGAAGCCGCCAAAGTGCTGAGCAACAAACAGATGAAAGTCATCGCGGTCACGGGCAACAACCATTCAACACTGTCCAAGCATTGTGACGAGACGCTGCTGGCTTATGGATACAATGAACAATTAAGGCTGTCCAAAATATCTTCGATGGTCTCTGTACTTTATATTTTCGACATGTTGTACATGGGAAGCATCAGCGACATGTATTAACGATTACCGTTGATCTGCTGCGAATTGAATTCCAGCATCCTTACGCGCACTCATGAGCACACTCATCACAGACTGGCTGTGTTCCAGCAGTTCGTAAGAACGTTCGAGATCTCCACTTGCATGGATATCCCTGAACGCTTGCCACTCATAGTACAGCCAATTGGATTTGGTCTGCGCATTATACGTCTCAGCAGGCTCATTTCCGATCTGAAGCTTGATCTCCCGGCAACCATTTGCTCCTCCCACAACCTGAAGATACCCCTTCTCTCCCTGAATAAGGACAAAGTTCATGCTGCTTGTGTCTTTGGCACCTACACATTCCGCAATAAACTCCGGATATTTAAGAACCACCACACCTGATGTATCAATGCCGTTCGCATGCTGATTCGCGGTATACGATACGGAATTCGGCCTGCCAAACAGATTCATGACCAGATGCAGATTGTAAATATTAATATCCATCAGCGCTCCACCAGAGAATTGTGGATTGAATACGTTCGGTGTCTCCCCTGCCAGCAGATCATTGTATTTGCGCGAGTATTGACTGTAGTTACACTGGATGAGTTTGATTCGACCGAGCTTGGGCAGTTGCTCCTGTATGATTTTAATATTAGGCAGATGAATGTTGGAAATGGCTTCAAACAGCAACAGATTTTTTTCCTTCGCAAGTGCAATCAACGTTTCTGCTTCCTGAAGCGTGGACGTGAACGGTTTTTCACAGACGACATGCTTGCCTTGTTGAAGTGCCTGATAGGCATGTTCGTAATGCATGCTATTCGGTGAAGCAATGTAGATGAGATCTACACTCACATCTGAGAATAGGGATTCCAGGTCCGTATAGATTGTACCGACCCCATACTTACCCGCAAGCTCCTGTGCTGTCTCTCTCTTCCGGGAGTACATCGCTGTACAAGTGACATCCTCCAGTTCATTTATCGCGGATAAAATGGCATCCACAATAGACCCCGTACCAATCGTTGCTATATTCATCGTATTATTTCGCTCCTGTCGTTGGTTTGTCAGTTGGCCTCTGCTCGGGTTGAGTGCTATGTTATCACGATCAAGTCAAGCGGAGAATGCTTTGGGACAGGATTGGCAGCAACATGCGTAATTCGATTTCAGGTTTGAATATGCATGAAATTCAATTTCATTCTCTCTTTTTTCACATTCGAGATCTAACATATCTTCCATTGTTTACCGATATAACATAAGGCGTTAATTACATACATATAGAACGAAGGGGACGATGAAAGAATGAAAACAGGGTATACATACTTACAACGCACCATCTGTACATTGCTGCTCATTACACTGCTTGCAGCAATGACATTGGGAGGCGGAAGCGCAGCCCAAGCAGCTTCACTCAGCCAATCCACAGTGTATTATGAGTCTGACGGAGTCTTGTACAAAGTATCCGCTGATGGCAGTAACACAACAGAAGTATTAATTGATTTCCAAGGTGTGGACTTGCTCGCAGCAGGCTCTTATCTCTACTACACTCAGACTGCCTCTTCTACAACCTTGCTTCGGGTTCCGAATGACGGGTCCAGCGATGCGGCAGAGACATTTGCTACAGATGTACTCAGCTATTATACGGATAACGGGTTCATCTATTATCTGGACGCAACAGGCACGATTTATCGCGCTAATGGCAATAGTGATGCTTCCACTGCCACCAAGATTGCCGACAAGGCCGATACCGATTTTCCGTTTCTCGTGGTCGCCAAAGGGCGTGCCTACTATAATGCATTAGTTAATGGAAACACATGGATCGTCTCCAAAACGTCCAACGGCTCTGGAGCTGTACAGCGCATTGCTGCAGGTGCAGTGGAAAGTCGTTATTTTACCAATCAAGCCAAAAAAGAAATGCAACTGATGGTCAATACCGACCCTTACGAGCAGTTTTACTCCACCAATGCTGTCGTTATGTATAAGGTGAATTACAACACTGGCAAGGCCACTGCGGTTAACCCAAAAGCCAAGTTGGATGTGAATGCTGTATATTCCGGTGGTTGGGGGAACAATCTTTACGTGTATAACAAAGGAATCGCGCTGGATAGTAACAAGGATTACAATTACGCCAAAGGCAAAGCGTTTGCGTTGACGACTTCAGCCAAAACACTTCAGCTTCATAACAAGAGCGTCCGGGAAGTAAGTTCACTCGGTACAGACAAGGTTGTAATTATTGATGCAGACAAAAAGGCTTATGCCAAAACGGTCTCCAGCAACAAAGTGACCAAGTCCGCCAACCTGAACTTGAACAATGTAACGTATGTTGCGAATCAATTGACCAATGGCACACCGACGGCTGCATACATCTCGGGCAACAACGGTCTCTATTCAGTCAACACAGCTCTCAAGGTAACCAAACTTACCAGTGACGAATGGGATGCATTCCATATCAGAGATGATGTTGCCGGTCTGTTCTACATCAATGCCAAAGATCAGTATCGCCTGTATCACGTGCAAACGGGGGGAACTGGCAAAAAAGTAATGAGTGACGTTTTCCTCGACAATATTCTATTGGTAACACCGTACTAACCTATACTGTGGATTCAGGCACATAGCCTATTAAACAGCCTTGTCCATAACAATGAGGATTACCTTGCAGCCATAATGGCTCTTGGTAGTCCTTTTTTGATGTCGAAAACTATTTTTTAAAAACATCTTCCATATGAGAATGATAATTGTTATCATTAAGAAAATAAGACAAAAGGATGGTCCGTATGACTGAACAGTTTCCTTTCATTGCTGAAACCTCATCTCTACCGCTCCTCTCCTCCATGTGCCGTGTGCGTCGTGGGAAGAACTTCCGTGTGCAAGGCAAGATGGTGTCCCGGCCCAAGCTCTGTCTTATTTTGCAAGGAGACGGTGTTCTGGTCCTTAATGATACAGTCTATACGGCTCAAGCCGGCAGCCTGTTCGTGTTGAATCCAGGTACAACCATTGAGGCCGCTGCACGCTCGAAAGTGACCGAATGTATATTGCTAAGCATGGATACTGTTCGTTTGCAGCAAGTCCGTGGTGAATGGAAAATGACCCCTACTCCTGGCTTCCCGCTGGATTGGCAGACAGGCAGATTGCTGGTGCGTCACGAACAGCAGGCTGTATCACGTTTGGAACAACTGTATGAAACCTTTCGCGGTCTTCAACCAGAACACTTTATCAGCATACATAGCCAGCTGCATGAGCTGCTGCAGTTTCTCTCGGAGAATCGGCTGGAAGCCAATCATGAGAAAGTGGACCCTGCCTTGGAACGCAGCATTATGTATATGCGACGCTTCATGAGTGAAGGAATTAGCATGGATCAGCTCGCCAAGATTGCTGGACTCACACCCAGTTCTTATTCTCGCAGTTTCAAGAAAGCCAAGGGCATGTCACCGACCGATTACCTGAACCGTTTACGTATAGACGAAGCCAAAAAACAGCTGACAGCGGAAACGTGTAACATCAAAGACGTCGCGATATCTGTCGGGTATGGCAACGAGTATTATTTTAGCCGCAAATTCAAACAAACCTTGGGGATTGCACCCAGTGTATATATGAAAAGAGATCAACTTCGAGTTGCCACGGCATCCATTATGGGATTCCACGAGAACCTGGCCTCGCTTGGACTGCATCCGGTAGCTGTGCTGGAAGGAGCCCTTGATCGCGATGCCGATGAACAAGAACGCAGATTAACCAGGCAATTCGATCAACTTCGGCAGGCGAAGCCAGACTTGATCATCGGTGACTTTTACCACCAGCCCTATTACGATCGGCTGAAAAGCATTGCACCTACCATCATTTTAGAATCAACAAATGACTGGAAAGAGAACCTTATTCGCATAGCCGAACTGGTTGGACGTGAGAAGCAGGCGTTGCTGAATTTCAAGGAACTTGAGTTTCGCAAGCTTGAGGCAAGCCAAAGCCTACAACTGTATTTCGAACAGGGACGTATTGCTCTGATGCACATTACGAACCAGTCCATCCGCTTGCAGGGATCAGGCGAGGACCCCTTAAATCAGTTGTTGTATGATGAACTGGAGCTCCATCCTGCCCAGCTTGTATCCCCCGAAATCTACAGAAATGAGTATGCGGCAGATAGCATCCCCGTGCTGGACACGGATTACCTATTTATTCATCGTGCTACGCTTCAGCCTGCCAGTGAAAAGGTGTTCCGACGCATGAAACAAACGGCATCGTGGAATCGTTCCCCTGCCGTGTTGCAAGGTAACGTTCACGATATTTCGAATTGGCAACGGTTATGCTGGACTCCGGCTGGACGGCTGCAGATTCTAATTGAACTGGAACAGATTGCCCAACAGTCTGTGGTCTTTTCTCATGCAGGTCTGATCGGACATTAGACGCTGAACATAAGTCGATACGTTGGGCAAGGTTATCTTTTACATCGTGTTCCTTCAATTATAATTCAGTAAGATATTGCACAGGCCAAAGGGCCCTCTCCTATAAAGGAAAGGGCCCTTTGCATGTAATTATGAGTGTTCCTTAATCTCTTCCTTCGGAACCAACTTGTATATCTCTTCGTCTTCCATGGTATCAATTAACCGATCCAACCATTTGTAATATGCTTCCGCTTGCAAAACCTTGTGTTTGTCTTCCATCAGAATGCGGATAAGTTCAGCATCTGCCTGCTCATCCAGATCTTCGACTAAGCGATTCAGTTCGTCAATGGATTTCCGCAGAATCTGAAGGTTACTCTCCACAGCTTTTCTCCATTTGATAGCAAAATAATCCGTAAACGTCTGATGCCAGTCATACTCCACTTCATATAGGTCTTTCCTGGAGCCCTTGCTCCATACTTTATTCACCATTTTCAAATCCAGCAGTGTTCGTACACCTGTACTCATACTCGTTTTGCTCATTTCCATTTCCCGTCCCATATCGTCAAGGGTCATTGGCTTGTCTGCAAAAAATAGCAATCCATATAAGTGTCCCGTTGACAGCGTAACGCCGTAAAGATCCATATTACGTCCAATGGCTTCAATGACGCGTTTACGAATCTTCAGCACGGTTGCCTGCTGTTCCTCTTGTAAATGGTCCAAGCCCATGCTTGCAACCTCCATTCTGAACATTCCACAGTCTTGGCAAAATAATTGCAACACTTTAAAAGTCCTGCTTACATGGGAAAGCATCCGGCCGGACATCCTATATGCCAGAGGGCTTTCTTTCACCCAATGTATGAAAATGGGAACTTTACCAGGCTACAATTGCCTATGACTTTCTTTAACCAAAAAATCTAGCTTCAATTCAGCTCATTTTCTATTGTAGGAAAAGCCTTATCAAATGTAAAGGAACCTCATTAGGCAGAATAAGGAGAATGGCGGAGCATATGGAAGGAAAACTTTGTACAGTTTTTCCTGTACAAACATTATGTACTGTTTATTCGGTTGATATACTGGTTAAGTATTGTTAGAATAAAAAACGTTACCCAGAAAGACGGGAAGCGAAGCAATAATTACCGGATTTCGTGGCTGGGCGCACAAGTGTATGGGCTTGTGGATGCTAAAAGCCGTTCGAAGTGCACAACACATCAGAAGGGGTGAAAACATGACCATACTTGAAGTGAAAAACGTAAGTAAATTGTTTGGACCCCAAACCGAGCAAGGTCTGCAATTACTGGAGCAAGGTTGGGGTAAAGAAAAGTTGGCCAAAGAAAAACAGATAACGGTTGGTGTCAACCGGGTCAACATGGAGATTAAGGAAGGCGAAATTTTCGTTATTATGGGGCTGTCCGGGAGTGGTAAATCCACATTAGTACGGATGTTCAATCGCCTGATTGAACCAACATCCGGAGAAATTCTGGTCCATGGTAAGGATCTTCGCAAGATGAACAAAGAACAATTGCGCGAAGTGCGCCGGAAAACGATCAGCATGGTCTTCCAGAAGTTTGCGTTATTCCCGCACCGTACCGTTCTTGATAATGTGGAGTATGGATTAGAAGTACAAAAAGTAGACAAAGACGTACGCCGTGAGAAGGCGAAAACTTCACTTGAGCTGGTTGGCCTTAAAGGCTGGGAAGACAAAATGCCAGATGAACTCAGTGGCGGGATGCAGCAACGTGTCGGCTTAGCCCGTGCGCTTGCCAATGACCCCGAAGTACTATTAATGGATGAAGCCTTCAGTGCACTTGATCCATTGATTCGCCGTGATATGCAGGATGAGCTGATCGAGCTTCAAGATAAAATGAAAAAGACGATTATTTTCATTACCCATGACTTGGACGAAGCGCTGCGCATCGGCGATCGTATTGCCCTTATGAAAGACGGCGCAGTCGTGCAGATCGGTACACCGGAAGAAATCATGATTCAACCGGCCAACTCTTATGTGGCCCGCTTCGTCGAAGACGTGGATCTGTCCAAGGTTCTTACTGCATCTCATGTGATGCGTCGCCCTGAAACAATTACGCTTGACCGTGGTCCTCGTGTTGCCCTCGAATTAATGCGCGAACGTGGTATTTCCAACCTGTTTGTCATTGACCGTTCGAAGAAACTGCTTGGTGTTATTACAGCAGAAGATGCTACCCGTGCGATGCGCGAAAACAAAGTATTGAACGACATTCTGATCACGGACGGACCGACGGTGTCGCCTGAGACCCTGATTCATGAATTGTTCGAAATTGTAAGTTCAGCCCATGTGCCTCTCGCTGTTGTTGGTGAGAATGGCCGTCTGCAAGGTGTTATCGTCCGCGGTGCCCTGCTGGGTGCACTTAGCGGTGAAGTTGCAGTAAAGGAGGAACTTGTGAATGATTCCCAAAATACCACTAGCATCGTGGATTGAATCCATCGTTGACTGGATGAGCTCCTCGCTCTCCGGATTGTTTAACGTAATCTCTATTGTCATTCAGGAAGTGGTCGGATTCTTCTCCGGGCTGTTCATGCTGCCACATCCACTCCTATTCATTGCGATATTGGGTGTTCTTGCGTTCCTCGTAGGTCGACTCCCACTTACACTGTTCACGGTGATCGGGTTCTTGCTCGTAGACAACTTGGGCTACTGGTCCCAATCGATGGACACACTCGGACTGGTTATCACTTCAGGTTTGGTTTCGATCCTGCTTGGTGTACCGGTCGGAATCTGGCTCGCATACAGTAAAACTGCGGCGCGTATCATTACACCGCTGCTTGACTTCATGCAGACGATGCCTGCATTTGTCTACTTGCTGCCTGCGGTTACGTTCTTTAGCCTTGGTGTCGTTCCAGGTGTTATCGCGTCCGTTATATTTGCGATTCCGCCAACGATTCGTCTGACTCACCTGGGTATCAGACAGGTATCTGGCGAATTGGTTGAAGCAGCCGATGCATTCGGCTCAACTTCCATGCAAAAATTGTTCAAAGTACAGCTTCCACTCGCTTTGCCTACCGTGATGTCCGGTATTAACCAGACCATCATGCTGTCACTGTCCATGGTTGTTATTGCATCCATGATTGGTGCACAGGGTATTGGTGCGGAAGTATATCGTGCGGTAACACAGCTGCAAATCGGTAAAGGTTTTGAAGCCGGTCTTGCTGTTGTCGTACTCGCGATTGTGCTGGACCGCTTTACACAAAATCTGTTTATGCCTGGTCGCAAAAAGACCTCACGCATTACAACCAAGCAAAAAGCGTGGATCACTGCTGCCGCAACATTCCTTGTGTTAGTAGCTGGTTTCTCACAATACTTCGTTGGTGGCACGACTTCCGCTGGCGGCAACAACTCAGGAGCCAATGCTGTAGGTGAAGAAGTGAACTATCAGATTATTGGTATCGATCCAGGGGCTGGTATCATGAAGTCCGCAGCAAAAGCGATCGAAGACTATAACCTGACTGACTGGACTCTGATTGAAGGCTCTGGTGCAGCCATGACGGCCACGCTGGACAAAGCGATCAAAAATGAAGACCCAATCATTATTACAGGTTGGACTCCACACTGGATGTTCAACAAATATGATCTGAAATATCTGGAAGATCCAGAGAAATCTTTCGGTGATGCTGAAGAAATTCACACCATCGCCCGTAAAGGTCTGAAAGAAGATCACCCTGTTGCGTTTGAATTCCTGTCCCGTTTCCAATGGACCTCGGATGAAATGGGTGAAATGATGACTGCTATCCAGGATGGCACATCCGCAGAAGAAGCAGCTAAAGCTTATGCGGAGAAACATGCCGATCAGATTGCTGAGTGGACCAAAGGTCTGACTCCAGTGAACGGTGATGCATTCAAACTGAGTTATGTGGCTTGGGATTCCGAAATCGCAAGTACCAACTTGCTGAAATATGTGATGGAAAACAACTTGGGTTATAAAGTTAACGCTCTGCAAGTCGAAGCCGGACCAATGTGGACGGGTGTTGCCTCAGGCGACGTAGATGCCTCTCCAGCAGCTTGGCTGCCATTGACACACGCTGACTACTGGGAACGTTACAAAGACCAGGTGGACGATCTGGGTGCCAACATGACGGGTGTACGTACAGGACTCGTGGTTCCTAGTTACATGACTGAAGTAAATTCGATTGAAGATCTGGAGACAGGTGCTGCTTCTTCCACTCCATCGGCAAGTGCTAATGTGGGCGAAGAGGTTAATCACCAAATCGTTGGTATTGATCCAGGTGCAGGTCTTATGAAAGCTACGGCAAATGCGATTGAGCATTATGAATTGTCTAATTGGAATCTGATCGAAGGCTCTGGAGCCGCGATGACTGCATCGCTCGATAAAGCTTATAAAAATGAGGAGCCCATCATCGTTACGGGTTGGACTCCACACTGGATGTTCAATCAGTATGATCTGAAGTATCTGGACGATCCCGACTTAATTTTTGGCGATGCAGAGGAAGTTCACACGGTTGGACGTAAGGGAATCAAAGAAGATCATCCCGTTGCCTATGAGTTCTTCTCTCGCTTTAATTGGACTGCGGATCAAATGAGTGAAATCATGGTAGACATTCAAAAGGGCGTTTCGCCTGAAGAAGCTGCCAAGACTTATGCAGAAAAACATCCGGACCAAATTGAAGAGTGGACCAAGGGGTTAACCCCTGTTAATGGTGACAATTTACGTCTCGGTTATGTTGCATGGGACTCTGAAATTGCGAGTACCAATCTGATGAAGTATGTGCTGGAGACGGATCTGGGTTACACCGTCAAAGCCCTACAAGTCGAAGCTGGTCCAATGTGGGCAGGCTTAGCAGCAGGCGATATCGATGCTTCTCCAGCCGTTTGGCTCCCACTTACACATGGAGACTACTGGAAAACATATGGAGACAAGATTGAAGATATCGCTGTCAGTATGACTGGAGTCAAGCAAGGTCTGGTTGTTCCAACGTATATGGATATCAACTCTGTTGAAGACTTAAAAGTTAATTAAACCAGATTGAGATGAATAAACCTGAATTTGGTAGAAAGGCCACCGAAATTATTCGGTGGCCTTTTTCTGTCATCTTTTTTCTTCTGTCTTCCTCTGGCTATCTTGAACTACGTGAAATTACACGATTCTCTCTTA
The DNA here is from genome assembly GCF_037144955.1 of Paenibacillus sp. USHLN196. Taxonomy (NCBI): domain Bacteria; kingdom Bacillati; phylum Bacillota; class Bacilli; order Caryophanales; family Paenibacillaceae; genus Paenibacillus; species Paenibacillus sp. USHLN196. Next base: position 606,658 of record NZ_JBBCYH010000002.1, on the reverse strand, counting down.
CCGTTGTCCTGCCTTGCTTGGAACGAAAATTCGGAAAAATCTGCTTCCTTCGGAGTTTTTCAGACACGCCCTAGTAAAAAAACAGCTTGCAGATGGAAGTCTGCAAGCTGTTCTAAACCGTCTGTATCATACGTCTTTACTGCTTTTGCCACTCGCTTGCCGACAATAGCAGGGTCACCACTTCAGCACGCGTTGCTTCTGCGAGTGGGTTGAACCTATTCTGCCCTGTTCCTTTCACCAGTCCTGCATCATATGCAGCAGCGATATATGGAACAGCCCAAGCGGGTACTTTATCTGCATCCGCAAAGCTCAGTGCAGGATTAGAATGTACCGGAAGACCGAGTGCTCTTACGAGCATAACCGTCATCTCTACCCGCGATACTTTGCCCGATGAACGGAAAGTATCATCCGTATACCCGCTAATGATGCCTTGCTCCACTGCCTGAGCAATAAAGGATTGCGCCCATGTAGGTATGCCAGCAGCATCCTTAAACGTCAATGCCTTGTTGCTGGCTGGGAGTTCAAATGCTCTTGCCAGCATAACAATGAATTCGGCGCGTGTGGCTGGTGCATTCGGACGGAAATTACCATCCTGATACCCGTTCACAATTCCCCGGGAAATGGCCTGTTCAATGGCAACAGCTGCCCAGTGATTCCCGATGTCCTTCAGGTCTACAACCGGAGTGGTTGGAGTAGTTCCTCCTCCATTACCCGGAACGGTTGGCGTAGTTGGGTTCGTAGGATTGGTTGGTGTAGTCGGTGGGGTTGGAGTTACAGGCGTAGTCGGTGTTGTAGAACCTCCACCACTATTACCACTGCCCGGATCACTTCCATTATTCCCGCCACCATTACCAGGGTTGCTGCCATTTCCGTCTCCTGGAAGTGATGTTCCTTTCAAATCCGTACTACGTCCTTCCGTCTCTTGGTTCACTGTACCTACACGGTCCAGATGTTCATGGAAGATTTCATAATCGACCAGATTCAATTCGTAGAATCGATTATCATCTTTTGCCGTTCTCATAGCACGATAGAAATCTCCACCGTTAGCCATGAATGAATTGGTAGCGACGATATAGTACCCGTTCTGATCGATATCCGAGTACGTACCATCTGCCTTCTTAATCTGAACTTTGACCACACGTTGACCGACTTGGGTCACGGTGTTGTTCGTTGCATCCATTTTCTCGCCTGGCTTCGTAGAATCGTAGTAGAACCGCATGCCTGCCACTTGCGGGAAGCGTCCTTCTCCCGTTTCCACACCACTAACGCCATTTTCCAGCGCGGCTGTGATTTCCTTGCCTGTCATTTTCAGCGCAGACAGGTTATTACCGAATGGCATCACAGTCAGGAGATTGCCCAGCGTAATATCACCTGTCTGGAATGAAGCTCGAATACCACCGCCATTCTGGATCGCGACGTATCCTTTGACATCGTTTTCCTGCACAATGGATTTCACTTTCTCCAGCATACCGTCTGTCATCAAGTTTCCTAAATTGGTTTCCTGTTTCCGCACAGTGCCACGTTCTCCATCCAGGAAGACATTCGTTTTACCAATAACCGTTTTCTTGAACTGTTCCAACTGAGGGGCATATTCATTCAACTTGTTCGCGGCTTCCACATCATCAGCATAGATGAATTGGTTGGCAGCATCTTTCGCATCCAGACTCAACAATTTGCCGTTCCACTTCTTCAATATACCGGCTTCATCAAACGTAACATCCAATTGACCAAGAGAGACGTCATATTCCCCGGTTTGCACAACCAATGTTGGCTCATCTTTGCTGCCTACAACAATAGGTTTCTTCAGAATGGTGTGTGAATGACCACCTACCACAATATCGATCCCTTCTACGGCTTCAGCCAATTTTAGATCCTCTGAGTAGCCAAGGTGAGTTAAAGCAATGATTTTATTGATACCTTCATTTTGCAGCATCTGTACAGTCGCTTGTGCACTTGCCTTGTAATCCGCAAACTTCAAGTCATCTCCCGGTGAAGAAAGAGATACTGTGTCCGGTGTCGTCAGTCCGAAAATACCGACTCGCTCACCATTCACTTCCGTGATAATCGCCGGATAGATTTCGGCTTTTTCACCCGGATCACCGATGCTATTGTTGTACAAACCACTCAAGCTCGCATCTTTTGAATAATCAATATTGGCACTCACGAACGGGAAATCTGCTTTTTCAATAAATGCTTTCAGTACACTTGGACCTTTATCAAACTCATGGTTACCAAAAGTCATGGCATCGTATCCGATCATGTTCATGAATTCCAGATCAGCCAGACCGTTAAACAGATTGAAGTACAATGTGCCTGAGAAAACGTCCCCTGCATCCAGTACCAAAGTGTTATCATTGCGCGCTTCCTTAATTGCCGTTACTCGGCGCGGGATGTTATCCAGATGCGCATGCGTATCATTCGTGTGAAGTACGCGCAGGTTGAAGTCCCCTTCTTCCACGGGATCTCCAATACTTAATTGTGCGAGTAGTGGATCATGGTCGCTCACCCGTCCATCCGCTGTCTCAAAATCGGCATTCACATGTACCACTTCGATGGCTGCCGTCTCAGTCAGGTTTTTACTCACCAGAATGTGATCCAGTGTCTGAGAGTTTCCATCATAGATGTAGGAGTAACGCTGATTCTCTGGCAGTTGGTTTACCAAGTTGTCCAGTTCATTACCTTCAACAATGTTCAAGGTATTCGAGAATTGGAAGTCGTTAAAATCGCCAAGTACAGCGACATTTACGTCAGGGTCTTTGTTCAGTAACTCTTTCACAAAGCCATTGACCAGCGCAGCTTGCTTCGCACGTTGAACTTCACTGCTTCGAGTCGCAGGTTGTATGCTTCCAAAAGGTTTCAGGTCTCCACCTTTGGAATTGAAATGGTTGGCAATCACGACTACACGTTCACCATTGAATTCAAATTCCGCTGCGAGCGGTTTGCGAGAGCTGGCGAATGCCTCATCCTCTGGTGCAATACGACCCGGATTATTGGAGAGACTGCCGTCAGCTTTGACTGTGATCGCTGTCGTAGCATTACCTTTTCCGATACCCGTAGCCAAGGATACACGGTTAGGTTGATAAAGGAATCCTACACGAATATTGGCACCCGGTGCCCCGCCATCCTTGTTATTTTCCGGAGAAATCTCACTATATCGATATGTTGGTCCGTTGTTCGCTTTGATTGCATCAATTAGAGTCTGGAAACTAGCATCTGCCACTGTTGTACCTGTATCGGCATCACCATCGTTATCCTGAACTTCCATAATGCCAATGATGTCTGGCGTGTTCAAATTATCCACGATGATTTTGCCGATTTTATTGGCTCGTGTTGCATCCTTTTTGCTGAAGTTCTCCACATTAAACGTGGCAATAGTTAGTTTATCTGCTGCCTTCTCAATGGAAGTAGTCGCTTGTTTCGTTTCTCCTGGGATGACTACTGGCAAATTCCCTTCAGGACTCACCTTGAAATTGCCGCTAGAGTATGTCATTACTCCGATTACATTACCATCCAACTTATCGCCTGTTTTTACTGCTTTGGAAGGTTTCTTACTGATAAATAGACGCTGCGGATTGAGATCACTCTCATTCATACCTTTCTTGTTATCGGTCAGAATAACACCACCATTAGGCGTGCGAAGTGGATTGTTCTCACCATTATCCACGACAACGGCCAGACCCGGTTGACTGGAGTAAGGACCTATAATCTCAGGCTTTTCCAATTCAACGCGCATGCCTTCGAGACTTTCATAAAAGTCTATGGCATCCTTCTCTGGGTTAAACTCTCCAAAAGAGTCCGAGTCAATGACTGTTGGAATGATTCGTCCATTGACACCCAACTTCACAGGTGCAGGCAGTTCGACTTGATCTAACACTTTTACAATGTTACTCCCCGTAATTTGCGTGGTGGTTAATTCGTTAACCGCCCCATATTCCGTAACTTTCCCAGATACCTTCACCTGGTTGCCAACGATAACTCCATGACTCGGTTTATATACCTGAATGGCTTCGGAGGTCCGATCATCCTCGTCAATCTCATCCGTAAGCTCTTGCATGTAAAAACTGCTTGTACTGACGGAGGTAACAATACCTTCGATATCTTTAACATCATATCCGTTAAAAACAGAGGTATGTCCTGCACCCTGAATATCATGGATACGCAAGTTTTCTTTATCAGGAAGTACTTGATACATAAAGGTGTACACTTCACTAGATTGTCCATTAAGAATGGCAACAGCTTTGATTACGATGTCTTGATCAATCACCAATGGGCTGTTATACACGGCAGAAGAAGAAGTAGGTTCGGTTCCATCCGTTGTGTAATGTACGACTGCACCCTTTGCTGGAGAGGTTAATGTGACTTCATTGTTTCGGGGAATCCCGCCGGACGGAACACTTACTATCACAGACAGGCTATTTTCTACAACATCTGCGGCTGTTCTAGGCAAAATCTCTAATCCGTAATTACTGTTGAACGTGAGAACACCTTGCACATATTCGTAGGTTTTGCCGACAGTTAGCGCGTTAGGGAAGTTTTTGGCATAGATCGTCATCTCAGCACCATGACTATCCGTCGCGTAGAACGTCGAACTACTGCCACGTGTTACCTGAATATCTCTTACTTCGACAAACATTCCCTCATACTTTTCGCCCGCACCCTTGTTACTTTGGTCTGCTGGTCTGACAAAGTCTGTGGACACCATATTTTTGGGTCCGGGGAGTGTTATATTTTGCTCAGTTACCTTCATGTATCCTTCGGTAAAACCTGACTTATCCTTCTCGATCTGGACGAGTCCGCTGTAGTGGGTAATTGGACCATACACTTCAATGCGATCCCCCACGTCAACTTGATTCTTCGCTCGGACTACAATGCCAGCTTCTTCGTCTTGAATATAATAATTCGTGAATTCTCCGGAGAGTTCACTGTACGTTACGACACCTGAAACGGCTACATTTGTATTTGGTGCAAGTATTCGCGCATCAGCAATGGGTATGATTCCAGCCCCGTCTGCTTCCTGCACTTCTGAGTTATCCGCCTCAGCTGGTTCCTCACTTCCAGTTCCATCCAAATCATCATCTTCGTTAGTCGGTGACTCTAGGTCTGACGATTCTTCAGTTGGGACAGCATCCGGTATGGAGGTCTCCTGATCACTTGTTTGCGGCTGTTCCGTTACTACATTTTCCTCATCAGCATATACGGTGCTACTTAATCCACCGATTGGTGCCGCACCTGTAACGACAAGAACGAAAACCAGAAACCTTTGTGCCCAACGTTTCACTTGCGTGTTGTTCATTCGTCCTACCCCCATGTTTTCAACTTGGCAATCATTTGTTCAGCCAGCTTGTACATTAGTTCAAATATAAGATAACTGAATAACAGAGTTGTGTAAACAATAATTCTTCGTTATGAAAGAAAATAGAACATGTACATTACAAAAAGAAACCATTTTCTATTATTCAAAGCTAAACAGGACTAATTCCAGATCGAAGTTATGTCTTTTTGATCTTTTTAAGTCATGTTCATGTGCACATCAAATCATTTGTGTTAGATATTCTAACATAACGATTTGAATTATTTAGTTTTTCGACAATTAGTGACGGCAACTATCTATCTCTTTTCAAAAAAAATCAGACTTAAGGCTTATAGCAAATTTCAAGATACAGGCATAGCAATGCGACGATCAGGACTGATCGCCGCATCTTTATTTTGATATTAACCTACTGTTACTTCTTCACCGTGCTATTATATTGCGCAATCTTGTCTGTAATTTGTTTAGCTGCTGCATCCAATGCTTCCTGTGGTGTACCTTGTCCATTCAGGACCGTTTCAATCGCTCCTTCGACAAGTTGTCTCGCTTCAGGGAATACACCCATTAATGCCCCGGAAGTTGCTGTCGAATCCGCGGAAGCGTGCAATTGGTCGACTGCTGTCTGGAATTGCGGGTACTTCGCCATATTATCCTTTAATACTTGCTCTTCGTAAGCTGCTGTCGTAATTGGGAAGTATCCTGTCGCAACGCTCCAGTTCGCTTGTACCTCTGGTGTAGCCAAGTACTTGATGAACTCCCATGCCGCTTGCTGTTGTGCTTCCGATTTGTTGTTCATGATGTACAAGCTCGCTCCACCCACCACAACGCCGCCTTCTTTGGCATCCGCTGGACGAGGCAGGAAACCTGTTCCCAGTTCAAACTTGCCACCTGAACCTTCTACGATTTTGCGCAGGCCAGCTGTGGAATCCATGGTCATACCGATTTGTTGTGCTGTAAATGCTGCTGTCGTATCGTCTGTGCTACGCCCCAGATTGGAGAGGGTTTTCTCGTCGATCATCTTTTTCCACCATGTTAATGTCTTCACTCCAGCTTCCGAGTTCAACAGAGACTCTGTAGCGGCTTCGGTTCTTCCGTTTCCATTGTTTACATAATCTGCATTCTGGTTCGCAAAGAATTGTTCCATAAACCAGCCGTAGATCGCCATGGATGCGCCTGGCTTACCGTCTTTCGCCAATGCTTTCGCTGCTTGTTCAAACTCTTCATATGTCTTCGGCGGGTTCTCCGGGTCCAGACCTGCTGCTTTGAACATATCCTTGTTGTAGTAAAGGATCGGGTTCGATGTGTTAAACGGCATGGCGTTCAACTTGCCATCAATGGTGTAATACCGGATAATGTTTGGCTCCAGTTGGGACAGGTCGAACTGATCCTTGTCGATGAACTGCTGTACTGGCGTAATCATGCCTGAATCGATCATGAACTTGCTACCAATCTCGTAGACCTGGATAATGTCTGGACCGCTGTCTGAGCCCATGGATGCTTTGAGTTTGTTCAGACTTTCATCGTACTTCCCTTGATAGATGGGCTTCACCTGAATGTCTGGATGACTTGCGTTAAAGTCGGAAGCGAGCTGGTTTATCGCTTTTTCCCCTGCACCCGACATGGAGTGCCACCACGTCAATTGTGTTGTTTCAGCTGCGGCCGCTTCTGCTGGTGCTCCACTTGCCGGGCTGCTTGTTTCTGCTTTCGTTCCGCAAGCGGAAATGACCAACATTAGAGCAGCCAGCATGAATGCGAATGCACCTCTTTTTTTCAGACGAAATCCGTTCATAATCGCTCTCCTTTTATATGGCTCGCTTCAGAATAAATCTGGAGATTGACACGGCGTGGCCGTTACGGTTACGAATCGTTCTTCTGATTGCTGTTATCCCCGGATTTTTTTATATCCCCTTTTAGAGGGGAAAATCCGTGTATAAAGGCAAACGCTTTGCTTCTTCAGAATCGATTTCGTCCCCTCCACTACTACCGTGGTTTCTCTCTTAAGATCTTATTTCAAGACGCGAGCCTTGTTTATTCGCTCCTGGTAACCAAACCGTGGACCTTGTACGAAGATACAAGGTTTAATTCAAAACCTTTTAAACTTCCAGTTCAATTAAATAGTATAAAAACTTACTCTACTTACCCCTTCAGCGCGCCTGCGGCCATACCGCGGACAAGCTGTTTCAACCCGAAAATCAATAACAGTAAGGATGGTAGAATGACCATCGCTGTTCCGGCAAATACCAGATTCCACGCCGTGGATTCCTGGAACTCCAGCATCGAGATCCCGATCTGTGCGGTTCTCATTTCTGGTGTGTTCGTCACCAGCAGCGGCCAGAGATACGAATTGTACATACTTAAGAATGAATAGATTGCCAGTGTTCCAAGTGCCGGACGGGACAAAGGCAAGACGTGCGATATAAAATAGCGGATATGACCACAACCGTCGATCTTCGCCGCCTCGAACAATTCCTTGGGTAGCTGCATGAAGAACTGTCTTAGCAGGAATGTACCAAACGCCGTTGCCAGAAACGGCACGGTAAGCCCCTGGTAACTATCCAGCCAGCCCCAGCTGCGAACCGTCAGGTAGTTGGGGATCATCGTCACTTCCCACGGAATCATCATGGTTGCGACAAACATGCTGAAGATGACGTTTTTGCCTTTGAACTGCATTTTCGCAAAAGCATAGGCTGCCATACTCGCTGTAATCAATTGACCAAGCGTCGTTAGGCCTGCGACAAGGAAGGTGTTGCCGATAAATCGCCCAATCGGAACAATATCGAATACTTCGCTAAAATTGGACAGATCGATTGAATTCGGAATGATATGCGGCGGATAAGCGCTCGCATCTTCCGGCGTCATGACAGCCATGAAAAAGGTGTACATCACCGGATACAGCACAAGCGCTGCACAGATCGTCAGTAATACATATAACAGTGTTTTGGTCCATGTCGCACTCATTGGTAATGCACTTTCCTTTCTACCCATTTGAACTGGATCAGGGTCAGCAGCATAATCACCACGAACAGGATCAGTGCCTGTGCACTACCTGTACCAAAGCGGAAATTAACGAAGGCTTCCTGATAGATGGAATAAACGAAAACATTCGTACTGTCCATCGGGCCACCCCGGGTTAGAATGTTGATCTGACCGAACGATTGAAAAGCGCCAATGATCGATACGACCGTAACAAAGAATAACGTTGGTGACAGGAGCGGCATTGAGATTTTACGAAACGTCAGTAATGGTCCTGCGCCATCAATTTTGGCACTCTCGTAGATCTCATCCGGAATGCCTGCCAGACCACTGGATAGAATAATGTAGTTGAATCCGAGGTTCATCCAGATCGTCATAATGGAGATCGAGATTAACGCCCAATCCGGGCTGGTAAGCCAAGGAATTGGATCAATACCTACTTTGCCAAGCAGATAATTCAGCATGCCCAAGGTCGGATGGAATAGAAACTTCCAGATCACCGCTGACGAACCGACGGATAACACTACGGGCAGAGAGAATACAAATTGGAACACACGCATTCCCTTGAATCGGTTGTGAGTCAGTGCAGCCAGAATAAGAGCAGCCAGCATACCCGTAGGCACCGTAAACAGGACAAATAGTAACGTCACTTTCATCCCCTGCATAAACAGTCCTGATTGAAATACGGCCTTGAAGTTGTCCAGCCCCACGTAAGCCGCAATCTGTCCCGTCGGATCTGTGGAATGAAGACTCAGATACACGGACTTAAACATCGGGTAAAACAGAAACACTGCAAACAAAAGCAGCGATGGTGCCAGGAAACCATAGGCCAGCATATTCTCCCGCATTCGCTGCACGCGCAGCGAGGCTGTACGACGCTCACTCGTACCTGATACGCGCCGTTTGGCGGCGGGCAAGCTGATCCGGTTATCAAGCTCACTCATCGGATTTTCTTCCCCCTTGATTCACGCATTCAGTGTGTGTGAAATGCTGCATCAACTTCAGCACCACGTTATCTAGTGTAAGAGTCGAATGTCACAGCAAAATCTTTTCTGAATCAACGTAACGTTAATCATGGACAAGGGGCTTTACGAAATCAGGGATCAACTCTACGCCGGAATTAAAATTAGATTTCAAGACAAAAAACCACAAGAACTCCCCTGTTTGGAGATGTCCCTGCGGTTCGATGTGTAAATGGAATATGAACGTTTGTCTATTCATGAAAGTGACTCATTTTACAATAATCTGTAAATCTCCCAACTCCGGTTAAGCGATTAACCGTTCGAGTTAACGATTAAGATGATATGGCACCGTGGTGACAATCACGTCTTTGTAATTGATCAGATAAGCCCGAATCATGAAGCTGGTCTGATTGTGCAGTACATTTTGCCACCAGTGCTTGGTGATGAATTGCGGAATCAGGATGGTGATATGATCGGTCTCGGCCGTTTTCCACTCTACGGTATCAATGAATTTCTTCAGCGGCCCCATAATACTGCGGTACCTCGATTTGATCACGACCAGACGGACCCCTGGGTTCCACTCCTCCCACTTCTGCTCCATCTTGCGTATGGCCTCATCATCGAAGCCAATATAGAGTGCGACCACGTGATCCGACATCGTCTGGGCGTAACTGATCGTGTTCATGACGACCCGCGTAATGCCTGCAACAGGAATGACAATCGTATTACCTTTTTGCGCTGGCTTATCGACCTGAATATCAATGCGCAGCTCATCCGCAATGTTGCAATAGTGACGGTGAATACGCATGAACACATAGACAACGAGTGGCAAAAAGATAAAGATGACCCATGTCTGCGTGAACTTGGTGAAAATAAAGATCAGGGTAATCGATAGCGTAGTCAGCATACCGACTGTATTAACCAGCAACTTCATCTGCCAGCCAGACGGCTTGACTTTGATCCAGCGAATCATCATGCCGAGTTGCGATAGCGTAAATGGAATGAACACGCCTACCGCATAGAGCGGAATCAGGCTTTCGGTATTTCCTTTGAACCCAACCACCAGAAGCGCAGACATCACACTGAGAAAAATAATACCGTTCGAGAAGCCAAGCCGGTCTCCTCGGACCATGAACATATGAGGCATATATTTATCTTTGGCCATCATGAAGGACAACAACGGAAAGGCAGAATACGCTGTATTCGCTGCCAGGAACAGGATCAGTGCCGTCACACCCTGGATGATAAAATACATCCATCCTCGGCCAAATGTAGCTTCGGCAATCTGGGATATGACCGTGGCATGGGGATCAGGCTTCACCCCATAACCGAAGGCGAGCAACGTGATGCCAATGAACATGGCTCCCAATATACAACCCATGAGCAGTAACGTACCTGCGGCATTTTTCTCGGCAGGCTGCTTGAAGTTCGGGATCGCGTTACTTACCGCTTCCACGCCAGTCAGAGCCGAACAGCCGGAGCTGAATGCTTTCAACAGCAGAAAGATACTCACATGGGATAGACTTGTTCCGAATTCAGGTGCAGCTGCTTCCATACCCCCGGCAAGAAATTTGATTCCGCCCGAGATGATCAGAACTGCAATCGAAAAGATAAACAGATAGATGGGGATCGCCAGCACAGACGCTGACTCCGTCACTCCCCGCAAATTCATAATCGTTAGAAACACAATCATAATGAGTGCAATCACGACACTGTAGTCATGCAGCATTGGAAACGCCGACGTTATTGCATCCGTGCCTGCGGACGAACTTACGGCAACGGTCAGAATATAATCGACGAGCAGAGATCCTCCGGCAATCAGACTGGAGGTGGTACCCAGATTATCCTTGGCTACGATATAAGCGCCGCCCCCTGTTGGATAAGCAAATATCGTCTGACGATAGGAAAAAATTAAAATGACGAGTAATCCCAGCACGGCGATGGAAATCGGAACAGAGTACCACAGGGCGGCGAATCCGGCCGCAACGAGCACCAGCAATATCTGTTCCGTACCGTAGGCAACGGACGATAGGGCATCCGAGGACAGGATGGCGAGCGCCTTCCATTTCCCCAATTTTTCTCCATCCAATTCAGCCGATTTCATGGGCTTGCCTATTAAGATTCTCTTCATTTTGCCAAGCATGATCATAACTTCCTTCCGTCTCTCATCTGTGAAGCATTGTTATTATGCAAAATCGCAGAGCCATTGACAATACGTCATTTCACCCGAAATTCGCCAGCGCGTGATAATGCATTCTACGATTCAATAATCGATAACAAAGCCATTCTTGTTCAGCAATTTGAACTTTTTTGAACCAAAACGACGTTTGTTCGTCAAAAAAAAGGAAGTGACCTTCGGTTCAATGAACCAAAGACCACTTCCTTGATCTATGCGTTGACTGTATTGCAATAAAACATCCTTTAACTGCCCAAAATGCCGGGACGAGGGGTAACACCGAACGCTTGCGCCAGTGTAGTCAGCTGTTCATCGGTAATTCTCTGCCGGATCTCGTGACCAGCAACCAGCATATACACTTGGGCTGCCTTCTCGATGGTTTCAATCAGACCAAAAGCCTCGTCAATCGTTGTGCCCGTTCCGAAGATGCCATGTTGCGGCCAGATCACCGCGTGGTATTCTTTCATTTTCTCAGCCGTTTCGCGCCCAATCTCATTCGATCCAGGGATCATCCAAGGAATAATGCCGATCCCATCCGGGAATACAACCACACACTCCGTGCACATCTGCCAGAGGGTCTTCGTGAATTTTGCTTCATCCAATTCGTGGATAAACGTCATCGCCAGCACATGAGTCGCATGATTGTGCATAACAACACGGTGGTTCGGGTCCAATTTCAGACGTTCAATATGGCTCATGAAATGCGTAGGTAATTCACTTGTTGGATTCGCCCCCGACTCCAATCCCCAGAGCACTTCCAGCTCCTGACCATCTTGCGATACACGCAGCAACCCCAGGTTGCTTTCGGGATCAGCGAGTACATTTTTGAAATATTTACCCGATGCTGTCACGATAAAATACTTGCCTGCCAGCTCTTGCACCGAAAATGCCGGTTTGATCTTGCGAATCACATGCTGAATATCGATATATTGGGCTACTTCCTCTTCCTCCAGCAGATAGCTGACATTACCACCATTGCGCTCATCCCAGCCATTTTTCCACATATGTTGAGTAATTTCAGCCATCTCACGGACAAATGGAATATGGAAACTGGCGGCCTGTGTTGTTTCGTTTGTAAGGGTCACGTTCATGATCAATCTCTCCTTATATTGAAAATAATATGGCTTGCCACGTACATAGTAAGTTCCTTTTTTCACATTCATTATACCTTTGTTTATCTTTGATGGTCAATAATAAACACAGAATTAATCTTTTATTTATTTTTGTTTAGTTTTGTTTATTTGAAAATAAAACAAAAAAATACCCTACCGGCGCCCGGCAGGGTCAGTCACACATCTATTTAACACGAGAAGGGGTTTACAAGAATTATCATACCTCTGCTACCTTAATAGAAGCTGAAAGCGAAATAAAAAAAGCATGAAAATCAGGTTAATATACCGTAGACCACATTTCTCATATAAATGGATTCACTGCATTAGGATAGCCCATGGCCTGTCCCTATTCGAAGCATATTTACGGTTTTTTCAGCACATAGGACGGATGCATTAATCCTGTCGGTTCATACTGTTCATCACCTGTGTATTCGAATCCGAGCTTGATCAGGATGTGACCCGACACTTCATTATCCGGATGATGCTCCGCAAACAGTGCCTTCGCCTTCATTTCGTCAAAGGCATACGCAATCACCGCACGCGCTGCTTCCTGGGCATACCCTTTGCCCCAGTGATCCCGGGTTAGATGAAATCCCAGTTCATACATATCCTTTTCTGAAGAATACGGACGCAGGCCACAGCAGCCCACAAACACCTCGGACTCTTTCTCAAAAAAGGGCCAATATTGCACCCCCGCTTCCTTCTGTCTTTGAATCTCCTGTGTTAATCTCGCTTCTACTTCATCTTCACTTAGAAATCCCTTGCTGCTAATCCACTTCGAAATTTCATGATCGCCCCACAGCGCAAACGCCAGCGCACGATCCCCTTCGTTCCACGTCGCACATTCCAGCCGTTCGGTTTCAAATAAAATGGTTCTGTTCATCATCGACTAACCTCCTGTATGCCAACACAAGTCTGCGTGCCGCCTATACCTTAAATTAATCGAATAACCATCACGGTAAACAAAGTTCATAATCTGTTCATGTTCATACCTTCTAATGACACTTATAATTGCTTAGCCAATTTCTCAAATTGATTGATGTGAGGCTTGATCTCTTTTTCTATACTTTTTATAAAAGAACTAAATTGCTTGGGATTATACTCATCTCCAACACCAACACTTTTATATACTTTTCCTTTTTGATATGTAAATGAGAAGAAATAGTTATTCTTTAATCCATTCAAAATATTTCCGGCATCTCCCCAAATTTCGAGGCTCAATTTTGAATCTTTATAAAGAAACGAATATGGCGGATCATATTCTCCATTTCGTACATCATAGCCTGCGATCCACTGATCTTTTGCAAATGTCCCCGTTTGGATTCGTGATTCCAACATTTCTCCAGTCAACGCTATTTCATTAACCTGAAGTTTACCTTTACCATCCTTCTTGTCATTCTTCCAGTTCCCATCATACTTGGACTCTGTAATTCTGTCCTCACCGCGTGTTATAACTTTATAAACACCATGTCCTGAACGTTTGCCCTGTGTCCAGCTTCCTTTGTAGGTTTTGGTTTTCCCCCAGGTCATGGTTCCATTCCCGTGAGGTTTTCCATTTTTGGTCTCTCCATAATATGTAGCCCCATTGCCATACTCCAGGGTGGTCATCTCAGTCGCCGCCTGAGCAACATGTGGTGACAGGATTACAGACAATCCGAAGGTTACCCCCAATATGTAGATGAACATCTTTCTAAACATCCAATCTTCCTTTCTTTCTCGCTGCACAAGAAATTCATTCTTATAACAGCCTATTAAATGAATAAACACCTTAGTAATCATATCACTTTCTATCCAGATGATTCTATCAAAAAAAGAAAGACCCCTGCCGACAACATGTCCGGCAGAGGTCAATTAGACCCGCAACAACAATTAGAAATCAGATGTTGCCACTTGAATCGTACCTGTTGAAGCACCAGCTGCACTAGTCAATAAGGCAGCTACGAGCAGCAAGTGTACAGACAGTGTAAGGCTGTTGCCGGCAGGAATTAAATACGTGATGACAGGTGCATTCACGCGAGTAACAACCAAATCGACTGCAAACGGACCAAAGTTGTTAACCGTGATGCTGGCATTAGTGCCCCCAGCCAAATTCTCATAGTAGGATTTGCCCACGCCTGCTGCCAAATTATAAAACTGTTGTGGTAAAAGGATGGCCATTGAAATCACCTCCTTTTGCTTTGATACGGTATTCTATGTTGGAAAACTAGTAAAGCCACGGTGAAACGACCGTGTTATAACGTCCATTTTTAATAGATAAGATAGATTGATAGACAACTGTACACAAAAAAGCCCCACCGAAACATCCGATAGAGCTGATAAAGCATATTATATTTAACAAGGTTAGCTATGCGTACAGCATGAAAAAGTTCAATTCATGTCCCTGCTGTTTAAGATAGTTGTACAATTGCGAACGGTGATGGAATACATGCGTTACCGTTTCAATCTGCCATTGAACCTGCAGATGTCCATGTTCCATATAGAAAGCTTTCGTCGAACGATTCAAAAAGTCATCTTCGCTCAATCCCGTGATATATGCTTTGTAGGATTCGAAATTGCTCCACAACGTTGCTTCCAACTTCTCAATATCCTGAATCCCGGACAAGCTATTCTCCACCAGCCCAACCTTAACTTCACCTTGTTCCTGCATGATGGCAAGATCGGATGCGGTAATTTGGATAAAATGATGCACTAGCTCCACCAATGAACGCATATTCTCCTGTGGACGATAAGACCAATCCTCCGAACGGATCAAGCGAATTAACGAAGCCCCCGTCCGTACGCCTGTTTCTAATTCATTCAACAAATGATCCCGAATCTGTAATGTTCCATTCATATATGATGTCTCCCTTATCTTTTATTCTCACGACTTCAGTATAACCGAAGGTGCTACAGATCTATTGTACAAATCGGACAACATTCTGCCATGCTCCCTGGCCGCTGTCAACGGAGTCTCTCCATAAAACTTGCGAAATTGCCGAATCAGATGGGCTTGGTCAAAAAATCCATGATTCTGGGCAAGCATTGCCCAATCTGTCGTATGCCCCTGATGAATGCTGTCCAGCACACGATGAAAACGAACCACCTCACTGAATCGTTTGGGACTGATTCCAATCCATTCCGAGAACTTGCGATGCAGCTGCCGCTCACTGACCACCTCACGCATGGCAAGCTCCTGTACACTCATACGTCCCCCATCCTTAAAGATGCGGTGCAGCACGTTTTTCATCAGATCGTTCTCATATGTACTTGCCTGCACCGACAACGGACTCAAATACGCATTCATAACCTCTACTCGTTCTGCAAAACGATTCGTTTCAGCCATCCGCGCCTGAAGCTCGTTCAGCTTCTCGGGCCAACATTCCTGAAGTGCAATTCGCTTATCCGTAAACCACTCCAGAGGCATGCCATGGAAGACATGTGCCCCACCCGGGAAGAACCGCACTCCAAAGGTATAATCTCCAGGAGGAGCATCATCGTCAGATGACTCCGGTACAGCGAAGGGCTGTGTATAGTTGCCGCAGTAGGCATAGGAATGTACTGAACAGACCGGGTCGTATGTAATCAGCATGTCCGTGCAACCATCCGGCAATACCCGGGAAGGGACAGTCATCACCGATCGCTCTCGACCTTCTCCCGAAGCAACATCTCCATGCGTGTTCGGAAGAGATCCCGATTCCCAATAACAGGCCACATAAGCCATCAAGCCGGCAGCAGGTATTTTCTCAACATAATAACTGTTAGGGTATGTCCCATTTATCTGAATAGGCTTAAACAACGGATGCAGGCTGTGATCCACAATTCTTCCCTCCGATCACTAGAGTTGTTGTACGCTATGTATTCATCTATCATACCATCAACCGAACAAATGGAGAAAAAAAGTGCCCTACCGGAGGACAATCCGATAGGGCCAGTCACACATCTATTTAACACGAGAAGGGGTTTACAAGACTTATCTTACCTTCACAACCTTAATGGAAACTGAAATTGGGATGAATAACAGATCAAAATTACTATTTTTTTAACTCAGCCCATGCAATTTTCGAAAACGTTCCGGACTCATGCCTGTGTGTCTTTTGAACATTGCACAGAAATAACTGGCGTTCTCGTAACCCACCCGATCAGCCACTTCATAGATTCGCAGCTCTCTCTCACTGAACATGAGTTGTTTGCTCCGATTGATCCGTTCCTGGTTCACGTAAAACACAGGTCTGGTATGAAGTGCCTTCTGAAACAGCCTGCACAGATATTGAGGAGACACGACAGCCACTTCGGCCAGCTCCTTCAGCGACAGTGAACGATCCAGATGCTCTGAGATGTAACGCAGCACAGGCTTCAAGCGCTCCAGTTCATCATTATAATTGGCAGATACGATGAGTAATGGCTTGAGATCTAATAGCAGTGCATATAATTGTTTGGAGCATTCAATATCGTAATCTGCATACGCCGTATTGCCTGTGTTCTCCCCCCGAACCAGAAGTCGCTCCAATCCTTCCATCAGTGTGGGGTTTCTAAGCCTGCATACGCGTGAACCGGTTATCCCCGCATAAGCTAATAACTGGCTGGCCTCTCTGCCCTGGAACGACACCCATGCCAGCTCCCAGCGGTCACTTATGGGCATGTATCGATGCGGAACATCAGGATACAGAAAGAAAACGTCACCCGGTCCGACGATATACTCGTCTTCTTGTATAATCAGCCTCCCCTGGCCATGAATAATCTGATGGATCTGATAATCCGGGAATCCTTCTGGACGCTCGGTTTCATATTGGTGTTCCCAGTAACCAACTGTGGTCATATAGATCGGCAGGCGAGCAGCTTCTTCTGTTTTACCAAAAAAGATCCGAGTATCCATCCAGCACACCACTTTCTCCATCGTTGGTTTCATATTGTGATATATATGGGCAATATTCTTTATTCTCTATGTCTCAATTCAATTCTATAATGTCAATATTATAACATTACAGAAGGAGCTGCTGTTATGCGAAACAAACTTATACATACCCCTCCGGCTAATGGTTACCCGGAATGGAACAACAATCCCGAGATTTTTCAACTGGGCCGTCTACCGGCTCATGCTTCTATGATAGCGTTTCCATCCATCTCAGAAGCATTGTCGAGTGAATCCAACGCATCACCATGGTACGAATCACTGAATGGTCCGTGGAAGTTTGCCTTTGCGGAGACACCGGAGCAACGGATTACATCCTTTTATGAGAACGACTATGATGCCAGTAACTGGGACGAGATCGCCGTTCCTTCCAACTGGCAGCTACAAGGGTACGATTATCCCCAATATACGAATATGACGTATCCATGGGTCGAGCGTGAACCTGAATTGAAGCCACCATTTGCACCAACGAGCTATAATCCTGTGGGTTCGTACATCCGTACGTTTACTGTTCCTGCAGATTGGAAAGACCGGCCTGTTCTGCTTCACTTTGAGGGTGTTGAATCCGCCTTCTATGTATGGGTCAACGGGGAGCTCGTGGGTTATAGCGAAGACACGTTCACACCAGCAGAATTTGATATCACTCCGTATCTGACCGAAGGTGAGAACAAGCTGGCTGTGGAGGTATATCGCTGGTGTGATGCGAGCTGGCTGGAGAATCAGGATTTCTGGCGGTTAAGCGGCATCTTCCGTGGTGTATACCTGCATTCACCTTCGCCGGTTCAGATCGCTGATTTCTTTGTTCGTACCGAACTGGATGACGCTTACCAGGATGCGGAGCTACTGCTGGATTTGAAGTTATTTAATCATAATGCCTCGCAGAGTACTACCGGATTATCCGTTCAGGCACAGCTCTATGATGCACAGCAGCAGACTGTATTGAAGCAGCCCCTTACTGCGGCCGTTACTTTCCAAGGCGAGGACGAACTTTCGTTCAATTTATCTACACAGGTTATCCAACCGCTCTTATGGAGCGCCGAGTTCCCTCATCTATATACGCTCGTGCTTTCCATTCAGAATGAATTGGGTGATACGCTGGAGGCTGTTCGCAGTCGGATCGGATTCCGCAAGTTTGAACTGAAAGACGGCCTGATGCAGATCAATGGCAAACGCATTGTGTTCAAAGGCGTCAATCGTCATGAATTTTCCCCGGACACTGGTCGAGCCATTGGGCGGGAAGACATGATCCGCGACATTGAGCTGATGAAGTCCTATAACGTTAACGCCGTGCGAACATCCCATTACCCGAATCAGTCTCTCTGGTACGAACTGTGTGATGAATATGGCCTCTACGTCATTGACGAAACGAATCTGGAAACTCACGGTACTTGGTACTATGGGCAAAAAGAAATGAATGAAAACAACATTCCCGCGAGTAAGCCGGAATGGCGTAACAACGTAATAGATCGCTGTAACTCGATGTTCCAGCGGGACAAAAACCATGCGTCCGTTATTATCTGGTCTCTGGGTAATGAGTCCTTCGGCGGCGATAACTTCATCGCCATGTACGATTATCTGAAACAAGTCGATCCAACCCGTCTCGTTCATTATGAAGGGACTTTCCATTATCGCCCTTCCGATTCGGCAAGCGACATTGAATCCACAATGTATATCAGCCCTGAAAATGTGGAGAATTATGCTCGTATGCAGGGACCCAAGAAACCTTATATTATCTGCGAATACAGCCATGCCATGGGTAACTCCTGCGGAGGTCTGCATCTGTACTGGGATTTATTTGATAAATATGATGTGTTGCAAGGTGCTTTCATCTGGGACTGGGTTGATCAATCCATTCGTACTACTACGGCAGACGGTGTAGAATATTTCGCTTATGGCGGCGATTTCGGTGAATCTCCTCATGATGGCAATTTCTGCGGGAACGGACTGATTCTGGCCGATAAGACAGTTACACCGAAGCTGGAAGAAGTGAAGAAATGTTATCAAAACGTTCGTATGCAAGCTATCGATGTAAAAGAAGGCCTGCTGCGCATCCGAAACCAGTTCCTGTTCACAGATCTGAGCGAATATTCGCTCGTATGGACAGTAACACACGATGGAGTATCCGTAGAGAACGGCTCGTTGGATATCGCGGTACCTCCTGGCGAATCGGTTGAAGTCCGTATCCCTTACACATCATCGTCCGATCTATTCCAGGAAGCGGTGCTGACTGTATCTCTGGTTACGAAAGTTGCAACCAAATGGGCAGGAACAGGTCATGAAATTGCCTGGGATCAGTTCGTGGTATCTCCACGATTGCGTCCAATCCAACCAGTGAAACAAGGGCAAGGCAAGGCACCGCAGGTACAGGATCTACAAGAGGAATTGAAAGTAGCTACAGACCAAGTCACGTTGAGCTTCAATCCAGCTACTGGCGCACTCACGTCCTATCAGATCAACAATCAGGAGCAATTGCTCGCACCTGTCCGGCCGAATTTCTGGAGAGCCATGACAGACAATGATATGGGGAACCGGCTGAATGAGCGTTCGGCCTTCTGGAGAGATGCTCATGCTACCAACAGATTAATTCGCTTTGAGCACCATGCAGACGAACAAGGCATTCTCGTAACGACCGATTATACGTGGGATTCTCATCCGGGATGCACGCTGTCCATCACATACCGAATCGATCCAAATAGTGTGCTCGAAATCAGTCAAACCCTTATTCCAGGCGAAGGCCTACCCGATCTTCCGGAATTCGGTATGCTGCTGCAGCTGAATAACAGCCTGGATACGATATCCTGGTATGGCAGAGGGCCGCACGACAACTACGCAGACCGCCTGACCAGTGCACGATTGGGATATTACACAGGTGCGGTTCGTGATCAATTCGTTCCATACCTAAAACCACAAGAGTGTGGTAACAAAACCGATGTACGCTTCGCTGAAATTACGTCAGCGGATGGTCAAAGTGGTCTGCATGTTGAAGCCACCATACCCTTTGAAATCAATGCGTTGCCATGGACACCTGAGGAACTGGAAGCAAATGACCATGTGTACAAATTACCTCAGAGCACACAGACTGTTGCTCGCATCAATTACAAACAAATGGGTGTCGGTGGGGATGACAGTTGGGGCGCACGTACCCACGCTGAATACACTTTGCCAGCCAATCGTGCGTATCACTTCACCTTTACGGTAAGACCTGTATAACACCAAGCAAGCACTACTGGCAGTATGCCGGCAGTGCTTTTTTTGTAGGGCAGTGAGTAGTGAGAGTTTGAAGTTTTCCAAGGGAACATTATAATGAATGGGGTGCAAGAAAGATTTTTACCAGCTATTACTCTATTACGAGGTGAGACTTTGCAATATCTGTTTACCACTCTCTTCATTCTTGGCTTTATTGCTTTTTTGGTATTTGTTGTTCTGATGATCTTATCTATTCGCAAAGGAAATACGTTGCCGATCAGGTATATTTTTCTAACGTCGGCCTGTTTTGCGATTGCTTCAATAGGGTTGTATGGCATGTTGAATTTATCTTCGAACTCTACTCAGCCTGCAATAGATCAGACTCCTTCCCCACAGATTGAACTTTCTGGCCTCCACATGACTACCGATGAATTTAAAAACAAGTTTAATGGCGCCGTAGGCAAATACCGACTGAATGGTTTGAGTATCACCCACTTAAATATGAAAGACACTTCCGAGCAGGGGATTGGCACTTTCAAGTATGTATTCAATGACGAATTGCGCTTGGTTGGTACAGTGAATGCAGACGAAAGCGTACAGGAAGTCAGGTTATACGGAACTGGTGATACGAGCAAACCAACGGGTGGAATGTTTTTGACTGCTATCGCCACGCTCATTCTCACAACCAATAGTGAGTATACGTATAACGACGCACAAGATGTCATCCAGGATATCGGTCTATTAGATCGCGATGTGAATCAACGTGATTTTGATGGGGCGACAGTTCGAAATGGATTAGAATATCGCTTCAGCGTACAGGATCCTGATCACTCTACTTTTGAAATAACTGTTGCGAAATAAGATGCGATTGTGCAAAAAGGCCACTCCATGAAGGAACGGCCTGACGTGTGATATGTACTATAGAATGATTCAGTAATTTACTTGTACTCTCCTCTTCTTAGGGATTAAAGAGTCCTAATATCAAAGTAACCACGATACAAAAAAGCGATACAGGGTACAACATCCATTTACTGATCCTGTCTTTAAACGTGATCATCAAACAAATAATGCATATCCACGCAATTAATAGTTGCCACCAAACCAATGATGAACACCTCCACCATGCGAGAGTTACTCAAAAGTTACAGTCTCGCTTTGATTGTTCCAACTCATTTTAAAGGTAATCGGTTCTTTCGTTTTCTCCGCCTCAGTAACCGTTCCCGACATACTAAACGGGACCTCTTGTTCTTCAAGCGCTTTCCCCTGTTGTTCTATATTATTGCCGGTAAGGTCAAACACAAAATCTTTTATACGCTTTTCATCACCAATGTAGGTGATACTATAGTTCCCTGTTGATCTCTGAAGAGACACGTCCCAGTTATCGCTTTTTCCGTGTATTATATCATCTGCACCACAAGCTGAGACAATAGATAAAAGTACTATAACACAAAGAATCAATGGCAGTTTAAATAATTTCATAAAATCCCTCCGATATAATAAAATAACCAAAAATTGAAAAATCAATCTCGATAATCGGCTGATACACCAATTGGCTAGATTATCAGATCAGAGCTACGCCACGTTACGTGTGTTAAATCATGTGTAACCTATCTTGTGTATTGATCAATATCATCGATCGCAGACTGATGCTCTCTTCTATGATGATCCTCATGCTGACGGACGTCGTTCTTTAACTTTGCTAAGAATCCCCAACCCATAAAAGCCAGTAAAAGCACGGTAATCAGTGCATAAGCGAAGCTATATAGATTCATATAAAAGTTAATAAAAATTGCAGCGAGCATCAAGCCCAGAATCCATAATGTCCACTTTGTACCCTTTCTCAAATCATTTCCTCCTCAAGTCGTTACTGATAAGCTCTCTATGTATCACGGTACTTACGAAATCATAGAAGCAAAGTTTCAATCTTAGGGCTTCCTATTCAGACACCCTATCTAATTATATAAAAAAGGCTCCCTCTCGGGAGCCTTCCATCTAATCGGCATTACAAAGGTTTTTACACCTTTATTACATCATGCCGCCCATTCCATAATAGTCTGTAATATGTTTAACTTAAGGGTATATAATGGCTGTACCGTAGGTGTGACCAATAGTTTATCTGTAACATGTTTAACTAGAAAATATATGCGTTAACACCAGTTGGTTAACAAGCGGTTTACATGTTAACGGTTTTCATGACTTTCATTCCCGCTTCTATATCCTGCAGCATATGCCACCAAACAATAGAGTTCCCCTTTTTCCACATAAAGGCTCTCAATCTCTGAAAGTAATTCTTTTCTCACTCCTGGAACATCCCATAGTTCATTGATAATCCCCGCCAGCTTCTTGTGCAACGAGTCTTCTGCCTTTTCGCAGTGTAATAGTACCTGTTTTATTTTTTCCTTATTTTCATCCTCACTGCTTTTTGTTTTAGTCATTGCAGTTTCTCCTCTTAGATGTACGTTTTTCAGTTCACAGAACATTTACCTGTAAGTATATTGGTGTTATAATTTCCCTCGAAATACCCTATGCAAGTTAAGGAGCATTTGTTGTGGCTAAAGTCTCCCGAGGGAGATGCCGACTTAAACAACTACTCAAAGAACGCCGT
Organism: Paenibacillus sp. USHLN196; assembly: GCF_037144955.1. NCBI lineage: Bacteria > Bacillati > Bacillota > Bacilli > Caryophanales > Paenibacillaceae > Paenibacillus > Paenibacillus sp. USHLN196. The sequence continues at coordinate 583,448 of NZ_JBBCYH010000002.1, read as the reverse complement.
ATGAAACAGATTGACCTATCCACAAGAACAGGATATAGCCCACAGCTTATATCTAACTGGGCAAATAATCACGATAAGATGTCATCTGACGTGATGTTCCACATTGCCTATGTTCTGGACTGTCATGTGGAAGAATTATACGAGCTAGTTTTTGAGTGAGCCGGTCGGCTCTCCCTAGGGTTAATCTATGGTTCAGCCATAGTTTTCTCGATAGCCTCTAACCTCCTTCTTATTGATTTATATATGTAAATAATACCTTCTTCCTATGACATTCGGTGTCGCATTGTGTCGAACGTCCCGAAGGTAAAACTTTACATCTGCTGGCTTCAGCAAACGATGAATTTACTTTGCATTAAAGATATACTTCACATTATACACGGAACACACGTTCTTGTTAATGGATATTATATTGTCGAATACAATCTGATTTTAATATGGATTCCAACGGTGCGAGGTAGTATAAGGGGTGGTTTTTCGGCTGATTTAGGACAAAAAGGAATCCGCCAGGCTGCCCTGACGGATTTTAATCTCATAATGAAGCTGCAGTAATCTCTTCAATCCTGATCCAGCTGTAATCCTCTTCAGCCCGAACAAGCTTGATTCTCCTGTTCGACTTGTCAATTGTCGCAACGACTCCCCTAATATGCTCATCATCAAATGGATTAAATACGGTCAATGTTACAGATCGGCACTCCTGGTATGACTCCAGGATCGCTTCCTCGATGAGCTGCATCTCCTGTTCGTCCAATACAGGCTTCCCACGCCGCCTTTGTAACTCTTCCTGAGCCAAATACGCTTCACGATGTTCCGGGAGGATCAGCCTCGATCCTTCATAAATCCCATTCTCACTTAATTTACTCGCCATAGATATCATCCTCCGTCATAATTTTAATACCTCGTGGAATCGACTCGGACCGTTTAATATAACCCTTTTTCTCCAAGCGATCCAGATATCCGTGGGCTGTGGATGAAGAAGACCAGCCCAGCATATCGCTAAGCTCCCTGGTGGTAGGTGGATATTTGTTATCCCGAAAAAATTCTTTGATTGCCTGTAACGCATCCTCTTCCCTGCGACTTAATCTTTGCATGTCTGTGAACCTCCTTAGCTGCTGAACAGGAACAGATACATTGGTATCATTATATGCGATCACACGTTCCCTTATCAACACATAAAAAGAACACACGTTCTTGTTAAGATGCAAAATAACTTGTATGATAAAATTAACCAAACACAGGAAAGGACAGTCACCATGAACCTATATAAGTTTGAGATTACGGTAAACGGATTCTTGCTTAGGACTCATTTCAGTTCGAGCGAGGGGAGCGGGCTAGCTTGGTGCAAAAAGTACGCATCGAAGTTTCAAAAAGAAGTAGCTAACCTGGAGATCAAAGTGGCCATACACAAAAGAGAGAAGCAGAAGAACAACTGGGAGTATCACGGAAAGCCCTACATATACGATCGGACGATGAAGAAGCCTGCACGTAAGCCTAAAGAGAAAAACCCACCGGAATGAGCTGGTGGGTTCAAATATTCATTCATATGGTCTATACTTCTCACGCAACTGTTCCGCCTCTCGCTTACGGTCCTCAACATCCGATTTGAGAAAGAGACGAACTGACCCGGACTCTTTGACTGGCTGCAATTTACCACGCTGAACTAAGGACAGTAAGCTTTGTTTGGACACGCCAAGCAGCTCCACTGTTTCAGCAGATGTTAGTACGTTCTCTTGTATGATGCGGATCAGATCGTCCCGTTCCATCAAATCACCTCGTAATCAATATTACCATTGTAGCGACACTTAGACCCAGTGAAAGCAAACTGATGATCAAAGTCACTTTAGTTATTTTTGACATACTCATGATTATACATGCTCCCTTCTTGTCATGCTATACTAAGGGAAGAGAAGGATTAAGGAACTCACACGGTCGGCCTTTGGGATTAACCGACCGTGCTACCCTCAAGTCCCGCCTAACGGCGAAGGACTATGATGAGGTTGACTACTGCGGTAAGCAAGCTGACAATGGCCGTGAGAAGCGTAACCAGCTTGTCCACCGGGAGTTCCTTTTTCTTTCTCCTTTTTTTCTTCATCCTTGTTCTCACCTCCCATAAATAATATACCATATCTATTTACTTAGGTCAATAGGTTATATCCTGTATGTCTATGTTTTTATGAACGCAAAAAAAGGCCCCGCCAGTGCATAACCGGTAGGGCCTTTGGTATTCCCAAACGATTGGGATTATTCAATTGTAAGCGTAGCGGTCTTAGATTTATTGTCCCAGCCGATCTTAGCACCAATAGATTCTCCCACGGCTCTTAGCGGAACAAATGTCTCCCCCTTGATCAACACACCATCTTTGATCTTCTTCCCATTCACAATAACGGTTGCCTTATCCATAGCAGCTTCATCCTCCTTCTGTTTATCGATCTGCCCAAGCTTCACATTAACTGCAGCCTTGAATAGGGACCAGCCTGTCCATTTACCGCCGTCATACATTAGACGTGGGCAGATCTTGCCGGACCAGTCAAAGTGGCGTCTCAGCCGATCCACGCCCCATCCACGTTCCCTCAGCATCTTCGCCACCAGATCTGTGGCGTTCTCCAAGGTCTGAGCATAGTCGCCAGACTCGCAGATCTCTAAGCCAATCGATGTCCGGTTGCCTGAAGCTACTGCGCTGCCATCTCCAGCATGCCAGGCATTCTCAGTGAGTGGAATGCATTCAATTGCTTCTTTCTCGTCCACAACGATATGGAAACTGGCCTGCCGAGCATTGGTAGGGTTAGTGAGCCAAGCACGCTCATTCGCGGCCGAGCTCTTGGCATTCCCTGTATTATGAATGGTGATTGTTGTTGGATTCATGGAGATCCCCGAACGACGACTGTTTGGTGTGGATCTCGGAATATAGTCTTTACGATAGTTCATTATGATTCGACCCCTTTTTCGTCTGCTTTACCAACTGATTCCCGTAAACCGCCACAGCGCCCACTAGAACGCCCTGTACCACGCTCTCCACACTCAGACCAAGCATCAGGATAGAAAATACAATAGCTACACCAGAAACGATATAAATGATAGTCCAATCCTGTACCTTCGGCGTTGACTTCAATACATACCCGATAACCCAGCAGGCTGCCAATACGATCAGCAGCCGGCCATCAATCAACCCTTGAATAATGTCCCATTCCACACTACATTCCCCCTAACTTAATTCCGGCCCATACAGCCGCGATAAGAAGTCCAGTCAATCCAGTTAATGCCGCACCATACACGGTACGCTTCAGCCACTTTTGATCCTCGTCATGCTTATTTAAACGTGTCAGCGCATCTGCCGCGTTGCGCTTGGCTTCATGGGCTACATCAGTTGTCTTCTTCAGTTCAGCTTCAAGTTCAACGAGTCTCAAAGCCGTTTGCTGCGCTGTCTGCAAGGCTTCTTTGGAAATCTCTCTAACCTCTGCTACACCTGGAGCCAAAGCCGCCAAAGGTTTTAAGGCTTCTTCAATCCGGGCCAGTTGTACCTTCAAATCCACAATCGTATTTACATCCTGCACCTGCATGTCATTCACACCTCCTGGTATGGCTTCCATACGCCAATCCCCCGTCTCTATCTGAATATATGGAAAAGCCCCCTGACCACTCCAGAGGGCACAAAAATAGCGCTCCACATGGGAACGCCTGTTACTCAGTAATCAGAAACTCCAAACCGCTATCGGTCAGGATCTCTTTCACGTCAGGTTGCAGTGTAGTGGGTACCGCTTTGTACTCAGTTTTACCCAGGATTACACGTTGAGCAAAAAACATAGCCATCATAGTTGTGTCACCCCCTTTCCAGAAAAGCCATATAAGTAATCTCCAGATCACTGGTAGACCTGAGCTGCCATTTCGGCAATGACATCCTCAATGAAGTCAGCTCGTTCAGTCAAAGCGGCGTTCTGAGCTTTCAGCAAAATGTTTTCCTGTTTCAGCTTCTCCAAATCAGAAGGTTCTTCTGGTTGCGGCTTGGTCAATTCGTCAATCTCTTCCTGGCTTAACCCCTCGCCCCACAGGTCAGGAAAACTTTCCTGCGGTTCGGTCTGCACTACGTCCTGGTATGCTTCCCAAGCAGGCAAATCAAACCTTGGCCGGAACAGTCCAGCAGGAACCGGCACGCCTACGATATACCCCGTAATCTCCCTGTCTACCTCTTCCTCGTCCTCTTCCGGCACATCAGGTTCCACAGGCTGTTCAGGCGCTTCTGGATCAAATACCACTGGCTCAGGATCGGCATAAAAAGGGACGACACCGGAAAAGGCATCGTCCACCAACTCGTCCTCTAAATAGAGTCCGTCTGTATTTACTTTTGGTACGGCTTTCATGTAATCCCTCCTTAATCAATTGAGTAAGATTCCCCTTGGAAACACACCACGTTATGTTCTCCTCTCGACAAAACAACACGACCATCTGCATAAATGTCAACTATCGCCACGCCTGTTGCATGTGTCGATGTGCTATATTGCCCTAATGTGAAGCTTATGGCCCTCTTTGGTCTAAATGCTAAAGGTAAGGTAAAAAGTGTTGGCCCCGACGTGATGACTCCGTTCAGAATCGAGCCTTTGAAAAATACTCGCTTACCTTCAACACGATAGCCTATTTCAGATCCTGCCCACCCGTTAAGCAACGTAGGCGCTATCCATGCAGGAGCTTCGTTCTCAGCCTTTTTTGACTCTACAACGCTAAGACGTGCCGAAGCTTGTTGAACATCCTGCACCAAGTCCGTAAGCAACGCCTTTTCGTTCTCAGCTACCGATCCGACGAATGGAGCAGCCGGATACTTGTCCAGCATTAGGTACGTTACGGTGTACGTGGCTGACGCGTCATATTGAGATAGTTTAATATCCGCGTATTCTTCGCCACCGCCAGTAATGCCCGCGCCTGGTTTAATGGCCCAACCATTATCCACCGACCCGTTCTTGTATATTGTTCGGAGTTTCCTCACCTTAGTTTTTAACCCTGTTCCCGGATAGTTTGGTGAACTAGGAGCATTAATACCTGCATTATCAATAGCAGCATTGGCGTAAGGATTAACCTTTTCACGCAACACGATCCCCGTTCCGACTTCAACTTGGTTATTGCCTTCGATTAACGTCAATTGTCCTTCTGACGTGATCGGTTCGACAATTGGCGTCGCAAGCTGGTATAGGAGTTGGTATGGAGTATATCCTGTTGCTGGTGTATTAGGCGGCGACGTGTAGCCCCACGCTGTGTTATCAAGAGAACGCCAAAATTTCGTACCCGTAGTGTATGGAGTGTTGCGCGTTGTACTTGCGTCTGACGCTGTACCATCATACATCCTCCATCCCATGAAATACGCCTTAATCTCGTCTGCTGTCGGTGTGTATGAGTCTCCCCATCCGCTATCTGTGTTGGAAATTGTGAAATGTGGTTCTTTTGGAACGACAGCAAATTGATCACCTGCTGTAAACCCTTGCCCTTCAGCGACTCGCGTTAATACCGATCCGTTATATTTTGTTGCGTATCCTACATTTAAAATAGCCGGGGCAGAGAGTGGAAACATCACCTGCTTATACCCAGTAAAAGATTGGAAAATCCCCCATGAGAGGTTCCCATCCAGAACAAGTCGCTTCCACTTCGCCAGCTTGAAATACTGCCCATCCTTCTCGAATACTTCATCTGCATTCAACCCTGTTACCGGATCAGCGTATAGATCCGTTTGCAATGCGAGCATAGCGTCCTCACGCGGTTTGAACGGTTTGGCTACGTTGCCGATTATCATTGAAGCTTCTGTAAAGACTGCCGTACCCGTAGCTTTATTGTAGTTTGAATCCATTGTATTAAGTGCTACTTCGAAGTAAACCGTTTCTTGAGGCGGAGTTATTGTCCCAAAATTAATTCTCACGTTGTCAATCCTTGTTTTGTCTCCCCGGCAAAAGTAACCGTACGCCCTTGCGTTTGCTCCTTGAGCTGTCACGGCTATTGTATATTGTTGTGAAGGAATGACGGGAACATAGTATCTAATGAAGCTCCCACCAACTGTCGTCGCGTTAATCGTTACTTTGTGTGGATTATCAATGGACATGTTATCGCCAGTTGCAATGCCCGTTTCCCATTCGTAGAACGGCGGCAACAAATTCTCACCATAACGAATCGCATACGGATTTCGCACGGGTTGGATACTATCCACGTAAGGGAGATAATTACGGATATTTGACTCAGTGATATCCACTCCAATGCGGTCATATAAGGCTTTATCCACCTCATAAACTCCACCGCCATCAATATTGATAACCGACCCGCTATTTACATAAGGGAATACCAAGTCGAATGCTATACTATTCAAACCTATAAGATCAGCAGGGCTTAATTTAACATAATGCAGTAGATATGAGCCTTTGGCCGTTTTTGGAGTGCTGGATTTCAGGGTTACACTAAAATCAGGCTTCATCACTCGTAAATATGCCGATGTTGCGCTGGTGTTATTTACCTCTACGATAGCAACGATGTATTTTGTATTATTTACAGGGATAAGTGTTTTACTGCGTACCAAGCCAGAAGAATTAGTGCCTGTTGCCGTGGCCTTGCCTGAACTGTTGCCATATAAAAAGCTTGTGTTATCAAGTGTTAAATTACATGAAGCTACAGACCATCTACTCGTATCTTCAAAATTCCCATCACGTCCTAACAAATTCACCAGTGTCCGACCCTGCAAGCCTGCAAGTTTAAACGCTGCATCCTGATCTGTCTGAACTACGTGGATACCTGGTTGGAGTGTAATAGCTGCACGCTCAGGCGTGTCCAATCTGCTCTCAATGTAATCCTTAACCTCGTCTGCCTTTGCTTGTGCCCCTGCCTTCGATTCCCCGTCCAATCGGACAAACTTCGCATCTGCACCGCTCATTAGGCCGCTGGCTCCGTCTGTCACAGCATCAGGAATCACGTCAGACCCACCAGTAACGTGGGATGATGCATGAGCACCAGGAGTGGCGGTTCCTGTGGATGTCACAATTACCCGTTTAGTGGCCGGATCAGTTGTAACGGTGATTCCAGTACCGCCTGTCAATTGCAGAGTATCGGACTTGCTGGAAGCTTCCACGTCATTAATCACCGCGAATGCGTTCTGATTAACCTCAGCACCTTCAGCGATGCCATCCAACTTGGCATGGTCATCAGCAGTAACGTGGATATCCGTATCCGCTGCATGGCTTTCCAGATTGGATTGTACGGCGTCTGTCTCTGCCTTCCGGGCAATGTCATCCGCTTCCACTGGAGCCGTCACCTTGGCGCGGCCTACTGCGTCACGTTGCATGAGAGTGTCAGGTGTTGCCGCACTGGTGCTGGCATCAGATTTGAGCTTGTCAGCAGCCGACATAAAGCCTGCTGCATTCCCTTTTGCTGTCGGGTGCTCATCTGCCCCGCGGGCCTTGTGGGCTGCCAGATCAGCAGAAGCCGCGGCAATAGCAGCCGCCTCAGCTGCATCGGCTTTAGCCTGGGCATCTGCAGGAGTACCCTTGGTGTCCATTTCGGCCTGAACCCGATCAAATCCGATGTTGATGTTATTAAAATCCTCACTGATCTTTCTTGATCCGACTAGGTTCGTGTACCTGTTGGCCATCTGTCTCAGCTCCTTCCAAAAAATTATCTACGTCCATCTTGATTAACCGAAGTAAACCAAGCTTTCCATCTAGGGTTGGCATTGTCTCCAGCAGAGCCTTGAGCACCTGGGGTACTTCGTTTGCAATGTCCTCAACGTCAATTGCCAGTTCAAGCACTTTCTTAATCCTCACTTGTGCCACCCCAATTCATATTCTTCATGATTCCAAGCATGGTTGCTTTCATTTGGTCATTGACCCGGATCGTGATAACCTCAGCTTTGTTCCGTTCGTCATGGGCGATCAATTCCTCGCGGATAATCTCACGTAATCGCTGTTCATCCATGCTGTTCACTCCTTTTTGGACAACAAAAAAGAGCCCATGAAATGGACTCTCGTTTGCGTTGTGAATTATTTAATAGCAGCAAGGGCTTCGTTTACAAGTTTCAGATCCGCTTCATATTTAGCTATTTCAGCATCATATTCAGCAAGCTTGTTTTCCGCAAGCTTAATGACTGCAGCGTCTCCTGTCTTTTTAGCTTCCTCAAGCCCTTGTAATGCTTGTTCTCTTCCCGCTCGGGTTGGTGTCAAGATTCTATCTTCAATAACTTTTCTCTGTTCTTCAAGACTGGTTTTAGATTGACCAATATACTTGTTTGTCTGGTTTGATGGAGAAGAGATTGTACTATCTTCACTCGTAATTACATCCGAAATTGAAGTGATATTTATTGTTTTCCCGCTCACTGAAACATCAGCCCCTAACGCTTCTGACAAGGCACGAGCTGGAACATTGGCCCGCGAGTCAATAACCGCTCCTTTGTCAGAGAGTTTCTTACCATCTACAACGATTGAGTATTCTCCAGTCACCTTTTTCCCAACCATGCTCTTAACTGTATCGGCAAACGCCCCTGCTGATGTCGAAAAAACCACACCGATTATAATTCCCCCGGCAATATATGCAACTTTGTGTGCAAACTTTTTCATACTCAACCTCCGTATTGGTGCTATTCTCCTATTATTCTACATTACGGAGTCGAAGTTGGAAAGGTTCCGCCCCAATTTTGGTTCGCGGAATTTCCGTGATTGTGAGTAGGCAAAGTAACTGTGTGTGTGTGGCTTGATGCTGCTTTTCCGTTTAATGCTGTCCACAAAGCGTTAATCTCTGATTGAAGTCCTGAAATGTCTGAAATTCCAATCCCATAAATGAATCCAGTTCTGAATGTAGCGCTACCACCAAACGTAACAGAGCCCTGTAAGCGAATCGGGTTTGCATTGCTGTTAGATCCAATCCATAGATTATTACTGAATATAGTCAGCTGCCCACTAGATTCGTAGGAGTTGATTTCCCCCGCGGATGATCCGTTGGTATCTCTCCAAACTACCGCAGCAACAGAGGAATCGGTTGAAGTGGAAATCTGCACACGATTGCGCCCATTGGAATCATAGGACCGGAAACCAGCCGAATCAATCTCAATCCGTCTGCCACTCTCAGCAGTTTTTAACACGGAACCGATAATAGTAGACCCTCTGATATCAGTACCGATGATCGTGGCCGCTTGGATCGTTCCGCTGAACGTCCCATCCACCCCGAGAAGTGTTCCGGTAAACGTTCCGCCTGCAGCTTGAAGGTTTCCACTAAAGGTTCCCCCTGCGGCACTGAGGTTGCCTGTAAACGTCCCATCGACACCTTGGAGTGTTCCGGTGAAGGTACCACCAGCCGCCTGCAGGTTTCCGCTGAACACTCCATCCGTGGCTTCCAGAGTACCGTTAAACTTATAGCGCCTGCTTGGGATGTCAAAATAAATAGCATCTTGACCGTCTGCCTGGAACGACATCTTATCACTGTTCAGAATCACCTTACTGGCATGGTCCTCTCGTTCAATCGTCAGACCCTCAGTACGGGTAATGGTTGCCCCGTAATAAGATTTCCCTTCCTTGATCGCATCCTTGTTTAGCTTATTAACCTGTGCTGTTAATGAGCCTTCCACGACAAATTCGCTTTGCTGCTCTGACACGGATGGTGCTTCAATAGACATTCTCAACCCACCAGCAAACCCGAATAACTGGTGCAAGATGATCGACTTGTATCGAACGATACCATCCCACGGAATGTGCGTATCCTGCCAAGTTGAAACCGTCTCATCCCAGGATGATCCCTCCTGCTGCTCAAACCCAATGACGTCTCCCTGCTCCAACTGTGGGAAGCCCCGGGCATCCATCGTAAGAGGCAAATACGAAAACCCGTTCAGCGCCGCCTGCAAGTTATTTACTTGCGATTGGGTCATGAACGGGTTTTCCAGATATAGTGTCTCGCCTTCGGTGCCTGTGCCAGCCTCGTATTGTAGCTCATCCTCAGTATTATACGTGACGACCACACGGCGATAAGTCTTAACAGGATTGGTCTGTTTGACCGTAACGTAATCAGCCGTGGTCATTGCGAAGACCGGTTCCTCGGTTGCTGTAAACCGCTTGAACTTAATTGTGCCAGCCTTGTCCACATACACACTGGCACTGTTGGCAGCCGCAATATATTGAAGTACCTGACGCATACTGTAGCCTGCCGGTCCAGCCTGTATCTGATACGATGGATTAATAACTACGCTGCTGTCATAAATCCATCCCAAACGGCCGCATATCTCGTTGAACACCGCTTGCTGTGTGGTTGGGTAGGTTAAGGACGATATGTAGGCTACATCAGCAAATACCAACTTGTCATAGCACCTCAGCACCCACACATCGTTGATACGCTCTCTTCCATCCACGAAGAACTCCCCAAGCGGAAGCCAATCTGTTCCATTTCCCGTCCAGCTCATATCCATGTCTTTCCACGGATACTGAGCCTGTAACCAGGTCATTCCCCGCATAGACAGAGACAAGTACGGCACGATCCGAGCGTTTGCCGGGATAACCTCGTTTGTCCTTAATTTAATCGTCAGTTTTGATGGAATGGCCGTACCGATTTCAAAGCCTTCTGACAAACTCAGGCTGTTTTCAATGGAGAAATCAACAATCCTGGTATCGTTATATTCTTCAGTTCCCACAACAGCTTTAACGATGAACTCTCGATCAGGCCGCCGCAGATAATCTGTATAAAGTGGTGATATCGGAAACACTCAGATCACCTCTCTGTCAGCGTCAGTTTCAACCCGTTCCACAGCACAGTTCCGTTGCTCTCTACCGCGAATGGAGCTGGACGGTTACCCACGTACATATTTTTGGTTATGGTCGCCCCCATCATCGGGTCCGGGTACGAGAAATCAAAAAATACATTACTCATGGCTTGTAGAATGCTAGATATCTGCTGTTCGGTCAACATCCCCCACGTCATATCGATCTGCCGTTTAACGGCCACACGGTCCCGGTTAAGGGTACCGTCTGCCGTCCGAACAGATGAATTGCCGTCATCCAAGTCAAGCACCGTTACCTGGAACGCTGACGGGTATGCAGCAATCTCTTGACCGTTGATTAATATTTTCATAGTTCCTCCTTACGTGATAACGAATGGCGATCTCCCTGTCCGGCGAGCCATATCGTTTATGGCATCAGCGACAACCCGCCCCAACACTGTGCCATCTACCTGGATGGTTTGTCCTTGACCGTTTCTTTCGAGCAGCTTCACAATCTGCATCAGGGCATCCACAACAGGCTGGTTATTACCACCAATCATGTCTTGAAGTTTGGACAATGGCGACACGACTTCCGGGTCAACGGATGCCCCCCGGTTATCCCCGACCATGGCAAGTGTCGGTCCGTAGGCCAAACCACCTTTAGCTAATCGTGGGATCCGTGGAATGTTTGGCAATCCGACATTACCACCGCCTACTTTATTACCGAAAATCTCAAATTCCGGAATGCTCACGCTCAGGCTGTTAAAGCCTTCAATCACCTTGTTGATGCCGTCAATGATCATGTTCAAAGGAGCTTTGACAAGTCCATACAACGAACCAAATATACCGCCGAAGATATCCTTCACGCCGTTCCAAGCTTTCTTCCAGTCTCCCGTGAAAGCTCCGGCCACAAAATCAATGATGCCGCCCAATGTTTTCAGCAGCCCTTTGATGATCTCCCCAACAGCTTTAATGATGGTGGTCACCACATTAAGGATAATGTTAAAGCCCTTGGTAAAGCCTGGGGCCAGTTTGTCTATTACATAACTGATCAATGGCACAATGAACTTGTTATAGATGTCCAGCGCAGCGTTAACCAGTTTCATGACCACTTCACCGATTTGCTTGATGATCCCCTTGAGCGTGCCGTCCCAAATTTCATTCAGCTTTTTAAGGAACGGCTCTATGATCGGTTTCAACACGTCATCCCACAGCTTCTGGAACAGTTTTCGTGTGTTCTCCATCATCTCAGATATCTTGTCAAGGATATCCTTTCCATACTTCGCCCAAAGGTCCTTAACGATCTGGAGGGTATCCAGAACAATTTTCTTGATCAAGTCAAACACAGGTTTCAACACCGTGTTATAAATATCATTGATCATGTCCACGGCCCATTTGAATGTCTTGGCCGCTTCCTCAAATGCTTTCACCAAAACGTCTGTAAAGATCGGTACCAGCGTATCAATGATCTTTGCGGCAATAGGAATGATGAATTCATTTAATGCATAATCCACAAATGGTTTAATTGTGCCATTCAGCAAGTTATCAAATGCATCACCGATCTGTGGAATGATGTCCAAGAACAAATCCCTGAACTTCTCCAGTGCCGGATTCAACGTACCAGCCCACAAATCGTTGATGTGATTGACTGCGTTATCAAACGTTTTTGCGAATGTGTCAATCGCCCAGACCAGTGTATCCGTGAAGATCGGGACAAGTGTCTCGGTCAATGTAGCCGATATAGGAATGGCAAATTCATTAAGCATGAAGTCGGTGAATGGGTTCAGTGTCCCGTCCAGCAAGCTTTGTAACGATGCTGCAATGAGCGGCATGTTTGTTACAAAAGCGTTCTTAACCTTATCCAGACTTGGCAGCCATACCATGTCCCACAGCTTAATGGATTGGTCAGTTGAATTTTTAAATGTACGATCAAGCAAATCAAACGCCCATACAATCTGATCCGCAATCACCGGGGCGAAAGACTTCACAAACCCACCAACAATAGATGGGATGAAATTCCCTAAAATGTATTTTGCCATCGGTACCAGGACGCCGTCTTTGAGTCGTAGGAACGTTTGGCCCATATTGTCTATGGATCTATTAATGGGCCCCATCATATCTATGAACGGCTGAAAAGCCGGAGCGATTCCCGCCCAGCCTGTAGAAATGAAAGACCACGCTTCTTTAAAACGTGATTTAAGATCATCCAGGAACGCCGAAACTTGCGCTGTAACTGGATCAACTTCAATGGTTGGTACCGCCAAGCCCATATCCCCAAAGCCTGCTCCTGCACCAAGCCCTGCACCTATACCACTAGCAGCCGCGCCTGCTGCGCCGCCTGCATCGTCCAACGCACTCGCTGCAGACTTAGCAAGTGTATTAAGTTGGTCGAATCCGGCCAGACTGCCCTTCATTTCCTTTGCGGCTTTTTTAGCTTTCTTGCCTGTACCCTCGGCTGCTTTGCCGACATCCCCCACAGCAGGAGCTGCGGTTGCCGCTGCATCCCCCATGCCACCTACGGCATCCGTTGCTACGGAGATACCAGCGCCTGCCCCGCCTGCTTGGGAAGCATCCCCGAAGATCAAAGCAGTGAAAGCTTTAAAATAGGCTGCTGCAATCTGCAGTTTGGCAATGAGCCAGTTCAGCCCTTTGACAACCGGGGTCAGAATGTTAATAAATCCTGCACCCATGGTGCCTTGGAAGATACGCCATTGCTCAGTCATTACACGCACTTGGTTTGCCCATGAATTGCCGTTACGGGCAAAGTCTCCTTGGGCATCCCCTGTAACAGACAGTAGATAGTTATACCGCAGCATGACCTGTTCGGCTTGACTCATGGCTACCCAGCTTTTTGTAATGCCCTGAGACAGTGCATAGGCTTCCATGTTGGCCACGTTCATGTTTACCCCGAGCTGCATCAGTGGTTCGGTTTCACCAGCAATACCGGATCGGATCTTGTCAAAAGCAACATCCGTATCCAAGTTGTAGAACGATGCCATGTCAGCGGCCAATTTTGTCATATCCACCGACAAGTCACGTACAACCGCGCCAGTCAGTCCAGAGGACTTGAGCATTGCACCCATGGTGGACGTATAACGTTTAGCCGACAACTCAGATAGACCATAGGAATTCAATGCGCTCTTGGCGAAGTTATCAATATCCGTAGCCATAGCCCCGAACGTGACATTCACTACGTTCTGAACTTCTTGTAAGTCGGATGCCAGTTTAATAGATTCCCGGCCAAACTCCACTAGACCATTGATGGCAAAGGCTCCTGCAATGATACCAGCAAGGCCCCTAAAGGCCCCGCCAACAAGACTGGTTGCTGTTCCCGCAATGCCGTTAAGTTGCTGCTGAAAGGCTCCGTAGTTCAAGCCCAAGTCTAATTGTATATTCCCTGCGCTTGACATCTACCCACCTCCAAACGCCCGAGCCATTGCGGCTTCTAGATTCTGCATCTCCTGGTCCAACTTCTCAGGCTCAGTCAACTTCTGGTTTGCTTGCCGTTTACGCCAGTCGTTGTAAATGCGGCGCTGATCCGCATTGAACCCCTTAATGGTTTTGGGGTCTTGTTCTGCTCGAATGGAAATAATACTTCCTAGCGGTGTATCCGGCATAAGCCCGCCGACCAAAGTACAAAATTCTTCCCACGGCATATCTCCGTGTTGCCGGATTCGAATGCTGTATTGCTTAGCAAGACTGGCCTCGATCAGCTCCCAATCTTCGTACAGGTCATACCAGCCATCAGGACTGGGCTTCCCGTTGAAATCGCGCATTTGCTTCCTCATAGGTAATGTTCATCATTGCCGCAAGAACCGCCGATGCCAGAACCATGATATTTCCCATGCTCATACCCTCTACATCCATTGTCTTATATGCCTTTTCACCGAACGCACCTTTCAACGCTTTCAAAATACCAGCCATGCCGCCTGTTGCTGCTTCTTCAAACGCCATCATGGCTGAAATACCGTTGTTAACCGGATACAGCTTTTCACCGATCTGAATGGACGGTAACTCTGTAGAAAACTTGTCTGTGATATTAATAACTTTTGACATGGATAAATCCCCCTTGGTTTATGATTATGGTGTGGTCGGTGCTTTCTCAAATTCCGGCTTACCGTCAGACAACAATTCAAATTCCAGTCCGTCAATGTTCGTCGAATCGCCGCCTGCTGGTGTAGTCAAGTTAATGACACAATCCATGGTCAGCTTCGCACCGGATGGCATGGTCCATTCGAAAATCGTTTCCACCCCTTGCCCTGTTTCCAGCAGCAGACCCGCGACATAATCGTTACCTGGATCGCCGTAGTTCCTTTTACCGGAAAAGCTGAAAGACAGGGACTTACCTGTTACCGCACGTCTTGTCCAGCCCCCTTGGTCCATCGAACTCCATTCTTCCGTATTGCCGTCGATGGCTGGAGCAAAGTTTTCTAAATCCTTGATCATCATCATTTCTGAATCTGTGGAAGCACGGCCCTTGATACCTACTTTGAAAATATTGTTATGAACCGGAAAAACGCCAGTTGTCGGCATTAAAATCCCTACCTCTCGTAATAAATCGTTGTCTCAATCACATATTCGTAAATCCCTGCATCATCGGTACCCACATCAATAGGCCACGGTGTCCGCATCTCAAAAGCAATGACACGGTGCCCTGCTATCTCACCATCAGAACGACCAAATAGCGCAGCATAGACCTCATGGGCCTTACGCTCCGCTGTATCTGCATTTTTGGACCAGTGAACCAGAATGGATATGGACTTGCTGGCATAGCTGGTGTTCTCCAGCCCTCCGATGGCAATGTAAGGTTGTCCGGTATTCAGGTTATAAACCCCAATGGACTGTTCCTTCTTCCCATCAATCTTTCCAATGTACCAATTTGGGGAATCGATCTGCGTTTTCAGCCAATCCCGAATCTCGGACAGCATCATTTGATGAACCCACCCCCAAACTTCTTAATCAACTTTTCAAAAGTCTTACGTATCCAACCCTTCTGCTCTTGTTGCCAGGCTTCCAGCCACAAACCCTGGGCGTTGGCGTTCTTGTCCCTGCGGAAGTTGTATTCCGGGTGCCAGTAAAGACGGCGTGCATATGGCGTGTCATACACAATCTTGACCTTGCCCTTTTTGAGCCCCGTAGTATCTACCCAGGCACTACGTTCCAGCTCACCCGTTTGCTTCGGCACAACCTGAGCATTGGCAATCTCGGTCAAGATGCTCTGTTCCTTCCCGTTCGCTACGACTTCAAGCGCCTTGATCGGGGCATTTGCAAGCTCCCGCATAGCCTTGGGGTTCATGGTCACTTTTACCTTCATATCAACTCAGCTCCAATTCCGTAGAAAAGACGCTGCCGTCTGGATGCTGAGGACGGGCAGCACTGAATATGATTCGATCAGTACCGCCAACACGGACAAAGCCCTCAATCAGCTTCCCAGGCAATATATCACCCCGGATAATCACCTTGCCGGACAACGTAACCAAACGGCGCTCCTTATCCAACTTCTGGCGCATCTTCTCGTCATAGCAAACGAGCCCGTCAAAGATTAATTCCTCGACAGACTCCCCATCTTCTGACAGTTTGGTTTGAAACACTTGAACCGGTGTATTCAAAATCCAATGTGGAAATGGAAACTTACCCCGCATCAACATAGCCCCCTATTCATCAACCCTGTGGCTCTCAGCAGGTTTGTAACACCTTCGGTAGTCTTAACCCCACCAGCACCTTCAACGGCCTTAAATGACAAGCTCACGCTGCCTGCGGAGTATCCCGACAAGGGAAAGTCCAAGTAATCCCCATATTGGAACTGGAAATCCGCTTGTTGGCATACTGCCTTAATCACGTTCCCCCGCTGAAAGGCTGTCAGGCCGTCCAGGCTACGTTGCACGATGCGATTATAGGTCAGGCTGTCTATTTGGTCGGATGCCCGACTAAGAGCCTTATTCAAGTCCTCAGCCGGGATCATGCCGTCCCCATACAGTTCATACTCATCAGCTGTGGCATAAGCCATAGGATCACTTCCCTGCAGCTTCAATCTCGGCTTCAAGTGTTTCAGCATCTTTCTCTGCTGCGCCCTCGATCCCGAGATCCGTTGCCTTCTTACGCAGAGCCTTCAACCGCTTATCTGCCTCTTTCTTCTCAAGCTCAGCGGCCTTTGCAATCTCATCTGTCTGCGGATCCAATTCTGATCGATCCACCGTGTAGCCCTTCCCCTCAAACCACTGCAGCAAATGCTCGTCGTCCGTTTCCCCAATGCCATTAATAAACATGACGCTGGCTGAAAGTCCCGTATAATGCTCGTTTGGTGCAAATACCTTATTCATCAAGCGCCGCCTCCCTCTTCCGGATCATCCGTTGCCGGTTCCGGATAATTCGGTTCCAAAGCATCCGGCGTTACTGTACCGATACGCTCAGTGCCTCGTGGAACCTCGTAACCGTCAGCTGTAGGCTCCAAGGCGTCCGGTGTTGGACTGCCCTGGCGTATGCCTACGTAGTACCCATTTACATACCCGTTCGGGATATCGTCTTTATACTTCATCCTAGCCCCTCCTTACTGAACTTTGATCTTACGCATAACCCCGGCTGCTTTCGTTGCTTTCAACGCAACAGCGGAAACCATCTCGACCTCGCCCTGTTTCACTGCACCTGGAGTTGTGAAATCAGGCAACCAGGTACGTACTGGTGGTTGACCCGCCATCGATACTCCATGGAATCCATCCAAGCCAAGGCGCACAATGTACAGCGAAGTTTCGCCGGATGCATTCGTACCAACAACAGGATCATTCGATCCGGATTTCGCTCCGAGATCCACGAGCGGGGTTGTGCCATAGAACTCAACTTGATTCCCGAACTCGTCCTGCTTCGCCATGTACATGCCAGAGCGGCGAGCAACGGCTCTGATCCGTGCGATCATTTTCAGGTTCCCCATGATAGCCGACGGTGTGCCGTCCAATCCCATCAAGAACTCGTCCAGTTGGTCCAGGAACGATTTATAGTTAGAATCCACAGCTGTAGAAGAAGAAAGGTCAATCGCCGCTGTCGGGTTGTATTCCGTGCTGGAACCGGTCAGGGCTTTGTCCAATCCATCAAACACTTCATCATCCACAGCGCTGTCACCATTGATTACCGTATCGTTGAACAGAGCCTTTGCAGCCTTGATCTTCTGCTGCATTTGGAATTCCGTTTCACTCACGATACCACCCATGCCTGCAATAACACGGTCAATCCCAAACGCTCCACCGAATACCTTCAGGTCAACCGTGTAACGCTGTTTCTTAACCTCATGTTCCGTGTATTCGCTGTTAACTGCTCGGAACTGAGCTGTTGGCTGCGTAACTGCTCGTGTATAGCCATAGGTCAATGTAGCACCGCCGCCTGTTGGGGAAACCGCATCGTCAAATGTCATATTGTCCAACAGAAAGTTATTTTTCCGAAATTCATCGATAACGCCCAGTGTAATCGCGTCTTGTACGTTTTTCTTTGCTTCGCTTAATGTAATTGCCATGTAAAATCACTCCTTGTTTTAATTGCTTATTTAGTTTGGAAATGGGACGAAATCGCATCTTTTAAGGATACAGCCGCTCCTGGTGGATTCGGATTCCCACCACCGCCAAGCTTAAAACCTCCAGCTCCGCCGCCTGCTTCTTTGTTCTCCTCTTCCTTGAACAGATAGGCATCAGATGTCTTCAAGCCTGTCAGCTGCTCATCAAGACCAACAATCTTGCCATCATCACCAAGAACCAGCTTCGTCTTATCGATCAGCCCCGTTACAACCTTCTCGTTGTGAACCTTGCCGGTTAATGCAGCCGTAATGGCGTTGCTGATCTTGACTTCCTTCAGATCGGATTCATATTGCGTCTTGGCTGTCTGATTCTCGGTTTTCAGCGTCTCGATCTGTTGTTTCAGATCCTCAGACAGTCCCGCTGTTTTGCCCAGATCATCAATCTGTTTATCACGATCTGCAACGTCCTTCTCCAGCTTCTTCCTAGTCTCGGATAACTCGTTGTACTGCGATTTAGGTACAAAGTGCTTCGGTAATTCCTTATTTACGTCCCCAATAAATGCATCGATCTTCGCATCTTCCCAACCTGCTTGTTTCAACAGTTCTCTAAGCCAATCCATTTGTCATCAGCCTCCATAGATTTATATAGCTGCTCTCCAGCTAAGGGAGCGGACCGTGATGCTCCGGTCAACGAGCAATAGGCCCCAGCAGTCTCAGCTAGGGCCTTCAAACTCTTACCTTCTCCCGTTTGGGATCTCTGCGTAAGTAATCATGTTCCTTCAGGTGAATCCGCAATTGGGCTTGCCACTGTCTAACCTTGGCCTTGTAATTCGCCTGGTTTCCTTCATCCACACTGCCAGCTTCCAGGCGCTTGTACTTGCGTATCTGGCGTTCCATGTAGCGCTGCCGCTGCTCAGCCTGGAAGTTGGCCAAAGCTTTTGCATCATCAGCGGGCTTAGGCAGTGAGCTGGTCCCCACAATGAACGTAGTCATGTTATGGCGACAGTTCGGATGGAACAAACCAGCAGCAATGGCGGTACTCAGAAGTGGATACTTGCCATCAGCTACGGTACCGCCAGAATACACATCATCAATGAACACCTTGCCCTGATATGGCAGGCACAGCTTGGAACAGTTAGCATGTGACGATATAACAACAGTTCGGATGCCGAGCTGATCCCGTTTTGCACCCTCTCCAGCAAACACTGCACGCTGGGATGCTGTACGCAGCGCCATTTCTGCATAACTGGCCACATTCACCCTTCGACCATTGGCATATGTGATGGAGTCGAAGCCCTTTTCAAGAAAATCCTTAGTAGCTCGGTCGATAGCTTGATTCAGCGAAGCAGCTCCGCTGTTCAGGTAAACCTGGGATTTGTAGATGGTCTGTCTGTACACGTCATCTGCTTGCCTCAGCATGGCGTGGCGGGCTAACTGCAGATTGTTCTCTGCTGCATCTGCGAGAGCGTTAACCCGCTTCTCATTGATCCTGAAGAAGGTACGATCTGAACCATCCTCAGGCTCAACATCCGGCTTTTTGCCCGTGATCTTGTTCCACAAGCCCTTGACCGTGTTAACAACACGATCTGCCCCACGCCGCCAGGAACCTTTAACCTCTTCCTCGGCTGCCTTCTTTACTTCCGGCTCATACTTCTTGGATATCTGGCGTGTCTCCTTACGGTAACGCTGGATATCCTCCAGCTTGCGTTGTTGCCACTGCTCCCACTCTTTTCCCTCTCGTTCCTCGTCATCCTTGTGACGCTGAAGGTTACGCTGCATGGACTTGATCAGATCCATTTCCATGTCGCTGAAGATCTGGCGAATGTCATATTTCTTCTTCATGTCTCATCAACTTCATCGTCTTCTGGATCTGGTGGGTCATCCCGTTTCAGAGACGGTTCATCAAAGGTGATGTTCTGCTCATCCTTCAGGCGTTTAACCTCTTCTGCCTTTTCCTCATCAGTCCAGGTGTCGCCGTACATCTCTTCCAGGGCTCTCTCGATGCTCATCACGCCAAACGTTCTGGCCTTGCCCACTGTCTCAACCACGCTGCCAAAGTCTGGAGCAGCATACTCACCGAACTTGACGGATGCTTCATATTCGCCTGGCTGTTTCTTCTGCAGCGTGTCATAGACCTTCAGAACCGTTTCCACTAGCTCAGGAATGACCTCGTTCAGCCGGTCAACAATCTTCCCGCGTGTGTATAGCGTTGCCTTTTCCTTCTCGCGCTGCGCTTCAGCGTTGTCTGTCTTCTTCAAGTCGATGCCGAGAGTGCTTGGAGATACAACCCCCTGCAGACACATATCCAAGACACTTGCATAAGACTCAACAAACGCCTCATATAGGATCTGCGGCTGCACCAGGTTAATCTGGCCTTTAGCTTCCTCAGCCAAAGGAGCTGACAGCTTGATGAACTGGTTATCGAACGGATTTGGCCGTAACGGTGCCCCTGTATTCGAATCCCTTGGGATCATGTCCTCTGGAATGTACTGTTTCACTCGCCCCGATCGGATCGCATCGACCCACTGGCTGACTACCTCGTCCAATGCATCGAAGTTGTCCCCCTTTGTTTCGAAAATCGATTTCCCGCGCCCTGGCCATTTCGTCGATTTGAACACCATCAGCGGAACGGCCATCAGGAACTTCCCATCATACGTAATTTCCGGAATCAGGCCAGCCGTATCCGGCAGCGTGTTCAGCGGAACCTCTTTCCCATAGGCATCCAGCAGACGGGTGTGAACGTACCCAAGCCCAAACACCTCTTCCAGGCGGTAGTCCTTTTCCTTCACCCGGTAGTCTGTATAGAAAACAACCTCATGGAGCCTTCCACGCTTCCGCCTGTACTCGACCTGATCTCCGCTGTAAAACTCAATCAGCGGGTACTTGCTCACATCCGGATCAATCGAAATCTTGAACGCCCCGTCACCCGTTACCAGCGCCCCTGAAACTGACTCTGGCAGCAGCTCCTCAAAGTTGTTATCTTTAGCAATCTCTTCCCACTGCTTCGTGGCCTGTTCATTCTGCAGCTGAATGCTGTCCAGATCTGCAACAACGATATCCGCCAGCCGATCCGCGATCATAGCCGGTAATCCGGAATGGATCTTGCGGATCGACATATCCTCGCTTGGCACGGCAGCCCAGAAACGTGCTTTACTCACACTATCGAATGCAGCCTGCTTGTAGAACTGATCCAGCTCGGACGCATCACCTCTATACCACAACTGGTTCCGCAACACATTGGTCTGATATCCGTACGGCTCCCGAATGGTAAACGTCTTGTTATCCGGTGCTGGTTGAATCCTCAATATCTTCATGACCATATTCTGAAACCACCCCATTTCTATACCTCCAATCTGCGCTTGAACGGCTGCACGGCGTATTCGCTACTATCCAAGCAGTCAACCGGGTAACTGCCGTCATCCGTCCGAACCCATTCGCCTTTCTGGCGCTCCTTCTCATCCCATGTCGCATTCTCTAGGGCTTCCTGCCACTGCTTTAGATGGGCCATCACCTTGTATCTGCCCTGGTTGATCAGAATAGTTGTGAGCCGGATCCGGTCCACGATGCCCTCTTTCTTGTAAGCAGGCACAACTGGAATGTGTATACCCCGCCGCCTTAACTCATTAGCCAGCGCCTGCCGGAACAGTTTGTCAGCAGATTCAGCAAAAATATGAGCGCATGACAAAAAGGACGGATAGGTTTCCGACCATTCGACGATCTTATTCACGACTTCCTTGGCGTACCGGTCATGTGTATATCCAGACTCCTTACCCTGCTTATGGTAATAGCCATCCAGTAGGATGACATCTTTATACCTTGGCGTGAATCCGGTCAGCGTTGCCACCGTGGCGTCTGTACCCCCAATGTCGATACCTATGGAGAACTCAATATACCGGAAATCCTTAATATCCTTACGAGTAACAACAACTCCCGGCTTAGTGTATCCCGTGTAGATCCGCCCTGTGGCCGCTGTTCGCTTACCCAAGATATCAGCTTGATACCACAGGCTGCCTTTGTCATACGTGGATAGCGTGGTCTTGAGACGGTCATTAGGGATAGACAGGTTATCAAACACGGTAAAGTGTTCGTAATTGTATCCGGTATTCTCTCCAAGCTTCAGCAGCTCGTCCTGGTAATCCAGAATGTCACGATAGAACCAGTGAGAGGGGGGTTTAGGGTTAAGGTCAAAAAAGAGCTGCCTGAAGCTACTCGCCAGTGTCCGGTCAAATACCTCCTGCACAAACGACTGATGGCACTCATTAACCTCAGTGATGTACACCGTACCGTATGAGTTACCTTTGATACGGGCAGCATCGTTGGCTTTACCACCACCCGCGATAATGACCACTTTCTCACCGGTCTTGGTCTGAATATACAGTGCGTCCCGGTTCTTGTACTCTCCCTCGCGGCAACGCCCCGCAAATAGGTGCTGAAGCCCGAAGCCGTTCGAGTCGATGGCGTTCATCTTCGCTGCAGCCAAGGAAACACCCGCAACCAGATGCAGCTTGTCCGGATGAACTTCTAAACACATCGCATAAGCAATCAGGTTGATAATGTTTTTTCCGGCCCGCTTACCGCCCTCAGCTACGTTCAGCCAGGCGTTTTTACTATGGGCGATATAACTAGCCTGTTTCTGATTAAACGGCGCATACGGGATCAGAGCGGCCTCAGTCATCGTCCATCACCCGTTCAGCTACCGGATTATTGATCATCTCAGCCAAAGCCACGATCTGAGCGCTTGGATTAAATCCATCTTTGTCTGGAACCTTCGATTTCAGCACAGCAACACGGGCTTTCTGCTCCTCAGTCATGTATCCAGCGTACCGATCCAGCATCTTCAGGGCTTCCATCTTGTCAGCAAGCTTAACGGTGGTCCCGCTCTTGCCTATCTTGATTTCACTGACAATCGCCCCGTCCACGTCGTCCGCATTCTTGAAATCGACGAAGTTGATTTGCTGCGTGATCGGCTGGCCCTCTCCATCCTGGCCAACGGTTATTTCCTTGCGACCAAAATCCACGAAATCCGTGATATCCGCAAAGGCAATTTTCATGTATTCAGCGATGATCCGTTGAATGTCCAAGCCCAGCGCCTCGGTGTACATCTCCTTATGTCGCTGGATCTCCGCGTGCACTTTAGGATTTCTTAGCGTCTCCCATCCAACCACATGTGCTGAACGTTTGCTATAGCCTGCTGCCATTGCAGCTCGTGTGATGTTGAAGTCTCTCAGGTACTCCATGATGAAAATGCGTTGCTTGTCCGTCAGCTGACTGTCCTCTGAGACTTTCGGCGCCGCATGTTGCAACGTTGCAACGTTGCGTTGCATCGCGGCTCCTCGTTGCCAGTTCTCTCGGTTCTTACGGCTACGGATCGTTGAATCCTTGATGCCGTATTGCTCAGCAAGCTCCTTCAGCGTTAAATTACTTGTCTCAAACAATCGTCTAATCTCTTCCCAATTCGGCGTCAATTCATCTTCACCACCTCCGCTAATGTATTCGTATGTAAAAGAAAAAGCACCCCGAAGGATGCTGGACATTATTCATCTTTTTCATTTTTGTGCTGACAATACAGATGATTTCGATAATTCTCTGCCGCCTGTAACATTTCAGACCATGGAATTTCCAAAAGACAATCCTTGCATTCTTCTACGTAAAGATGATCGTAAATTCCATGTTTTGCAAACACATATAGCTGTTTTCCCGATAAGCTCTCTACGCCTTTTGAAACGATTTGTTTTGCAATTCCTAACACTTCATCCCCGTCTAACTTGTTAAACTCCAGAAGTTCGGAAACATACTCCCTAAAATCTTCTTCTTCATTCCCTAACAGTTCAATTCTCTGTATAAGTCTGTGCTCACTCATTGTTGGCTCCCTCCCTTTATCACATCTTTATTCGACAAAAGGATGGTATTTCCTGCGATAAACCAATTGAGTTAATTCCGCGCAATGGCTGCATTAGCCCACATCATGGCTTCTTCAAGCTTCGTCATTGCCAAAGACTTCTCACGACTGTTCGGCAGTAGCTCGTCAAACGCATAGGCCAGTTCCTTACATTCCGCGCGAACGGCATCATGCTTATTCCCCTTCACTTCGTCCGCCTTGTGATACATGAAATTGTTCTCGATCTGCTGATTCATAAATTCGACCTCCTGAATAGTTTTGTGGAACGCAAAAAAGAGCCCTCCGCAATGGAGAGCCCTGTTATAGACAGACTTATGGTGTACATGTCGTGCGGCACGTTGTGCGGCAGTCCGTGCGGCAAGATCACAAAAATTCTTTTGAAATCTTGTCTTTAGCCCGGTCGACGTAATCCCGTACCGTGTTCTTACTTAATGCTAGTTTAGACGAAATCTCCAGAAGCGTCAACCCTTGCGCCATGTGAAGCAGGAAACATGTTCGCTCCCTGTCACTCAGAGCCAGCAACGCATCTACCAGCTTCAGGCGCTCCGCATCGGTGATCTCCTGTCCGGATAGCTTGATATAGATTTCCCTCTGCCGGTACACGTCCGTAATCTCGACGCCACGGCGGCTGCCTGGCCGTCTCCCACGTTTTAACCACGTCAGCGCATATCTCATGTCGGACAACATTTCAGAGACCGTGCCAGCCTCCTCTTTCTCTTGGGGATCATTCAAATCCAGACTCTTCCGGTAATTGTCCAATGCTCGGGAATCCGTTGCATATTGACTGATCAGTGTCTCAATCCACGTTGCTTTGGTCGTTGTTGTCATAGGCTATTCCCCCGATGCAGACAGTCGGTTCAGAATCCACCGCGCACGGGTCAGATCCTGAATAGCTGTATCCAAGCGCTGCACCTCGCTGTCGGGTACCACGTTGACTGCCTTCTGTTGTGAAGTCTGTCTCTCCAGCCCTAACACCTTTTCTTCCAGACGAACATTATCCGCCAGCCATTCTTCTTTCTCGTTCATCAAGCTTGTAACCTGCTTAGCCCATTGCCGGTCAGATTCATCCAGTTTATCTCGAAGCCGTTCAACCTCTGCCCAAGCTTTTGTCGCTTCGTTTTGAGCTGATACCATTCTCTGGTCAAGCCGTTGATTTTCTGTCGTCAGCCGCTCGATCTCCTTTTCGGCTTTGTCCAGCAGCTCCACTTTCGGGTCAGCTCCCGGTGATACATCTTTCTCCCGAAGCAGCTTTTCCTGTGCCGGCTTACGCGCTTCTGTCCATTTGCTGACGTGGTTATAGATCGTCGCCTCGGAAACGCCCTGCTCTTTGGCGATCTTTGCAACGCTCTTCCCTGCTGCACGCTCTGTATTGAACTGTTCTTCGGTAAGTGTAAACTTCGCCATATCCGTATCCCCCTTTGGTCTTGTTTTTATCTCAACAGGCTTCTTGAACGCCTTATCTCGCTTTGTCGCTGGGTATTTCCTCCGGATCTCTTCCAGTTCTTCGGGTGTCAGCTGGCTTGTTGTGACTGGTGACGGTGGAGATCCTTTCAGCTCGTTTTCCCTTCGCTTTATGCCATAGTGCCAGTTACTCAAAGGGCTCACCCTCTCCATGTTGATCTAACTCGAAAGCAATCTGCTCTGCCGTGAAGCCGCAGCTCATGCACACATGCAGATCCGCCTGGATCTCGTGCATATCGCTGCAGCACTCCGGACAGATCAACCCGCCTGCCTTTGTTTCTCGTATACTTCCTCCAGCCATTCAATCATCATGACCATTTGCTTTACGGCCAGACGGTTATCCTCGTACTTCCTGCAGATCGCACCAGCAGAATCCGCGACCCATTTCCAGAAGTCAGGGCTCTGCATCCCGAACTGTCTCGCTGCATCGTTCACACCCTGGGTCCACAGGAACATGTCCCAGAAGAATGCTTTGTAGTCCATGGCCTACAGCTCCTCGATCTTGACGTAAATGCCTGGATGATCAGCCCAGAACTTCTCGATGATCTCACTGGCCACAATCGCGTCATCTGTCCAGAATCCCAGATCAGTCATAATATCAAACGGCAACTTGTTCAGGTTGTGTGTGTCTGGCTTTGTCTTTTTCCACTCACCGTCATAATGCTTGCTACTTGGTGTAATCGGGAACAGCCATTTCACAATCACACGCAGCGCTCCCGTATATTTTTTCTCAGGCACATGCTGACCCAAGTGAGCTGTTAACTTCGCACGAGCTGCCTTCAGATCATCCGGCTCGTAAAAGACAGGTTTGCCATTCACAATCGTTACCTTCTTCTCCTGATGTGTTGCTGTCGGTGGTTTCATCGGCATAAAGAATTCTGTCATTTATTTCACCACTTCCATTTTTTAACTTTAATTTTGCGGGGGTGACTTTCAAATAAATTTAGGGGAAGGGGGAGGGGGAGTTTTAGACCCCCTCCCTTATTCCTTATATATTTATATATAGTGGTTGCCGCCGCATGTTGCGGCAATCAGGACGTACCTAAATCCCCGCAACTTTTCGCGGAATTGCGGCAACCATGTTTCGCAAGTTGCGGCGACCATAAAATGATGATCATTGCCGCAACTTTGTGCGGATTGCAACCACCATAAATTTATGGTCGCCCCGCAACTTCATTATTCTGCTTCCTCTTCTTTTTTGACGATGCGGAAGCCATTAGAACGATCAATTTCATACCCAAACTTCTTAATCCAATCTCTTACAGTACGCTCGGCAACTTCCTTACCAGTAGATCCGTACCAGGCCATAATATCCATTAAAGTAGGAGGTTCACCAAAGTTACAATTGTTCACGACATCCTCAAACTCTTCAGCTTTGGTTCGACGTTCTTGCTTAGCCTTATCCTTCCTTTTGCCGGAAGCCTTTTGCCATGCCGGCGTTGAAGCTTCACTGTCCGTATCGATGTCCTTCAGGCTGCCCACATCATCGATGCGATGAACCGGATACTGGAACCACATGTTCACCGGCTCGAACTTGGCATACTCCCGCAACGTACCTTCTACACGCCATGCAGAATGCCCACGTACAGTCTTGATGACTCGATCAATCTCTGGCTTGATGTTCGCCATGACTCCTGGAATTGCACGCTTAGCGTGGTCCTCCATAGCCTTTGCACTGAGCTGATCATCCTGGGAAACATGCTCCTGCAGGTATGATGGGTTGTACTGTTCGAAGAGACGCAGGTACATCGAACAGATCGCCTTGTTCTCTTCCTGATTCCGCAGCGCTTCCGGAATGTCCAGTTCCACCAAGTCAATCAGTGCATCCGGATCCCGAGCGAAAACGCCGCTGCCTGAAGCACGGTCCATAGACTTCTTACCGCCCTGAGAACCCTTAGAGTGATGATGACAATAAATAACGCTGGCACCCAACTCAGTAGCCACTTTGTCAAACTGATTGGTGAAATGGGCCATCTGATCGGCGCTGTTCTCGTCACCTGTGAGTACCTTATAAATCGGATCGATAATGACAGCAATATAATCTTTCTTTGCAGAACGACGAATCAATTTTGGAGCCAGCTTGTCCATTGGTACCGTCTTACCACGAAGGTTCCAAATATCGATATTTCCGATGTTCTTCGGCGGCAGCCCAAGCGCTTGGTACACATCCTTGAAACGATGCAAGGCGCTGGCTCTATCAAGCTCCAGATTGACGTACAAAACCTTACCCTTAGTACACTGCCAGCCCAGCCACTTATCTCCTTCAGCCAGGGCAATACTTAGCTCGATCAAGGCAAACGACTTACCGGCCTTCGACGGTCCGGCCATCAGCATCTTGTGACCTTGACGCAGCACCCCATGAATCAAAGGTGGAGCCAGCACCGGCATGTTATCCCAATAATCAGTCAGGCTCTCTGGATCCGGAAGATCATCATTCACGCCCTCGATCCATTCATGCCACTCCGCCCAACTCGCACGGCCAATATTGGTATCCACAATGAACTGCTTTTTCCCGTTACGTTCAACGCCTGGCATCCGTGAAAGCCTCGAGGGATTCCGATTCTGCTTATCAATGTTCAGACCGTTTTTCTTACAAACGTTATATAGGTAATCGACCCGCTTACGGTACTCGTCATAATCAGCTGCATCTACTTTAACGATAGCGTGAACACTCTTCCCGCCACTGTAGACCATCACAGCTAT
This sequence comes from Paenibacillus sp. USHLN196, assembly GCF_037144955.1. Classification (NCBI taxonomy): domain Bacteria; kingdom Bacillati; phylum Bacillota; class Bacilli; order Caryophanales; family Paenibacillaceae; genus Paenibacillus; species Paenibacillus sp. USHLN196. The sequence goes on along the minus strand of NZ_JBBCYH010000002.1, from coordinate 555,197 downwards.
AGGCAACTCCAGCTCACGCATGATCGCGTTCTGCTTCTCAATATCCATCGTGTCCGATTCAACAAGTGCGTACCGGAATTCGGTCACGTTGTCGTTTTTGACGCCTTTACCATCCAGCGGGTTGAACCGGATCCACGCGCCGGCAGCTGCATCGTAATCACCCAGCACGGAACCGATATCATCACCGCTCTGGTTGAGCGCCTGGATCAGCTCACCTGCTGTCCGATCATATGCACCTTTGGTGGGCAGATACTTGCCTTCATCGTTCTGCCAAGTATCCGTTACATAGCCCACGTTCTCCGATGCTTCGAACAGCGTCTGGAGGTATGTGGTGAGCTGCTGAATCGGATTCCATACGGCTGGTTCGTGGATTTCCTTGCCTTCAATCCAGTTCTTATCGACCACGACATAATCGCCGCCGGCAATTTCATCATCCCAGCCCAGCTCCCGATCTTCACGACCTGCAGAACGTGGTACCCATCCGTTATCCTTGGCCATCTGTGTAATGGTTGCACCAGTAACAGGGATGCCGGATCCTTCAAAGGAAGTCCACTTTCTGAAGCACTCCCCGGGACGGTACCGGCCGCTGTCCCGTTTGCTCCAATCATCCCAATCACTGGCCGTGTATCCTTCATATTTCAATGCCATCCCGACGTTGACCCATTCCTGGTAATCCAGGTACGAAGGATCAACGTGGTCCAGCAATGCCATAAGATCCAGTTTGTGCTCCATCCGTTTCACTACCTTTACTTAGATATTAAAAAATCGATTTTGATCTACCCAACATTTACCTTCAGGCGTATTAATAAACTCGTTCGTCTTCTCGGTATGGTTAATTCGCTTCACATGACCCAATTTCTGAAGCTTGTTCACATCGATATATCCATAGAATTTACCTTGTCTATCGTGGATCTCATAGACTCGTTTCGGTCCGATCGTTGCCCAGCAAGCCACTTTCAGATCGAGCAAAGGCTTGCCATCCTCGTCCACTTCGATGCTCCACCCACACTTACAACTGCGTTTGAAAATGTCGTCCTCAATCAGCAGGACACCTTCTCCGTCTCCAACCAGCTCATTACCACAATCAACACACGCAGCGTATTTCCGCATCAACTTAACTGATTTCATTGCACGCATTTATTTAGCGCCTCCTTCTTGACTCTCAGGCTTATTGTCGTGCAACCACTGGTAAATCACTTTTAAAGCGGCCCCCGCTCTATCTGGTGTTCTGCCCATGCTCAAAATGTCCGTCACTTGCACAAGTAACCTCATGACTCTGGTACAACGCTCAGCTTCATTTTTAAGATCCAATTCGAGACGGTCAGCTTCGTCCTTGTGCTTGTGTAGAGCAGCACAGGCTGCATCATACGCTTCAGGTGTCGGGTATTTCAGAAAAGCTTCTTTACGCCACTTTTCTTTTTCCGATACCGTGTGATCAAGTAAGGCAAGTACATCATCTATGATCTCATCACCATCGGTTGTAATTGTCATACCTGTGTCAAGCTGAACACCGAGACATTCCTCGCTTACAATCAGGGTGAATCCGTTGAGTAATTTGTATCTTCGTTCAGTCATGCTTAATCCTCCCTATAAGGCTCGATTTCCGGATCTCGTATGCATTCTCCTGTAGCATCAACGTTCCATTCCGAACCGCAATTAGGGCATGAAGGATCTTCTGGAACTTCAAGTTTAGGTATCGCAAACCCGCAACCACAATCACAGGCAAAAACAATCCAAGTCATGCATATCCCTCCTTTGAAGGGGCCGAAGCCCCATATTTATGCCAAGTGATCGGCAATGAAGAAGTTGCCCCAATCGTCCCTTTTCAGGGGATCACCGAAAACTGCTTCGCGCACCTCATGAACCGATCCGCAATCATAGCAATCTACTGTCTTCTCTTCCGGAAGAATATAATGATTGCCCTTACCTCTGCACTTTGGATTCTTGCACCAGTACCGGCATTTATAATGGGCCACGCCGTCCTTGTATTTGATACCTGTCACTTTATAGTCATCTACCTGCTCGTTTGTCTCAGTAGAATTGGAGATCACGTTCAGAGACTCTGAATCGATGTTTTGGTAAGCCTCGGCCAACTTTTCACCCAGTGAAGTTGAGAGAGTACGTTCAGAATAAATCATGGCCGGCTTCGTGACCCTTTTTGCATTCTCTATAACAGCATCTTTCAATATTTCTTTTACAGCCTGCTTACTCTTAATCGTGCTGGCCATGACCTTCGTCTGAGTCTCTGCAGCAGGAGTTATATCCGAGGCAGAGAACGGTGGAGAGGTAGCCAGTGTCCGAACTGGTGCAATCACTTCAGGCTTGCTATCCTTCGCCTGCAGGCCGAATGCTCCAAAGAATCCATCGACAATAGCTTTCGTTTCGCCAGCTCCAAGCTGATCCATTTCCAGTTCACCAGTGACCTGCCCGTTTTGAATGTTCATGCGTACCCAACTCATATATGATTGCTCCCTTATTGGTTATTTGAAATTGCGTTATTCTCCTCGATATTCCTTTGGCTCAACACCTGCAGGTACTTTCCACCCGTTACCGGCGATCCGATCAATCATCTTTTTAGCCGAGTCAAAGGACCAGGTACCCACATGTTCAAAACCTCGGCCTTCCAGGAAACGGATCTGCTTCGGTGTAGTCAGCCCTTCTTCACGACGCTTGTCCAAACGCTCCAGAAGCTTCGTCGCCTTGCCGGCATTATCGATTTGTTCTGGCATGATGCCCAACTTTTCGAGTGTCTTTACCTGAGCATCGGAAGGGGGAGCTTGCTCCCAACCAAAGGACGGGACATAGCTGGATAGGTCCTCAGCCTGGATACTCATTTCAAACTGCAGCGGATCCACCAAGGCACGTTTACGGCGCTTCATCTCTGCCAATTGCTTGGCCAAAGCTTCCTCACGCTGGGCAACGACATCCTCAGCTGCCTGCTTCTCCACGTCTTCCAGATCCAGCGCAATACCGGCTTCCTCGATCTGCTTGGTCATGGCCTGGGCAATCTCTTCATTTTCCGCAATGAGATGTGCTGGATGGCAAAGCTCGTGCCGCTCGGTATGCCACAGGAAGTCCAACAGCAGAAGTTCTGTCTTGCCAGGGAATAGACGGGTACCACGCCCGACCATCTGACTGTACAAGCTGCGAACCTTCGTGGGCCGAAGCACTACGACACAATCGACGCTCGGACAATCCCATCCTTCGGTGAGCAACATGGAGTTGCAAAGCACGTTATATTTGCCGCCATCAAAGTCTTCTAATATCTGTGATCGATCTTGAGAATCCCCATTTACCTCAGCTGCTCGGAACCCAATCGAGTTCAGAATCTGGGTAAATTTCTGACTGGTCTTCACCAGAGGAAGGAATACAACAATCTTTCTGTCTTTAGCTACACGAAGCATTTCCTCAGCAATGGAATCCAGGTACGGATCCAATGCGGTACCCAAGTCCTGCGTTTTGAAGTCGCCTGCCTGTTGGCCAACTGCTGACAAGTTTATCTGCAGGGGAATGGTCATGGCCTTGATCGGGCTAAGGAACCCGGACTTGATGGCCTTGGGTAAAGTGTACTCGTAGGCTAAACTTTCGAAGAAGCTGCCCAAGTTTCGCATGTCGCCACGATCCGGTGTAGCCGTAACGCCAAGTACGTTGGCTGTTTCAAAATATTGCAGCACTCGTTGATAACTGTCAGATAAACAGTGGTGTGCCTCATCAATAATAATTGTGTCAAAGTGATTTGCCGCAAATTGTTGCAGTCGTTTATCTCGCATGAGAGTTTGGATACTGCCCACAACGACCCGGTACCAGCTGCCGATTGATGTCTGATCTGCTTTCTCGGTTGCTGTTTTCAGTCCAGTAGATTTCTCCAACTTATCAGAAGCTTGATCAAGCAGCTCACCCCGGTGAGCCAGGATGAGCACACGCTCACCCAGCTTAACCCGGTCTTCTGTTACCTTAGAAAATACAATCGTCTTACCGCATCCGGTAGGGAGCACAAGCAACGTACGCTTGACTCCTTTGTTCCATTCAGCTTGGATGGACTGACGCGCTTCTTGCTGATAGGGTCTGAGTTCCATCGGTTACCTCCTAGAATTGACCTGGATTCCAGTTACCTGTTTGTTGTTGACCAGGAAATGGTGCGCTCTGTTGTTGAGCTGGTGGATTGTACTGTGTCTGTGGCTGATTATATTGCGTCTGTTGTTGTTGAGGTTGATAGGACTGTTGGCCCGTTGGCTGAGTGCCTGGTTGCTGAACCTCATCTTGAGCATAGAACGTCTTAATCTCATTGGCCGAACGCGGTTCACCTTTATAGGTATAATTCCGGATCTCAAGTTTCAAACGACCCTTACGTCCCAACGTAGCTGGCCAGTTCATTTTCAGCGGTTCACCTTTTCTCTTTAATCCAACCCCTGCGAAGAAGTTGGAAAGGAAGCCCTCTGTCTTACTGTGCAACAACAAGTTGTGGCTTAAAGTCACATCACCATGTTCCGGAGAATGAACGATAATCTCCATTTTCGCCTGATTGCAAGCAGGCATTTTTTCACTGCCGGCGAAACGTCCACGTTCAAATTTTGCTACCGTGAAGTTGTAGTCTCCAGGTGGGAGAATAGTGAAGCCTGTCCCTCCTTCATTGACAATCTCGTCATCCCAACCAAATTCTCTTTCCATTTGTGTCATGTATGAGTCCTCCTAATGTGTATTAAAATTTATGAAAACGGAATTTGTTTGTTCATATCTTGAACCATGCCGTACACTTGTTGCCAAGCTCCTACCAGGACACCATCCACAAACCCAGGGTCATAGTTGGCAATTGGTGTATCAATCGGGTAGTACCCCTTATTGCTCACCACAATCTGAATATCATTTTCTGTGACCTGGTACTGCAACATCAGATCGCGAAGTGATGCAGGGATGTTCGGATTCAGTCCCTGACTTGTATCTGCAACCTGTGCCGGAGCAGATGGTGCTGGCGTCTGCACAGGTGCAGGTGGCGGTGTATCAGGTTGTGCCGGCGGTGCTGCAGGTGGTGTGTTCACTGGCGGTGGAGTGACAGGCGCTTGAGAGGTGCTAGGTTGTACCACGCCATCAAAGATGTGTGCAATATGGCCATAATCCAACGGCAGCTCGTCAGGGAGTCCATGCCGGTTCTTCGCATCCCATGCAGGATGGTGAGTTGTGTACATGGTTCGGCTACCACCTTGCGCCTTATGCTTCTTGCCTTTCTCATCGGCAGCCACACTGAATGTCTTGTAATTGATGAACAAAACCATGTCAGCCCATTCTTTTACGAGTGGCGCTGTACGGCTTCCCGTCTTGGCACCGAGCTTGAGCTGGTACCGGTCATAGGCTCCCATTTCATCAGGCTGTTCAAACTTGATGATTTGAGCATGAGCGGTTAGCACCACATGGATTCCGGAATCGACTACATCCTGAAGGAGATTCAGGAAACGTCCAATTTCTTCGGCAACGAATACATATCCTTTGCCATACCCGAAGTCCTCGACACCACTTTTGTTGTGAATCGCGCATACACTGTTCACAGCCAGCATCTCAGCCCAGTCAATCGTGTCGATGATCAGAGTGCCGAATCGATTTCCCTGTTGCCATACCCATCTGACTTGCTCATTGAGCATGGTCCAGCTTGTCGGCTTGGGTACCCGATCGACATCCATTTCTGTTGTGGAACCTTCTGTATCAATGAATACGGGACGCGGGAAGCGACCTGCAAGAGATGATTTACCGATTCCCTCGGGACCATAGATGACAACCTTCTTTGCTTTCTGCACTTTTCCACTGATGACTTGCATCAGAACTCACCTGCTTTCCAAGTTTTTGTTTCAGCTGCAGGCGGGGCGTCCGTTGCGATCGCTTGCTCCTGTCCAGCTACATAGCCGTCTTCGATAATAATGCTGCATTCATCGCCGGTGCTGACACGTGTTGCGATTGCCTGCAGGCCCTCTTGCTCAAGCCAAGCACCAAACTCGTTCAGCGTCTGCAGATCCATTTGCTCGAGCTTGTCCAGGAGAATGAAACCACAGTCTGGCTTCAACTTACGAACAATGGCGGTGGAGACCTTCAGCTGATCAGATCCGCTCATGTTGTCCCAACGCTGTCCGTTGTAGATCAGCTCACCCTCATCCACTGACAATCCTTCCAGCGGCAGATTAGCATTGTTCAGCAGCTCAGCTTTCTGCTGGCGGATCTCGTTGATCTGAGTGGACAATTGATCGTATTGAACGCGATAATCGCTAGCATCTGTCTCAGCCTTGTCCTTGTCCAGGTTAGCTCGGACTTTTCGGTTAATCTCGTCAATCTGAGTGATATTCTGTTCCAGCTCAGTGGTTGATTGGTCATGCAGATCCAATGCGTCTTTCTGAGCGATACCCAGATCCGTCTGCAGCTGTGTGTACTTCTCCTGAGCAGCATTCAGGATTGCTGTCAGCCGAACGACTTCGCGGCCTTGCTGCTCAAACTCCGCCTGGATCTGCGTCACACGTTGTCGCTTGAGTTGATTCTGTCCATTGCGTGCCAGGATCTCCTGTTGCTGACTGATTAGCTCTGAAGCAGAGACAGGTTCCTTCGGTGCATCAGTGAAGTAAGGCTGCTCTTTGGCAAATTTGGCTTTCTGGTCTGCAATCTGGCCAATCGTATGGCGACGGCTGTAAACCTCCTGTTCCTGTTTCTCGAAGGTTTGAAGCTGTTCACCCACACCGATGATCCGGAGTAGAATGTTGGCTTTCTCCTTACTCGTAGCATTCATGAACTTTGGCAGATCAATGGCCAACTCTTCCACAAAGCTATCCAGAAGCTGCTGGCCACCTTTCTGGCCATTCGGATCGATTACCTTCAGGTCAGAGTTTTTACCTTTCCGCTCGACTACCAGACCGTTAGACAAGGTAAGCTGCAGGTATGGTGCTACCATAGAACCTTCACGATTCGACTGGGAAGGACGATATTTATTGCCACCAAGAGCCCATGCAATGGCGTCCAGAACGCTTGTCTTGCCTTGATTATTTCGGCCACCGACAAGCGTAAGCCCTGCACTGGAAGGCTCCATTTTCACAGCTTTGACACGCTTTACATTTTCGATTTCGAGCTTGCTAATTTTGATTGTCATGTACTAGCCCCACTTTCTTTTTGGACTCCCCTGAGTGAAGTAGAAATAATGCCTAATTTCGCTTTACGTTTCTTTGGCGGTGGTTGAGGTAGAGGCTTGTACACTTCACCAATCACCTTACCGCTATCGTCTGTGACAATATCCCAAGGGATATCTGATTTATAGAGGTCAGTGAACATTCTCAGCTGCCTGCTTAATGCAAGGTGTACAGATCTGCTTACCATGGAATAAGTTCAGACTTTCAGTGTTACCACAGAGGATGCAGCCAGGTTGATACTTGCGAATGATGATCTTGTCACCGTCCACAAAGTACTCCAGCGGATCCCCTTCTTCAATAAAGTGAGTGCGACGAAGCTCTTTCGGAATAACGACACGGCCCAGGTCATCGATGCGGCGAACAATACCAGTAGCTTTCATGCTCATACTGAATCTCCTCTCTTCCGTAAACCGGCTTTAAATCGGGCTAAATATTTAAGCGAATGAATACGAGCCTGGCGCTTGGCATTCTCGTAAGCAGCAAATTCTAAACAGATCATTCGTTCATCACGAGTGAGGGCAAGCCAAACCTTTCCGGATACATTCATTGCATAATCCTTTCTGTCAGTGGTAAACTGACGGTAGAGTTTTTAACTATGTGCAGCTGTTTCGGGGTAGGAGCCGATCAGCTGCATTTTTGCGTGCAGACGATTACGATACGTGCGGTACTGCTTGTCCGCATGCGTAGCGACTTTGATGTGGCCACTGCGGCGCATTTGGCTTGCAAGAGCCAGGTAAAATCCACAGGCTGCTTTGAAATGCTGTTCTGTCATCAATGGCAAGATTCTCACCTCCTCTCATTCGTCATCGTCATCTAGTCTTACGCCAACAATGCACTGGTCTAGATTTTTCCGTGAAGCAAGCCGTTTTTTCGCTGTCGGTGAAATCAACCAGTAAATGTAACTGGTAGAAACACCTAACGTTTCAGAGCATTCATCAACGTTACCCATAGCAAGCAACTCTTCACCTCTATAGACCGCGTATTCATTCCTCTTCGGCCGACTCATAAATCCTGATCCTCCTCAACCAAACCGTATTTTTAAGGCTTCATGGACCAGAGCTTTATTGTTGCTGTCCAAGTAATCCATATCGGACAGATTCACTTTTGCCAGTCCTGAACTGTACAGATGCAGAGCTAGGTGAAGCATGAACCTTTCCGATTGGCTCCAGGGCTTGGACAGCTTCTTCAACGCAGCTGACTTGATGATTCCACCCTGCAGGTCAAAATACTGGCTTGTCAGGCATTGTGAAAGCCTCGGCTGATACATGAACAGGTGCAACATGGATTTCCAGTACTTATCTTGGAACAGTTGTTGTGAAATTTGCATCGATGCGATCCTCCTCTCCAGCTGTGATCGTTACAGCACCGATAGACTTCGCCATGCAGCTGAGCTTGCAGTACAGATCCTTGCCATGTCGTACAGCGATCTGCCCATCCACGATTTCAGATGCACATTCCGGATTAGCGCAGAAATCCATTACTTCTGGTGGTGCCAGGCTTGGTGTTATGTTCAAGTGGATCTCTCCTTTAACTTGTTTTTCCATGCGATCACATCCACTTTGTCAGCCCGTTTTGAGACCCCGATGGGATAGTTAGGGATACCACCATGCTCTGTCTTGAGTGTGAACAACTCGTAGACTGTCTTTCGTGAAATTCCCAATACATTTGCGATGTCCTGAGCAGTCATAACGTCAGGCATGTCTTCCCACTTGTAGATGTTCTTCTCAGTCATGCTCTACCTCCTCATACAACAACCTTTTCTTTGCTTTTCTTCGGAACATCCACTTCTTCGATGTAAAAGTAATCGTCGAACCTTCCTCCGAATACTTCCATTACTCCTGCGATAAATTGATTCCCAGGAGCATTGTTCCTTTTATCATCGACAGGTAATTTCGTGCGCCATACTTGGGTAGGATTAACATTAAGAAGTTCGGCCAGCTCACGATCAGAAGTGATATCCTTGTCAATCTGAGCTTTCATCAACTCCTTAACTCTCAAGCGAACAACGAATTTTTTCATCTGCCCACCCCCTCTCTTTGTTGCGGATACGCAATTGTTGTTTTATGTCGATTTCGTCCTCGCAACTTGATTATATTACATGAATTTCGACCGCGCAATAACATTTCATAAATTAATTGCGTACACGCAATAATTGTGATATCATGAATTCAAGCATTAGATGAAGGGAGATTTTTGAGAGTCGATGAGCGAAATTAAAATAGGTGATTTTATAAAAGAGGCACGTATTCAAAACGGATTTAAAACCATGAAAGACTTATCTATTGTGTCCGGTGTCTCCCCTGCGACACTTAGCAGAATAGAAAAAAATACTCAAGATCCATCTCCGGAAACATTGATGAAAATATCTAAACACTTAAATAACATTACATATGGTGAATTGATGAAAGTGGCCGGTTACTTAGATGGTCTTAGTGCTGAACATGAAATGTTTATGAAAGATCTAATGAATGAAAACGAAGAGTTAGATAACAAAATATTTGATTTAATCAATACTGCTTTTCTATATAAACAAGTTGATAATAATATCCAAAATAAAATAGTCGAATTATTTGTTAGTAAAGAATTAGTTGAACTCTATGAAAACGCCGACATAGATGAAATCAAATCTGCTTTTCTTCGAAACGATTTTGATGTTGATCAAAAACGCGAAATAGTTGAAACGTTAAACGTCTTAGTTAATAAATTTTCTCCAAAACTCGCCCACTACTTTTCTATGATTAAGAACATGAAGCCTATCCCGCTTGTGGGAACGATTTGTGCGGGGAATGGAATGATACCAATCGAATCTATTGAGGAGTACATAAATTATCCTTTTGTAAGATCTCAGCAACCCGATTACGCACTTAGGGTAAAAGGTGATTCTATGATAGGCGCGGGTATTGATGATGGAGATATTGTTTTCCTCCGAAAAGGAAGTTGGGCTGAATTCAATGGTCAGATCGTGGCAGCTCTTTTTAACGGAGAAGAGGGAAGTCTCAAGCGAATAAAATGGTCTGAAGGGTCACCAAAAATAACTCTCAGTCCAGAAAATAACTCTTATCAGTCTGTGGAGGTGATGCCAAATGAAGTAACAATTTGCGGAGTTTACGCTGGGCACTATAAACCGGAAATTTAAAGGAGTGTTCTAATTGAAAGGCAGTTTTTATAAGAGAGGAAATACATGGAGTTACATGCTGGATGTCGGAACCGATCCGATCACTGGAAAAAGGAAACAAAAGAGTAAGGGTGGATTTAAGACAAAAAAAGAAGCACAAGCATTTGCTGCAACAATACTATCTGAAATGAACTCTGGTACGTATTTAGAAGAAAAAAAGATGACATTTGAAGAATTATCAGACTTATGGTTTGAATCATATGGAAAACTAGGGAATCCAAAGAAATTAGGAACTATTAGGATTAGGGATTCAGAGCGAAAAAGATTCTTACAATTCTTTAAAAAAATAATAGTTTCAGAAATAAGCCATGATCAATATCAACAAGCCTTGATCACTCTAAAAAAAGGGCACATGGATGATAATGGAAAAACAATAATTAAAGGTTTAGCCGATAACTCAGTTTCCGGAACTCATGCAACTGGAGTAATGATATTTGAATATGGAGTTAAAATAGGCGCTATTAAAAATAATCCAGCTAAAGGCGCTTTTATTCCCAAGGAAACTAAGACCGTAAAAGACCTGGAAGAAAACAATGAGTTGCCGAAATATTTAGAAAAAGACGAACTTTCACGTTTCCTTGAAACAGCTAAGAATCACGGACTCGAATTTGATTACGAGATATTCAACACTCTGGCATATACAGGATTGAGAGTCGGAGAATTATGCTCACTAAAAGAGAATGATCTGAATTTTGAAGAGGATAAAATTAGAATAACCAAAACTGTTTATAACCCAACAAATAGATATAATCTGTATTCAGTACACACACCAAAAACAAAAGCATCTATACGGGAGATCGATGTTGATCCCGAAGTCATGCTTAACTTAAAAGACCTGCTGTTACAGCATGGATTCGAAAAAAAGAGAAAGCAAAATAAATATCATGATGAAGGTTTTGTTTTTGCCCGTACCGGTGAATACGCTGGATATCCTCTGGTGATAAAGATTGTGAACAACAGAATGAAGAGACTCTTAAAATTGGCTAAACTCAATCCAGATTTATCTCCTCACTCGCTTCGTCACACACACGTTTCTCTTTTGGCAGAAGCGGGTGCTTCGTTAGAACAAATTATGCAACGTTTAGGGCATTCGAATGATGAAATAACAAGAAGGATATACCTTCACATAACTAAGCCCAAAAGAAAAGAGGCCGCTCAAAAGTTCAGTGAACTAATGAAGGCCTCTAAAAAACCGGATGATTGTTAACAAATCGTTAACAAGATAATAATTTTGGTGTCTAAACCCCTGGTGCAACAGGGGTTTTTGACTTTTATTACATCATGCCGCCCATTCCACCCATACCGCCCATGTCAGGCATTCCGCCACCAGCACCTGCTGGTTCTGGTTTGTCAGCGATAACTGCTTCAGTAGTCAGGAACATTGCCGCTACAGAAGCAGCGTTTTGCAATGCATAACGTGTTACTTTCGCAGGGTCAACGATACCTGCTTCGATCATGTTAACCCACTCACCAGTTGCAGCGTTGAAGCCGATTCCTGTTTGCTCTTTTTTCAGACGTTCCACGATTACGGAACCTTCTTCGCCAGCGTTAGCTGCGATTGTGCGGATTGGTGCTTCCAGAGCGCGCAGGACGATGTTTACGCCTGTTTGCTCGTCACCGGACAGACTTACAGCTGCCACCGCGTTATATACGTTCATAAGCGCTGTACCACCACCGGATACGATACCTTCTTCAACCGCAGCGCGAGTTGCGTTCAGGGCATCTTCGATGCGAAGTTTGCGTTCTTTCAATTCTGTTTCAGTAGCCGCACCAACTTTGATTACTGCTACGCCACCGGACAATTTAGCCAGACGCTCTTGCAGTTTCTCTTTGTCGAACTCGGAAGTTGTTTCTTCCAGTTGTGTACGGATTTGGCTAACACGTGCATCGATATCGGATTTGTTACCAGCACCGTCAACGATGATTGTGTTTTCTTTCGTTACACGGATTTGGCGAGCTGTACCCAGTTGTTCCACAACAGCGGATTTCAGGTCCAGACCCAGTTCTTCCGTGATCAATTGGCCACCAGTGAGGGCAGCGATATCTTGCAGCATTGCTTTACGACGGTCACCGAATCCTGGAGCTTTAACAGCTACAGCATTGAATGTACCACGCAATTTGTTCACAACCAGCATAGCCAGTGCTTCGCCTTCGATATCTTCAGCGATCAGTACAAGCGGTTTGCCTTGTTGAACGATTTTCTCAAGCAATGGCAGGATGTCCTGTGTGCTGGAGATTTTTTTGTCTGTGATCAAGATATACGGATTGTCCAAAACAGCTTCCATTTTGTCCGTATCTGTAATCATGTAAGGAGAGATGTATCCACGGTCGAATTGCATACCTTCAACCACTTCAAGCTCTGTAGCGAATCCTTTGGATTCTTCTACTGTGATTACGCCATCTTTACCTACTTTTTCCATAGCTTCAGCGATCAGTTCGCCTACTTCTTCGTCAGCTGCAGAGATTGCTGCAACTTGTGCGATGGATTGTTTGGAATCAATTGGTTTGGAGATGGATTGCAATTCAGCAACCGCAGCTTTAACCGCTTTGTCGATCCCTTTGCGGATACCAATAGGGCTAGCGCCTGCAGTAACGTTTTTCAGACCTTCTGTGATCAGCGCTTGCGCCAATACAGTTGCTGTTGTAGTACCGTCACCGGCAACATCGTTGGTTTTGGTTGCTACTTCTTTAACCAGTTGAGCACCCATGTTCTCGAATGCATCTTCCAGTTCGATTTCTTTAGCAATGGTTACACCATCATTGGTGATAAGCGGGCTTCCGAATTTTTTCTCCAGAACCACGTTACGACCTTTAGGACCAAGTGTTACTTTTACTGCATTAGCCAATGCGTCCACACCACGAAGCATGGAGCGACGAGCGTCTTCACTGAATTTAATGTCTTTAGCCATGTTAAGAAAACCTCCCTAGTTTTTGTTGGAAAATGGTACTGCTATATGGTTCGGTTAACCGATTAAATTTGAATTAGTCGAGAATCGCGTGAATATCGCTTTCTTTCATAATCAAATATTCTTTACCTTCGAATTTGATTTCAGTACCGGCATATTTGGAGAAAATAACGCGATCTCCTTCTTTCACTTCCAGAGCCACACGTACGCCGTCTTTCAATACTCCTGCACCAACTGCAATGATTCTACCCTCTTGCGGTTTTTCTTTGGCGGAGTCCGGGAGTACGATCCCGAAAGAAGTTGTTTGCTCTTGCTCCAGTGGTTCTACCAATACGCGTTCACCTAAAGGTCTGATCATGAAAAATAGCCTCCTTTTGAAATTATATAACGTTGCTTTGTAGGTTGTAGCCATATGTATTAGCACTCGACAGTGTTCAGTGCTAACAACCAACTTTATGATACTCAACTTGAAGCATGATTTCAAGTCCTTTTGACGAATTCTTGCGAGAATTTACGTTGAATTTACATCATCACAACCAAATAACACCCGGTATGCCTGGATAAATGTTGCAACTCGCTACTCTTATTCTACGAAATTCTTCAGCCCTTCTGCAACGCTTAGCAGACAGCCCCTTTCCCATTGTATCCATTGTTGAACATAATATGCCTGCTTGTCCTTGCTTACAGGGAACAATCTACAACAATAGCCCGGATAAGAACAGACCGTCTTTTCCGGGCACATTACAGATCATCCTCATCCACACACATACCAGTCATACAACAGCATTGAATGAGATATCCTCTGTTCCATTTTCATATCAACTTATGTTCTAGCCCACATGCTTCTTATCCTCGGCACGAACGTAGCGGGATTCAATCTCTTCATCGGCCGCAAGCTGCTTGCGGTATACGATTGCGGATAGAAGCACACTGATCTCATATAACAGGAGCAAGGGAATCATCACCAGAAGATCGGATATGAAGTCTGGAGGTGTGATAACCACTGCAATGAAGATTAGAACAAAATAAGAGACTTTGCGCATTTTGCGAAGACGAATTGGATTCAGAATCCGCAGTCCTGTCAGAAACATAATAAGTAATGGAAGTTCAAATAACAGGGACACAGGCAATACAATACCAAACAGGAAGCTGAAATACTGCTTCATCCCGTAGGTCTCCACAAGTCCCATCTTCTCCGTAATCGCTGTCGTGAAGGCAAGTGCCATTGGAAAAATAACATAATACGAGAAAGCCATACCTGTCAGAAATAAGAGAAACACATAGGGCACATACTTCAGCGTCGCTTTTCGTTCGCGCGGCTTTAGCCCTGGACTAACAAACTTCCAGATCTGATACACCGTAAACGGCAGCGTAATGATAAGTGAAAACAAACCAGCAATCTTCATGTAAATGCCAATCCCGTCCCAGAACGAGAAGGCATGCAATACAAAACCTTTTGCCGACTCTGCCTTGGTCAGATATTGGTATACCGGGTCCGCCACAAAAAATCCTGCAATCAGCCCCAGCACAAAAATGCTTAATACATAAATCAGCCGCTTCCGCAGCTCGCTCAGATGTTCCGTAATCGACATTTCTTCCATTTGCTGCGTCATGCCTGCCCCCCATTATTGCCAGCTTAAAATACAAAACCCTTCCGGCAGGAAGGGATTTCTCTTTCATTGCCGTCAAGATTATTCCGGCAGGCGTTTATCAGCGGGCTTGTCTGCAGGTGTGCTCTCAGCTGCCAGCGGTTTTGCCTTCTCCTGCTCTTTGCGATTGGACGAGTCATCATCAGAGATAATATCGCGAGCGCCCTCTTTGAATTCACGGAAGGTACGCCCAACTGCACGTCCCAGTTCCGGAAGTTTGTTGGGTCCAAACAACAACAATGCAATCACGGCCAGCAAAATAAAACCCGTTGGTCCAATGGAACTAAACATTGATATTCCTCCTCGTCTCAAGCTTCAAAGATGCGCATATTCGGCTATATGTTCATAGATGTCTCTGCTGCGTTCTTAATTTAAGCCCATCATACCACAGATGTAACCACTTACATAACCCACAATATACACATATAAGAGATATCACCTAAACAACCCACAATGGTTTGTATCTAATCGGATATCTTGCTCGAAAGTCCGTACCCGCTTATTGCTTGAACTGACCCGTCACCATCAGCAACGCTTCTGGAAGCTGATCCATAATGGCAGCCAGATGTTCATGTACACCCTTCGGTGTACCCGGCAGATTGACGATCAATGTCCGTCCACGAATACCGCATACACCACGGAACAGCATTGCAGAACGGTTTTTGCTCATTACACTATATCGCATGGCCTCTGCCATCCCGGGAACTTCCCGTTCAATCACGCGCCGGGTTGCCTCGGGGGTAATATCACGAATAGCCAACTCAGTACCACCTGTAGTCAACACCAGATCGGCGTGAAAATAATCCGTCATCTCAATCAAAGCTGCAATAATCTCATCGGGTTCATCCGGAACGATGCGGTACTCCACGATTTGACCACCCAGCTCTTCTTCCACCAGTTCCCGAATGACTTGTGCACTGGTATCCTCACGTTCCCCGCGGGCTCCTTTGTCGCTGGCTGTCAGGATTGCTGTTCTCCACACCATAAAGATCACCCTTCTCCTCTATGAAAATAAATATTGCTTATCGGCTGTAATCGCCGTTTTTGCCACCACTTTTGGAATTCAGCATGGTTGGACCGATAATCATATCTTTTTGCATCGCCTTGCACATGTCATAGACCGTCAGTGCCGCAGCCGAAGCCGCCGTGAGTGCCTCCATCTCGACACCCGTTTTGCCTTCGGTTTTGACAGTGACTTCAATGTGTAATTCATCCACTCCGTTATCATGAAAACGAATATCCACACCCGTCAATGCCAAAGGATGGCACATTGGAATCCAGTCCGATGTTTTCTTCGCGCCTTGAATTCCGGCAATCTGAGCCACAGCCAGAACGTCACCTTTGCCGATCCGGCCCTCCCGAATCGCTTCCAGCGTCTCCGGGTTCATCGTCACTTTCGTCACAGCCACAGCCGTACGCACAGTAATTTCCTTACCCGAGATATCTACCATTCGGGCCCGCCCCTGTTCATTAAAGTGGGTCAGTTTGCCACCGGAAGGCTGGCCGTTGTTCGCTTCTGAACTCAATCACATCACAACCCTTTATTCGATATGTAATATACCTTCGGTTGTTATCAACAGATCAATCCGCAGATCGAGCAGGTCCATCGGAATCTCATCCTGTAGCTGACCCGGTAATACCATCGCAGCCATCAACGGTTTCCTTTCCGTCATCGCACATTGTGCTGCAAGCGTCTCGGCAAAACGATCATAATAACCGCCACCATAGCCAATGCGTCCACCATGAATGTCATAACCAAGTCCCGGTACCAATACGAGATCGATATCCGGCCAATCTTCAGCTGACAGAACTTCACAGGAATCCTTGGGTTCCGGTATCCCCCATATGCCTGGCTCCAGATCCTGTTCCCCGGTTACTTGCCGCAGTTCCATTCGAGGTGGATTCGCCAAAACTTTCGGTGCTAACATCACATCTCCATGATTCCAGCCTTCTTGAAACAGAACAGCTGTGGATGCCTCGCTTCCATAGGACAAATAACTGAATATGACGAGTGGTCTGTTCACGTCCTTGCCTTTGGCCTGTCTAAGGCGCTCCAGCTCCCGCTTCATTCCAGCGTTAATCTTAGTCATCGCCTGCTGACGCATACTCGCATCCATCAGATCACGGCTCTGTCTCAGTCTGGATCGAAGCTGACTTTTCAGTTCCGCATGATCCTGCATATCCTTGAATAACCTCCTGTTGATAGGGAAGGTAGAAAAAAGCTCTCATTTAAAACAATTTATCTATTTATATGTTATGACCAGGTGTCATCTTGTTGAAATGGTTAAAATGATTCATTTTCTGCAAAATCCTCATGTAATAACATGCCTTCTTTCAGTTTATCATTGATTGATCAAAAAGACTACATGCCCCATGCGTTCCCAATCGGTGCAATTGCTCTGTATTTCATGTAAACTGGGATATAGTTGTCATATCAAGAACTGGACCTATGGAGGAACTTAATTTTATGCTGCTGCAAGTATCCGGAATTATCAAACGTTTTGGTGTCGATCCAATCCTGGACGGCGTGAACTTACAAATATTAGAACGCGAGCGCATCGGCCTCGTTGGTGTAAACGGTGCAGGGAAATCCACTTTGCTCAAAATTGTAGCCGGTGAAATGTCCTATGACGGAGGACAGATTTTCAAGTCCAAAGAAACCACGCTCGGTTACCTCGCTCAGAACAGCGGGCTGCAATCCGATCGCAGCATCTGGGAAGAAATGATGAACGTCTTCGCTCACCTGACACAGGCTGAAGCTGATTTGCGTCAGATGGAACGTGATATTGCCGACCCTGCCCAGATGGAAGACGAGAAAAAGTATGCGGACCTGCTGGAACGTTATGCGAAACGCTCCGACTGGTTCAAGGACCATGGCGGTTACGAGATGGAAACTCGTATTCGCAGCGTACTGCACGGGATGGGATTCGGTGAATTCTCGCCAGATACCCCCATCGCTACACTGAGTGGCGGGCAGAAGACACGGCTTGCGCTTGCTCGTATTTTGCTTCAGGCACCTGATCTGCTCATGCTGGACGAGCCTACCAACTATCTCGATATTGCCACTCTTACATGGCTTGAAGATTATCTAAGAGGGTATTCAGGCGCACTGCTCGTGGTATCTCATGACCGGTACTTCCTTGATCGGCTCGTAACGACCATCGTCGAGATCGAACGGCACCGCTCCAAAAAATATACCGGCAATTACAGCCGTTATATGGAACTCAAAGCTGCCGAGTACGAAACTCAGATGAAACAATATGAGAAACAGCAAGGCGAAATCTCTAAGATGGAAGATTTTGTTCAGAAAAACATCGTACGTGCGTCGACGACCAAACGGGCGCAAAGCCGTCGTAAAGCCCTCGACAAAATGGAGCGACTTGATAAACCGATGGGAGATTTGAAAAAAGCCCACTTTTCCTTCGAAACCGCCGTTATGTCCGGCAAAGAAGTGCTTCGTGTGGATCAGCTGTCTGTCGCTTATGACGAGGCTTCTCCATTGTTCCGCAATGTATCCTTCGATCTGCGGCGCGGGGAAACGGTTGCTCTGATTGGTCCAAACGGTATTGGTAAATCCACCATGCTGAAGTGCCTCACCGGAAGTTTACGTCCGGTAACCGGGGAGATCCAATGGGGAACAAAAGTGCAGATTGGCTATTATGATCAGGAACAGACTGGGCTCAATCCGTCCAATACGGTTCTCGAAGAACTGTGGAGTGCCTATCCCGGGATGGAAGAAGCACGCATTCGGACCGTACTGGGGAACTTTTTATTTAGCGGTGACGATGTGCTCAAGAAGATTTCCTCCCTCAGCGGCGGTGAGAAAGCACGTGTCTCTCTCTCCAAGCTGATGCTGAAGGAAGCCAACATGCTCATTCTGGATGAGCCTACGAACCATCTCGACCTGTTTGCCAAAGAAGTGCTGGAAGCGGCATTAATGGACTATGAAGGCACCCTGCTGTTCATCTCCCATGACCGGTACTTCCTCAACAAAATGGCTGAACGCATTGTCGAGCTTCATCCAGGCGGCACGGAACACTATCTCGGTAATTATGATGATTATGTGGAGAAAAAACAGGAACTTGAGGACATTGCACGTGAAGCTGCCGAAGCACGCCAGGCTTCGTCCAAGAATTCACCCAAATCGGATTCAAGTACAGCCACAACCGAAAAATCCGGAGCGGCTTCATTCGAAGCGGAAAAACAGGCGAAGCGTGAAGAGCGTAACCGACAACGCAAGCAGGAAGCTCTGGAACAACAGATTGCAGAGCTGGAAACGAAGATTACAGAACTTGAGGCACAGATGGCCCTGCCTGAAATCTATCAGGATTATATGAAGCTGCAAGAACTCCAGCAACAGTCGGAGGAACACAAGACACAACTCACCAAGGCATATGAAGAGTGGGAAGAACTAGCCATGGAGTAGTACGAATAGTACAGACTCAGACCATGGCTTGACGGTCCAGACAAGTATAGTTATACCACCAGCTGATTCCTTATTGGGATCAGCTTTTTTTGTTGAGATTGAATGGATACATTAAAGCTAGGTTCATTAGGAATGGACGCTCATCCAGGGTGCATCAGGTAACTCGTTTTGGAATTTGTCAAATTTACTCGAATGACGTAAAATATTTTTATAGGTTTCCCCTCCACATTTATCCACAGCAAAGCAAGATAGCAAGCACATTAATAAGCTTAATTATACAGCGGTAGAATAGCCTTTTACACACATAAACCATATTTATCCACCAAGTTATCCACGTTATCCACAACTTTGTGGATAGCAGGGTACCATTCTATCCCCTAAACCCTTTTCGTTTCGAAAACATTACTGGTTTGACTTTGCGGTAGTTACCCACAATTCACACTGGATATGTGGATAACTATAATCACACCTTGACAAACGCATTCGGCCCCTCCTCATTGTTCCTCCATAAAAAGACAAAAGCAGACCCTGTCGTCCAAGGCCTGCCCGTCATTTATTTACTATATGCCATGCATATTTACATCGAATCACGATTGCTGCTATTGCTGATGCAAATGCGATCTGGCAAAGATGTTTTACGCTTGTGCTTCTTTTTCATGATGTTCGGAAGACTCAGCCTTCAGCCCGGCAGCATTACAAGCCGCTACATAAGCAAGTCCGGCAGCCATGACGATATCATTATGTGTTGCCGTTCCACGGAACTCACGTCCTGCACGTTCCACAGTAACTACCGCCTCTGCGCTTGCACCCTCTCCGCCACTCAAGGCATGCATCTCCATATCGACAAATGCAATATCATCGGAAATGCTCTGACCAATGGCACGAATGGTCGCATCCACTGGGCCCCCGCCAACGGCAGAGTAAGACTGTTCTCCAGCACTTGTGCGAATGCGAACGGCGGCCATTCGATCCGTCATGCTGCCTGCCGTCACCTGCAATTCAACCAGCTCGTAATCCTGTGCAGGAATATTCATGGTCTGGCTAACCATCTGCAATAACTGGTCGTCACTGACCACTTTTTGCTGGTCTGCGGTTTCTTTGAACACCTCATACAATTGCTCCATCTGTTGCTCATCCGGCTCAAAACCGTATTTGCGAACCCGATCCTTCAGGGCATGACGACCAGAGTGTTTGCCCAGAATAATCATGCTGCGTGGAATCCCCAGCGCTTCCGGGTCCATAATCTCATAGGTGTTGCGATTCTTCAGCAGACCATCCTGATGGATGCCGGATTCATGCTGGAATGCATTACGCCCCACCACCGGCTTGTTGTAAGCAATCGGAAAATGCATTGCCCGACTGATCTGACGAGAGGTCTCATACAGTTGGTTCAGCTTAATGTTGGATGTCGCCCCAATCGCATCTCCCCGAGTCTCCAGCGCCATGATCAGTTCTTCCAGCGCACAGTTCCCTGTCCGCTCTCCGATACCATTAATGGTCACTTCAATCTGTGAAGCACCATTGGCAATGGCAGCCAGGCTATTCGCTACGGCCAGGCCCAGATCATTATGACAGTGGGCACTATAGCGAACCTGATCGCCGCCTCTTGCACCCTCACGTACACGGCGGAACATCTCTCCATATTCATGTGGCAGAGCATAACCCACGGTATCCGGCAGATTGATAATGCTGGCCCCTGCTTCAATCGCTACTTCGACCATCTCGATCAGATCATCCATCTTCGTCCGAGCCGCATCCATCGCGGTGAACTCTACAATGTCCGTGAACTGTCGTGCATAAGACACCATCTCACGGGCCGTAGCCACCACTTCACTGCGCGGACGACGCAGTTGATGCTCAATATGAATATCCGAAGAAGAGATAAACAGGTGAATTCGGCGCCGCGCTGCATCCGCTGTAGCTTGAACAGCTGCATCAATATCGCCTTTGACTGCACGTGCGAATCCACAGATCTCCACATTCTGCAACTGTCTCGAAATCGCCTGAACCGCCGCGAACTCACCTGGACTTGAGATCGGGAATCCAGGCTCAATGACGTCGATACCCAGAGAAGCCAGTTGGTGCGCCAGTTCGATCTTTTGCTCAGGTTGCAGACTTGCTCCCGGTGCCTGTTCTCCATCACGCAGCGTTGTATCAAAAATTTCAATCATGCGTTTGTTATTAGTCGTTGTCATATTCATCAACCTCCATCAAATTGTAAAATGTCATCCTGTTCCTCATCACAACAGAGCGTACGTCGACTTACACCCTGACCTTTTAAGCTCCATATGGTTCATTCCATTGCCCACCCTGCTGCCGGCAGCAAACACAAATAACCCGCCATCTCATATAAGAGACGGCGGGTTATTATCCCCTCCGCGGTACCACTCTCGCTTGATGGGCCAGGCTTGCGCCGGACTCCATCCACCTCGTCGTCTCCGAGATCCGCTGGATTGTGCTGCAAGCACAACACCACTGGAATTCGGAGAAACACCCTATAACGGAGGTTAACCGTTGCTATGTAATCACATGACGTTGTCCATTAGAACAACTGGACGAGCAATATCGTCCCCATGCTTCCACAACCCTGTTCCCGGGCGAGATTCGAATGATTCCAGCCACTGCGTCGCACCACCCCGCAGCTCTCTGAGCGCTTTATCGTTCTACTGCTCCCGTTCATCACATTTATGTTATGAACCTAACTTTCTTCAGCCTTTTAGATATCAAAAAAAGCCTGCCACCTCATGCAATAATGCAAGAGACGACAGGCTGTTCACCTTCGCGGTACCACTCTTGTTGACTTTCTTCCTGGTCATTCAAGAGACCCCTGAATGCTTTCGCATATCCGGATCACTTGAAGCAGCCTGAAAGCCCCCTCAGTTATTGTCGGTCAATCCTTGTAATAACAGTCCTACCGACAACGGCCCATTCACGGAGGCAACCCGTAACCATGTACTTTGGGCCATGATCGGCCTTCGGATTCTCCCGGGGAGTCACCGTGTTCCATCGTTCCGCTTCCAGGTGAGTTTCAGGTTTCCTTCGACTGCGTTGCACCACACCGCAGCTCTCTAAGACCGGGAATGACCTTACTGTTCCTGTTCATTGCGTTTATCAGTTCAGGAATCTGAATTCCTGTTTAAATTTGTAACTAATATACATTCTTCACATCCAAGCTGTCAACTCTTAATCTCAAACTGCCTGTTTATATGGACTTAACGGACCATTCCTCCAGAGAAAGTCCCGGATCTGCTTTGGCATCAAATTCCGAGATTTCTCCTCGCTGCCATTTCAGATAAGCAGCAGCTCCAATCATGGCCGCATTATCCGTACAATATTCCATTGGCGGGATTAACAGTTCAAGCCCTTCCTTCGTGCATCGCTCCTGTAATGCCGAGCGCAATCCCCGATTAGCTGCTACACCACCGCATAATAACAGTTGACGTGAACCATACTCACGAACTGCTCTCACGGCTTTTTCCACCAACACTTCAACGACAGCTTCCTGAAAACCACGTGCAACCGCAGATGGCTCCAATGTTTCGCCGCGCATTTTAGCCTGATTGAGCGCATTCAGTACAGCAGACTTCAGACCGCTGAGACTAAAATCGTACGAACCCGCTTCCAGCCATACCCGTGGTAATGGCACCACATTCTCCGCTTCCGACGCCATCCGGTCCACATGCGGACCTCCCGGATATGGACAGCCCAATGCACGCGCTACTTTGTCATACGCTTCACCTACAGCATCATCTCTTGTACGGCCAATCAGTTTGAACTTACCCTCGGATTCCATATGCACGAGTTCCGTATGTCCACCTGACACGACCAGTGCCATAGCCGGATATTTCAATTCATGGGTAAGTCGGTTGGCATAGATATGCCCGGCAATATGATGTGTACCAATGAGAGGTTTCCCCAGGGCCATCGCCATCGTTTTGGCCGCAACGATACCCACCAGCAGTGCTCCAACCAGCCCAGGCCCCTGTGTTACGGCAATTGCACTTAGATCACGTGGACGAATGCCAGACTGCTCAATAGCCTGTTCCAGCATCAGTGTAATGACTTCAACATGCTTGCGTGAAGCCACTTCAGGTACAACGCCGCCGAATGCCTTATGGGTCTCGATCTGACTTGAGATCAGATTGGACAGCACTTCTCGTCCATCCTTAACTACAGCTACCGATGTTTCATCACAGCTTGTCTCCACCGCCAAAATATAGGATGGTGCAGAATTTATTTTTTCATTGAGTTCGTTCATGAATCCAGTACGCTTCCTTCCTCTTCGCCGCTCCGGCCTGCAGGTGGCAAGTTCGCCCACATAATCATCGCATCTTCCCCATTATCGGAGTAATACCCTTTACGAAGACCCGCCGATTCAAACCCTTTTTTCTGATACAAACGCTGGGCAATGATGTTCGAGACTCTGACCTCCAGCGTCATTCGTTCCATGCCGAGATAAGCTGCTGTACTCATAATTTCGTCCAGTAACTTTTCACCAAGCTTGCGTCCACGATACGCTCCCCTGACTGCAATATTGGTAATATGGGCTTCATCCATAATCGTCCACATTCCGGCATAACCAATGGCCTTGCCTTCCAATTCCATCACCATATATTTAGCAAAATGATTATGTGTCAACTCATTTTGAAATGCTTCTTCCGTCCAGGGCAGGGTGAAGGCTTCATGTTCAATCTCCATCACATCGGGAATATCCGCGAGTGTCATGAACCTGAACTGAAGCGCTGCTTCCTGCTTGTTATTCGCCACGTTGTCCATCTGCTTCCCCTCCCCCTTCAGTCTTTGCGCAGCAGATTGGCTTCCGCTTCAGACAGCTGGGTGTAGTTCGGCACCAGCGCATGCACGTCATCACGCTGACCTGCAAGCAGCGCGGCGGCGCCAAGGCGCCCAACCCAGCGGCCTTCCAGCTCATAAGGTACAAGCTGGAGCGCCGTTCCTGCGGGGCAGCGAAGCTCTGCCACTGCCGCAGCATGCGGGCCCGTCTCGCCGACGATCCAGACGGCTGCGGGCCGCTCTTCCGGCGCCGCCTCCGCTATGCGGGCGGCGAGGGCTTCCAGCCATCCGTCCATCTTGCGGATGGCATCAGGCGCCAGACGCCGGGGCGCATCGCTCCCGGCGGAGGCAAACAGCGCGGTATATGCTTGACCGCGCCGTGCATCCACGAGCGGAACGATCCAGTGGACAGGGGCAGCACAGGTGCTGCCCTGGTCCGCGGATGGCGTTCCGCCAGCTCCTGCTGCGGCATCCTCTGCCGCAGCTTCCGCCTTGGCGGCGAGGCCGCTGTGCCAGCCGCCCCAGGCGATGGCCTGAAGGCTGGACACCCCGGCTACGGGGATGTCCCACGCCCAGGCAAGCGTCTTCGCCGCGGTCACCGCAATGCGGATGCCCGTGTACGAGCCTGGGCCGATGCCGACAGCAATGCCGTCCAGCTGCCCTGGCTGTGTGCTGCTGGCGGCCAGCAGCTGCTCCATCACCGGTACAACGTGTACCGAATGGTTACGCTCGGCCCGTTCATTGCGTTCTTCCAGAAGCGCATGATCCTCCATCATCGAAGCTGCCATCACTGCGGTGGACGTATCCAACGCCAAAAACCGCTGACGCGGCTCTTTTTGTAAATCTTCCATCATCATTTGACTCCATTCTGTCTGAACTGTCGGCACATGGCTGCATAAGTCTCGCCGTACCCATCCAGTGTAATCGTTCGATCCTCTAGGCCCGTTGTTTCAATCTGCACATGCAAGTGCTCTTGCGGCAGCAATTCGGGAATGATACTCGACCATTCCACGAGACTCACTCCAGCTCCATAGAAATATTCATCAAGTCCAAGCTCATCCGCTTCTTCCAGCGAAATGCGATATACATCCATGTGATACAAGGGCAGACGCCCTTCATATTCCTTAATTAACGTAAATGTGGGACTGCTCACCACATCACGTACACCCAAATGCCAGGCAAATTTCTGTGAAAATGCCGTTTTTCCCGCGCCCAGATCACCATCCAGAGCAATCACCATACCGGCGTTTGCCAGTCTGGCGAGTGCGGACGCGAGCAATTCTGTATCTGCAATGCCATGGGATTGATACACCCACTGCTCGTGCGTCTGATTCAATATACGCCCCACCTTTGGCGGTCCAGCCGCCTGAGATCACTTTGAACCTTATTATATCGGTCCCTTTCTTCCCCCGCAACATCGAAGGAACCAAGCGGATGACAAACGTTCATTAACGGGTACAACAAAAAAACCGGCACCTCTCGGTACCGGCCAGGTGATGCGTTTCTTTTGGTTAACATTGATTCAACGATTTCTCCATGACTGCACGCTACCTGTCACTACTCCTCCAAACGATCGACACGTACCGTATGGGTATTTCCCGGGTTACTGCCCACCTGAACGGTTGCCATGCCATTCGCTTCATCCACACTCTCGATCCAGACCGGATCGCCTTCCAGCGTAACAGCAATGGTATCCTTCGAATCATAGATCGCCTTGGCGCGCTTTGCATCCATCATTTTATTCATACTCCCCTTCCGGATCTTCGTGGTCTTCCCTAATCATGGTGTCTGTTGTGCTATCACCAATATAACCGTTATCTTCCGTAACTTGTCCCCCGCCTAACCCTTCATTCACCATCCGGTCAATGTCGAGCATGAACGACTCCCGGTCAAGAGGTAATTCTTCCGAAGTGACCGCTTCCCAATTCACAGCTGTAGCAGGTGTATAGAATTCTTCAGCGCTTTCGGCTTCGGCAAGAGGATATGGAGAAAATGCATGCTTGTGAGCTTCTTCCTCATCCCGTCTGTTCTTCATATTGCACCTCCCGGCATATGTGCTGTGAGAATGACTACCTATCCCATGCCCATCTTCCTGTCGGAATTCAAGCATGTTTCTGTTATCATCCCCGAGTCTCGCCGAAGCATACGAATTCATTCGTTCAGAAGACGATTATCCCTCGCGCCAGATGCCCATACTATTGAATATAAATCCGTGTTCAAAAATTCCGGTTTTCAGTACCGAGAAGATGGAATAAAGCTAGAAATGGAGCAGCGGAGCGTAGGCAAACTACGTGAGCAGCTACAATGTTTCCAAAGGAAACAACCTTCGTAAGCCTCCCGCTTATTTCGGCTGAATTTCATATTCGATGCTGATCATGCAGCCAAGCTGATTCGTAATCAAAAGCGGAATTTTTGAACAACCTTTCGAAAGGAGCCGTCCTATGCATACCGTCTGGAAAGGTGCAATCAGTTTTGGCCTTGTGCATGTCCCTGTCAAAATGTTCTCGGCTACCGAAGACAAAGACATCTCCATGCGCTACATCCATAAAGTCTGCGGCAGTCCGCTCGCTTATGTTCGTCAATGTCCCTCCTGTGAAGTGGATGTGAAGTGGGAAGAGATCACCAAAGGCTATGAATATGAAAAGGGAAAGTTCGTTCTATTCGAGAAAGAAGAATTGGAAGCGTTAAATGATTCCGCCAGCAAAACCATTACCATACTGGATTTTGTCGACTTGACTGAAATTGACCCGATCTATTTTCAGAAAACATATTACCTATCGCCTGATCAGGCCGGGGGTAATGCCTACCAGCTGTTGATGAATGCGATGCGTGATACCGGCAAAATTGGCATCGCCAAAATCTCCATCCGCTCGAAGAGCAGTCTCGCTGCCATACGTGTGCTGGAAGACTGCCTCTCCATGGAGACGATTTTCTATCCGGACGAGATTCGTCCTGTCTCCCAGGTGCCTAACCTGCCAGAAGTGCAGAACGTGAACGAGAAAGAACTCACGATGGCAAAGCTACTGATTGACCAACTCTCTACGCCTTTTGAGCCCGGTAAATACACCGATGACTATCGCAGCAAATTGCTGGATCTTATCCAGCACAAAGTGGCAGGCGAAGAAATCAAGATTGCTCCAGCCAAACCTGAAGCCAATGTGATGGATTTGATGGCTGCGTTGCAGGCAAGCATTGAGGCTGTGAAGCCCATTCCAGCTGACCCCGGGACAACAACCGCCAAGCCCAAGAAACGTGCACCACGTAAAGCGCCCGCTCAAGCTGTTGCCGGGGGAGAATCCGATGCACCTGCTCCAGCCAAAAGAAAAAAGGCCACACCGAAACCAAAAGTTTGATTGTCGCTTAGGCAAGAACGATTTCGTTATATGCCATGTAATGAGTTCCAACTCAGGTCCGGCTTCGCAGTCGGATTTTTTTGTTTTAACCGAACGAATTGGAACAATTCTTGTCAATTACGATTGACGAAAGGTGATTTATATTTTATATTAACTTATGAAAAGTAACTTATTTATAAATATACAATTAACCTGCACTTTCACTTCAGCCAAGTGCAATCCAACAATCCAATTCCAACTCATATACGAATCTAAGGATTAGCCATATTATCTAATAATCAGGAGGAAACAATCATGAATACGACGTATCAAATCCCTGCCACAACCCATCTGGGTGAAGTGAGTCTACGAATTATGAACCTTGACCGTTCGATCCAGTTTTATACCGATGTGGTTGGCCTGAGATTACTGGAACGGAGTGGAAAAATAGCTACATTTACAGCCGACGGAAAACATTCCCTGCTGCGATTGGAAGAGTTGACGGATGGAATTACCCTGCCTGAACGCTCACACGCCGGCTTGTATCATTTCGCCATCCTGTTGCCGGACCGCAAGTCCCTGGGTCTTGCTCTTCGTAATCTGGCCGCATCCGGTATCGAAATCGGACAAGGCGATCACCTCGTCAGCGAAGCCTTCTATATCTCCGATCCCGATCAGAACGGGATTGAGATCTATGCTGACCGGGCACGTGATACCTGGAAACGGGATAGCGACAATAATTACGTGATGGCAAGTGATCCTGTGGATGTAGAAAGTCTGTTTGCCTTATCGGAGAATGAACCTTGGCAGGGGCTGCCTGCTGGCACAGTCATTGGTCACGTACATTTCCATGTCCGTAGCCTCGAAGAGTCTCGCAACTTCTACACCGGTATACTTGGTTTTGATATCGTGGGCAACTTCGCCAACATGTCTGCGCTGTTTGTTTCCGCAGGCGGTTATCATCACCATCTGGGACTCAATATCTGGGCAGGTTCGAACGCACCTATCAATCCGGATAACGTTACGGGAATTGCCTACTTCACCATTGTTTACGCCACAAAGGAAGAAGTTGAACAGGCACTTGAGCAATTGCGTCAATCCGGCGCAGCCGTTACACAAGTGCAGGATACCTGGTTTACGGTAGACCCACAGAACATCCGTGTACGTCTAACCGCTGCCAATTGATTTTGTTAGGACACACACGATCATTATGGATAATTTCATAACACAAGCCCGAGTACCTGATTTCTCCACATTACAGAGAGATCGGATACCCGGGCTTTTTCATTCGCTTTTTATAAGACTGTCCACATTAGTGCATCCTAACGACTACTCCGACAAGTTAGATTAAAAAAATATGGATGATCGACGTATGATG
Organism: Paenibacillus sp. USHLN196; assembly: GCF_037144955.1. Lineage (NCBI taxonomy): Bacteria > Bacillati > Bacillota > Bacilli > Caryophanales > Paenibacillaceae > Paenibacillus > Paenibacillus sp. USHLN196. Next base: position 526,386 of record NZ_JBBCYH010000002.1, on the reverse strand, counting down.
TTTAGGCTGTTCGTTTCTCTAATGCTCCGGACGAGAAAGGAGTTCTCCATGTTCAAACCGTTGATTCCGTTCGAACCCATATCCCGAGATACCTTACCCACAGGACCGCAATGGATTGCTCAAGTGAAGTGGGATGGCGTTCGCATGCTTGCCTATGAGGATGGGCAGGAGCTGCGCCTTGTGAATCGCAGATTACATGAACGTACCGCACAATATCCCGAGCTGGTAACACCACGTAATCTATGCTCTGGTTCCTCGTATATTCTGGATGGAGAAGTGATTGCACTGGACCCTGATACCGGAAGACCTTCGTTTTATCACGTTCTGCGGCGGGATCGTATGAGCAGGCCCGAAGGCATCGCCCAAGCTGTACACCAGATTCCGGTTACTTATATGGTATTTGATATCCTGTTCTATGAGGGGAATTGGGTCACAGATCAGCCATTGGCCGATCGACAACGTCTGTTGCACGAGGTTCTTAACACGGCTCCACACGTTCAAGAGGTGACAAATACCCTTGATGCGGCTTCCCTGCTTACGGTCATGAGACAGCACCAGATGGAAGGTATCGTCTGCAAGGATCTAACAAGCAGCTACGGCATTCAGGGCAAAGATCAGCGCTGGCAGAAGGTCAAAATCATGCATGATGTATATGCCATGATCGGGGGTGTCACTTACCGGAGCGGTATCGTGAATGCCGTGGCGATTGGTGTATATGATGGGCCTGATTTTGTCTATATTGGTCATGTCGGGACTGGCAAGCTCAATTCCAATACATGGCGGGAACTTACGCATCAGATCGAACCTCTGATCAGGCAGGACAGGCCATTCCATAATATACCTGAGCGCAGTGCGGAGACCACCTGGGTTGAACCACGAATAGGTGTGAAAGTTCAATATATGGAACTGACACATCATCGCACGTTGCGTCACCCCAGTATTCAGACCTTCGCGGATGTAACCCGCGAGGATTGCCTGGCGAACCAGCTTCTTCCATGATGAAGAGTTCGCTGCACTCGTGTTTCAGCCCATGTTTCAATAATTCATTAAGCATATAGGAGGTGTTCTGTTATGGCCCCCAAGATCCAAGGAACCATCATAATAGAAGGCACTGAGCTAACGGTCACGAACCCGGACAAGCTGTTATGGCCGGATGCGGGTGTCACCAAAGCCATCTATCTGCAAAAGCTGGCTGCCCTGGCTCCGTATCTGCTCACGTATACAAGCAATCGACTGCTCACTACCATAAGGTATCCTCACGGTGCTGGAGGGACATTTTTCTATCAAAAAAATGCTCCTGAACCTGTCCCGGATTACGTTCGGACTGAGGTACATGACGGTATCCGCTATGTGGTCATGAATGGTCTACCCGAATTGTTATGGCTTGGCAATCTGGCTGCACTTGAATTCCATCCTTCCCTGCATGCGATCGGAAGCACTCTGCCCTGTGAATGGATGATTGATCTGGACCCCTCTCAGGAACATGAACCCCGGATCATGCAAGCTGCACTCATCGTTGGCGAAACCCTAACTTCCCTTGGTCTGCGGTCCATCCCCAAAACTTCAGGCGCCACAGGCGTTCAGATTATCGTTCCGATTGTTCAGGGTGTAACCTTTGATGAATTGCGGGATATCGGTTATTTTGTAGGCAAATATGTCACTCAGAAGCACCCGGATCTGTTCACACTGGAACGACTCAAAAAAGACCGTGGAGACCGGATTTATTTTGACTACCTTCAGCATTACGGTGGCAAAACCCTGGCAGCTCCTTATACGCCACGAGCCAAATCCGGCGCCACTGTATCTACTCCACTGACCTGGGATGAGGTTCGTAAGAATGTCTCCATTCAGGATTATCATCTGATGAACATTATTGAACGACTGAATACAACAGGTGATTTGATCGCAGCCGTTGACCCCCAACCCGTTGAGCATATTCTCAAGCACTTGAAGAAAAAATAGCCGACTCCCTCATTACAAGGGTGTCGGCTATTATTATTCACGCGTATGAGGATCGCTAATGGATGCCTTTTTTCTTGAAACGTCCGCCCTTCACATCATGAATGTTACCGATAGCCACAAAGGCTTGCGGGTCCCAATCTTCAACGATGGTCTTCAGCTTCGCTTCTTCCAGTCGGGTAATCACCACAAAAATGATCTTCTTCTCGTCCCCGCTGAATCCGCCCTCTCCATCGAGGAAAGTCACACCACGACCAAGACGGTCTGTCAGGGCTGAACCGATATCACGATACTTCTCACTAATGATCCATACCGATTTGGACTGATCTAGTCCTTCATTCACGATATCAATCATCTTCATCGCAATGTAATATGCAATCATGGAATACAGGGCATTCGGCCAACCGAATACAAATCCTGCTCCTGCGAAAATAAATACGTTAATAAACAATACGATCTGTCCTACAGACAACGGTGACTTCTCACTCAGCAGGATGGCCACAATCTCCGTACCGTCCAGTGAACCACCTGAACGAATCACGAGTCCAACCCCCACACCCAGGATCAATCCGCCAAATACAGCTCCGAGCAATGGCTCTCCTGGTGTTAATGCAGGCACGTGGTGCAACAACGCAGTCCCGATGGACATCACCACGATCCCCAGCAATGTGGATAACGCAAATGTTTTACCAATCTGTTTGTAACCCAGAATCAGGAATGGCAAGTTGAGCAAGGTCAGGAATACTCCGAGTGGCAGATGCGTTAGCTCTGACACCATAATCGAAATCCCTGTAATTCCCCCATCAATGACGCCATTGGGCACAAGGAATATTTCAAGTGATACAGCCATCAGTGCAGCACCAATCAGAATCATTACAATACGTTGCAGCAACTTTAATGTAAACACCGAGCTTTTGACGCCCCGGTCAGGCTTGGATGTCAGTTCTTTAACCGTTACATTGGACATGGTATCCCCCCCGTTGGATCAGTATGTGAATCCATTTCATAAATCATTTAAATACTCCACGGGGAACTTACATATAGAGAACAAAAAATGGATTCTATACGTACCCTGTCAGTACGAGCACAAGCACCTAAAGGCTATATGAAATGGATTCAAGATTGTCTTAATTCCGGTTTACACTTTCAAAAGAGAGCAAAAGGGAGCCTGTTTTCCCGCAGACTCCCCTCCTTCGCCAAGACATGATTTATATATCTATTATATCATAAAAGATCAAATTTGAGCAAAATAGTTAGCAAAAAGAAGATAAATTCACAAAAAGTGAACTTATCTTCAGAAATCTGGCCTAAATCGGCTAAAGAAGCGGAGAAAGCATCCGAGAAAGTATTTCTGCCCCTTTTTGCCCTCGTGAGCGGCCCTGAAAAACCTTTAGGTCGATCTTGCTGGATACTGAAAGATCACGTTCAAAATCCGCCACCAGCCGATCCATCGAGGAGGACTCAAACAGCACGGCTGTCAGTTCAAAGTTGCAGAAAAAACTGCGCATATCCATATTGGCTGTCCCTACGGTGGCGAGCAGTTCATCCACAATCATGACCTTGGCGTGTATGAATCCTTTTCGGTACTGATAAAACTCTACCCCAGCCAGAAGCAATTCCTCCACGTAGGAGACGGATGCGAGATGAACAAGACGTGAATCAGACTGGTATGGAATAATAATTTTAACGTCAACACCGCTGACTGCGGCGGTTTTGAGTGCTTCGTACAGTGCTGGATCCGGAATAAAATAAGGGCTCGTAATATAGATGCGATCACAGGCTACGGAGATGGCACCGAAACACATTTCCTGAATGGCATCCCAGTCCTGATCAGGCCCACTGGCCAGGATCTGAATTCGCTCCTGACCACTGCATATATGGGGTGGAAAGAGATCTATCAATTGAGATTTAGTGATCTGCTCACCCGAAGCCAGCTTCCAGTCGTTCAGAAATGTGTTTTGCAGGAAATATACGGCGTCCCCTTCAAGCTGCACATGTGTATCCCGCCAGAACCCTATCTTCGGGTATTTCCCAAGGTAATCATCCCCCACATTAATGCCGCCAACGAATCCTACCCTTCCATCCACGACAATAATTTTACGGTGATTCCGGTAATTCACCCTTCGATCAATAGTGGCAATCAGTGGAGGAAGAAAGTAATGGAATTCAACGCCAGCGTCCTGGAGTTCACGGATAAACCCCCTGCTCATTTTGTGGCTCCCCAATCCATCACAGATAAACCGGACCCTGACTCCCTCCTGTGCCTTGCGGATCATCACTTCCTGAAACTTGGTACTGATGGCATCATCCCGAAAGATGTAAAATTCCACATGCAAGTGATGCTTCGCCTTCTCCATCTCCTTCAACATGGCCGGGAAGGCCTCTCTGCCATTGGTTAGCACTCGACTTCTGCTACATCCCGTTATAGGACTCTCCGACAGATGAGACAACAGGTTGAATAACCGCTGTTGGTGCATAAAGCGATTCTCCGGCATGTCTGTTGCCTTTTCCACAATGTAAGCCTGCTCCCAAATCGTTTCCCGAATTTCTCTGAAAATTCTCGACCCTGCTTTACGAACCTTTTTCCGTTTGTTAAAGTCCTGTGCCACAAAGTAATACACAACAAAACCAATTGGAGGTACACAAAACAATATAAATAGCCAAGCAACCGCTTTTGACGGGTTCCTGAACTCCAAGATTAAAATGGTGGCTGCCTGAAAAATGAATATGATTAATATGATGACCAGCCAAAACATTCGGCTTCCCCCTTGGTGTCAATCTCTTCGTTTTCCTCACTTACACAGCTTTGACGATTAAGCCTACAGCTAATCATAGATACCCAATGTCTGCCCTGTTCGTAACGTTTACTTAGATAAAACTTTACATAAGCTTACGGAATACTTGTTTCTGGTAATCATAATTTCTAATCCTTGGTTGTATATTCTGACTGTGTTCCCTTCTACATATCAGATTAATGATGGAACAGAACCGCATGGTAACAGCAATCTGCTCCCTTTCGCTTCCAGACTCTTCCTCTTTTCTTTGTCGGGAGGTGGTCTTCTTACGTAAAATTAGATATAATACTCGTTAAAAACTTATTACTTAAAGGAGAACAGTAGTGAATGGACAGTGAGAGGTATGCGTTAAATTTAGTATTGGTTGCTTTTTTGATAGGACTTTCAGCGTTTTTTGTTGCAGTGGAATTCGCTCTGGTGCGGGTTCGACCGAGCCGGATCGACCAAATGATTGCAGAAGGAAACAAGCGTGCGCTGGCTGTTAAACAAGCCGTTGCCAATCTGGACGGATATTTGTCTGCCTGCCAGCTTGGAATCACGATCACATCTCTGGGACTTGGCTGGCTGGGTGAACCGACGGTAGAGAAGATTCTCCACCCTGTGTTCGAAAGCATGCAAATTCCTGAGGCGGTTTCTTCATTCTTATCGTTTGTCATTGCGTTCGCTTCCATCACGTATCTGCATGTTGTGGTTGGTGAACTCGCTCCAAAAACGATTGCAATCCGGAAAGCCGAGACTGTTGCACTGCTGACGTCTACACCTATCATCTGGTTTAACCGAATTATGTATCCTTTTATCTGGCTGTTAAACGGCTCAGCGAACCAACTGGTGAAACTGTTCGGAATCAAACCTGCTTCTGAACATGAAGATGCACACTCCGAAGAAGAGTTGCAGATCATTATTAATGAAAGCTTTGAAAGTGGTAAAATCAACCAAGCTGAGTTCGGTTATGTAAGCCGGATCTTTGCTTTTGATGAGATGTTAGCCAAAGAAATCATGGTACCCCGGACCGATATGGTCTGCCTTTATGTGAATAGAACGAATGAGGAAAACCTGGAGATCATTCGTGAAGAACAATATACCCGTTTTCCAGTAGTTAATGAGAGTAAAGACGATATTATCGGAATCATTAATACGAAGCAATTCTTCCTGGAACTTTACGGAAATGATGAACCTGTCGATCTGTCTTCCCTGATTCAGCCTGTATCGGCTGTTCACGAAACAACTCCTGTAAAGGACTTGCTCAAGAAAATGCAGAAAGATGGCGTTCACATTGCCGTACTGGTGGACGAATATGGAGGTACTTCCGGAATTGTAACTATCGAGGATGTACTTGAGCAGATTGTTGGTGAGATTCGAGACGAGTTCGACGCGGACGAAGTCGAGGATATTCAGGTCATCAATGAGAACTATGTCATTATGGATGGCAAGGTTTCCTTATCGAAGGTGAACGACATGTTCATGTCCAGCCTGGATGCAGATGAGTGGGACACCATTGGTGGATGGCTCTACAGCCATCGTCCCGAGATGAACGAACAGGAAGAATATGAGTTCGAGAATCTAATCTTTGTTTTGCTGGAAAAAGACAAGAATCGGTTCTACAAAGTGGCCGTTGTTCCCAAGGAACCACTGACCATGTCTGATTACACTGACGAAGATGAGAAAAAGGCCTAATTGGGCTAAATAAAGCAACTTTATATAATAAGAAGAGCACTTACCTAAATGGGTAAGTGCTCTTCTTATTATATATTATGTGATTCAAGAGCCAACATTAGTGGAAACACATGACAGAGTTGTATTTCAGATTCTTTTCAGAGTTCAGTCTTATCCTCGACAATCCGATAATGGATTTTGCGAACGATAATTTTCAGGATCATATATAACGGAATCACGATAATCATGCCCAAGATATTTCCCAGATCGGCACCTACGAGAAGCAAGATAACGGTAGTCAGTGGATGTATATCGAGCTGCTTGCCATACACGTAAGGTGAGATCAGGTTATCCTGAATTTGCTGTGCGATCACAATAATAACCAGTGACCAGATCGCCATCGAAGGTGATTCAATAAACGCGACAATAACGACCGGGATCGCTGCCAGCAAAGCCCCCACATAAGGAATAAAGTTTAGGATAATGGATACGACGGTCAGCAGCAATGCATAAGGCAAACCTAAGATGAGAAAACCGATGTACATCAGAATCCCCAAGGCTACATTAACAATAACCCGGCCGACGATATAACTGCTTAGGGCTTCATCGATCTCATGGACGGTTTCTTCTCCATCCTTGCGATAATGTCTTGGCAATAACAAGGTTAGATTCGTCCCAAACTTGCTTCCCTCCTTGAGCATGTAATAGAGCATGATCGGGAACGTTGCCAAAATAATAACCAGATTGGATACCACCGAGAATAACCCGGAGACATAATCAGTGACCTGAGTGATTCCTTGGCTCAGATAATCTGATAATCGCGCGAACAGATCGGAGTCCTCCGGCAGATACTTGGCGATGAAACGATTATTCTCAAGTCCAACCAACTGATCGCTGAGCGAAGCAATCAACGCTGGAGCATTCTCAACAAAGTTCATCAGTTGTTCACGCAGTGAAGGCCATACGAGCACACTGAAACCTGCAAGCATTAATGCAATCACGACATAAATAATCAGAACCGACAGGGCACGCTTGATCTTATGCCTTTCCATATAATCGACGAGCGGGCGCAGCAGGTAATAGAAAAAACCAGCAATCAGTAGCGGAATGATGATGATGTGAATCAGTGAGGTCAGGGGTCTGAAAATAAAATTCACTTTATCCCCCAGATACACGATGAGCAGCAGCAGAATAATCGCTGTGCATATGCGGTAGAACTTGTTGTTTATCAAGAAACGTGATCCCTCCATGCGCTGCTCTGCCAAAGTGACTGCGGCGGTGATATGTATATCTAGTCATTTACTAAGTACCCTTAAATGACAGTCATGCCACAGCCGATGCCGAATATACACTTTTTTCTTCTCAAAGCAGAATTGAGCAAAAAAAAGAAGCAGGCGTTAGCCTGCCACATCTCGTTTGCTGAATACTACCCAGGAAATCACCATGAAAATAATATAATACACGGCGAGAACTGCAATGGAGAAACCCAGCGTCATTCCTGCACTCGGACCACCCATTAGCGCAAAATCCGCCCCGGAGGTCATGTATTTGCTAAGATCCATGTTGTTGAATAGAACATACTTGGCCCACTCATAACGGTCCGGATTGAATATGAGTGAGAAGATACTTTGCGAGAACATAATGAACAAGGATAATCCAATCGCAAGTGCGCCTGAACGAAATACGGAGGAAACCATGAAGGCAATCGCAAGCGTAATGAACAGATCGACGTACAGATATCCCCATAGCGTCAGAGCATTCGTAGCCGGACTACTGCTTCCACCCGGAGCATCATGCGAGAAAAGAATATAGGACGTTAACATCGCCATCACGATGACCAGCAATGTACTCAAAATGCTAAAGCCAACTACAGTCAGGTATTTGGAAGCTAGCACTTTGCTTCGTGACCATGGACGGATCAGCAATAGCTTAATGGTTCCCCAGGTGAATTCGCCTGCGACCGATTCCGCTGCAATCACGACACAGAAGATCGTGTTCAGGAAAAACGTAATCTGGATGGTCGTCACAGCCACTTCCCAGTACAAGACTTCATTGGACCCCATTCCTTCTCGAAGTAACACTGGCATTAACAGCGAGATCAGCGCCAGAATTGATAACATGATCCAGGTACGGGGACGACGGAAAATTTTCATATTTTCATTTAATATCAGATTACCGAAACTACCCAATGCCTCCACCCCCAGTTACTTGCAAGAATTGTTCTTCCAGGGTATGAGTCACGTTGCGAATACCGTATACCTGAAACCCTTCGCTAACCAGTTTGGCATTGATATCCGGAATCTGCTCACGAGACACCCGCATCACCAGGACATTGCCCTGTACCGTAGCACCCTGAATCAGATCCGCAGCGCGGTCAGCATCATTCAGCTCAAAAGCAACTTCAATTAATGCATCCGAACCGGCTTCAGCCCGAAGGTTTCTCACATCAATCAACTTGCCGTTCTGGATGATTGCCACGGTGTCACACATCAGTTCCATCTCCGACAACAGATGGCTGGATACGAATACCGTAATGCCTTCCTCTTGGGTAAGCTGACGCAAATAATCTCTCAGTTCCCGTATGCCTTGGGGATCCAGACCATTGGTCGGCTCATCCAGAACAAGCAACTTCGGTTTATGTAATATCGCTTGTGCGACACCCAGACGCTGGCGCATACCCAGTGAGTAGGTTTTGACCTTATCGTGAATCCGAGCCGTAAGCCCCACACGTTCAATCGTTTCCGCAATCCGTTCTTTCGTAACTCCCGGCGACATGCGGGCAAAGTGAACGAGATTCTGGTACCCGGTCAGAAACTTGTACATCTCCGGATTTTCCACAATGGCTCCTACCTGGGCCACCGCCTGTTCAAACTCATCCTTCACACTGTGTCCCGAGATCAAAATGTCGCCTTTACTAATGGACATCAGTCCAACCATCATTCGAATCGTCGTTGTTTTCCCCGCGCCATTAGGTCCTAAAAAACCAAAAACCTGCCCCGGAGAAATATCCAGAGTCAGGTCGCTGACCAATGATCGGGAGGATATGATTTTGCTGACGCCCTGAATCCGGACGACCGGCTCCTGCTGCATTCAATCCCCTCCTTCATGGACGAGCATATACTTCATGCCCGTTTCTCATATGAACATAGTGTATCATAATCTTTAGTATATTGTCCCGCAAACTGGGATTTCCCCTGACGTTTCGCTTCAACTACACACGCTTCACAGCATCCAAGCGGCATTTCACTCCGGTAGAATCCGGTGCGAAATACGTGATTGCCTCCATTGCCCTCTTCCTTCATTTCGACAGAGCTTCTAGTGACCGACACAATCATCCCACAACTGACACAGTAAAAGCGGCCCGTTTCGATCAATGATATTCCTTCCCCTCACAAGGAGCTTAGAAGTCCCTGTTATTTGTCGTTAGACGCTGAAAATTGATACATTTTGTATCTACCTCGTAATTTACTTGACACCGGGACTAATGTCAAGGCTTTAGAGCAATGAAATGAAGTAAAATACAAAAAAAGCTCCATAAATGCGACAAAAGTCTCGCATTTACAGAGCTTGATGTTAGGTAAATGATACAATTCGGTTCAAGGTATGTGTGAATATTATTATCCCGTAGTTCCAGTTGCTTTCACGACAATGCTTCATCATTCACTGTCATTTTCCTTCGGGGTATCCTCATTCTTTGAATCTGGATAATACCAGAGTAAGGTCCACTCATGCCCATCCTCTACCAGATAACAGGTCTGCACAATATCGAATTGCCCAAAGGTTCCTGAGTACGTCTGGGTAACCCGGATTCTGTAAGCTTCGGAGAATGGCTTCACGCCATCCACTACCGTTACATCAAACTCACGCTCCGGCTCTTCCATCTCCAGTTCAAAGGTCTCCACGCCAAAATGCTGCATGAATATATGTGCTCGGTTCTGTACATATGCGCTCTTTGGAAACCGCTCTTTCATCAGGGGATGAAACAATTCCCACGAACTGCCAAAGTCACCCGACTGCTCATATTTGTAAAACTCTTCGGCAATAGCAGCAGCTTCATCCGGTGTATCTGCCCGAAATAAATACGGAATGGTTCTGCCGATCAACCATAGCAATATCAAAATGATTGCTATGAAGCCTATCTTCTTGAGCAAAGCATTCCTATTCCTTCTTCGCAGCATGTCTCACCCCTCCTTGTCCTACTCCATACACTTTATGATGGATAGCAGACAAGTAGAAGCTAGAAGCGGGTTCTGAAGGCAGCATTTCCTGGGAAATCACGTTCTTTAGCGATGAGAGCTTCTAATTGATGTTATTCTCCGATAGATCGCTACGCCCGCTATCCACAACATAACACCACAGAGACCACCAATTAGATCAACTCCCACATCTCGAATGGAAGCTGTCCGATTGGGGCTGAATTGCTGGATATATTCATCAATTGATGCGATCACGACCACCGTAGCCAGTGCAATTCCTATACAGATCTTCATATCACTTCTTCGATAACGCATCCCACAATAGACAAGTACAGCTAGCACAGCATAAACAAATACATGCGCACTTTTACGAAATATGAACTCGGCAAAGTCATAGGGTCGTGCGTTCAGTGAATAATGATGCTCACCATAAGTGAACTGAATATCAGGCAAGCTTAATGCCCATTGGATTTGTTCAGACCATTGATGAAGCCAAGGCTGAATGGTCTGTTGCTGATAGGATTGTGCGGACATGGACCAGATGAATAAAATCCACGAAACAATCAGAAGTATGGAGATCACGTACCCGTATCTTCTCCGCTTATGGTTATGTCGCCTACGCCGGGAGCCCTCCTGTATTAGAATTGTAATCACCACTTTCATATCTCTTTCTATACTTCTTATAGAGCCAAGTACAGTTTATTGAACAAAATAGCCTGTAAATAATCCACGGCCATTCGTACCTACGTAGACCTTTCCATACGTCTGCCGGTCGGCTTCCATCACTTGGGGCTCATTACCGAGACCGATACCAGTCACAGGTGTGATATTATTCCAGGTGAGTCCCATATTATCGGAACGGAAGAATCCTTTCACCTGATTGACCGTGCCATAGATAAAGACTGCAGGATTAGACACTCCTGATTTCCCTTTTCCAAAAGCAAATAAATCAGACGATTGTACATTTTGTATTTTGGTGAACGTAGCCCCGGAAGTATGTGAAGCATATAAGCCTGCTCCCCCCAGACTCACCCAGACTACATTTTCCATTCCCGGCGCAGCCTCCACCTTGATTTTCTCACTTTTCGGCAATGCAGCTATATTCGCCTTAATCCAGTTAGCTCCACCGTTAGTTGTTCGATACAAATGTCCAGAGAAATACGTATAAAACTTATTCCCATTCGTTCGATCAGCTGCCAGCGTCTGATTATACGTGAATATGGAATCGCCACCTGTATTGATTGACGGGAGTCCATTCATACTTTGCCAGGTTACACCCTTATTTGTGCTCCTCACTGCGTTGCCTTTCTGCGGCAAATAAATAATCAAATTCGGATTCGAAGCCGAATAAGCTACACGCCCCAATTGAGAGCCGGCAGGAACATCCACAGGGGTTGTCGTCAGTCCATTATCGGTTGACACAAATAGCTTGGTGATGGTTCCATACCAATCGTTGCTCCCCAAATAAATGATCTGATTGGGATCTGCCTCGTGATAATCGATGCTAACCACTTCCTGCATGCCTGCAAGTGGGAGCTTTCTGATAGGTGTGTTAAACACATCCGAATGCCTGAACCCAATCTGATCAGCTACACCACTAAAAAAAGAAGCCCCTTGAGGTGGTGTCGCAGCTGAAAGGGCAACGACTTCCTCATGTCCATCTGTAATCGCATCCCATTGCGTCATTGGCTGTGTGATGTTATCTGTCTTAAATACCCCTGACCAATCGGAGGCATATACTCTTCCGGGATGATGGGGATCAAACACAACACTTGATGTCGCCGAAAAGAACATGTTGGATGTCCACCATGGGGGTCTGTCGTTTAACGTTTTGTTCACGTTGGTCCAGGTTTGACCACTATTGGTGGAGCGATATAAGGGTAAGTTACTGCCGCCTGTTCGAACAGAAGCCAAAATGTGATTATCATTGGAGGGATCAATACTTATACCATAATAGGATGAATATGCCGAACTCGGAGTAACATTGGTCCATTGCTTTCCATTATATTTCAGAACTCCACGGTTATCCGTAGTCACATACAAAATCCCACTTTTGGAAACTGTCATTCGTGCTGTACTCTCTGGGCTATTCCTAATCAATTCCCAGGTCATCTGGCCATTGCTTCGTTTCATTTTGGAAAAGATTCCAACACCTCTTATCCCCGCATACACAACTTGCTCATGCTTGGCTGCAGGATTAACTCCATATACAACGCTACGAATCCCCTGCCCTGAGAGTCCATAGGGAACCTCACGTACATGGCTCCATGTAACTCCGCCATTACTGGATGTATATAATCCATCGTATCTTGTGCCCACATGCAGATAGTTCGAGTTTGATGGGTTGACAGCGATACTCTCCCCCATGGCCCTATGAATATTTCCATTCGAAACATTACGAAGATTCAATCCTGTTCGGGTCCATGTGGCACCCCGATCTGTCGACTTCAGAATGTCACTGGGACTCCCATTCGCATACTTTCCGGCAGCAACATAGATAATATCCGGATTCTGATGATCCAGTGCGATGCCATCGATGCCATATAGATTACTTTCATCAGGTTCAATATGATCCAACAAAGGAATCCACCTGTTATTTACGGGATCAAGCCGATAGACACCGCCAATATCCGTACGAGCATAGACCAAATCAGGTTCCGTTGGGTGAACAACAACCGCTGTAATGTAACCTCCACCGCCAATGGGTATTTGATCCCATTGATAACTTTCAGCAGACTGAACAACATTTTGGGTTGTCGGAATCATAAGTGTATACATTAAAATGACGATGAATACCAATTTTGGAAGCCTGAACATACGCATGTGGTTCACCCCTTATCCATTTAACCGGAGTGTTCTTTGATCAACTGATGTATCCGATTCTTCTCAGACTGTTCCACCATATAGTAATATACTCCGTCGATTTTCTTACCTGTACCTTTAATTTCAACCGATTCAACATGCTCCAGCACGTTACGATAATTAGTGAGCATTTGCTTCATCTCATCAAATGAAATGTCTGTTTTGACATGCTCGCTCACTTCTCCGAGCAACGACTCCAACTGAAATACAGTAGATATCTGAACGGTGTTTTTCAATACCTGTTTGATAATTTCACGCTGCCGGTCATTTCGCCCAAGATCACCCTTGGGATCATCATAACGCATGCGTGAAAATCCCAGTGCACTCGCACCATCCAAGTGAAGGGTGCCCTTCTCAAATCGATGACCCTCATATTCAAAGGCAAAAGGATTGTGGACATCTACCCCACCAACCAAATCGATAACTTTAGCGAATCCTTCCATATCCACTTTCAAATAATAGTCCATGGGGACTCCGAGGAATTGTTCAACCGTTTGCACAGACATGTTCACACCGCCAAAGGCATAGGCATGGTTGATTTTGTCCTCTGTTCCATGCCCCACGATGCTCGTGCGCGTATCGCGAGGGATATTAAACATGAGCACAGATTTTTGAGCTGGATTCACACTGAGCACGATCATGGTGTCGGAGCGTCCACGATCATTGGCTCGCTCATCCACACCCAGAATCAGGGCGTTGAACGGTTCCTGATTCTCCATATCAATGGGGAACCTGCCGCCTCCCCTGTTGTCCACAATAGATACCTGCTTGATTGGTTCCCGGGGCTCATAGATGTTGTCTGCAGCTGATTTCACATGAAGGTACAGATAGATTGCGTACCCAAGTACAATGGCTATCATAAAGATGAGAACTGCTAACGTAATTTTGATCCCCAGTTTGAGTTTCATGTTCATGCCCCCGGTTACAGAACTGCGGTTTTTCTTCCATCAATATTCGTTAAACCTGGACGACCTACAGAGTAATATTGAAAAGCAGTGTCCTTGATCTGGTCTTCTTCATAAATGTTTCTTCCATCGATTAGAATCGGTTGCTTCATATGGGCTGCCAGTTCCGTCAGATCTACCTCCATAAACTCCTTCCATTCGGTTAGTACACAGAGCGCATCGGCATCCTCGGCGGCTTCCATTGCACTAGAAGTCCATGTAATTGCCGGTGAATCAACCTCCTTTCGGAAATTCTCCGTAGCAATAGGATCGTAAGCTTTAACCGTTGCTCCCTGATCAAGCAGTCGTTGGATAATTTCAACCGCCGGTGCATCTCGTACATCATCCGTATCCGGTTTGAAGGCAAGACCCCAGACCGCAATTTGTTTGCCATCCAGTACGTCTAATGCCTCTTCGAGCTTACGAATCACGTTGAAACGTTGATCCTTGTTCACTTCCACAACGGATTTCAGCAGTTTGAAGTCATAATCGACATTGCCTGCAATTTGAATCAGAGCTTGTGTATCCTTAGGGAAACAGGAACCTCCATAACCAATGCCTGCCTTGAGAAAAGATGCACCGATTCGTCTGTCATACCCCATGCCTTCAGCAACGCGACCAACATCCGCCCCTACCTTTTCACAGATATTAGAAATTTCGTTGATAAAGGAAATCTTGGTTGCCAGGAAAGCGTTGGAGGCATACTTAATCATCTCCGCCGAACGAATATCCGTTACAATAATCTGATCGGTTAGTGGCTGATGCAGCTCCTTCAGTGTGGCGACTGCCCGCTCACTATGTGTCCCAATGACTATCCGGTCAGGATACAATGTATCCTTCACAGCCGTGCCTTCCCGAAGGAACTCAGGTACCGATGCCATGTCGAACGGATGACTTGTCAAACTGCTGATCCATTCCTGAATACGATCATTGGTTCCGACAGGAACAGTGCTTTTAGTCATTATTATTTTATAATTATCCATATAAGAACCAATTTCTCGTGCAACAAGCTCAATATAACTCAGATTCGCTTCACCATTCGGTAGGGATGGCGTTCCTACCGCGATGATAATGATATCTGAACGACTGATGGCATCCTGAATGTTAGTGGTGAAGGACAGCCTGCCTGCTTTCATATTGGAAGTCATGACTTCCTTGAGTCCCGGTTCATAGATTGGAACATGACCACCCGTCAGCATTGTCACTTTTTCTACATTATTGTCGACACAGATCACGTTATTTCCCAGTTCCGAAAAACATACGCCCGATACCAAACCTACATAACCTGTGCCAATCACCGTAATATTCATTCCAACATCTCCCCCATATCATAAAGTCTTGGTTAAACGTGCTTCATATAAGTCTGAACAATGTCCTGCCATTCAATGGATACTCTAACGATATCTTCCTCAATCAGCTGACTACCGATCTGCACTTCAATGATCTCAAGTTCAGTAACCGCTCTGACAGAATGAAGCATGCTTCGATCGATAATCACCGTATCTCCCTGGCTGATCGTTCGACGCTTGCCATCCAGAATCAATTCCCCTGTCCCCGATACAACTGTCCATACCTCATTGCGGAGTAGGTGATATTGATAGCTCAGGTTCTTCCCGGCACTGATGCAGATTCGTTTCGTGAGAACCTCACCGCCGGCTTCATTTCTCGTATAATCCAGCACTCGGTAGCACCCCCACCTGCGCTCCTCATACATGGGGCGTTGATCCTCGTTTTTCACGATCTCTTTGATCCGTGGACTCGCTTCTTTGTCACTGACCAGAATGCCATCCGGACTCACAGCCACCACCACACCCGACAACCCCAAGACGGCAACCGGAATGTTCAATTCATTGATCAGGTGAGTATCGTGAGAATCATCCGTAATCCAACCTTTACCTACAACAGGAGTTCCCATCTCTTCGGTAAGGGTGTTCCAGGTTCCAAGATCTTTCCAGAATCCATTGTAAGGAATGGCAATAACCTGATTTGCCTTCTCGACAACCTGGTAATCAAAACTGATTTTCTGCAATCGTCCATATTGTTTCAGCATCTCGTCGTACTGGATGGGCAGCTCCATCTCAATGAGCAAATTGATCAAATACTCCAGCTTAAAAGCAAAAACCCCGCAATTCCATAATGCAGCCTGCTCAATCATGAGGGCTGCATCGGATTCGCAGGGTTTCTCCTGGAACTTCGCTACATTAACGTATTCGTTGCTACTTTCACTGGGAGATGAAGATTGCGGAATGATATATCCGTACTTCTCTGACGGGTAGGTCGGTACCACTCCCATTAAGGCCAGATCTGCCCCTGACTTATCGAGCATCTCAGGCAAGGTGGCCAAAACCTCGAAGAATTCCTTTTCAACAAAAGGATCTACTGGAAGTACAGCAACCGTTTCACTCAGACTCACACTCTCCACTGAATACAGATAGGAAGCGGCGAGTGCAATAGCAGGGAACGTATCTCTGCGCTCAGGCTCCACGACCAGTTTTACATCGTCTCCAAGCTGTGAAGTCAAAATCTCCACCTGAGGCAAACTGGTTGCGATAAGCGCCTGTGATGCAAGTCCGGCATGATTCAGCTGTCGCCATACCCGCTGTACCATCGATTCTGTACTCCCCTCCGGTCCATGAAGCACTTTAAGAAACTGCTTGGATCTTGAATCGTTGGATAACGGCCATAGACGCTTTCCCGAACCACCGGATAACAAAATACTTCTCATAGGGCTGCTCCATCCGAGAGCACAACCGCCCCAGATCCTTTACCTGCCTTGGCTGGTTGGTTATATGTGCTGGTCTGACCAGCTTCCAGTCTGCCTGCCGGATTGTTCTTCGTCCAGGCCGCATAATAATTCGAGTTCTTGCCATACGAATTATCCAGCAGAATGTTCGGTTGATCCAGGAGACAAGCCAGAATATGTCCATGCAGACGAGATGTCGTGACGGTTTTGTATTTATTGAATTCCTTTACGGCCGTATGTACCATCCGATCAGAATATTTGTACCACAACCAACGGGCGAGAGTGTTGCCTTTCCCTGATTTCAACCGGGATGAGATCATGCGAATGATCTTCCGGTCTACCCGGTTGTACAATGTCTCCCAGTCTTTAAATGTGGCCTTGGGTCCACTGATGGATTCGTAATGTACCTGATTCTTAGTTTTCTCAATATCTTTCCGAAAGAAATAGAGCATCTCGGCAACAGGTTGGCTTTTGGACTTGAGAGGCCACAACTGATGCGCCATATCCGGAGAAAGATATACGTTCGTTTGTTGAAACTCTTTACTGGCAATCTCATAAGATAATGTATCCCGAACAAAAAAGTGTACATCCCTATGGCGATTGAATACCTGTGCTGTCTTTTTCAATTCAATATCACTTTTGTAAAACATCGTCTGAGGCAGAATGACAATCCGGTGATTGGGATGCTGGGCAATCATTCGTTCTCTCAATTTCTGATGAGCCGGGTACAGATCGCCAAAGTTGCCTCCTCCGTGCAGTACGATCGTGATACCTTCCGGTACCTTGAGGGACAAAGGGCAATCCAGAATGCTGTACCTGGCAAGTACATTAATATGATTGTCTCGGAAGAAAGCTTCCGTACCTTTCATAATCAGCAAGTCTCCACCATTGCTGTGAACCGGGTAATCCAGATAATAGATATCGGTACGCGGGGGAATGACCTTCAGAATCTGAAGTAAGTGTCCCTTCAACTCTTCCATGGGATGAATATTGTTAGTGCCCAGCATCTCCATCTCCTCCTTGGGTAACTCTTCTTTTTTTATTCAACCGTTCAACTAGGAAAGCAATATCCTTTTTGTCAAAAAACATGCCACTGAATTTGACTTTAAACGCAATCTTCATCGCTGCAACGGTGACCAGCATACGCACGATCGAGCCGATGAGCAGGGCAATGGCGATACCGTTTAATCCCCATAGGGGAGTAAGTACAAAAAACAGACCAATCGTGACAGACAACGCAATGAGTTGTCTGATCATAACCAGCCCCGGTCTTCCCAAAGCATTGAATGCAGAAGCGAGAATCCAGGAACCGCCGCCAATAATACATTCAAAAGCCAAAATATAAAATGCCTGACTCGCCTCCAAAAACTCCTTACCGAACAAAACACCCATCAGCCAATTCCCTACAAACATGGTTGGCACGACGATGATTGTCATGATAATTAAAGAGAGTCGGAATGCTCGCCCAACGGTACGAATGACCTGATCCTGTGGTAATCCGGTGACCTTGGGGAATACAACACTGCTTATTGCATTTTGCACCGCATTATAAATGCGAGATAACGCAAAGACGACGGAATAGAGTCCGAAATCTCTAGGGGTGAGCAGAGCCAATATAATAATCTTGTCGAACTGGGTGTAGAGGGTGCCGAGGAGTTCCACACCAAATACCCGACTGCCGTATCCAAACAGATTTTTGGCTGCCTTTCGATCAATCGCCCTGGTAAACCACTTAAACTTCAGACTTTCTCTGAGCGTATATGCTGCCCATGCGACAACAATCACTGAACTCGCTATGGATACAAAAGAAGCCATTCCAATGCTCATCGCACCAAGTAACCATAAGGAGATCATGACAATCACTTTCAGCACGGGGTTATATAACCGTATCCCGTTATAAACCTGGAATCTGTCACGACTCTGCGACAGGGCAGATAACAGATTAATCAGGATCAGTACCGGAATACTGGTGACGGTAAACCAGCGGGCAATCGTAATGACTTCTGGCGGGTAATCCGCCATCCAGGAAGGCATATAGATCCAGGCAATCGCCCCAAGGATAAAGCTAATCGGAATTTGGACCATGAAGCTAAGTCGCAAATATTCAGCACTTTTCTCAGCAGCTTCCCGTTTCAGGTTATAGATAATCGAGGTTGGAAGTCCCCAACTTACCAGACCAATCAGAAATGTCGGCCAGAACAAGATAGCCGAAAAAGCTCCCTTACCCTCAACACCAAACATTCGAGAAGTAATGATCGATGTAATCGTGGTAAAGACCATAATAATGACGTTTGTTCCACTGGTATGCACAATGGTTTGTAACAGACTATTGCCTTTTAAGAGTTTTGGGAGCGCGAGTTGTGACATGAACTATTCCTCATTCCTTACTGTTATATCTGAGTATCCCGATGATCAGACCGTTCCGGTAACAGATTTGAGCCAGTTGCCGGGTGAAACGCTTCGGACTGTAAATGCATAATAAGGCTCGAATAACCCCTTGCCCCAGACGAATAGCGTGTTTTATCATTCGAATCGCGCCCTTGTCTTTTTTACGAACAGCATCACTGACGCCTTGCCAGAAGACACGTCTCAAAAACCAGTTCTTGGTCGTTCGTTCTTTGGATACCTTGTGCTGAACAGAGCCGAAGGGCGTATAAAACACTTTATGTTGGACCCTGATCCGCGAGATCAGCTCACTCTCTTCATTGGATAACAAGTTCTTCCCCACTCTTCCCAGGTCTTCACGAAAAGGCGCAATGTCCTGAAAGAGCTGTGTACGAAACGCCACATTCGCACCGAACGGTATGGATGGATTAGGCATCTCAACTACATGGTCCGCATAATCCAAAATGGTATAAAGCGACAAGTTCTCGCTAGGAATCCAGTCCGGCTTCTGGCTCTCCCAGAGTGGTTCAATCTTGCCCCCCACACATCCAATTGAAGAGTCTCTTTCGAATACATCAACGATATGTTGAATCCATAGCGGAGATGCGATAGCATCATCATCCAGGAAAAGAATGTACTCCCCGCGCGCTTCACGAATGGCTCGATTCCTTGCCGCCGATAAGCCCGGCTTTTTCTCCAGGATATACTTGACGTTATTTACGCCTTCGCCGGCCTGGATCTCCTGAACAAGCTGAGCTGTATGATCTGTCGAATTGTTATCAATCACGATAACTTCATAGTCATATTCAACATGTTGTCTGATAGCACTATGAATGGATTCACTCAGATCATAGGCTCTGTTATACGTGCAAATGGCTACAGTGGCTTTCATTCGATCGTCCCCGCATCCTCATTGATTTAGATCGTATAGAGCGAAATTGTTCGCTTCGCGATCCCTGACCATTCCAACTTATCAAGCATAGATTGGAATCCATTGCCTTCCCTGAACTCTTCATCCTTCGCACGGATCTTTCTCATAGCTTCTTCCAACCCCTCCTGATCCAAAGGGTCATATAATACTGCACAGCTCTCGGGCAAGTACTCTTCCATGAGCCCCATTCTTGGGGCAACGACAGGTTTACCAAAAGACAGTGCCAGAATTGCACTGCCTGATGTCGCAATATTTTTATACGGAAGAATCATCGAATCAATAGCTTCAAAGTAATCCGAGTACTCCCCATCCTGAATAAAATTAAAATACGTGTGAATACGATCCGAATGGCGTATTGAATCCTCCAGATCATAGTCAGGTGCCTTCTTGCCAGCAATCAACAGATGAGCATCCTTCCAATCCAGTTGTTTGAACGCCTTGATTAGATCATCCACCCCTTTATATGGTGAAACCTGACCAAAAAAAGCAAAGACATAGTCATTTGCCGGGATGTTAAAGAGGTCTCTGATATTCTGCCCTGTTCGTCCATATACCCCCTGATAATGACCGTGAGGGATGACTTCAATCTTGTTCTCAGGCACATGAAACGTCTCACTTACGCTGCGAATGAGCGGTTTGCCCATTACAATCAGTTTGGTACAATTCCGCACAAGAAACGTCCTCATCCAGTAATCATGCCACGTTCTGCCGCTGTTATGCGGCCATATGTTATGAACCGTCCAGAACAACTTCGCACCCTTTAGTCGCACATACATAATCATGAGAATGAAAAATATGGACTTGATGAATGTCGAGAACGCGTTGCTTCCTTTGTAATAAAAACTCGGCCAGTGAAAATGAAGTACATCATTCTTACGGACATGTTTTAAGTCTTTTTTGGAAAAATGCTTCACATCCCATCCCTGATCTTCGATGGACTGCGATAATAATTCATTGAATTTGTTCGTCTTGATCATTTTGGGCAACATGTAAACTACAGGTTCACGCATGACTACACCTCTGCTTTAGGCTGTTCCTTTATACTCTTCTTTGCTCAACGCTTCGCTTCGGAACTGTTTTCTCAAGCGATAACCGACCAGTATGGTCCTGATATTGCGCTTGAATAACGTGAAATTTTTCCACCATGGATAAAGAGCCAACGTATTTTTGAGAAAAAGAACATTTCGCTTCGGATTCTTGGACCATTCCATCATGCGATAATGATGAAGTTGACGCCTCTTTTGTTCCTCGCTCATATCCTTGTAATACTTAATCAGTACTTTTCGTTGTCCCTGAAACTTTTTCTTGGATGAGGTAGAGATTCGTGGCCCCTGATGAATATAGATATGCACAAGAGGTTCCCTGATATTGATCGCATGATGTCCTCTTTGCAAAATACGAAGATAGAAATCATAGTCTTGTGCCGAGGTTAATTGTTCATCAAACATGACGGAGCGTGCCAACTGGGTCTGTACCATGATCTTGGAGGTTTCCCCGATCCAGTTGTAGGTCAGCAAATCCTGATAGAATACGAGATCTCTGGATTCAACCGACACTTTCCTGCGAGTCACCTTGTGATCCTGATCCACATAGACAAGGACTTTACTGCAAAAGCAAAAGAGTTCTTTATTTTGCTCCAAAGCTCGGGTCTGGGATTGAATTTTATCAGGTAGCCACTGATCATCATCGTCCAGGAACGCAATATATTTCCCATTCGCACGTTGTATCCCTAAATTTCGGGCATGATTAGCACCTTGAGCATATGGAACCTGGATATATTGTATTCTGTGATCTTCCTTAGTCCATGCTCTGCATACCTCTTCGGTATGATCCTGTGAGCCATCATCCACAATAATAATTTCCAGAAAGGGATAGGTCTGCGCCAGCACACTTGCCATGGCTTTTTTCAATAATTCAGCGCGGTTATGCGTTGTTATAATACAACTTACCAATGCTTCCATAGAACCACCTTTCCCTTGAAACTAGGACACTTTCATGTGCACCTTGTCATAGATGGACGATAAATTTTCAATGAGACTGTTCATGTTGAACTTGGATGTGACCAGTTCCTTATTGTTCAATCCCATTTGCATTCTCAGTTCTTTATCCAGAATAAGTCTTTCCAGCACATGTGCCAGAGCTGTTATATCACCAGGTTCAACGAGAAATCCATTTAACTCATCCGTAATCACTTCAGGTATGCCACCGACCCGAGTAGAAACAATCGGTAAGCCTTCATTCATAGCCTCCAAGATTGCCATTGGAAGCCCTTCGTGATAGGAAGGTAGAACTAGTAGATCCGCATGGTGAAGCAAACGTTCCTTCTCCTCGCCTCTAATCCATCCCGGCACTTCCACGTATTCTGTGATGCCGTAATGCTCAACCAGCGCGCGAACTTCATTAACTTCCCCATCGCCAGCCAGTGTAAAGACCGCTTCGACCCCTCTTTGCTTCAATTGTTGAATAGCTAACAGGAGATCATACACACCTTTTCTCTTGCCAAGACGGCCCATGAACAAGCATCGTGGAACCTGATGCTCTTCTCTAACCGGAGGTTCTTTAATGAATACGCCATTATAAAGCACTTCGATTTTGGATTCAGGAACGATCCGAGAAAAAAAGCTCTTCCATGTATACGACAGTACAATTAATTTATCCACTTGATTCAAGACATACTTACATAGCTTCTGTTGCAAGGGATGCCGATTATAGAACACATCGAAGCTGGAAGCATGAATATGGACAATCACTGGTACCCTGAATATTTTACGGCCAACGAGAATGAACAACGCCTTACGATAGAAACTCCCATTGTAAGACATATGAATATGAATCATGTCCGGTTTGAATGTAACGAGTTTCACGAGAAATTGAAGAAAACCTTTGATGAAGATGATTAGTCGTGCGAGCACACTACCCGTAATGTAGGTTTCAATCCGTTGTAAATGGTACTGCTCGGCGATCAATGAATTTTCAATATTGACAATGACACTTACAATTCCGCCCATGTCCTTCGTAGAAGAACCTATGACCAGCACCTTAGGTTTCATCATTCCACTCCTTTTGAATCGTAACGAACCCATCCCATCAAAGAGAATTAATATAACCCTTAATAGAGGAGAGCAACTGCGAGTTACTTTTCACATAGGGTTGAAAGTCGAGTTTATCAATATTAGCTATTAATGCGTGGAGTTCATCTTCGTTCTGAGCTACCGAAATATATCCTTTATCTTGAAACACTTTTGCGATCTCCAGTTGATGATTATCCACATGTTCCCCATGATCCTTCCGCCTTGGCATCACGATTACCTTTTTGTTCATCTGCAGTGCACTGGTAATGACCCCTACTCCCGCGTGGGACAGGACAAATTCACTTTTCGCAATATGATCATTCATCTCTTCCTGATTAAAAAAGGGCTTTTGTTGATAATGCAGCGGCTTATATTCACTGTAACCGGATTGCACAAGAACCTCAGAAGGCATCTGCCCCTCCTGGATGAGATGATCGACGGCTTTCAAAAGTCGGTTAAACTGGAATCGCTGTGTTCCTAGCACGACAAAGATCAAAATAAAGCCCCCCTATACTTCGCGTTCGGATAAGCCTCTTGAAGTGTTTCCCATTGGATATAAAATTCATCGGCAAACTTATATATCATTCTCCCCGTCAGGGTCGGCGAATATATTTTGGCGTAACTTTCCACAAAAACAAGCTTAGCTCCCATCAATTTCCCAAGTAAGCACAGGGGATAGACAGCTCCGGCTCCAGTGGTAATCAGAACTTTGGGGCGTTCTTTCAGCAGAATGAACAACGAAGCTATGATATTCCTCAGAACAATAAACAGGAACAGGATATTCTTTCGCTCCTGCTGAGACAGGAAATAGGTTCGATTGGAAAGATTCAATTTACTGCTTGCTTCGCTTCTTTCCGTTACCAAAAAGTAATCATGATCTTCCACCGCAGGAATCAGGTTTAACAATTGATTCAGATGGCCACCTGTAGAACTTACTAGACAGACTTTCATTGCACGATCTCCTTTCGATGGACAAACTCCTGGGGATTATCAGAGTCAACGCGTTTCTCATCACTAATCTGATATAACGCATTAAGATAAACACAAAAAGGAGCAATTAAATGAATGGTGGATAATGTATTATCGACAAAAGAGTAGATGGAAAATCCAACAATCATCCCAACAAAATAAGGTTTCACGAGACGATTCAACTTGCTATACACCTTTTTGTATACAAATAATAAGGCTCCAAAAATCAGCAAAGCCCCTACGAGTCCCCCATCATAATAAAAGCGGATGTATTCATTATGGGGAACGGTAAATCCTGAAAAGATACTGCCATCATTAGCAACCAAGGCAGAGCCCAGTCCCTGACCAAAAATAGGGAACTCATTCGCTTTTTTGGTGAAAAAAGCCCAAGCTGAGTCTCTACCTGATAATCCCTTACTCTCCTGCCTCAACTCATAATTGTCCCACTGTAAAACAACCATCACGGAGACGGCTGCCAGAAATAAAACAACAGGAAGAAGAGCACTCGTTCTGCCCTTCACAAATTTCCTAACATGATCGATTAAATACATACCGACGATGGGGATCAGTGCAAGCAAAGGTCCGCGAGTACCCGTTTGAATCAAAATAATAAAATGGGTTAGTGTAAGAGCATAATTCAGGATCACCTGATTTTTGTATCGAATCTCCATCAGACAAACACAGATCGAAATAAAACAAAGCATTCCCAAATGCGCCGCAATATTAGCTCCCTGTAAACGACTTACGCCTGAACCCTCCAGATTTGCGATGGATAACATACCCAATTGCTGCAGAATGAGACCACCAATCAAACTAAACACGGGAAGCCAGGCCAGAACTCTGATGATCCTTTTACTAACTTCCTTCGGAAAATTCACCATCAGTAACAGGAAGGGAACAACTAATCCCAAAAAAGCCTTAAAGGGATCAAGTGGGCTCATCTTGCTTGGCATGACAGATAAAAAATAACTCTGAACAAAGAGATACCCTACAACCAAAGCCGGATAAATGAATTGTTTTTTCAATCCATACCTCATAAAAATAGGAAGTATGAAAAACAGGATCAGCAATTTGTAAAAGGAAGATGCGTCAAAACCCATCATTTGCATTCTGAAGATTTTGTCCATGGATAGCGAGAATGTACCGATCACAATCATATAGACCCAACTTGGATGTTTCATATATATCCCAAACAGAATCAGCAATCCTAATGCCATGATTGAGATGATCGGTAAGTATACTGCCATGCCGATAATGATTAACGAGGAAAGAATGATATATAACGTATTCCCTCTAGAAGAAGCGAAATAGTCTGTTTTTTGCATATCTGCTATGCCACCTCAAAGCCAGAATCGTGTTTCAAAACGCATCCTTCGAACCAAGCAGCACTCTGAACGTTCTGAAGATAATTTTGATATCCACCATCATATTGCGCTCACGGGCATACGTCAGATCCAGCTCTACCATTTCATTAAAGCCCACACTATTTCGACCGCTAACTTGCCATAATCCCGTACATCCCGGAATCATCTGCAGGCGCTGTCTATCATAAGAAGTGTAGTTCTCCACTTCTCTGGGCAGGGCCGGTCTGGGTCCAACAAGACTCATCTCTCCACGGAACACGTTCCATAACTGAGGCAGCTCATCCAGACTGGTTTTTCGAATAAACTTGCCAATTCGGGTAATGCGGGGATCGTTCTTCATTTTGAACATGTTCCCGTTCACTTCATTCTGGTCAATCAGCTGTTCTAGCAGATCTTCTGCATTCGCAACCATCGACCTGAATTTGTACATATGAAACTCTTTCCCATTCTGTCCGACCCGTACCTGACGAAAAAAAACAGACCCCTGCGGGGCCTCGATTTTGATCAGTAATCCGATGACGGCAAACAAGGGGCACAAAATGATCAAACCTATGAAAGAACCCAGCAAATCGAGCATTCTTTTCATAAATAGATACACTTTATCCGCATTTTGCCCTGTCATCGTTGATGCATTGTACCCCAGACTTGGGTCCATAACAATCTCCGCTTCCTTCGTTTGGGGAGATGGACTCATTCAAACTCCCCCCCGGCTACATGTTCTACCGACTCTTTTTCCAGGATTTGTTGCAGAGCCTGCAGCATCGGAATTCTAAGCTCCTGTTTTTGCAGAGCGAAGTCGATGGTCGTCAAAATGAATCCCAATTTCTCGCCCACGTCATAACGTACTCCCTCGAAATCGTAAGCATACACTCCTTGTGTCTCATTTAAACGCTGAATCGCATCCGTTAATTGAATCTCTCCCCCTTGACCAATCTCCTGTTGCTCCAGATGTTCAAAAATCTCTGGACTCAGTACGTATCTCCCCATAATCGCCAGGTTGGAAGGCGCTGTGCCTTGGGCAGGTTTCTCTACGAACCTGAGAACCTCTGTCAAACGACCATCCGATTGAAGCGGGTCCACAATGCCGTATCTGTCTGTTTGTTCAGCAAGTACGGTTTGTACACCAACAATGGAATGTTGAACCTGATCATATTGATCAATCAGTTGTTTGGTGCATGGCACTTCCGATACGACGATATCATCTCCGAGCAACACGGCAAAAGGTTCGTCACCGATAAAGTTACGTGCACACCAGACAGCATGACCAAGTCCTTTGGCCTCTTTTTGTCTTATGTAGTGGATATCCACGTTAGAAGATTTGCGGACCTCTTCAAGCAGGCCCAGTTTGCCTTTTTCCAGCAAGTTGTGTTCCAGTTCAAAAGCGTTGTCGAAATGATCTTCAATCGCCCGTTTCCCTTTACCTGTTACGATGATAATGTCTTCAATTCCAGAGGCAATGGCTTCCTCAACGATATACTGTATAGTTGGTTTGTCCACTATAGGGAGCATTTCTTTAGGCATCGCTTTTGTGGCTGGCAAAAAACGTGTACCCAGTCCAGCTGCAGGAATGATCGCTTTTCTCACTTTTTTCATAAATACCACCCTATCCTCTTTTTTTAGTTTTATAAAAGTTGAACCAGGGCATCTAACCCGTCCTCACGTCATACCTTCGACGATTAACGTCTAAGGTTCATTGAACCCACAGCATGACCGAGTGCCTACAGTGATAAAGGTGCAGTAGACATTACCTGTTTATTTGGAAACATAGGGTAGAACTTTTACTTTTCTCCGTAGCCCACTGGAACTGCAGCGTTTTTGATATTGTTCAGGATCGCGCCCAAGATTCGCGCATTGACATGCTCCAGAGCAGCCTTGGTCTTCTTCACCAATTCCTTCTTGACCTTGCCTGAGTTCACGACCAGCAGCACCCCATCGCACAGCGAACTTACAATGAGGGCATCTGTTACCGCCAGCACCGGCGGTGTATCAAACATGATGACATCGTATTGATCCTCTAACTCTTCAATCAGCTTTTTCATCCGATTGGAACCGATCATCTCGGAAGGGTTCGGCGGAATAGGGCCAGACGTGAACAGCTGGAGGTTGTCGATATAACTTTCTCTGAGTACCTCATCCACACTGTACTGATTAGACAGCACACTGCTAAGACCGATATGATTGGGTACGGAAAACACTTGGTGCAAGGAAGGATTACGCAGATCCGCATCAATCAGCAGAACCTTCTTGCCTTCCTGGGCATAGGTCACCGCCAGGTTGCTAATGGTTGTGGTTTTGCCTTCGCCGGCTTCAGCTGAAGCCACCATGATTTTACTGATGTGACTGTCGATCGAGGAGAACTGGATGTTCGTCCGTAATTTACGGTATCCCTCCGAGATTTGAGATTTGGAGTTAAAATAGGTCACCAGACTGTTATTTTCATTGGTTTGCCGCGACATATTTGCCATCCCCCACTTTCTGTTGAGATATGTAATTTTTCGTATTTTTCAGATCGTCTTTTTTCATTTTGGATATCACCGTAAGCACAGGCAGCCCCAGCTCTTTTTCCAGTTCAGTTTCGGATTTGAATGTATCGTCCAGGTAGTCCAGCAGAAATACGAGTGCAATCGCCAGCACTAGACCTGCGAACAGGCTGACAATGATGCTTAATGTGGTTTTCATATTAATTGGAGATGCGTTACTATCCACTTTTGCTTCACTGAGAATAGCCACATTATCAATTTTCATGATTAGGGGGATTTGAGATTGAAACACGCTGGAGATGGCATTGACTGTTTTTGCGGCTTTTTCGTAGGAAGTCCCTTGTACAGTTATGCTCATCACTTGGGACTCGCTTGCTGTAGAGACGGAGGTGCTATTCATGAGCTGGGCAGAAGTTAAGCCCAAGTCTGGATACGTCGTAGCTACTTTATCCATAATGGCAGAAGATTTAATAATTTCTCTGTAAGAGTTAATAAGTTTGATATTGGTTTGGATCATGCTGAAATCCATCATGGCCTGACCTTCAACCGTTGATGTCTGATTCACGATGAGCTTGGAACTTGCCTCATAGATCGGCTGGGTGAAGAAAATACTTTTGACCCCTGCACCCACGCCCGCTATCAAAGCAATTGCAACAATCAACCAGATTTTCTTTTGTAAAAGTCGAAAATATCCTTTCAGTTCCACTTTCATTCCTCCTATACGTTGTGATCAAACCTATGTAACTACCAGATGGACAGCAACCATTTGCGAGGTTTCCAGCGTTCTGTGACCAGGCTCGAATTCGATAGAATGTGGGATGCATTATCTGCCAGTTTTCTAACGGCTTCGGCTCCGAAGCGACGTTCAATGACACGCTCCCCCTCACCTATGGCGAACGTCCTTTTGCACGTATCATGTGCATCTGATGAAATGAAATGAAACCCGTTTTCTTTGCAAAAATGAAAACACCACTTCTGAACTTTTCGTCCGAAAAGCCCGGTGAAAGATTGAGCCGTAAGCTGGCATAGCCCACCTTGACTCAAGTAATCAGCCAACAGCTTTGGCTTCTTCAAAATGGCACGATTGCGTTCCGGATGAGCAATAATAGGGGTAATTCCCGCTATTCGTAGTTCATGCAGTATCCTGGGGAACTGTGAGGGAATATGACCAAAGGGCAGTTCCAGCAACATGTAACGACTTCCGGCGAGTGTGCAGCACTTTCCTGCATATAAGTCTCCAATCAGGTTGTCATGCACCCTGATCTCCTGTCCGGGACGGATCTCCAGGCGAATGTTACGTATGCGAAGTTCTGCGTGAAGCAGGTTCACGGCCTGATTGACCACCATCGGTTCATTGTTGTATTGCCCGTTCAGGTGATGCGGAGTAGCAATAATGGAGGTAATTCCTGAGGCTGCCGCCTTCTCAGCCATCGCAACGGACTGCTCCATTCGAACAGGACCATCATCCAGACCGGATAATATGTGGCAGTGCATTTCAACCATATCCAAACTTCCTCAATGTATGATCCCCCTTGCCCCTTTATTCATTGCGCAAATGCTTTTGGTGTTAAAGAACTAATGCATAACGCTATGAAATATAGTAAAATGGCGTTAAGTACATGTTTTGTTCAGAAATTGTTAAGAATCGACCTGGAATTATATGGTGAAATCAATGTAATGATAGGGTTGTTGCAGGGACTTTTGCTCTGTTGCCTTTTCGTACTGAAAACGGGAAACCGTGGGAAACTGAACTTCAGTAAGCATTGTGTTTAACTGTCCAGTTATATATAGTTTCTGTTCGTGCTGAATATGCAAGTTTGAATGATACATTGTGAGCTCTCCGAAGGGCTGTTTCCATTGCAACCTTGCATGAAGTCTTACACATACATGATGATCTTCAACATCCAAACCAATGAGCATTTCTGATGATACTGGCAAGTTCAAGTCGCTCAGGAAGGTGATCGTTTGAGTGTCCATTCCAAGTAACAGAACGGGGCGTCTTTTGCGGTCTACCATTTTCCCATGAAACTCCTGAATGTACATATGGACATTTAATTTCATATCAGCCCATTCCTGAATTATTGAATACATGGTTTCATTCCTTTAGAATGGATTAGCCTACATGGACTGCCTTTACTTCCTTCTCACAGGTATATGGTTAAGGCAACAAGGAGATACTTAAAATATTCCAAATGATACATTTTGTAACTCCATACGTCCAATTTACGATACAATACGTATCATGTCAAGCGGTATTTGGACATGGTTCTTTTGATTTACGACAATATGAGATGTCCTTAGACAGACCTATTTACAAATGGAAACGGTTGTAGGAAACGCACGAGGAGATACTTTTTTGTAGGAAAGCTGCCCTGATCAAAAACTTGGCTCAGGATTGTTTCAATATATATTTGATGTCGTTCAGGGGGAAATAGCTTATGAGCTACGGAAATCGCATTGCTGAATTAAGGGAACAGCGGGGACTAACTCAAGAAGAACTTGCGAGCTCCATTCATATTACAAGAGCTGCTCTCTCTCACTACGAGAAGAACCGACGTAAACCGGATTTCGAAGTGTTAACGAGACTTGCTGACATCTTTGACGTGTCTATTGATTACCTCATTGGACGTACGAAGCAAAGTGATGTCGTGATGGATGAGGACGTACGTGAATTCGTTGACACTCTGGAGTTATCAGACAAGGAAGTGCTGGAGCGCTTCGATCTGATGATTGATGGTAAATCCTTAACGGAAGAAGAGGCACGTCGTTTTATCGCTTTTGTCCGAATGGAACGCAGCATGGATTAAACCCGAAAAGAGGACCCAGTTCCCGAGAGATACACTCTCTGGCTTCTGGGCTTTTTTTGTGTCTTGAATTCCCTCCATTCCATGGTTGTCTATCCTGTCAAGGACGCTTGTTGTTGACGGAGGATACGAATTGGTTCCAACGCTCCGGGTCGATTCCGCATTGCAGTAAAACTTTCATGATGTCCATCTGAGTTGCTTCGACTTGTTTACCTGTCGGCTTACGATCGCCCCTGTTTGGATGCTTCATATTCATTCCGCTAACCTCTCTTATCTTTATACTTTCCCTG
This sequence comes from Paenibacillus sp. USHLN196, assembly GCF_037144955.1. Lineage (NCBI taxonomy): Bacteria > Bacillati > Bacillota > Bacilli > Caryophanales > Paenibacillaceae > Paenibacillus > Paenibacillus sp. USHLN196. Next base: position 494,940 of record NZ_JBBCYH010000002.1, on the reverse strand, counting down.
CACTCCAAAACTAGCCTTATTATACTTGAGAAACTTCCTCAATGTTGTCGTCTCATGGCGATAACGTTTTTTGAAGGGGTTCTAATTTTGTCGAAAGCAAAATAGGAGCTATCTGGCGCCAGCATGGCAACCATATAGCTCCTATTATTCTTAATACAACCTGTTCACGCACTTACACTTGAACAAGGAAGTTATTAACCTCCCGCACGCGCAAGTTCACGCATGTTCGCTTCAAACGCAGCGAGCAATGCTGCTTCTCCAGTCAGACCTGTCGCCTGAATCCGTTCAATCTGTTCTGTCATCCGCTTGAAGTCTTTCGGAATAACCCGAACGAACTGATTCAAGGCATCTTGCCAGTTATCCAGAATGCGCTGACCGGCAGCACTTCCTGTGTTGGCAACGTGACGTTGAATCATGCCTCGAAGATCTGCACTTTCGGCTACGTCTTCGATACGCTCCAAAAGAACCATTTCCAGATTACAACGTTGCAAGAATGTGCCTTCCGGATCATACACATAGGCAATACCTCCGGACATCCCTGCTGCAAAGTTACGACCTGTATCGCCGAGTACAACGACACGTCCGCCCGTCATATATTCACAACCATGGTCGCCGACACCTTCAACGACTACTTTGGCGCCCGAGTTACGTACAGCAAATCGCTCACCCGCAATACCACGGATATACGCTTCACCACTTGTTGCTCCATAGAGTGCCGTGTTACCGATAATGATGTTATCTTCCGCCTTGAATGTTGCTTTCGAAGAAGGCATCACGATCAGTTTACCTCCTGACAGTCCTTTACCTACATAGTCATTGGAGTCGCCTTCAACGGTCAAGGTCATGCCTTTAGGTACAAAGGCCCCAAAGCTTTGTCCGGCAGAGCCGACAAATTTGAATTTAACTGTATCTTTAGGCAATCCTGCGAGTCCATATTTGCGTGTGATCTCACTACCCAAAATGGTACCCACTGCACGGTTAACGTTCGTAATTGGAAGTACCGCTTCAACCGGTTGACCGGATTCAATCGCAGGTTGTGCCAGTGGCAGCAATTGCTGCATATCCAGCGTTTCTTCCAATTGGTGGTTCTGATGTTGTGTGCGGTAACGTGCAGAGCCTTCCGGCATCTCAGGCACGTGCAGCAATACAGACAGATCCACACCTTTTTTCTTCCAGTGATCTACAGCTTCTACCGTTTCGAGGCAATCTGTACGTCCGACCATTTCCTGAATGGTACGGAAACCAAGATCAGCCATGATCTCACGCATATCTTCAGCGACAAATCGCATGAAGTTAACCACATGAGCTGGATCACCCATGTAATTTTTACGCAACTCCGGATTCTGTGTCGCTACACCAACTGGACAGGTATCCATTTGGCAGACACGCATCATGATACAGCCAAGTGCAACGAGTGGTGCTGTTGAGAAACCATACTCTTCGGCTCCAAGCAAGGCTGCGATCGCCAGGTCACGGCCGTTCAACATTTTGCCGTCTGTCTCCAGAACGACACGGTCACGCAGATTGTTGAGCATCAACGTTTGATGTGTCTCTGCAAGACCCAGTTCCCAAGGCATACCTGCGTGACGAATCGATCCTTGCGGTGATGCACCTGTACCACCGTCATAACCGCTGACGAGGATAATATCAGCACGGCCTTTGGCTACACCTGCCGCGATGGTACCCACACCAACTTCCGAGACGAGCTTCACATTGATCTCTGCACGCGGATTGGCATTTTTCAAGTCATAGATCAGCTCCGCCAAATCCTCAATCGAGTAAATATCGTGATGTGGTGGTGGTGAGATCAGACCTACGCCCGGTGTAGATCCACGAACTTCAGCAACCCAAGGGTACACTTTACGTCCTGGCAGTTGTCCGCCTTCACCCGGTTTTGCCCCCTGTGCCATTTTGATCTGAATCTCATCAGCATTAACCAGGTAGTTGGATGTTACACCGAAACGTCCGGATGCTACCTGTTTGATTGCACTGCGACGGGAATCCCCGTTGCTATCTTTAATGAAGCGAGCCGGATCTTCTCCGCCTTCACCCGTATTGGATTTACCACCCACACGGTTCATTGCGATCGCAAGATCTTCATGCGCTTCTTTACTGATCGAACCGAAGGACATCGCCCCCGTTTTGAAACGACGCATGATATCTTCTACAGATTCAACTTCTTCAAGTGGAATGGAAGCTCCCACCGGTTTCAGCTTCAGCATGGAGCGAATGGTCAACAATTGATCATTCTCACCTTGCACGAGCTTGGAATATTTTTTATACAGCTTGTAATCCCCAGTGCGTACTGCGTGTTGCAGGGTATGAATGGTTTGCGGATTGAACAGATGCTCTTCTCCGTCGTTACGCCATTGATAATCCCCGCCGGAATCCAATACTTTATCGTTACCGTCTTTTTCCGTAAAGGCACGGTTATGATGTGTCAACGCTTCGGCTGCCACTTCTTCTAACCCAATTCCACCGATACGGGAAGGTGTCCAAGTAAAGTAACGGTCAACGAAGTCTGATTTTAGACCTACCGCTTCGAAGATTTGAGCTCCACGATACGATTGAATCGTAGAAATCCCCATTTTGGACAACACTTTAGTCACGCCTTTGGTAGCTGCTTTAATGTAATTTTTCACTGCTTTCTCATGCGAGATACCACGCAGTAAGCCTTGCTGAATCATGTCATCCAGCGTTTCAAAGGCCAGATAAGGGTTCACGGCACTTACACCGTATCCGAGCAGCAACGCGTAGTGGTGAATATCACGCGGTTCTGCCGATTCGAGCATAATGCTGACTTTTGTTCGGGTTCCCTGACGAATCAGATGGTGATGCAGACCTGCTACAGCAAGCAACGCAGGAATCGCAGCATTCTCGGCATCCACTCCACGGTCAGACAGGATCAGAATGTTATGACCTTTGTCGATGACACGGTCTGCAGCTTCGAAGAGAAGTTCCATCGCTTTGCGAAGTCCTTCTGCTCCTTCCGCAGCGGTGAAGAAGATTGGAATCGTCATGGAGCGGAAGCCTGGGCGACGTACATGACGAATCTTCGCAAAGTCTTCATTAGACAAGACCGGTGTATCCAAACGAATCTGGCGACAGCTCTCCGGTTCAGGATTCAACAGGTTGCGCTCAGGACCAATGGTTGTTGCCGTAGACGTTACAATCTCTTCACGGATTGCATCGATCGGTGGGTTGGTTACCTGGGCGAACATCTGTTTAAAGTAGTTGTACAGGCGCTGTGGACGATCCGACAACACCGCCAATGGTGCATCATAACCCATCGAACCCGTAGCTTCCATACCAGTTGTCGCCATGGGCTCCAGGATTTTACGAAGTTCCTCAAATGTATAACCATATGCCAGCTGAAGCTGGGTCACGTTATCATGTTTTGGATCAGGAAGTTCCGGTGCTTCCGGCAACTCGCTCAGATCCATCAAATGCTCATCAAGCCAATCCTGATACGGATTCTCGGCTGCAATAATTGCTTTTACTTCCTCATCCGCAATGATACGGCCTTGTTGTGTGTCCACAAGCAACATCCGACCTGGACGAAGACGATCTTTGTAGAGAATCTCTTCCGGTGCGATATCCAGTACCCCAACTTCGGAGGACAGGATAATACGGTCATCCTTGGTTACATAATAACGAGCTGGACGCAAACCATTACGGTCAAGTGTTGCACCAATTTGCAAACCATCTGTAAAGGCCATTGCTGCTGGTCCATCCCAAGGCTCCATCATTGTGCTGTGATACTCATAAAATGCCTTTTTGGCAGGGTCCATTCCCTCATCCGTGCTCCAAGGTTCAGGAACCATCATCATAGCCACGTGTGGCAGGGAACGTCCACTCAGATACAGGAACTCCAGTGTGTTATCGAACATGGCTGTATCCGAACCGTCCGGATTGATGACCGGTTTTACTTTCGCGATGTCGTTACCGAACAACTCGCTCTCGAACAAGGACTGCCTAGCATGCATCCAGTTCACGTTACCACGCATCGTGTTGATCTCACCGTTGTGGATCATGAAGCGATAAGGGTGGGCACGTTCCCAGCTTGGGAAGGTGTTCGTACTGAAACGGGAATGCACAAGTGCAATAGCCGATTCAACGAGATCTTCCTGCAGATCCAGATAGAACTCTCCAACCTGCTCCGTTGTGAGCATGCCTTTATATACAATTTTGCGACAAGACAAGCTCGGAAGGTAGAATGAACCGCCTTCTGCCTCATTTGCCGAATAACGAATAGCCAGCTCAGCGCGTCTGCGAATAACATACAGCTTACGCTCAAATCCAAGCTCATCCTTCACATCTGTGGATCTTCCAATGAACACCTGACGTACATAAGGTTTCGCTGCAAGTGCAGAACGGCCAAGCATTTCATCAAAAGTAGGAACATCCCGGAAACCCAAGAATGTCTGTCCTTCTTCTTCAATAATCTTCTTAAGGCTCTCTTCATGTGCACTGCGAATGGCAGGGTCCTGGGAAAGGAACAACATACCTACGCCATAGAAGCCCTGTTCTGGCAAAGCAAAACCAAGACGTTCCGCTTCCTGTGCAAAATAGCGATGTGGAATCTGAATCAGGATACCTGCTCCGTCACCGGAATTCGGTTCACTTCCCTGTCCTCCACGGTGCTCCATGTTACTGAGCATGGTCAGTGCCTGACTAACGATATCGTGTGAAGGTACTCCTTTGATGTTGGCGACAAAACCCATTCCGCATGCGTCTTTTTCGAACTGCGGGTCATACAGACCCTGTTTTGGAGGTAATCCGATGTGTCTCATGGAACGCAACCTTTCTATAATGAAGTATTTCGGAAAGATCAAGAACATAGGCAACAGGCAACAATGAAACGGGAGGAGCTGGCCTTTCGATTGCGATAGAGCCTGCTAGATAGAAGAGGTGACAGCATGAGACTGTCAAAAATATATGCCTGCTATTGGGCAGAAGCCATTGAATGAGATGAGCTGATCCGGACGATCCGGCAAACAGCATGTATAAATCAACACGCAGCCGCTGGCACGGCTACTGAAATGGAGCGACGTTTTTTTGATATAGTTCTATTATTTTAACACCGACCTAACATCAGCGCAATTTAAACTTTTTAATACCTCTGATAAGAAATGTTTTGCAGTACAGCTTTACTGTAATGACGTTTAAATTCATCTCTTTTTCGAATAATTATACACTTTTTAAGTCAGAGTACAACTGAATTAAATTGCTGACAGAAGAAAATCGTTCCATATGTGGCCTGTGTTTATCAATAATTCCACCAAATTGTTGCTGCTTGATCCAGCGAATCTTTACTTCTCTATGCATTTGTATACAAAATAGCCTGCAGCCCCTTTTTAGGGCCACAGGCTATTTGCACTATTTGACTACTATATTGCATAATTTCGCTACATGAAAATAAAGTTTTTTTTCGTAAATATCACGTTGCTGATGATCAGGTTCGACTTATGCTGTCACAACTTGACCAGAATCAGCGAGTTCCGCTTCTTTTTTCGGACGTCTGCCATTCCAAAGGAAGTAGGCCAGCGTCAGCACGATGGACACACCAGCATATATGCTGAGAATTCCTGCCTGATGCCACATTACATCCAGATTGCCACTCGATACAACCGCCTTGAAGCCCATAATGCTGTGTGTCATTGGCAACCAAGGGCTAAATGCTTGAAGCCACGATGGAATCAGTTCTACCGGGAAAGTACCTGCACTAGCCGCAAGTTGGAAGACCAGCAGCAGAATGACAACATAACGTCCAGGCAGATCCAGCCAAGTCACAAGTGCCTGAACAATCAACATGAAGGTCAGCCCTGTAATAATGGTGAACAGGTAGAACAGCCCTACGCTGTGCGTCTCCAGTCCAAGACCGTATAACATGAAGCTTGCCACGATAACCGATTGGAAAATACTCACGGAGCCAAATACCAGTGTACGGCTGACAAAACGATTCCAGCCTGTTGCACCAGGTACAGACGTTTCCCGCATTTTCAATACAATCGTCGATATCAACGATCCCACGAACAGACCGATCGACAGGAAGAACGGTGTTAATCCAGTACCATAATTGCTCACGTTCTCTGCTGTGTTCTCCGAAGAGTTCACAGGTTCAGCGAACATGTTCACCACATCATCCGTTTTCTTGACTTCGGATGTTTTTTGCGCGGCATCATTCAGCTTGGTTGCCAGTTCACTTGAGCCATCTTTTAGCTCGGTAAGGCCGTCAGCCAGTTTGCCTGCACCATCGCCCAATTGCTTGGAACCATCGGTAAGTGAATGAACACCACCACTGAGTTTGCCTACACCCGTTTGCAGAGCTGTTGTACCTGAGCCCAGCTGCTTGGCACCATCCGCAAGCAATGTACCGCCACTTGCAGCATCACCCAGTTTGCCACTGAATTGCTTCAGACCATCGGAGAGCTGTGCTCCCCCTTGACTAAGCTGTCCGGCACCAGCCAATAATTGCTGCTGACCATCCACCAGCTGGTTCGCACCAGCCAGAAGTTGCTTCTGGCCTCCATGAAGCTCGGCTGCACCCGCAGCCAGCTGCTGGTTACCCTGATGTAGCTGATCTGCACCCTGTGCCAGCTTCTGCTCGCTCTCATGCAACTGTGCACTACCATCGGCAACAGCTTCACTCGCCGCAAGCAGTTTCTGTACATCAGCATTTTCGGCCAGTTCCGGGTTCGATTCAGCAAGCTGTTTCAATCCGGCAGCTACGCCTTTTGCACCATCAGCAACCTTGCTGCTGCCATCTACGGCCGATTGCAAGCCTGTTGCCAATGTTCCGCTGCCCTGGACTGCACTTTGCAGACCTTCAGACAGCTTTGCGCTACCCTGTTCAGACGATTGCAGGCCAGCCTGCAGCTTGCCTGTGCCATCCAGTGAGGACTGTAGTCCGGTTTCCAGTTTGGCGCTGCCATCTTTCAACTGATCTGCTCCGCTCTGAAGCTGGCTCGAAGCGGCTGCCTGAAGTTGTTGCAGACCGGAGACGAGATTCGTTGTGCCACTTTCAAGCTTGGTCGCCCCCGTATGCAATGCATTAACGCCATCACTTAATGGAGAAAGTCCTTCCTGAAGTTCAAGCGTTCCGGATGCGAGCTTCGCCAGGTTATCCTTGAGCTTCACTGCACCATCATCCAGTTTGCCTGCACCCGTATTCAGTTCCCCTGCTCCGTCGCCTGCCTCAGCCAAACCATCGGTTACCTCGGAGAACTTGTCGAGCAACGTCTCCGCATAGGATTCTGTCACTTTGGCCGAGACCTTCGCTTTCAGGTCCTTAATAGCGGTCTTACCGATCTGTGCACCGACAAAGCTGTAATTGCCATTGGGTTCATAGATTAGATCAGCCGGCTCCGGCTTGTCATCGAGCAATGTTGTTGCTTGGGATGAGAAGTTCTCCGGAATTGTAATTTGCATATAATATTTGTCATTACTCATGCCTTCTTTGGCTTGACTGGCACTGACAAAATCCCATTTGAAATCTGCATTTTTCTTCAGCTCATCCACCAGATCACTACCTACATGGAGTGTTTTCCCCTCCAGCACAGCGCCTTTATCCAGATTGACAACGGCAACCGGCATCTCATCCACATGACCATACGGGTCCCAATAGGCCACCAGATAGATGCCACTATACAGGATCGGTATAAACATAATTGCAATAACAGGGATCAACACCTTCGGGTTTCTCACGGCCGATCCCACATCCTTGAAAAACACGGATAAAGATTTCATGTCATTTTCTCCCCTTAATCTCTCTGCTCTATGAGCAGGAATAACCTTAAATGAAATACAATGCCGCATTCCAGAAAACATACTGAAACACGAACTGACCACTTTCCTCAAACGGTCAATTTAGAGCAAAAAAACAACCTGTCTTCCGACAAGCCTCACTGCTTGATACACGTAAAAACCCTTTATTATAGTAGTTTAAATTCGGATTACGTTACAGCAGCAATTCCTTCCATTAAGAAAAGGCGAAAGTACGTCTTAATTTCCTCTTTGCTCAGCGGTTGATGTTGCTTGCTCCAGTCTGAGGTGAGTGCAATGTACAGGCGAATCATCATAAAAGCAACAACTTGCGGATCACAATCTCGTATTTCTCCATTGTCTTTTGCTCTCTCAAGCTCCTTAGCCAAAAAGTCGGAAATAACCTTCTCGACTTTGTCCAGACCTTCCTTGGCCTGCAGCGTTCCAAAGTCCTTCAACTCCTGTGATAACTTAACCAGCAGATCGTGATCACGACGGAACTCTAACAATTCATCCAGTACCCGAAACAGATTATCAAAAAATGCACTTTCCTGATGTACTTCACGATGCGCGATGTTCTTCATTTCCTGAATCACTTCTACCAGGATCTGATCAAACAATTGTTCTTTATTCGTGAAAAATGTATAGATCGTTCCTTTGCCAACGTTCGCAATCTTGGCGACCTGATCCATCGTGGTTGCCTTGTATCCAAACATGGCAAACGACTGGGCTGCTGCATGAATAACCTGCTGTCTCCTGTCAATCGGAGCCATCTAATCCCTCCTTTATCCTGATTCATTGTTCAAACGTTTCATATAAATGACCAAAAATACAATTCAGTCATTCGGTCAAAACTTACAATACCACCTTCGAATTAAGATTGCAACCCTAACAATGAAAAAATTGTGTTAATATTTTTTAACCTAAATGCAGTGGAAACTCCCTCTGTCGTCGTCTATAGTGTAAGATGACTCAAACAATACGCATATAAATGAAGTCAGGCTGTCTCATCGCAAGATATATGGTGTAAATATTCATAGAAGAAACATGATTCTGTGCTTCAATGTATATTCATGTAGTAATTGCTTTCTATCGCAGAATAATCGATGAATATCTTCATTTTAAATTTAAACTTATGAATAAAGGTGAACTCATGCGAAAACCAAGAGTGCTCTTATTATCGGAAGGTTTCGGTACCGGTCACACTCAGGCCGCTCATGCGCTGGCACATGGCATCAAAAAAGTCAGTCCACATGTTCACAGTCGTGTCATTGAACTAGGCAAATTTTTGAACCCAACGGTAGCTCCACTAATTTTTTCTGCATATCGAAAGACACTATCGGTCCAACCCAAACTGGTCAGCCTGTTGTACCGCACACAGTACAACAAATCATTAAATGGCTTTACCAAGCTGGCGTTGCACCGGATTTTCTATACACAGACGGCGCAGGTCGTATCCCAACTGAAACCGGATGCGGTGATCTGCACCCATCCTTTTCCGAATGCAGTGATCTCCAGGCTCAAACGCCAGGGTCTGAATATTCCGCTCTATACCGTCGTAACGGATTATGACGTACACGGAACATGGATTAATCCGGAAGTGAACAAATATCTGGTCTCCACCCCTCAGGTCAAAGCATTGCTTGAGATCCGTGGTGTCGATCCATCCCACATTCAGATCACGGGAATCCCTGTGCATCCGGACTTCTGGGAAGCAGGAGACAAAGTGAAGCTAAGGGAAGAGATGGGGCTTCAGAACATGCCTACCGCGCTGCTTATGGGTGGTGGATGGGGGCTTTCGTTCGATGAGGATCATATGAAAGCTCTCACGTCCTGGGCAGATCGTGTTCAATTGGTGTTCTGTCTCGGAAGCAACGAGAAAATGATCGCGAAGATGAAAGAAATGCCTTGCTTCCAGCACCGTAATATTCGTATTCTGGGGTATACACGGGAAGTAAGCAAACTGATGGATGTATCCGATGTGCTGATCACGAAGCCTGGTGGCATGACATGCACCGAAGCGCTGGCTAAGCGGTTACCGATGTTGTTCATACCTCCACTTGCCGGCCAAGAGGAAGAGAATTGTGAATACTTTGTACAAGCCGGATATGGTCAGGTCATTCACTCAGCCGATGTAATCACCAATCGTTTCAGACAACTATGTGAGCAGGCATCTGCTCAAGCTGAAAGTCCGCTGAACGTGGCGCTCAACTCAGGTAACCGTTCAGTCTATGATCCGACATGTTGTGCTCAAGCTGTTCATGACTTATTGTTCCCGACCACAGCCGAAGTTACAAAAACGTCCGTGGAGCGCTTCACAGCCGGAATTGCTGCCACGTCCTTGTCAGGTACCAGAATACCATTCTGACGTCTCTATGGCCCTATAGAACAGCTCTCATGAGGTGTTCTAGGGGACAAGACAAGTGCCCACGATAATAAAAGAAGGTTCCCTTCCGAATTTTTGGAAGGGAACCTTCTTTTATTTTCACTGGATCCACCGTATGATTTGGCAGAAAAAAGGGTAATTTAGAGTATAACGATATTTGAAAATAACGAAATAAAACTACGATTCAGGCGTTTTGAAGGGCCGTGTGATGCACACACAGTTAACTACCCTGCCTGTTTGCAGAATTTACGGGTCGATTACTTGTAAAAAGTATGATGACCGATCGTTTTTACTTTTTTCTGCGAGCGGGCAACTGTCAGATCGTCGGCAAGTGTCAATGATAAGAAATAATACGTATCATCGGCAACTTCCTTCTTCCCATTCAGCGCAGCATTCACTGCTTTGATACTGTCCTCGTTGGGAACCACACGTTTCAAACGTCCGTTCGCTACAGGACTGAACTGGGATTTCTGATAGATCACCTTGTAAATGGTATCGGGAAAATTGGCTGACCGCAGCCGGTTTAAGACAACATTGGCAACTGCCACTTTGCCTTCGTACGGTTCACCTTCTGCCTCTGCCATGACGATTTTTTGCAGCAGATGCAGTTCTTTATCGGACACACTGTATGACCAGGTTGCGAGTTTCGAGTCTTCCTGGTTCAAAAGTTTGGTCCGGGTAAAGTATAGTTTTTGGGGGGGAGTTGTTACAGCAGCAACTTCTTTGGCACGTTCCACTTTGGCCAATTTCAGTGCAGCTTCTTTTTTGGCTTTGGCCGCAGCTACAGCTCTAGCTTTGTTCTTGGCCTTGGCTTCTTGCAGTTCCTGCTCCTCTTGAGCAGTCGTAAGCCAGTTCTTCGCTGGCAAAGATTCAGTCCAAGTTACGGTTTGGACAGACAGATTAGAGGACAGACTTGTCCCATCTTGCATCATACGCCTCTCTTCTTGCGTAGATGTTTGGTTATTTTGCACAGAAGCCGCAAGTTCGGTCATCTGTTTACTATCACTAGCTTCGTTCCACTTCCCCGTCGCTTGAACGACATTTACCCCAACTATACATACAAGCAGCACTGATAACATCGGTGCTACCCAACGATTCTTGCTTATAATGTTCATTCGAAGATTCCTCCTGTCGAAACAATTCCCTAATCTAAGTAACCCAAAAAAAAGAATTTGAATAACGATGGCTAATATTACATAGGGATAAACGTTATGTCAATGTGATTTTATGGCATAAAAATGATTTTCAGGAAAAAGAGAACGTATCCACGACCTCATACATTGGGGATTGTCCCAGCCTTGTCACATAAAGCACAAAGTCCTCCACCATCCATGAATTAGCACCTGTGGAATGTTCTAGAAGCATACTAGCCACCCCTTTATTTTCATTACCTGGAACTTTGCCCAGATATTTTCTGGCGATGGTAATGTGCGGAGAATAAGGTCTTAATTCAGCTTCATATCCAAGGGTTGAAGTCGCCTGCACGATTTGTTTTTGCAATGAAAACAGTCGCTCTACCTCTCCGCTAACACCTTTCCAAAGTACTTTAGGGGCTTCTTCAAGTCCAAATGTACCCCAGTTCGAAAGCTGAAGTTCAAATGGCTGAAATCCGCTTGTTGCTGAGCGCAATGCTTTTCGTAGGTGTCCGATGTCACTAACTAACGTATCCCCCAGAAATTGCAAGGTTATATGGTAATCCCTATGATCTGTCCATTTACGAAAATCAAGCTTGTTCTGAACAAGCCTCGCATCCATCTGAAGAGACTGCTGAACAGCTGCAGGAAGACGGATCGCTACAAATAGTCTTTCCCGCCGGGATGCATGATCCTGATGTGATTGGTTATTCATTGCATACACCTCTCTAAAGTTCGCTCTATTATTTCATAATTATACATATCGTTTCAAGTTGGGTAAGTATAGAGTGACACAAAGATAAGAATTTGCAAATAAGGCTAGATTCCTGCATTTCCCACCTCAATGCACATCCAACATCAAATCTGATACACTTTACTTATCAAAACTCATCAAACTATTTATCTCAGGAGGACCACACATTATGGGTAAAATTGTATGTTTTCCATCTCTATCCGAAGAACAGCAACAACGCATTCAGAATGCTGCACCGGGGTACACCCTAAAATTCGGAAAGGCCAAGGAATTGGACCCTGCTGAATTGAAAGAGGCTGAAATTATTTTGGGCTGGTCCCCACTAGTCACTGAGCATGCATTGAAACAGGACAGTCTGTTAAAATGGGTCCAGGTCTGGTCCGCAGGTGTGGACAATCTCCCTTTCGCAGATCTGCAACAAAAAAACATTCAGATCACGAGTGCAAATGGGGTTCACGCGATTCCAATCACGGAAATTATTCTGGGCATGATGTTATCCCACAGTCGCTGGCTGAGACAAGCCATGTTGCATCAACAGCAGTCCGAATGGAAAACTCCAGCCAAACCACTGCCGGAACTGCATGGCAAAACAGCGGTCATCGTTGGTGTGGGTGAGATCGGCACGGAAACAGCCCGCATCCTCAAAGCACTCGGCATGCACACGATCGGAGTTCGCCGTTCAGGCAAAGATGTTCCGAACGTGGATCAAATGTACGATATGACCGGTCTGCACGAAGCCTTGAGCAAAGGCGATTATGTGATTAACATTTTACCGCTGACCGATGAAACCAAGCATATATATGATCAAACTGCATTTCAGCAATTCAAATCTGGTGCTTGTTTCGTCAATGTGGGACGTGGCCCCAGCGTGAAAACGGAAGCATTGCTGGATGCACTCCAAAGCAAGCAGATTGCCTTCGCTGCACTGGATGTATTCGAAGAAGAGCCCCTTCCGGCAGACCACCCGCTGTGGGGCATGGATAACGTGTTAATTACCCCTCATATTGCAGGAAGTACGGAACAATATACGGAGCGAGCACTCGATATTTTCGTCAAAAATCTAGAAGCTTACGTCGCTGGCGATACCCTGCCGGTGAACCTTGTGGATTATAGTCATAAATATTAACACAAACACCCGTTCCCATGCAATATTGTGCAAATTACATCTACTATGATTCCAAATAAAAAGCAAAAAACTCCATCTCCGGAAATTGTAATTCCTTCCAGATTGGAGTTTTTTTTGTTATCTTCGCTTACATACATAACCAAATATGACGTATAAACGTGCCTTTTTGTACTGTTCGATACTCCTTTACTGCCCAGCCTGCTTCCAGCAAGTGCTCTTCCACCCACTCTGTGGAAACAACAACTGCCCGATTTGCCAATCTGCGCAAGCTTGCCAGCATGGCTCGTTGCTCATCATCAGGGAGTACAGAACACAGGTTATAGGGCATGTCCAGAATAACTGCATCATACAAACCTTCCAGTTCATTCATATCTCCCAGTGTGATTCGATCCGAATCATATCCATAATGCGGTAGATTGATGCGTGCACCTCGGACAGCCAAAGGATTCAGATCGTTACCTTTTGCATCAATTCCCATGGATAAAGCCTCAATAACAACCGTTCCCATACCACAGCACGGATCAAGCAATCGATGATTTTCCACCCTCGGAATAGCAATATTAACCAACGCTCTGGCCAGTGTAATGCCGAATCCGGTCGAGTAGTTTTGCGGCTTCTGCCTATGAATTTGCCATGATCGATCTGCTTCTGTCCACTGGCCCAAGATCCATTTTTCTCCTGTTCGGATTAGGCCGAAAGTCACCTTAGGCTGCTTCATCTGCGCCTTGCCATTAATACACATGCCAACTTCTTTTTCCAGTTGACGAGACTGTGCATAATCAGGGGCATGATCCCCTTCTTTCAGACATATCACCTTAAAGGTCTCTTCTGGCAATAGCTGGATGTCTTTGGCAAAGGGAAGCAGATCTTTCACTGTGTCTCCTTCACCGATCACATCCAGTCTGCCATGAATAAACGGACTTCGTCCTGGCGGTATATTTATATCAGACCATACATACGAAGCACCGTCTGTACGGATCTCCGAACTCGGTTCGAGCAGTGTGTTCAGCTCCAGCGTACATAATTCGAGTTCGTTCTCGTGGCAAGCAAAGGTGTATAGGTGGATGCCGTAAGTAGGGTGAGTATCAGGTGATTCATCAGGCAAAATTTCTCCTCCCCTTCCTTCAAAATTCATGCTAATTTCCCACCAATCGCTGCCTGTGCGAGTCCAGTTTCTTCTATTATAAGAAGAAGGTTATATTTTTAATTTTTCAATGGATGTAAGCAGATCTTCCGATAATTCTTTCAGACTTTGAATATTGCCGCTAATCGTTTCCATCGAGCTTACCTGCTCCTCCGCCGATGCGGAAACTTCCTCCACACTGGCTGCCGATTGTTCTGAAACAGCGGAAATCTGCTGACTGAAATCATTCATGCGTCCACTTGCTTCCTGCATACCTGCGAGACCATCCGTCATGGTATTGATGACACTAACCATGCCTTCCACCGATTCATTAATCGTACGGAACAGTTGACCTGAAGCAAGCACATGTTCCTGACCCAGTTCGGTCTCCTGAACGCCCGTGCGCAATTCTGCAACCACCCCTTGTGAATCCTGCTGAATATCCTCGGTAATCGTCGTAATCTCTTCCACCGAGGTCTGTACAGCCTCAGATAACTTCCGGACTTCTGATGCCACTACGGCGAAGCCGCGTCCACTCTCTCCCGCACGCGCTGCCTCAATGGAGGCATTCAATGCCAGCAGATTCGTTTGGCGTGCAATGTCATGAATGACCTGCACCAGTTTGGAAATATCTTCATTTTTACGATTCAACTGCTCCATCTTGTTCATGGAAGCCGAGACCGAACCGGCAATCTGTTGCATCTGCTGCACCGACTGTTCCATCGCTTTGCGACCATTCAACCCTTGCTCCAGTACAAGATCCGACATGACGCGCAACTGGCTGCCTTGTTCCGTATGCTTCTGAATGTGATCATTCAGGCCTTCAACAGTACGGGCCGATTCCACGGCTGTCTCTGCTTGGCTCTCTGCAGCCTTGGCTGACTCTTCCATCGTTACAGCGATTTGGCGACTGCCAATCTTAACTTCTTCGGAGGAGATCGCAAGTTCCCCGCTCTGACGATTGACATCTTCCGCAATTCGTCTGACATTGAGAACCATGGAAGTCAGGTTACCTTTCATATCATTCACTGCTTTGGCCAGAACACCGACTTCATCCTCGTGTTTGGTATGTATGTCCTGAACGTTCAATTGGCCTTCTGCAATCAGTTTCACCGCACTGATAACACGCAACAGCGGTTTCACGACCTGTGAACGAATAACAGGAATGCTGATCGCTGTAATGATAATCATGACCAGAACACCGAAGATGATGAACAATCTGCCATCCTGCACAGATCTGATCGTTTGGGCGGAAGCAAGATTGGACTGTTCCTGATTGTATTCCACAAGATAATCCAGATCGACTTGCATGGCGTCAAAGGAATCAGCCCCTTTTTCAGCCACTTCCTTCGCCAGCTGTGCCTCCCCCTCATCGCTCAGCTTGATCGATTGCGTGTTAATCTTGAGATACGCTGCCCATTTATTCTTGAACGCAGTCCAGTGTTCGAGCTCATCTGGAGACTTCTTCTGCTGGTCATAGATTTTAATCGCCTGCGTCGTTTCACGAATATACTTGGTACGCTCTTCTGACAAGGATGCCTTGTCCGTTTCATCCGCCTCAAAATGACGATAACTTAGCGAAAGAACGTGCTCTGTGGTATAGTTCAACCGATTAATTTGCTGGATTGAGGGCATCCAATTGGTAGTAATTTCATTGGTGTTGGATTCTATTGAATTCATCCGGGTGACAATTGTAACACTTAAAAGAATTAAACAGAGGATTAACAAGTAGAACGCGATGCTGATACGCAGACCGATACTTTTGATCTTGAATCTGCTGAACATATGATTTCCCCCTTGACCTCTTCGGCCATCCCGAATTCAGGTGTTTTGTCATTGTTTTCCCCTTCTTTTGACCTCTTGCCAAAAGCACTTATCTATATTATATCGATAGGAAAATAGACGTAAAGTATTATAACATTATTTTGTTATTAAGATGCTTTGTTTTGTAAAAGATTGTTGAATTTTAGCAAAGTACAAAAAGAGCTGCAGCATACGGCAAAATCCCGTTTTGCAGCTCTTCGGTTTGTTTAGATTTCAGCAGGCAGGCGTAGGCATCCTAACGTAATAAACTACTGCACAATTGCTGTCTCATACTCAGCCAGCAATTGATAAGAGTCCAGCCTGCGCTCATAGTCTGGTCCCGCCGTAACGAGAAGCAACCGTTCCGTATCCAGTCTTCGACTCACTTGTTGCAATTGACTCCATACTTGCTCAGGTGTGCCTGCATAGTGCCGCGCCGCTTCCTTAAGATGATCAGAACTAGCTGAATCCTTCGTGCGTGAGACCAAGTCCGTGCTGGAATTCGGCTCGGTTGACTGTTCTTTTCCATCCGCCTTGCGTTTCTCCGCCATATCACGACTCCAAGCCAGAGCATCCGTCTCTGACTTGGCACACAATACACTAACGGCCACCATAACCTCAGGCTCCTTCATGGTTGCACTGGGGATGAACCCTTCCCGGTACCGTCTTACAGCCTCTGTACCATCGGCATCACTCATGAATTGACCAAATACATACCCCATCCCAAACCGTGCCGCAAATTCTGCGCTCTTTACGTTGGTCCCCAGCATCCAGAGCGATAACGGGAGCTCGGGTATCGGACGAGCTGTCACGGGATGTTCCTCGTAGGTGTATCGGTCTTCAAGCAGTTCCGTCAATGCTGCGAGCGATTCAGGCAGCTTGGACACATGCTGCAAGTAATTGCCACTGAGTGCCATCGTGGCATGTGGTCCACCTCCTGGAGCTCGTCCGAGCCCCAGTTCTATGCGCCCTGGATAGAGCGCAGCAAGCAGACGGAAGGATTCTGCCACCTTCAGCGGGCTGTAATGCGGCAACAGGACCGCGCCAGAGCCAAGTTGAATCGTTGTCGTCCTTGCTCCGATATGGGAAAGTAACACTTCGGGAGATGCGGATGCCAGTTCAGCCATATCATGGTGCTCTGACGTCCAGTATCGACTGTATCCCCACGCCTCAGCACGCTGAGCAAGTGTCACCGATTGCTGGAGAGCCTGTTCCGCTGTGGCATCGTGTAACCTTGGAACAAGGTCAAGTACGCCCAGACTGAACTTCTCACTCATTTTGGTAGCCAAGCGTCTCATCTCCCTTTGTCTTGGTGAATTCTAATCCAGATCGTAGATGGAACCCACCTTCAGACCGTAGAGTTCATTGTATATTTTCTCGGCAAATGCATCCGTCATTCCTGCAATATAATCAATCACCATGTGTTCCCAAGTCCAGATCGGCTGGGCTTTGGCTTGATCCTTCTCATACCGCTGCAGCCAGTCGGATGGAATAATGGATTTGGACGTTTCCGGATCAAGGAATGCATCCCATAATCGTTTAATCATCCACTCGCTACGCTTCTGAAGACGCTGCACACGCAGATCTCGAATCATGGTCACCCAGGCAAAGCTCTTGAGCACACTCACCGTACGCAGCATATCGAGGTCTTCAGCCCCTTCACGGACAAAGGTTACCTTCTTCCAGTCACCATCATCAATAACGCCCAGACTGCCTACAAAAAAGCTCACCCAGTAGGCTTTCACCTCACGGCGGGTACGCGAGTAATCATGCTCACAGAACGGCATCTTCTCATTCCAGATGCGCAGGAACGAAGCGAGCACCTCTTCTACCTTTTGCCCAATGGCTTCTCGGGTCCATCCGTTCCAGAACAGATCCTCCAGCGTTGTAATCTTATCCACAATCAGTCGATTGACATGCGGATCCTGCAGGAAATGCTCATGTACCTCGATTTTGCCTGCTTTGATGCCATCCTCCAGGTCATGAGAGGAGTACGCAATATCGTCGCAAAGGTCCATCAGCTGTGCTTCCAGCGTCTTCTTGCCTGCCGGCACGTTCCAGCGATCACGGATCTCACGGATATATTGCCATTCATGATGATACATGCCTTTCTTACTCTCCGTACCAGGGTACGGATATTTGTTAATTCCCAGCAATACTGCATCAGACAGGTTCAGCCCGTCGATATCTTCACGTTTTTCCAAGTGCATAATGAGGCGGAAGTTGTGCGCATTGCCTTCAAAATGCTCGTATTTTCGCTTAAGCTCTGCACGCACCTCGGATTCCGCCTTGGGAACTTTGGCGCCGCGACTTTTCTTCATGATTTTCTTCGTCTCGGTGTTGATCAGGTCATCCAGAATACCATCCAGCACTTCTTCACCTTTATGTCCAAAAGGCGGGTGACCGAAGTCATGTGCGATTGCAGCGCACTCCACCACTTCTGAATCAATAATGAGGCCGGGGCTGTCCGCCCGGTCCCAGTCTACCTTGGGAAAGCGACGAATCAGGCTTCGGGCCGCCTCTCGTGCAATCTGTGCTACCTCCAGGGAATGGGTTAAACGAGTACGATAATAATCGCCCGTTCCCGCGCCAAACACCTGCGATTTACCTTGTAACCGACGGAAGGTCGGTGAATGAATGAGTCTGGAATAGTCCCGTTCATACGCTGCACGAGATCCATCCAACTTAGTTAGTTCGGGATATTGTCTATGTTCTCTCAGATCGTTCCATTGCATGGGGATCACTCCTAGCCGACTGTCTCTATTTTGAGTGATTATACACAACATCTGTGGTTTCGAAAAGTAAAACCTGTCTGTGATTGTCATCTCTTCTTACATCAACTTGTGATGAACAGTCATCTTCTCTTATTATACCCTGCCAGACTATCATCCGTGCATCTAAATGATAATGATTAATATTGAAAGTGAAAGTGACTTATGATGGAAAAAAGTGCCTGATACAGTTTGGCGTGGCCGTTCCGGTTACGGATCGTTCTTCTGATCGCTGTTGTCTACAGGTTTTCTGAATTCCCTTTACTAAGGGAAAAACCCGGAGACAAAGGCGACCGCTCCGCTTCTTCAGAATCGATTCCGTTCCCTTCACTACTTTTGCCGTTTGATTCACACCTAATCTAAATGATATTACATTCCCTATAAAGAGGGGATTTTTTCAAAACTTTGAAAGGCTAAAGAATCCTATTCAAATGTTCAGCCATCACTACAATGATAGTCTGCCTCCCCCACACCCTCCCCGGTATGGGTAAAAAACAAAAAAACCGACAGGACGGAGATGCCCTGTCGGAGTGGAGATAGTGGGTGCAAACGATGTTACACCATTACCTTGCAGATATCGTTAGTGAACTCTACTGGATCCTGAATTGGCAATCCCTCAATCAGCAATGCTTGATGGTACAGCAGGCTTGTGTAAAGGTTCAGCTTCTCCTGATCCTGTGCGAAAGCATCTTGCAGTGATTTGAAGACATCGTGATTCACGTTGATTTCCAGCACTTTATCAGCCTGTACATTTTCACTGTTCGGCATAGCCTTCAGGATTTTCTCCATTTCAATCGTCAACTCACCTTCGGTGGACAAGCATACCGGGTGGCTTCTGAGACGTTTGGAAGCCTTAACCGCTTTGACTTTACCCGCCAATTGAGCTTGCATCGCTTCAAACAACTCTTTGTTGTCGTTGTCCTGTGCGTCCGTTTCTTCTTTGTCCGCGCTATCTTCGATACCCAGGTCACCACTGGAGATGGATTTGAATTCTTTCTCCTTGTAGTTCGTGATCATCTTGATTGCAAACTCGTCGATGTCATCGGTAAAGTACAATACTTCGTACCCTTTCTCAAGAACACCCTCGATCTGTGGCAGCTTCTCAATACGGCTAATTGACTCACCGGATGCATAATAGATGTACTTCTGATCTTCCGGCATTCTGGAGACGTACTCGTCCAGACTCACGAGCTTGTTCTCTTTGGATGACGTGAACAACAGCAGATCCTGCAATGTATCCTTGTTCACACCATAGTCGCTATATACGCCATATTTCAACTGACGGCCAAACGCTTGGTAGAACTTCTCGTAGTTCTCACGCTCGTCCTTCAGCAGGCTTTGCAGTTGGCTCTTAATTTTGTTCTTGATGTTCTTCGCGATCAGGCTCAGCTGACGGTCATGTTGCAACATCTCACGGGAGATGTTCAGGGACAGATCTTCGGAATCCACCATACCTTTAACAAATCCGAAGTAATCTGGCAACAGATCCCCGCATTTATCCATGATCAATACACCGTTGGAGTAGAGTTCAAGCCCTTTTTCGTACTCTTTTGTGTAGTAGTCAAACGGCGTGTTCTCCGGGATAAACAGGATTGCATTGTATACCACTGCGCCATCTGCGCTGATGTGCAGGTGTTTGAGCGGTTTGTCAAAACCGTAGCGTTTTTCCATATAGAAGTTGGTGTAATCTTCTTCAGTCAATTCGCTTTTATTTTTACGCCAGATCGGCACCATGCTGTTCACGGTTTGTTCTTCTTGGTACTCCTCGAACTCGTTCTCTGTGCCCTCTTTCGGACGTTGACCCGTTACATCCATCTTGATCGGGTAGCGAATGAAGTCGGAGTACTTCTTGATGATGGATCTCAGGCGGTACTCTTCCAAAAATTCGTCATACGAATCTTCTTCGGTATTTTCTTTAATTGTCAGGACGATCTCTGTACCTACGGAATCTTTCTCAGCCGGTGTAATGGTGTAACCATCCGCACCTTCGGACTCCCATTTCCATGCCTCGTCGCTGCCCAGCGTTCTACTCGTTACGGTCAGCTTGTCCGCCACCATAAATGCCGAGTAGAAACCAACCCCGAATTGTCCGATGATGTTGTGGCCGTCTTTGGCTTCATTTTCCTTCTTAAATGCCAGGGAACCACTCTTCGCGATAACCCCTAGATTATTCTCCAGCTCTTCCTGCGTCATCCCGATTCCGGTATCCGTCAGTGTGAGCGTGCGGTTTTCTTTGTCGATCGTGAGCTTGATGAAGTAGTCCTCTTTGTTGAAAACGAGCGCCTCGTCCGTAAGTGCTCTGTAATAAATTTTATCAATGGCGTCACTGGAGTTGGAGATCAATTCTCTCAAAAAGATTTCCCTTTGGGTGTAAATGGAATTGATCATCATATCCAGCAAACGTTTGGATTCTGCCTGGAATTCTTTCTTAGCCATGAGTGGTTGGACTCCTTTCAAATTGGGATATCGAATGATTTGATTGAAAATAGAAAGTAACTGAGATAACCCTGCGGCCATTAGTAGACTCAAAAACCTTTGATCGCTCTAGTCCACAGATATTGTGCTTCACTTCTAACTGGCTCATTGTAAAAATAAGTGCACGACGTTCTGCAATGTAGCCGTTCCGGTTACGAATCGTTTTTCGGATCGCTGTTATCCCCAGATTTCTTTGATTCCCTTTTAAAAATGGAGAAATCCGGTGATAAAGGCGAACGCTCTGCTTCCTCCAAATCGATTTCGTCCCCTGCACTACTTTTGCATCTGATCAGCGACTGATTTTTTAGGATAAAGGACATCAATGAGGTGATATCTCTTAAACGTGGAATCTTGCTTCAAGTCTGTTGCATACCTTGGCTTCGCATGTCCTACTCAGATTCAATATCTATTTTCAAAAACAGAATCATTCCATATGTAGTCGTGTAATAAAAACATCATCTGTTAGCACTCTAATGATCGGAGTGCTAAACCCTTCCTTTTATATAACATATGGGAAAATTGGGTGTCAATACGAAGGCGGTTATTTCAACAAAAAGATCGAATAACCCTTCAACTTTTGCACATCACCAATCATTTTACCGTAATCCCGCAGGTAAAACAAAAGCCGCCTCGAACCAAAGTTCGAACCGGCATGGTGAAAGATTGTGATGTGTCTGTTGATATATCGGCTAGTATCAAAACATTCCCGTCTAATGTACATTCGAATATCCTCGGTCTTACGGTATTGAGCCTGACGTTACGGTTACGGTTTGAGTTTGATAATTCTACTTTTTCACCATTTTCGGATCAAGGGTGTCGCGCAGGCCATCGCCCATTAGGTTGAAGCCGAGAACGGTTAACATAATGGAAACGCCGGGGAAAATCAGTGTCCACGGTGCTTTTTGTATAAACTGACGGGAGTCCGACAGCATTTTACCCCATTCGGGATCGGGTGGTTGTGCGCCCATGCCTAGAAATCCGAGCGCAGCAGCTTCGATGATCGCCGTCCCAATTCCAAGTGTACCTTGCACGATCAGAGGAGTAAGGCTGTTGGGCAAGATGTGACGAAACAAGATTCGCCCGTTACCCGCTCCAAGTGTCCGCGCCGACGTAATGAATTCCTCCTGTCTCAAGCTGAGTACCCGTGAACGCACCAATCTCCCATAGGTCGGGATGTTCACGATAGCGATGGCGAGCAGTGCATTTTGCAACGACGGGCCTAATATTGCCACAATGGCAATAGCCAGCAGGATTCCCGGAAATGCGAGCAAAATATCAAATAGACGAGAGATGAGCATATCCGCCCATTTTCCATAGAAACCGGCAATCAGACCAAGCAACGTACCCGCAATAATGGAACCAATGACGGAGAAGAAGCCCACCCACAATGAAATACGCGCCCCATGCATCACTCTGGAAAACACGTCACGCCCCAGATCATCGGTACCAAACCAATGCTCTGCCGAAGGAGCCTGGAGTCGATCCACCAGCACCTGTTCCTTGTAATCGTAAGGAGCGATGTATGGCGCCAGGAAGGCTAATAGGATGAAAAATACAATGATAATCAAGCCCGCAAGCGCAAGCCGATTTTTCCGAAACGTTCTCCACGCTTCCCGCCATGGACCGGATGTGCTCGCCGACGCAGCGTCAATGGATGGTCCGGTATTGGTCGATAATTTGGCCATGCGGCGTCTCCTTTCTTGGATATGAATGAATGATAAATCCCTCTATTTATAGCTGATACGCGGATCAAACACGGCGTAGAGCAGGTCCACAATCAGGTTAATCACCACGAAAAAGAACGCCACGATCAAAATGCCACTCTGGATCACCGGATAATCCCGCGAACTAATCGCTTCATATATATAACGTCCGATGCCCGGCCAGGCGAAGATCGTTTCGGTCAATACCGCACCCCCGAGTAATGATCCGGTCTGGATACCGATCACGGTGAGCACGGGAATAAACGCATTTTTGAGGGCATGTCCATATACGACGAAAAACGGACCCAGTCCCTTCGCCTTCGCTGTACGAATGTAATCAGAACTCATCACTTCCAGCATGCTGGAACGGGTCATCCGAGCAATAACCGCCATCGGAATCGTTCCCAGTGCAACACTTGGCAGAATCAAATGTTTCGTTACGGTCCACAACTGATTCCATTGTCCGGCAATCATCGTATCCAGCACATACAAGCCCGTAATGGCTTCCACTGGATCACGTGCATTCATTCGCCCAATGGATGGCAGCCACTGTAACTTGTTCGCGAACAGCCATTGTTCCATCAGACCGAGCCAGAAGATTGGCATGGATACACCCACCAAAGCAATGACCATGCAACAATAATCAAACCAGGAGTTGTGCTTCCATGCACTGACAATCCCGGCATTCACCCCAATAATGACAGCAAACAACATACTCGCCATCGTTAATTCAAGGGTTGCTGTCAGATAAGGCACAATTTCCTGGGCAATAGGCACCTTGGTGCGGATGGATGTTCCCAGGTCACCTTTGAGCAAATCGCCCAAGTAGGCGAAATATTGCTGGAACCAGGGTTTATCCAGACCAAGCTGGTCACGAAGGGCCTGCTTAGATTGTTCGGTTGCCTTTTGCCCAAGTATGGTCTCGGCCGGGTCACCCGGAATGGCGTGGATGATGGAAAAAACAATCAGGGTCATACCCAGAAGTACGGGCAGCAACACAAGCACACGTTTGACAATATAGCTGTTCAATCCTGTTCACCTGCCTTCGACATATCGTGCAAAAATAAAAAGCGCCGGTAGACAACGTATGCTTTGGATAGTTACGTCCGGATGTGGGTTCTGCCAAGCATTGCGTTTCACCAGCGCTTTGTAAGAAAGAATTAAAACGTAATCACTCCGAACTGTAGTGCCCTCTTCAGATCGCAGTTATCTGAAATTGATAAGTTCAGCTTACTGCTTACTCAAAATAAGCACCGGCATAGGATTCACTGCCCAGCGGAGATGGTACAAAACCTTTCAGGTTCGATTTACCCGCCAGAATTGGGGTGGTGTGCACAAGTGGAATCCACGGTGCGTCTTCCTTGATAATTGCCTGCGCTTGTTTGTAAAGCTCCGCACGTTTCTCCTGATCTGTTTCTTTCTGCGCATCGGTCAGCAGCACATGCAACTCTTCGTTAACATAGAAGCTGCGGTTGTTGCCCGGAATGGCGTCTTTGTCGAGCAAAGTGTACAGGAAGTTATCCGGGTCCCCGTTGTCACCCGTCCAGCCGAGCATGTAGATATCGTCTTTCTCCCCTGCTTTGGCATCATCCAGATACGTCGCCCATTCTGGGGATTCGATGTTCGTGGTCACACCAATTTTCTCAAAATCAGCCTGGATTGCTTCTGCTACCTTTTTGCCATCGGGCATATACGGACGGGATACCGGCATTGCATAGAAGGTTACCGGATCAGGCAATCCGTCAGGGAAGCCAGCTTCGGCCAGTAAAGCTTTTGCTTTTTCCAGATCATATGGGTAATCCTCAATGGTATCGTTGTACCCCCACAGCGTTGGCGGCATCGGGTTCACGGCAGGCTCAGCTTGTCCAGCAAAGAACGCATCAATAAGGGCCTGCTTGTTCACCGCATGGTTGAGGGCTTGTCTGACTTTGACATTATCAAATGGTTTCTTCTTGAAGTTAAAGCCGATATACGCCACGTTGAATGGTGGCCGCTCGATCTTCTGCAACTCGCTGTTGCCTTCAAGGATGGACAGATCGTCCGGGTTCAGGTCTTCCATGACATCAATCTCGCCGTTTTGCAATGCATTGAAGCGAGCCGTGTTATCCGGAATCGAACGCACGATCACTTTGTTCAGCTTCGGCAGTCCTTCTTTCCAGTAATCTGCGTTTTTTTCCAGGGTGATGGAGTCGTTACGCTTCCATTCTTTGAATACAAATGGGCCCGTGCCCACAGGCTCGCTCTTAAAGTTTTCTTTTTTCTCCTGAATCGCGGTTGGGCTGGCAATGCCAAATGGCGTCATCGCAATATTTTGCAGGAAAGGTGCTTGTGGCTGGTTCAATGTGAACTCCACCGTAGTCTCGTCCGTCGCCTTCACTTCCTTGATCACACGTCCGTCCTCTGGACCAAACATGGAGTCGTAATAATCGAAGGAATCTCCCTCAAATTTATATTCACTCGCCGGATCACCCCAGCGGTTGAAGTTGAACACAACAGCCTCGGCATTAAAATCAGTTCCATCATGGAATTTCACACCGGACTTCAGCTTAAACACATACTTGAGCCCATCCGCCGAAATCTCCCAGCTCTCTGCTAGTCCAGGAATGACCTCTGTTCCGCCTTCCTTGTAGTCCAGCAATGAATCAAACACCTGATGCCCAATCTTCAGCGACTCCCCATCGGTTACAATCGCCGGGTCGAGTGCTACCGAATCCCCACCACGGCCCATAATCATCGTATCCTGGGCTACCGTTTCGGTTGGAGGGTCGGTTCCTTCCGCCGGAGCAGGTGTAGCCTCTCCACTCTCATTACTGGAGCAACCAGACAACACCAATACGGTACTCAAAGCCATCGTTAGAACACCGGACATCCATTTTTTTCTCATTCGCATACGTACAACACCCTTCCCTGTCTCATAATGTGTGTGATGCTGGCATGAAAGATCTCCAATGTTGGCAATCGGTTTAGTGCTATGTATCATATAAAAGGCTTTAGATGCCTGCGATACCTGAATTAAAGTTCTGGGGAAAGTACGGCATGTATATGAAATGTAAAAACAGCATGGATAGATATGAATGTTAGATGATGCACATAGGTGAGGATGTCAATTGATCACTTTATAAACAAAAAGAGAAAGGTTCGACAAAGCATCTTGTAAGATAAATCTATGAGATTGCTGTGTTTGCTTGTTGCATATTATTTGAACTTGGGTCAATAAGTAACAGCGAGTGGGTATGGACTGGTAAGAACAAGTTTAAGTTGGTAGATCGAAAATACCGTATGACACATGGATACTACACTGCTGGCTACGCAATAAAGTCTGTTCCTTGAGCGTGTCGTCTTGAGCATGGAATGTGGAAACCGGATTAGGTAGCGTTCGTTTGCAATACGGATGAAAGAAACTCAACAAAGGCTAGGTTGTTAGCTGTGTAAGTTGTTTATTAGAGTGGTTTTCTCTTTCAGATTGGATGTGTAAAATGTATGAACGAGTCATCTTGAGATGTTGGATTGTACAACAGGGAGACATTACAATAACTTCATATGTTATGGTTTTGTCATGATGAGGAGGATTATGGTTATAAACCGTAGTGAAAAACAATTTCGTGTAACTTACTTTACATCACATTAATCATTTAGACAAGAGATTTACAGACATATGTCTTCAACTTTATTATATGTGTTAATATTACTTACACAAAACACAAAAAAGGAACACAGTTCGACAAAAAGCGTCCCGTGTCCCTCCTCCACTCAATCCACATTCGGATAAGATCAAATTGTCATTTGCTAAGAATCAGCTGACTTTTTAAACAAACCTCTGCGATGCATCACGGTAATAAAACGGTAAAAATCATAACTCGCCCCATTCTCGATGCTGAACAATGGATTTTTGGTGTCATATGCTAATGCTGCATCCACGGCTGCTTTCGCCCATACTGGAACTTCCATTTGCTGACGCGCCTGCAGTTTATCGACCTGGGATTTGAGCGCATCAAACGCTGCTTTCTCTTCAACTGTCATTGGTTCGCCCCCTTTCGGTGGTTCGGTTGGCGGATTCGGATTGGACGGCTCCGTTGGTTTCGGAGTAGCTGCTGCGTACCTTGCTCTGAGCTGTGCCGCTGTTCCCTCGAATTCATTCATATCCACGTTGCCACTAATGCCGCTCACCTTGCCCGAATCCGTATACTGCCAGAACGTCCAATGCTTCCATGCTGGCTGGTCGTCTGGTACACGGGTGCTGCTGTAACGTGCAATCCACAGATCGTATGAGCTGAGTGATGTGTCAAAATTCCCGGCAAATGAATTGCCCGTGTATATGATCGGTTTTACACCTGTCAGACGTTGTAATTCGGTTAAAAAAGCCTTAGCAACCGTATTCATCTGCGCTTTGCTCAGGTTGCCGGGGTTGTTCTCGTAGTCCATAACGGGTGGCAGTTGTAGCGCCTTGGCGCCTCCGACTTTTTTCAGCGTATTCGCATAATGTGCCGCTTCTGCCTTGGCACCATCGGTGGATGTCGCGCGGAAGAAATGGTACGTGCCGACCAGTATGCCCGCCGCCAGTGCACCCTTTACATTTTTTTGATAATTTGGATCGGTATATGTCTGTCCCTCGGTTGCCTTGATAAATACAAATGTCATGCCACTTGCCTTCACTTTGGCCCAGTCAATATTGCCCTGGTATCGGGAGACGTCAATGCCCTGTGTGTTGCCCGAACTTCTCGTTTGCATGTTTCTCACACCCTTTATGCGGCAAATTGCCGTTTGTATATAGTTAATGCGGTTGGATCAGGTGTTGCTTGTGTGCGTGTCCCTTGTTGATGGTAATAGCTAGGTTCAATGTTATCTATCCACCCTCTTAAGAAAACATACCAAGTCGGTACGCGACCGTTCCAGATACGAATCGTTCTTCCGATCGCTGTTGTCTCCAAATTTTTATGATTTATTATTTTAATGGTTAAAATTTAGAGACAAAGGCGACCGCTCCGCTTCTTCAGAATCGATTCCGTCTCTTTCACTACTTGTAGGCTAATGGTGCAGACTTTCGACTCTGTAGTGCTCTATATCTTGCCACAGGACAATTTTGAATGAATGCTGAGCCTTTACTTCGTTTCATCTCTAATCTGTTGAGCAGCGTCCTCATGATCTGACTGTACAAAAGATTCTCTGGAATCAGGAGTATAGTTACCTGAGATCCCCCCGGTTCCCCCTTTGCCCTTGAGCACTTCAATGGCTTGCCGAATCACCGGCGGAATCGGTGCTCCCAGTTTGCCCCCATTTTCAATAATGGATAACAGCTCATTCGCGATATAAAAAAAGGCGACCGCATCCCTGAACAAATGTCCGTCTCCCAGAACACCGTCCACCAGATGAGCCACCGATACCATTGCAAATATAAATACCTTTCGGGCGATGCCGAACATGCCGACATTACTTTCTAACTTGCCACTCATACCCGCCGCCGCGATGCCGGTTAGATAGTCGAGGATGACGAATACCAGTAGTACACCGAGCACTCCTGACCAGCCGCCGAAGAAGTAGGTTACTGAACTACTCATAAGCACAATTCCCCATTTCCATAGGGTGTCCCATCTTTCCATGGTTTCACCTCCTTTTTGAAAGATTTTTAGGTAGTTAGTTTGCCGTGATAAAGGTTCCCTGCGCCCCTAAGTAACAGTCGACACTTTGCTGCCCATTCAACTTAGGAACTATTATGAAGTTAATTGGACCTTCACGATCAAAATTAGCAGGAATAGTGAAACTAGCTCTAATATCTTCCCCTTGTCCGATGTTGGTAGTATTTTTACCACTGTAGTATCCTTGAAGAGTCCTTAAATCCCAAGTAATTGTAGAAATCAAGTACATTGCAGAGTAATTAAAATAATCTACTTTAGGGCCTATCTGAGCAGTAATACCCAACCTATCTTTCAAAGCAAAGAATACACCGTCAGTGTATGCAGACCCAGAAACACTAAGTGTAAAATAGGTAGTATTGGTCCAATTTGAAGAAAACTGAAAATAAACCGATTTTTGTGGAATTGTTCCTATAATGAAATCCTCAGCATTTCTTCCACTAGTATAAGATTTTTTTAGATTTACTTGGGTCATATTAGCATTTGATATTTCTATCTGCTTTATCTTATTCGTTAATTGACTAAATGTATCGCTGCCTGATGCCGCTACCCCCTTGCCAGTAATGGCGGCAGCGATAGCCGATTTCCCATCACTGACAGAGGACTTTAAACTCTCAAATTCCTCTCTTGATGGAACTTTGACCCACGCTCCCCAAGTATCATAAAGATTTCGCTGCCATGTCGTAAATCCTACTGGAAGAAATGTAATTAAAGTTTGTGTTACCCCTGGAGTTGACTCTTTATTTTGCGTTCCATTTTTACTAACTTTAAGACTGAATGCCACTCTAACAGGACAATTTTTAAGTGTTTCAGCAGTTAGACTAAGTTGACAATAAAATTCTCCCTCAAATACCAAGTTATTTAGATCTTCATTTTCATTAATGCTAGATGATTTTTTGAGAAAGTTTTTGTCAGCATACTGCTGAAATTCCATTTCTTTATTTTTGCTTTCCATTACAGATAGCTGCCTCGAAATATTGGAAGAATCGTTTATAAATTGTTCTATAATAGATTTCTCACTCACTCCTATCGTTCCGTTAATCGATATTGGTGAAAATTGATCCTGAACCTGATATGTTACACTATAATAAGCCGATGGATCATATTGAGAGGCTGGTAAGGAAGCTAACTCTAACCCATAAACTTCTGACTCCGGATTAAATCGTAGTATATCCCAGTAATCTCTGACATCATTTTTATAAACGGACAGTATTTTTTTAACCTTACTATTTAATTTGGCTGACAAATTATAGTTATTAATGTTATATGATTTATGCACATCAGAAGTATATACTGGTTTAACATTCTCTCTAATTATCATTCCCGTACCTACTTCTACCAAATTATCTCCCTCAATAAACGTCAATTGACCCTCTGACATGATTTGTTCAATAGTTGGTGTTGCAAGCTGGTATATGAGTTGGTATGGGTTTTTATAATCTACTGCCTCTGTCGTTGGCAGTATTGCTGTCCAATGTGCAGCGCCTCCACTTACTACGGTCCCCCACGCTTTCTCTCCTGAACCATTATATGGCATTAAATCGTTCCAATTACGCATTCGCCAACCCATAAAATAAGCCTTAATATCGTCAACTGTTGGCGTATATGAGTCTCCCCAACCGCTGTCTGAATTAGATACTGTTATATAAAGATTCGATCCTCCTTCTCTGAGCCAAGCATAATCAGCATTATCTATGACAGGCGCCCATGTTTTAAGTAAGGAACCATCATATTTTACTGTGTAAGGAAATAGACCAGTATTGCCGGCTACAAAATTGTCATATGAAAGAGTCACTGTTTTATACCCAGATCCACTAGAATCAGGAATCCAGGGTAGTGTTCCATCCAACGAAACTTTGTTCCACTTCGTCAGTTTGAAATACTGGCCATCTTTCTCGTACAATTCTTCAACATTCGTTCCGGTTATTGGATTAGCGTATAGATCCGTTTGCAGAGCAAGCACTGCATCTTCGCGAGGTTCAAATCGTTTGGTCGTTTTTCCAAGCGAGAGCATTGGATTTTTAAACACAAAATCACCGATACCTGGGGTACCTTGTCCTGCTGCATAATTTGATACATATACACGAACAATCTTTCTGTTTCCACTATTAAATGTTACCGAAGTAGCCGAAGTATTAGCTACTATGATCGCTCCATCCGTGCCGCCAGTGACAGATATTGTGGCATCGTTTTGATCAATGCTTAATGTATAATAATTGTTTGGAATAACATGAGCGTCATACGAAAGTGCCGCAACATCGTTCGTAGTTGACGTTATCGTTACTTTGTACCACGATGTTGCCTTTGCACTTCCTGTAGGTGTCCATTCATGAAAGGGAGGCAATAAATTCTCTCCATACCTTATAACATAAGGATTTCGAACAGGCTGAATGCTATCTACATAAGGATATTTCACTGCAATTCGCTCCGTTGTCATATTGGAAAGTGACGTTAACTCTGAACTGGTGATTTCATACAAACGTACAGCATCAACATGGCTAAATTGAGCTATTTCACTTCCCACTATAGAAATTTGCAAATTATTAGTCACTGTACCCAAACTAGATGCAGGAATCAACAGAATAGCAGTTGAGAATTTATCCGCTGTAACTACCGTTCCTGAAACGTTTGCCGTACCGTTCCACAGAGATAGAGCTACACTCGTAGATGTGCCTCTTTTCAAATCTGCAATTGCAAGGTAGTTTTTACTGTTAGACAGGGTTTGTCCTAACTGTTTGTATAAACTTCCCCCAGTACTTCCTCCCTTCAATGAAATTTTAATGCTTTGACTACCTTGTGTTTTGTGCGACGAATCCAATTCAGCCAATACCCCAACAGTTGTAAACCAGCTACTTGTATTCTCACACCCACCATCACGCCCCAACAAATTCACAAGCGTGCGTCCCTTCAATCCTTCCAACTTAAACGCCGAGGCACGTTCAGCATTAACAACTTGCAATCCTGGCCCCAACGTCACCGATCTACGCTTCTCCGTATCCAACCGCTCCTGAATACTACTCAATTGTGCAGCGGTTTTCTCAGCCTTTTCTTCGACATGCCCTACACCTTCATCAACCTTCTCCCAATTCTGATCCAGATACTTGTCCAGATCAAAATAGGTCGTCGACGGCGAGGAACGGTCAATCTTATTCAATCCCAAATTTGGTGTTTTTGGTTCATTCATCTATGCTCCACCTCCTGCAAATTTATCCTGTCGAGTCTGTTCGATCTCCTCTAGCGTCATGCTTTCAACCTCCGAAATCGTCAAATACCGCAGACGGTAATCCACGGCCATATGTGCTGGTTTAATATCCTCAATCGCTGCCTTCAGATCGTCCAGATTGGGCGGTAAGCCCCATGTGTCGATGAAGCGAATTCGGATCAAGTATTCCTCGGGCGACACGGATACATCGATCCCGCCGCTTTCGTAGGCCCGCGCCACGTTCTTGAGCATGGAACCAGAAACTTTGCCGCTGCCGCGCATTTTGGAGATAATTACGGATCTTCGCTGGTCGTCTGGCTTGGCTTGATTCGTCTGAATCTGCAAATCTCGCTCATAACGTTCCAATGCCCAGGTCGCAGACTCCGGGTAGAATTGGTCCAGCACACTTTCCAAACCCACCGTAAGCTTGTCCAGCTCTACACCTTCGGTCTCTGTAAGAAGCTGCATCTCCAGCACATTTTCATACAACGGGGGCAAAAGAGTCATTAATACGTCCGCTTTACTCATGTCACCTTCACCGTCCCAAGAACGGCTACTGCGCTGGGGGCGATCTCCAGATTGGACATACCACCATTCACCAGCAGATCGCTATAATCGATCACAGGCGGGATATCCAGAATGACATTGGCAATACGTGTCCAACGAACCAACGGATCGGCAAAAGCCAGTTCTTTCAGATACGCTGTAACTCCCGTTTCAATCAGTGTCTTCACGCCCTCATACGTTGAACCGGAAGCAAGCGTGACCTGCACCTCCACATCAATAGGTACTTCTTCTGCTCCCACCACTGTGACCACGGGTCCAATTGGAGCAGCACCTTCACCCATTCCATCCAGGGTGGGGTCGATAAATTCCTGCACCGCCTTAATGACCGCCTCAGCAGGTGTTTGCATTTCATTATTCAACAATGCCACTTTGACTGTACCTGGCCCTTCCCACAGTGGAAAAGCCTTCGCTTTGCCAACCCCGGAGTTTTCCCGTGCCCATAGCTCATACTGATATTTGTTGGCACTCGTTACCGGACGGGAAACTTTGTCCTGATATCGGTCAACCAAGGCTTGGTCCGTTTCCTCGTCTTCGCCAGGAACCAGCAACTGTGTCAATTCAGCTGTCGTCAGGCCAGCAATATAATCGATGGGCAGCAGCGCCCCCGTATACTCATTACCTTCCGCTCCCGCGACTTCACATTCCAACACATATCGTCCTGCCGCGAAGCGCTCCACAACAATATACACCCGATCCCCCGTAGAAAAACGACTCTCCAAAGGAACCTCAACAGGCTTACCTTCGTTATTCCGGAAACTACCAACCCATCGTGCCTTCGTGGCCGCTTTCCGACTAATGCCAGACCAAGCCACTGCCCGATCTAAGTACTCTCCAGAAGCTGTATCCGCAAACTTCAGATTGGCGTTCACATCCAGCTCGATATACATCTGAGCCATTTCCACTGCCGCTGGCGCAAGCGCATCATAGATAATGCTGCCTTCACGTTTATCCACACCATCTGGTACCCTATCCAGCATTCGGTTTAAAATAACTTCAAACGTCTGCGCTTCATACATTCATATTCACCTCCGTCTCTTCCCCGAAGCTGCCAAAATCCGTTTCCACGGTAAAAGACACCCGTACTCCATCTTCCTCGTGGACAAAATCGAACTCGGTTACATCCGAAATGCGATCATCCGGAAGCAACGCTTCGCGAATCCAGCGTTCCAGTTCCGATTCAACCATGGATCTCCCGGCCATTCCTTCCCAGGACCATTCCATGCCGTAATCCGAGGAATAGATTAGATGCTCGTAGCGGCGTGTAGACAACGCTTTATACACCGCCTGTTTTACCGCATCTTTTCCATCCAGTTGCAGTCTTCCAATTCGCTGCCCTGAAGCTTGAAACACATACGTCAGACTTGGAAGCACAGCAGCTTCTTCCTGATCTTCTGCGCTAATCTGCGCACCCTGTGGAATCATGGATTCACCAGCCGATCCAGCACGACAAAGCTGTCTCCACCTTGAACACGTAACAACAAGACATGGTCTCCCACGGTCCAAGCTTTGTTCGCTACGGATTCCGGCAGTACCAGAAAAGGCTCAGCCAACGCCAGCCGTTGTTCAACGGTTATCTCCAGAGGCTGGGTGTTTGTCACGCTTCCGTACATTACCTGAACGGGAGACTTGGCATCTACAGCGGCCACCGCTGCCTTTTTAATCACGTCCAGCATCATTTATCGTTACACCACCTTCAAATCCAGCGACATCGTATGCACGCCCCCCTGTACCTTATGCGTGCATTCGTCTACCAGAAAATATTGATTAATCTTGAGTTCATCGATCTGAATGTTGACATAACTGCCTGCCCTCACCTTGAAATCGCCAAGCGCATCCACTTTCAACGTCTGCGTCTCTCGATTACGAAGGGTCATCAGGGTCTTCAGCATGGCATCAATCTGGCCTTCATTCAGGCCGTCATCCGCTTTTTGGTACAAAAAAAGCAGCCCCCATTGACGGATGCTGCCTGAATCCTGATGAACATATGTTTCTCTTTTTCCAGTATCCTTGTTATCCCGATACAGCTTGATCTTGTTATACGTCTGGTCGTCAATCGACCTTGTATAGCTGTAATCCGTGAGCAGACTGTTATCCCCAATAACAAAGCCGTAAGGCATCTCTTCCACATCTCGAAGCACAAGCTTGCCGAAATCATCGTAGAAGATGTAATTTTTTCCGCCATAGATCAACGTTCGGTCCAATGCCTCACAGATCATGTCAATCAGCTTTTTGTTATCAAATAACATGCGTGGAATAACATATTTGGGCTGAATCAGATCATCCGTTTTCAATAGGAAATCCTTTGCAATTCGTTTAATTACATCCGCAGCAGTGGCATTAACGAACTTGTACGTCTGATTCGCAGTCAGATAACGCATCTGGTCGTAGGCTTTGATTTTGACACTTTCGTCCTTACCGCTATCCACCGAGAAGATATATCCGTAAAATATGCCTACCTCGTTGCTGATATATTTCACGACATATCCATTCTCATATGTGAATTTCTTATTCTGGTACAGACTGCCCTTGATCAACGTGAATTCCAGAGAGGAAGGTTTGCCGATGCGGGAGGTTTTGTACGTAATGTCACCGGCAATTTCGCTAATGTCCCAGATGTTGCCCTGCTTGTCATCCAGTAATAACCGTTCCTTCATGTTTGCCAGCTTATCATCCAGCCTGATCTGCTCTTGCATATTCCCTCTCCTTTCACGGAAGCTTGATCACAAGTCCAATCGGCAGCTTCTTCAGTTGTGCATCTTTGATGCTATTCAGCTTCTGCAGTTCTTTCCAGCGAGATCCATCTCCCAAATGGGCTTTGGCTACAGACCACAAGGAGTCTCCGGCTTTGAGTGTGACGGTCTTGGACTGGATTTTTTCATTGGGCCGGGAGGCTTTGGTTTTTGTTTTCGAAGCAGCTGTATCCTTGCTGCCCTTGAGTGGCACTACTTTTTTGGCGGCATAAAAAATGAACTGCTTCAGCTTGATATCATACTGGATATCCCCCACCGTACCCGCAGTCTCCTTCCAGTCGAAGCTCTCAATGGAAACCGCCATATTAATGGTGTACCTTGCACTAGAAAAGAACAGTCTGACGGGTCTGCCCGTCTGCATCCAACGGATGATCTTTTTCACATATTCATAGGGATCACGGTAAAACTGCTTCTGAATTGCCGGATGTCTTGCATCGTAGTTCAGATGATACGGGCTGTAGTCTGCCGGAAAAATCCCGCTGAAACTGACTTCACGCAGCTTCGGCGATTTGATCACGTTAATTTCACCCAAAGCACTAACGTTAAATGTACTGCCGTCTCCCGAATCCGAAAACTCAATGCTCTCTGGTGTCACCGGAAAAAACATGTATTCGGAGCGGTTATTGAAGCTTAGTTGAATATAATATTCCACTTATCCATACACCCCCTGGGCACTGGAGACGATCTGACTGCTCAGTCCATCAGTAATCTTGCTGATGATGCTGTCCACATCATGTCCGCTGTTGATATCCCCTGTGGTGACCTGAACGGTTGGCGTCAGACTGACAAATCGCTGAATCGCCTGCATCTCGGCCAGCTCACGCATCAGTTTCAAGTCCTCGCTGGTTACATCCACTGTGCCATCCACGTCACCGATCTTGTCCACCTGCCCGATATTGTTGATTTTGTTGATGTTACTCATGTTGTTACTCGGGACAACGGTGGGAGCAGGTGCAGTTGGCATCGATGGCATGGAAGGTGTTTTGGGTATTTCGGGTGTGAAGTCCTTGCCAAATTTACCTGGTAAATCTTTATCTTTGGAATCTGCTTTTGCCCCCGTTGAAAAACCGGAAAGCAATTTTTCCGCCATCTCCGGTCCTTTCCCATACGCATTGCCATTGTACTGTCCATCCATTCTCATCGACTTGAATGAATTTGTATCACTTTGCGGCTCCCATGATTCTAAAGTGTCCATCCATCCCTTAATGGTTTTGCTACCAATGGTGATATCTGATTCGGACATCACGGTCAAGTTCGTACCAAATGTGTCATTGATAAAGGAGGCAACACCCGCTATTGCACTTACAGCTCTATTAAGAAAATCCTCTATACCTAACATCACATTATATAGGGTCTGCAAAATAAACATCCCTAGATCGTAGAACAACTTTTGGACTGCATACACTGCATTAGTAAAGAAATTAATTAAGAAATCCGCTAATGAAGCAAATACATTCCACACTGTGGCTACTACTACTCGCACGATTTCTCCAAGCATCATAAATGAACCTATGATGACTCCCAAAATCTCTGTACCTGACATTCCCATCATGTTCAAAATTCCAATAACTGCTGCGATTGCAGCAATGGCGAGCAGGATTGGCCAATTTAGCAATAACCAGGCGGCAACGAGACTATAGACTTGTGCGATAACCAATGCCAGTACCACAATCGCCAATGCCATCAGGATAGGCTGAATGATATCCCAGTTCTGCTGAATCACGGCTGCAATGTATAAAATACCGTTTACCAGCATCGTCAACGCGTTTGCCGCAACCGTAAACGCATTGCTAATCCACTCAATAATGACCGTGAACTCCCCATTTGCAAAGGCTTCATTTAATCGATCCAGTAAAGGTGTTAAGGCAATGAGGGCTGCCTGTCCAATCTGACCGAGAACCCCATTAAACTGATTCACCAGTGCATTCCACTTCTGTAACGGTGAATCCAGCATGGTGTCAAAAGCCTGTTGGGTATAGCCTTGCTTTTGCAAAATAACATCCAACTTTTGGATAAATCCATCCAGATTGGATGAATCAATGGTTTGTTGCAGACCTGCTCCGCTTAGAGCTTCAGCAGGAATGTTAAAAGACTTGGCAAGCTGACCATTGTCTCCGTTCATGGCAGCGACCAAGGCACTCGATGCATCTGACATGTTTTTTCCATCTGGAGATAGCATGCTCAACCGCTTAGCCATATCCCTCAGTTGATCAACTTGGTCCGTATTCTGTGCATACGGGATGAGAGATAGTGTACCTTTCAAAGCATCCGTAACATTCTGTCCGCTCTTGAAAGCTTCCGCACGGTAGCGATTAAAGATCGTCTCACCCTGAGCATCATCACCAGTAGCAGCTATATATCGCTGCTTCAAATCCTCTTCCTGCGCAGCTGGTACGAGAACAGCTTGTCCTGCTGACTTGATCACGCTGATCCAGGCTCGCACTCGCTGGGCACCTTCTGTAAAGGCAGCATTTACCTTAGCCTGTTCTTCTGACACTCCTTGGAGTAAGTTGCCTGCCAACTGAATTCGGCTCAGATTTCCAGGGTTGAATACCGAATTGATTACGGTAGGCAGGTTTTGAAATTGCTGAACCATATTGTTTGACATGATATACAGTCTTGCAAACACTGCATACATTCATTTCTCCCTCCTTTCTCTTTTATTTCTTACGGGCGCGGTTTTTGGATCGTTCTTTCTTCTCTTCCTCCACCCGGATGGAGATCATCGCATAGATGGCCGCTCGTTCTCGCATGGAGAAGGCCATAAGCTCATGCGGCAAAATGTTCAATTCATGGAGAGCGTAATAAGCCAGATTGGCTTCGGAATCGCCCTCTTTAATTAGTTTTTTACGTCATCCACCAGTTCGTTCATATCCTGATTGAAACCGTTCAGCTTCTGAACCTGTTCGCCAAGCGAAGCAAATTCCCCAGGCAACAGCATTTTCCGCAAAAGCGATTCCGCCCCCATCACGCCGTATGAGCGCTGAAGTTCTGCGTTTTTCAAATCGGGATATACGACACTTGAACTCATCAGACGAGCCATGTAATCATTCGCATCAATGTCGGGTGTGTACACACCGTTCTTGCCCTTAATTTTGCGGGTAGCTGCCTTGCGGCATTCCTGGTTTTCGTCCTCAGTCATGCTGCGCAGTTTCCAGGCAACGGGCTCGCCTTTCTCATCTTTGAAACGGGGGGATACGATAAACTCCTCCGTTGTATCCATTGCTGCATTTTGGGCAAAAAACATACTCAATCCACTCATGTATTGTTCCTCCTCTAAAGTTAGGCTCCCCGCCGCAAGAAGCGGCGAAGAGCAGAATTTTGGCACGCCAAATAGCCCGTAACACAGGCAAGTTGAACAGGTTTCTTTTACAAACCCGCTGCTAAGTTTTACTCTTTATAAATCTCAAATCATTAAGCTTTCCGCGCTACTTTACTTCGGCAGATTGAACGATACAGGCATATCGACATCTTCAAAGGTAAAGCTCACTTCTTCCTCCAACGCCTCAGCCTCGGTATCCAGAGATGCCATGATCACACTGTCGAGGTTGACACCTTTGAGAGTTACCGTCTGTTTGCCAATTGTAGAGGAAGGATCTTCGTTGGTCACTTCAATGTCGAAGTACGTGTCCACACCATTCTGCATGTACTGGAGCATCAGCTCGCGGAAACGGGAAGTGGTATAAAAGATTGTCATGGAACCCGAACCGGACCAACCGGTTGCTTTGTGCTGTACGCCGCGGCGGCCCAACGTTTTTACCTCTGCTTTTTGTTTCTCCACTGTTGCTTCCAGCGTCTTCACATAGAACATTTCTTCCGTCTGTACGTTAATCGTTGCGTATGCGCGGCCTTCCTGACCGGAGATCGTGTCACTTGCTTTCAAAAATGCCATCTTAAACCACCTTCACTTTCATATATACTTTTTCAACGGAATCCACAGGTTGGACCTGAATCTCGATCAGAATACTGTCAGTTTCATTGCCCGGAGCAACAGTGATATCTGTTTTGGAATCGAAATTTTGAATCGCCCCAATATCCTGAAGCTGCTTCAGGTAAGTGACACATTGGGAACGGAACAGGCTGCGCCCATCTTCGTTATTGTTCACTTTGCCAATATAATAGGACTCGAAAATCCGTTTCATATCGTTAGCGATGCCATCGAGTACGCGGACAACACGGTTTTTGGCAAAATGACGTGCCTTATCCGGGGTCACCGAACGGAACGTATTTACATCCTGCTCCACCACCGCGCGGTTGCTACTCGCCGTAAAGACAAACTCGCCATTACGCAATGCTGCTTCTGTCTCACTATGTGTCAGTCGTCCGTTCACATCCACGGCTTCGTCATACGCACGGAACGTCAGGGAATCATTCAGGTTAGCTCCCGCTGTTGCGCCGGCAGTCCATGCTACGGTTTGTTTCGGTGACAGGACCGTACCATCTGCGAGCACAACACCATTTTTGACACTGATAATGCCTTCATGATCTGCAGCCGGATAATCCGACAGAACCAGTTGCACCTTCTTGCCCTCGGTCTCACGCAAACGCTTGATGTAAGCTGTGTAGACTGACTTGAGTGTGGTATCGTCTGAAATCAGACCAACCGTGTTAAAATCCAGCACCTCTAGCTTGGTGAGGAAATCAGCATGCTCCTGGTTGGTTGCTGCACCATCCAATCCGCCTGTTAGTGGAAGTGAAGCTGTAGCTGTGAGTGCACCTTCACCAGTAAATGTGACGTATGCGTTGGATTCCAGAGCTCCGATGGTAGACGCGGTTTGTTTGTCCACTTCTTTACCCGCAAGCAGAGTGGAGACATCCAATTGTTCCGGATCATTGATATTCGTGGAGATTACAACAGCCAGATCATTACCGCGTACGCCGTCGTGTTGGGCTGTTACTGTCAGTTTATCCAAGGTTGCCTTGGCTTTGGTCCCTGCATTGAGTCGATACAGAAGCAATGTTTGCGCACGTTTCAAAGCCTCGCGAATCAGCAGCATTTGCGGTGCTGTCCAGTCATAGCCCAATTTGGCTTGTACATCTTCACCTGCTTGTAAGGTCATGATGGTGCTAGCTTGCCCCCACGACAATGAAAGTGCCAAAGCCACCGTTCCTCGCTCTCCTACCGTACCTGGCAATGTGCCCTCTGATGCAAAATTCATATATACACCGGGGCGTACCTTGTTTTGTGTCGTCCATGTTCCTCCAGCCATTATTGTGCCTCCCCATTCATAAATTGTTGGATGTGTTGCTGTGCTTCTTCCATGGTGTATGTTTCTTGTTCCAGCAGAACTGCTGCCAAAATATCTTTCTCGATCCGGCTAAGTTGCCGGGATTCGGCGAACTGTGCTTTGCTGTATTTTTGATTGTTTTTCTGTTGAGCTTCCGTTTTTTTAGTGTCCGGTTCTTTTTTCGTAAACATCGCCAATGAGCCTCCTATTCCTTTCATGGTTATCCCCTCATTTAAGTTCAACAAAAGAATATTTACACTAGCCACTCCCAGTACAGAACAACCTTCCGATCGCTGTTATTCTCAGATTTTTTTTGATTCTCATTTTCAAGGTTAAATCCAGGGATAAAGGCGAACGCTTCGCTTCTTCTGGTTATTTCTGTCCTTTCCGTTCTCGTGCAGAAAATTTCGTTGAACTAATAGTTATTCGTTCACAGCTTTAAGTGCGGTATGTCGCTGTTCCAGATGTTGCATGGTCGTAGCGGACTCTGACACTTTGGTGGTTCGCATGGTATAGTACACCAGCAGTCTGGGATTGTCGTTCTCCGTTTCCCATCGTAGCTCCGTTGCGCGATAGGGTGTTCCCTCTACACTGATCGTTTCCAGCGCTTCAAACAACGCGTCCGGTAGGGTGGCTGGGATATTTTCTGCTTCGAGCCAGCGGATTTCATATGCATGGGATTGCACGAAGCGATCGCTGCGTTCCCGGGTAAGTTGCACGGATAGCAGACGGTAGATAATGCCTTTTTCATCTGGATTAGTGCTACCAGTTGCTGGGTGGATCGGGATGTCAGGGAAATGTTGTGTGAGTGTGTTTGAAATTACTGTGGTTAGTTGGTTTGTGGTCATGGTTCACCTCCTTTAAAAGAATACTCAATTAGAATTATAACAAATAATTTCAATTGATTTTCCCTATACAAACGTCGTCCAAGATGCATTATGTCATTCATAGTTTTAAAGAGGGCACCTATATCTCAAGATAAACTATGAAACTTTTCCTTTATCAAATCCCTTTATACCCCAATAAACATTAATAGCTCTAACTTCCGCGTCAACTCCTGATAATCCCCCTATTTTTGTATAAACAACATCCACCCTCAAATTTTCGCCCCCACTTTCAATATTAACGATTACATTATTGTATAGATCTTGTGCTAGCTCATCGTAAACCTTATCTCCACTTTTATAAATTTTAATACGAACATTATAATACTGCGCATGTTGTGCTAATCGATAACCGTAAACGTAAACTCTAACGGATCCACCGTACTTAAGCGAGAACGATTTGGATAAGGTATTTATATACCCAATTGGATTGTTGCCATTAGGATTATCCAGTCTATAGGGGGAGTAGCTCGGAACTCCTTCAAGCATGTAATCAGATGTATCCGAAGTTAATTCAATGTATTGAAGCGTACCCAGCACGCCACCAATATTAACTCCACTTTTCACATTCTCGGACACTAAATTATTTAGAGAAGCTGTTATCCTTCCACTACCATTATGATAGCCAGAAGGTATAACATACTGCCCACCTTGTGTAGTTATAATAGATGTTTTCGCACCATGATTTATCATTGTTCCGATCAACTTGTTTGCTTCAAAATTACTAAATGTATAACCCGATAACACCTGATCTACAGAAGCCGTACCCTTTGCCAGGATAACCCCTTCCAATTTAAAAATTAACCCCACCCATGTCTCACTAGTGGATGCCGATACACCAATGGAGTTAAGCGCGGCAACCACATTAGCTTTCTGCTCAACTCCAAGTTGCTTTGCCAATAAAGCCTCTTTCAAAGCTGCCTGTACTGCTTTTGGCGTTGCAGCCCTATCCTCAGCATTACTATCCACCGAACTAGACAACTGCACCTTCCCTTTCTGCGTCAAAGACGCATCAGGAATGTCCATCTGACTTACCGCT
Source organism: Paenibacillus sp. USHLN196 (assembly GCF_037144955.1). Taxonomy (NCBI): domain Bacteria; kingdom Bacillati; phylum Bacillota; class Bacilli; order Caryophanales; family Paenibacillaceae; genus Paenibacillus; species Paenibacillus sp. USHLN196. Next base: position 452,602 of record NZ_JBBCYH010000002.1, on the reverse strand, counting down.
TCACGAAGCATCTCCAAATCCGCCTGTGTTGCGACACCCGCATCAATCTTTTCAAAAATTCCATTAATACTCTCCCGGCTTACGGTCTCGTTCCCCAAGGGCAGAGGCAATTTCAGTCGATCCGTTTCTTGTGGCATTACGCCCACACCTCCAGTTCATTCCACGTCAACGACGCGGTGTCCAGTTCATCCCAGGTCATCTGTTTGTTGTTCAGATCGTCCCAGACCAGATATCGGTACTCATATTCCACAGCCATGTGAGCCGGTTTCAGTTCTTCAATCGCTCTCTTCAGATCATCAATGTTGGGCGGGATACCCATCGTATCCACAAAGCTCACCGTACAACTCCACGCTTCTGGCTGAAATGTCACATCCACCTTGCCCCCGGCATACGCCTCAGCCACATTCGCAACCAACCTGCCAGAGAACTTCCCGGCACCACGTAGCTTCGATTCCACCACGGCACGCCGCTGCTCCACGGGTTTGAGACGATCTGTCTCAATGCCAAGCTCCTGCTCCCAGAAGTCCAGCCCCCACGTCGTTGTACGGACAAAAAACTGTTCCAACGTCTCATCCAACGCCTGATACAGCAGATCCATTTCGGTGCCTTTGGCCTGCATATCAGCCTGCATCACACGCGAAGTCTCATAATACCTGGGCAAATACGAGAACAACTCCCGCCCTTTCTCACTCGTCAGTCCAACATCTGCAATAGAAGGAGCACTCATGCCCTGTCCCCTCCCTTCCTTGCACATCCACATGTAGCGTCTCGCTCACCAGATCCAACCCGGATCGGTGTATTTCTCCCAATCTTCCTAGGTCTCCGCATTCCCCAATTACTTCCTCATCCACCATCTGCCCAACACTACTCATGCACATCCACCGTCCCCAGCACCGCCACCTGACTTGCGGTCATCTCGATATTCTGGTCACTCACACCGTTCACGGTAAGCTCCGAATAGTCGATAATCGGCGGAATGTCCAGCAGGATCGCGGCAATGCGAGTGTAACGAACGAGTGAATCAGCAAAAGCCAACTGTTTCAGATACGCGGTCACCCCGCGTTCGATCAATGCTCGTACATCGGCCAACGTTGCATCACTAGCAAGAGTCAGCTTCACCTGAATGTTCATCGGCACTTCCTCGGCTGGCATCACGGACACGACTGGTCCTGCCGGGGCAACGCCTTCACCCTGTCCATCCTGCGTTGGGTCAACGTACTTCTGCACGGCGGCTACCAAATCGGTACCCGCAGCACGTTTGTCCGTGTCCAGCAGATACAATCCCACCGTGCCCGGACCCTGCCACAATGGAATCACACGCGTTGCACCAACACCTGGTACTTCACTGGCCCATTGCACATATTGCGACTTGTTGCCACTGGTCCCCTGGTTGCGGACTTTGGCATAAAAGCGTTCCAGCAACGCCGTGTCTGCCTCAATATCTGCACCGCCTTTAATCACATCAACATTCGTGACAGAGGTCACGCCACTTACAGGTGTAGACAGCACAGTTACCGTGCCCGCAGGCACATTGCTATCTTTTCCGGCAACAAGCGCTCGCACGCCAACCACCCCGGAGCCCTCTGCATCCAATTCCAAACGTCCCACCGTCTCATATTCAAGCGAAGCTTCAGCAGACACTTCATCCGCGAGCGTAGCCACGACCGTTCCCGCAGGCACCACTTTCCCCGGCGTACCCGTAAACCTCACCGCACCTTGTGCCGCCACCGCAGCTCGCCGTGTGATGCCGTGCTCCCCTACCCGCAGATCCAGCTCTTCCGAACGAAAATTCGGATCACTGCTCGCAGCCGTACTCGCAAAGCCACGCCGCAGTAATTCCTGCGCCCACAATGCAGCCTCAGACAGCATAAACGCAACCGGAGCCTCCGCATCCCACAGAAACGACCCTTCCGACTTATCCAGATCCGCGGGCAGACGATCCAGCATGCGCTGCATAATCTGTTCCTCCGTCTGGTCCTCCAAATAACGCGGAATCTCAGCCATCCCGTCAGATCACCTCACTTTCCAGAATAAACATCTCTTCCTGCACACTCGCCACCCGGCACGAGAACATGCACTGCTCCCGATTCCAATCAAACGTAAACTGGTCTACCGAATCCGTCCGTGGATCAGCCAGCAACGTCTCCGTCACCATCCGGGTAATCTCACTTTCCATCACACCCCGGCTGTCACCCTGCCCCACCAGATCCTCCAGCTCCGAACCATAGTTTCGGGAGTAAATCACATGTCTGTACCGCGGCGTCTTGACCGCCTTGATGCACCATTGCACCCAGGCTTCATGCCCACCAGCCGCAGCAACTTTGCCACTTGGGGTCAGCACAAAATCCCCAGCATCGTAATCGAATCGCCAGCTCCGCCCAAAGCGTACCTCTTCCGAAGCCGCCCCCGACAGATCCTCCTCATCTCCCCATGCCACTCCCGTTTCTGGGAACAAACTAGGCATGCGCACTCACCACCTTACACAGCACCACAATGTCGTCACCGCCATTCACCCGCATCGCCAGCACACGATCTCCCGCTTTTAATCCCTTACCAAGAGACCACACCGCTTCTTCCACTTCCTCTTCTTGCAAAAGAAACCGTCCCGTGGCCGTCGTTCCGCCGTTTGCCACGTCAGATATACCGGAGATCGCGCCAGCAGCCTCGCGCTCCGGCAGTCCAAGCGTGCCCGGCAACTCGGCCACGAGGTAATCCTGCACTTCGTGCTTGAAATCATCCAGCTTCACACCGGATGAAGTCATCGTACCCAACACCGCGCCCAGACCGCTCACGGCCTGACGAGAATGTGTACTCATCGCCCCTCGCATGACGTCGGCAAAATGCCCATACGGATCATCTTTATTCAAGGTAATACCTCCTTTTCACCAGCTCAGCCGTCCCCAGCTCTAACGTCATCGTTCCAGGTCCAGCAGACAGATCACGGCTGACCGACATGACGATTAGCTTCAGTCCTTTTACTAACACCGCGTCCCCGGCACGAATCGTATTCACATCCGGTGCGGATATCGTAAAGGTCTCCTGAATACCCGTCAGATGACTTTTCGCCAGTTTCTTCGCCGCGGTTGTCGACTTCACCTGATCGTCCTCTACCAGCTTTTGCAATGTGCCCAGTTCTTCCACACGATCCTGCTCAATTGCAAGCACTTTGGAAGGAACTTCTTTGCCACTCGGTGACTCCGACGCCGCCATGACTTTAACTTTGGTAACCGCCCCTTCGAGCGTACGCATCTGGGTTAGATCTATCAGTCGATCCAGCTCGTATACCTTCGCATTACTTCCGACCTGGAAAAGCTGCAGCCCGCCGTGTGTCATCCGTGGATGATACATCTCCCCGCCGGACTTCGCCGTTTCCTTCAGATCAGCAAACATCATCGAAAAGATCGTCTGTGACCGATACACGGCTTTTCCCAGCTTTGTCTTGGTATCCGGGAGCGTGGCGTATGGAATCTTCCACTCTTTGGCGTAGGTTTTAAGTCGCTGTGTGGCGGTCTGATCCTTCGGCAGCAGGAACTCGTCCTCCGATTTTTCCAGATAAATCATCCGGTCGTACACCGTGAGGGACAGCCGCTTGGTGCCGCTGTTCGAGCTTTCCACCTCCCAGATGACCGCAGGATGCAGCAAGTGAACCATTGATTTTTCGCCAAAAGGAACCCCGCTAATCCGCACCGCCATACCCGGTGAGATCGAAGGCAGACCGGAAGATGCAGACACCGCCAGCCGGATGTTAGCCTGATACGCAATCTGGTCCAGAGAGTCCTTCAGCGTAATCGTCTCGACCAACTTGGTGATGTCATATTTGTCGTCGACAATGACCTTGTAGGTCATGGCATCACCAGCTTTTGTCCGGGTTTGATCCGGTTCGGATCACTCCCGATGATCTTAGCGTTCAGCTTGTAGATCTCATTCCATTTGGAACTGCTGCCCAGCTCCAGCTTTGCAATTTTGGACAGGGAGTCGCCAGATTTGACGGTGTAGGTCTTGCTGCTCTTTTTCAAATCGGTACGAGAACCCGACTTGCTCGCGGATGTAGCCGCGCCAACCCTCTCCACCTTGGAATCCCGCCATGTGCGCAGCGTAATGTCGAAGTAAATATCTCCGCTCTCGCCGCCCCGGAAGGTCGTATTGTGCGAGATCAGATATACCGGCACGTTCACCCCCGTGTTGGTAATGATGAAGCGCAGCGGCTTTTTCGATACCAGAAACGTATTCAGCATATTCATCGCTACCCGCGGATCTGGAAAATCTTTTTCATACATGCAATAGGACGCATCATATTCTTTGGGAAAAAAAGAAGAGAAGGTGATCTCCTTCACCTTCTCCCCCTGCGCAAAATCAAACTCGCCATGCTCCAGCATATTAATCGTTTCATACCCTTTGGAACGTGAGATCGTAAACTCTTCTGGATTCACAGGAAATTGAAACTTCGTTTTCCCATCGATCAGGATAAATTCCATTCTGATCCCTTCCACTTTATCTTCAAATACAGTCATACACGGCCTCCTTTCTGCTTAGGCCATAATGGTTTTTCGGTTTTCCATGGCACGGCGGAACTCACCCGTAATCCGTTGTCCGACCTGCTTGGTGACAGCATCGTAATCAATCGCATTTTCGCGCACCGTCACCTGCACCGCGCCTGGTGGAATATTTATTGCAATCTGATTGGTAGTTTCGGTTTTGAAATCCTTCAAGTATCCGGACAGACTGCTCATCTGGTCTTCGGATATCTGTACCGTCATCGTGGAAGATTTCCCATTCGTCTGTGCACCGTTACCAAGCGCCATCGCTTGGTTCTGCATCATGCTTGTTCCCATGAATCCAGCAGAGGTAGGCTGGCCGACCTTGCTGTTCATATATGCTGCTGGGCCTGTCATGGTCAATGCCGGTGGCATATAGGCAGGTGCCATCTGCGGACCTGTTGCAACTGGAGACGGTGCAGCCACCGTTGCTGCCGAGACCGTCTTCTCTTCTTTTTTGGAACCAAATCCAAAGAAGCTGGATATACCATCAGTGATTTTTTTTGTTTTCTCAGAGACGTAATCGGCTGCACCCGACAATGCGTCCCCTACACCCTCGGTAGCGCTAGACATAAAGTTTCCAATATCCTTCGCTTTGTCTCCAATCCAACCGCCTGCTTCACTTCCGGCCCAACCACCTACTGCACCACCTACCCATGTCCCGATGCCAGGCAAAAGAACGCTACCGATGGCGCTACCAATCGCAGTACCTGCTGTGCCGCCAATCATCGAACCCACCGCTCTGCCACGCTCTTCCGGGGGTGCTGTCGCTACGTTCGCCACATCGGCAAGCATGCTGATGGGCCCGAGAAGCCTTTTAGCTCCTTTGGCAAAGCCACTACTTAAATTATCCATCAATCCGTTACCAGCCAGCATGTCGGTTAAAGACCCTAATGAACCATCCGCAAATCCTAAGCGACCACTTCCTCGGATTCTTCTACCACCTCCCCTATTACGGTTGCGATCGGCCGGAGGAGTTGGAGTATCAGGTACAGGATTGGGTACTGGAGATGGACCCCGGTTCGAACGGTTACTAGACCTTCTACCACTTCGATAGTTTCGTCTGCCACGATCTGAGCCACCACCATCCGCATTCGGTGAACGGACTCTGCGATTCTTGCCCATCTTCCCACCTGTGCAACAGCAGCATTTAGATGCAGGACTTTCATCTTTTTTATTTTTGAAACGATCAATAATATCTCCAATATTGTTGAACGCATCCATAACGCTGTTAGCTACTTCTAGTGCCTTTTCCCACCATTTTTTTGGTTCTTCTTCCTTTGTATTGTTAGTAATATTTTTATTATTTTGAATCACGACAGCCATAGTTGGACCCGAAGCCCCTCCTTTACCCATCGCCACTTCGATCTTCTGCCGAACTTCAAGCGATACTGTTCCGGAAGCCGTAACCATCTGGTCCTTGAAACTGTTCAGTTTCGCCCATGCGCGATCCAGTGCCGGACTCAGCTTATCAATAAGCCCAACCGTCGGTGTGATTCGCAGCCTGCTGATTCGCACAGCCATACTATAAATATGTTCCAACCTGCGCCCGGTCGTTCTCAGCTCATTGTTCACCTTAATCAGACTCTGATAACGAACTCTGCCCAGACGTTCGGTTGAGCGTTGGATCTGATCCAGGTATCGAAGGGTTGTCCGCATTTCCGCATTGGATTTGGACAAACCTACAATCATTTCTGCCATTTTTTCACCTCCTGCCCTATTTTGTTATCGATTCATTTGCGAAGTTATCGCTGACATTTCCTCTTCCGAGAACGCAATTAACAGCGAGCGCTCCCCACGTGGCAAAGACCAGAACTCTCCGGGCCGGAGATGATGACGCACCCACATATGATACAGGAACGTGGTCATCCCGCCGGAGTGAATCAGTTTTTTAGGTCTTCAATCTCCACACCGAAGCCGGACAGCTCCAGCACTTTATCACCTACGGCATCCAATTCACCCGCGAGCAACATACGACGTACCGCCTGTTCGCCACCGGATAGCTTCATACGGCCAGTAATACGGGTGTCCCCCCAGCCGGACAATTCCAGGCTGCGGACTTTCAATTTCACCGTTGCTTCGGAAATGAGCAGCGCGTTAAACGTTTCGGTATCCACCTTTTCCTCGGTGCGGCCTTTGGTCGTTTTTCGAATCGTACAGCGTTCGCGAATATGATCCACTTTGGAGGACGTCAGTCCACGCAAGGTCAACAGCAGATCCAGACGCTGAATGCGTACATTCTCCTCTGGCAAACGTTCTGCGGCTTCAAACAACTGATCCAAAATCTGTTCTTCGGACATATTTTCATTCATACTCATTGGGCGTTATCTCCTTCTTATTTCACTAATGGGTTCATCTATGACAGCTTCCAAGCCTGTAGAGACAACAAAGAGACCGAGATCATCTCGGCCTGCATTGGTGTCCATATTATATGAAGTAACTATGCAATCACGCTTGAGCAAACCAGCTCAATAACGTGTGTATTTCAAAGCTTAGTTCGCCACAATCGGATTCAGCAACTCAAATCCTTCAAACGTAAAGCCCGTTTCCTCCGGTACTTCCTCACCCGCTGTCCAGTTGGCAAGCTGAATTTTATCCACCATGCAACCTCTCAGCAAAACGCTCTCGTGTCCATACGATTCAGGGTCGTTCAGCTTGGAAATAATCTCGAATTTGGTGAAGCCGCGCTGGATCATATCGGAAGTGACTTTGTAGCCCGTCATCGTGCCTGTTCCTTTTTTCGCGCCGTTTTTGTGCACCTTCCAGTCGTTACCGACCAGGTTCAGCTCACGCTTTTCAATCTCCACACTCGCCTCCAACTTGTTAATGTTTGTCTGCCACACACCATCGATATGCAGCTGACCATGGGTACCGAGAATTACTCTTGACGCATCCAACATATATTTTCCTCCTTAAAATTAAAAAACAGTTCTTTCCTTCCACACAACCTTATTGCACGTAAAATGTACCAAACAATTGCTCCATTACATCCGTCAGCTTCACATTCCATTGCAGGAATACTTGATCTGCTTCCGGTTTGAGAACTGGTGCCGCGCCGTAATATGCCGGGTCGAGAATGACATCATAACCGTCAGCTTCAATCACATTGCTCTGTGCGAGCAACGCCAAATAGGCCTTCATGGCACTAATCAGTGCCTGACGACCCTCTTCGGTATTGTTCACTTTACCGATATACGTATCTTCCGCGGAACGTTGCAGATCCGTGTTGATCGCGTCCAATACACGAATGGAACGGATTTTTTTCCACGCATTATTCTGTCCAGCGGCCGGAGTTACCAGTGTGTTTACACCGCGAAGTGCCTTCACCTGGCGTCCATCGTGGAAGAAAATAAATACGCCATTCTGTACTGCCTGCTCCTGTTCTGCCCGCGTCCAGCGACGTGTCACGTCATCGAACGGAGTAGCTGCATAGGTTGTGGATTGGTTCAGACGTTGTCCGGCGATCAGTCCTGCAACATAGGCAGACGTTTCCGCCGAGCTGAAGAATGCATCCCCAAGGCGCACGCCTGTACCGACATTAATCACACCTTCATGGTTGAGCGTAAGCGAACGTGCTGCTGCTTTTTGTGCTGCTGTAGCAGAGGTGTCGTCCGCTGCGGAACCGCCAAATACGGCCACCACCGGTTTGCCTTCACTACGCACACGTTTCACCCATGCCGCAAAACTCGCAAGCAGAGGTGCATCAGCCGCCTGATCCAAAGCCAAGACGTCGAATTGCTCCCCTTCCAGCGCACCCTGTACTGCAATGTACTCTGCATTGGTCAGGTCATCGTTGCCACTTACACCGCCTTTGAATGCCGCACCCGAAACGGTAGCAACTACGCCAGTACCATCGCCAATCGCCTGCGCCGTTACCCAGACATTTTGTTCATCCGCGTTAATCTCTTTTGCCAGAGAAGCTGCTGTAATATCCGCTGTCAGGAGCGCATACAACATGCGGTTACCTTCAAAAAGGCGCACTTCATGCTTCGTATTATCAATAACACCCGGCTGGATGGTAACATAGAATCCATTCGCACGATCCCCCGGATACTTCGCATCCAGTTGCAGCACATTGGCGTCACTTCCGTCCTTCAAGGTAAGCGTAGCTGCTTTGGCCGCAGCACTTGTTACACGATAAGCGAGCAACTTCTTCGGCCCACCCAACAGGGCGAGCTTCAAGGATGTATACGCCGTACCGTTGTCCAGCACATTCGCCGCATAGATACGTTCAATCGCAGCTTCGCTCCCTACTTCAACAAAAGTCCCCACCGGACCCCAGTTGGCCTTGATTGGCACAACGACCGTTCCCCGCGTACCCGCTTGAATGGCCGAGGATGCTGCCGCCTGAAAATTCATATATAAGCCCGGAAGGACCGGACGATTCGTTTGCTCCCAAGTTCCACCTGCCATTATCCCTTCACCTTCGCTTTCATAAATTGGTTAATTCGTTCCTGCGTTTCTTCAATGGAAAACGTCTCTTGCGCTGCTTCGTACAGCGCACCGTACAGCACCTCTGCCTTAACGGCAAAGAGGGCTTCTGCATGATTCATTAGTTCGGCCCTTGTATACCGCGGAGCTGTCTGTTTGCTTTTTTTCACTGAGCTTGCCATGGCCATCTCACCTCATTTGTTGGACTACTAATTTCGTGAAACATTGATCTTATCGCTATGATTTCCGAGCTACCGAGCTATGAGCTACAAGCTTGAAGCAAAATTTTTAAATTCAATCTTGGAATCTGACCATTAAGTTTGATCTATGAATTTTTGATCCTATGAACCTATGAATTTGAAGCTATAATGTTGAAGCTAAAGCAATCTACTCAAAGCTATAATCTGGAACCACTCTTAAAAGTGCATGTTCAAAAAGATCGGTTTTCAGTACCGAGAAGATGGGATGAAGTTAGAAATGGAGTAGCAGAGCGTAGGGAAAACTACGTGAGCAACGGACATTTCGGCTGAATTCCATATTCGATGCTGATGATGCCGTTAGGCATCCTTTGTAATCAAAAGCGGGCTTTTTGAACAACCTCTAATAGAAGGTTCCTCTCGACTAACGTTTACTCCATACCCTTGCTATGATGAATCTCTCGAATCAAAGGTACATTCGTACCTGGACGACGAATCCGCTGTTGCAACGTCAGGCGAATCTGACCATTCAGATAGGCATCCGTCTGCAGATCTGCCGTGACTTCATCCACTGTGATATATCGCGTATTACCTTCGTGCTCTTCGCTCCCCGTTTCATTGACGGCAAGACGAGCTTGGACCGCAAGTTGCTCGACCAACCGAGTAACGGTATAGCGTGTTAGCACTGAATGATCGGTGAGCACATGCCCCATCCACTGTTGTCGAACCTCCAATGCCGAAGTGCCCGCCACAGACGTGCTGCATCCGGCCAATCGCCATAACACAGACGGCATATCGTATCCACCGGGCCAGACATCCCCATACACCGACCAGTTCGAGCCAAGTTCCTGCTGTGTCCAGCCTTGAAGCGCATCCAGCCAGGAGTCTCCTTTTTCAGCCGTAGCTTCCGTGCGACCTTCGGGAACATATACGCCAAATCGCAGGCTACGCGTAACCAGTCCTGACCCGGCATCCACCCGATCACTATCTGAAGAACCCAGATAGATGCAGGTGAAGGCCCCGCCTACTTCATCTACCAACCTGACCTGGTGCAATCCTTCGATTAGATCGGCTGACCAAGCTTCCACTTGTTCAGAGCCACCATCTTCCGGACGGGCGTATGGTGAGATTTTAATGATCCGTCGATATCCTGCCCAGGAAGACTTCGGCACCTCTTCAGCAAACGTAACGACTGCACAAGGCCCAGTTAGCATTTCGCCTGACGCTGGAACATCCTGCACACGACCGTCCCAATCTGGAACAAGTACAGCGAGCTTTTGTTTCAGCGTTTTTTTAATGAGCGTACTCAATGTACTGATGCTCATGGCAGTGCTAATCTCATTTCTCATAGACACATTCATTTCGCCCCCTTTGGCTGCAAGTTTGAGATCTGCCCGCATATTGCAGCGATATGCAAGCAGCAGTAGAATCCCCCTTTAACACAGCGTCTGAATGACTACCGAACCCTTGCAGGGACTACTTCACCGCATCAAAAAGACCGGCCACCTGGCCGGTCTGTACATTAGCGTATGTGCTTTCGGTGCGTCCCTTGCTATTGATCCGATAATACAATCTTACACCCTTTCATCCCTAGCGCGGATGGTGTTCCGTACGACTTCGGTGCGATTAAGGGAGTCGTTGGGGTGGAAAAAAGACGATTCTGGAATCATCCATTAAAGGATACCTAAGTAAGCATTAAGATCAAGATCAACAAATTGATAAATTTATCCAAATACATTAATATTTCATTATCAAATTCATTATCGCTTACGTAAAAGAAGGAGAAATATCTATGAGTAAAACATTCAAGATTACTTCACTTGCTGTCTTAGCATTTATACTCGGGATATCCTGCTGGGCCTACTTCGGACTGTTTGGTAATCCGCTCAAGAAAAATGATGCTGAACAACAGGTAACCACTTACCTGATTGAACAGAAAGGTTACTCACCCGAACAGCTTATCGAAGTAAAAGGTACTTACTCTTCAAAAAGCTCTGAAGCACCTTACGGTGCCTCAGTAACATTCGCGGATGAACTGGAAGCGAAGTATCAATACATCATTTTTAAAAATGGAGAGATTAAGCAGTACAGTCATACCAGTGATGATCCCAAACATGAGGAGCCCATGGTGAGATAACAGTTTAGTTCAGCGTAACCTTCGGATTCAATGTGATCTCAAATGCACGGCCCCAGATGAAATCGGGATTGGCATATTCCAGCAGCGCACTGCCATACGTCGCACAGGACAATTCGTCATTACAGATCTGCTTAATCGCCACATTGCCTGTCTGGAAGGCTGTTTTATTCGCAAGCGCCGTGGTATAAGTCTGCATCAAATCACGCAGCAATGTTTGCAAATGGGCATAGTCTTCCTCAGAGTTGAACAGCAACATATTCTGATCCGAAAGGGTAGCCACGTTGGTATAGAGCGCATGGGCTCGGGAATATGTGCGGATCTCAGCAATCGCTACCGCTTTGTAGTAGTAATCCTTCAGGAAACGCTTAAACAACAACGAGCCATGCGCGTTCATCGCATCTCGCAACTTATGCTCATGCTTCTCTGTTGTGATCAACGCGTACCTGGACTGCCCCATACCTACAGCAATACCGATCTTGTTGCCCGGCGTATTCCAGGCACTATAACCCAGAACCCGTCCAGTATATGGACTATTTAGCAACGCTTCAGCAACATCGACATTCGCTGGTCCTTTACCCACAAAATCAATTACGACTGAAGGCAGGCCTTGCTCCCCATTCAGCGTCAATTGCTCCAACGCAGCCTGCACCTGATCCAGAGCCGTAATGGCAATAATCTCGATATCGATGCTTGTGTTCTCCCCGGAATTACCCGGATGACCCTTGGTCATACGATCCAGTTCGGAGGTCATGTCAAACGGGACAACTTGCTCGGCTGAACCAGCCACCAGCTGTTCATTTTCCTCGCTAGCAATCGCATCCGTCCCCACATCCGGTTCAGGATATGCCGAATCCGCTACAAGCACACCACCTACAATATCCACATGACGAACCACATTCTCGTGTACATCCATGTATTCATACGTGTTAATTATGGAATTGCCGTGAGGACCAAAATATTTCACTGCGTAACGTGTCCTCGCCCCGCCTCGGAACAACTGGTTAGCCATGCGAGCAACCAAAGCGTGCCCCAGACCATCTGCATCCGGCAAGATGATGGCACGATCCGGATTTTGTCCATTGGTTCCACCCAACCATTCATTGATCCGCGCTTCTACATATTTGATTTCATTGATCTGAACACCCTGCGTGTTGGCATCGTCGACTCCAACTGCGAGGAAATCGATATAACCTGTGCGAGCCAGCTGATCCAGAATGTACAGATTTGTTTTGAATTTATGTTGTCTTGTGTTGTAATACTGTTCTTTATCAAAATAGGTCGTTGTCCCATATTCCACCCCATCCGGAGAGAGGTTATATCCTTGAATAATATCCTCAAACTCGGTGTATGTCTGACGTGGCTGCTGCATTAACGCACGGGACTCATTATATGCATCAAGCGCCAAACCATCTGCGAATGAGGTCGTGGCAAGACGCATGATGGTGTCCATTACGAATACAGGTTTGCGTGGATATTTCTGCTTGATCACCCGGATCACATCCAGCAAACGAGTAGTCTCATCATCATATTCCGGATAGCCACCTCCTCCATCTTCGCGGAGCTGACGACTGCCAATCAGACCGCCATAGGCGAGCATATCGGATGAAATAATAAATCCATCGACTTTGGCAGCATGTTTCAGAATAAAATCATGAATGTTGGACGGTTTACCATACACCGGCGTGGAGGTGCCGAGCAGCGTTGTGCCATCTACGGTTTTCTCCGAGTCCAGACGATTCTTAATATCACTCAGGTTCGGTGTAACGATATGGATACCGGCTGCTTTCCCTTGCACAATCACATCATCCAGATTCGCTGGACGATCATCCAGTGGAACATACAATACTGTTTTCATATCACGTAGCCTCCTGTTATCTAATTAGTCTTATTACCCGATCAGGGCAAGGAGGCAATCACCGAATTAAAAAACCGGCCCCATGGCCGGTTCGTACTTTAGCGTATGAGCTGTCGGTGTGTCTTCCTTGCTGCTGATCCGATAATACCATTTTACCGCCTTTTCCCACTCGCGCTGACGGTAATCCGTACGGATAAAGTCTATTTGCTGACGCCTTCACAGCGGTTAAAAGTCGGTTTCTTGCGAGAAACTCCTGCCGGATAATCCAACCAAACCATTCCTGATGATGTTTATATGATATAAGCAGCTTTTCAAATCCTATGTACAATAAAGGATGGATATGATCATGAAAAAAAGGCATTTCTTTTATCTTTGGATTGCTGTCACCAGTTATATGGCGGGCCCCGTTATGTATGCGTTGGCGATGTACCTCTTATATCAGGAAACAGATGTTATAACGACATCACTCATTGGATGGACCGCGGCAACATTCTTATCCGTGGGCATCTTGTTTATCCTGATCACAGTAATCATGCTTCGAGTGTTAAACATCTATTATTTCTGGCTGCAAACCCTGCTCTTCAAGCTGCTGTTCCTTGCGCTCGTCTATATGACCACTGTTCTTCTTGGGGCTGGCAACACAGGACTGCCCAAGCTATCCTTTCCATTTACACCCGAAGGCGTTTCCTTATCGATGTTCTGGGGGAGTATTGCACTTATGAGTTCCTGGGGAATATGGGCAGCGCGTCAGCCTATACGAAAATCACCATACATGCTGGTGTCCAGAGTCATTTTGATTCTGTTTATCCTTGAAATTTGGCCCCGTTAAAAAGATGCAGGCTGCTCACGATTCGGTAGACCAGAATAATGCCAAAAAGGGATGTCCTCCGTCAAACTCATGACTGACGGACACCCCTTCTGAAATGTATGTTTTATCTCACGCGATGATATAACGAAATTTCTCCCATGTTTCCGGTACAGGCTCCCCGTTCTTCGCATGATGATAGAAGCTGAACGGGAATTTGAATACATGACCTCCGTACCAGTCACGGGACCGTCTATCGGTGAGCCAGTATTCCAGTTCATGGGGCAGCGCCACCGACCTTTCCGCTCGTGCTAGTGGCAGCAGATCTACAGGGGATTGCAGTGTTGGCATCTTCTGTTCGCTGTCCACATCTCGGCTTAAGCGTAGCGCCTTCACCATGGTCAGGAAAGGCGGAATACCTTTGTGAAACAATGCCGGGTAACCCAATTCATATAAAATGTTAAGCGCATGTCCGTAAGTCAGCATATGACCGATTAGATCATGATGTGCTTCCGCGTGATAGATGGTCTGGAACGCACCAAGCTCATCCAGAATCAAGCGTGACAACTGCGTTGGATCTTCGATCTCAGGGAAACCATCGCTCTTTTCCGGCTTCAGACTGCGAATTTCTTTCACGGTTGTATTCATCCAGGATCTTCCCGGGATGGTTCGATCGAACGAATCGATCAGTTCAACCAGTCGGCCAATGTCTTCCGCCGTACCCCATCCATCCAATTCGCGAATAGCTTTCAGGCTGATTGCCCCGTAGATGGCCTGATGTCCAACCCAGTGCAGCTCTCCAATGGTTCGATGCAATGCGTCCGTAATACGCGCTTCGGCATCTTCCATGGGCATCATCTCACCTATCGGAGAGGTCTGACCAGGGCTCAATCCATGCTGGCGAAGCATGGCTTTTGCTTCGGCGGTAACACTGCCGGCGGCAAGGGCAGTGAGACGATTTTCCCGTACCCAAAAATATGCCGCAATTGCACCTGCCCCATAATGGGCGTGCCACAGATCTCCTGTACGTTCCCGACTGGAAACAATAATCGCAAGTCCTTCTTCCAATAAACGTCGATCCAAGCTTGCCACCACCCTTCATCATATGTAAGCCCATCAGAGAAACTATATAAGTTGAACAAAGATTATTTACACTGACACTACGATGACAGAACAACCTTCCAATCACTGTTATCCCCAGATTTTTTTCGATTCCCTTTCCTAAGGGAAAATCCGGTGATAAATGTGAGATTATGCTTACGAAGTAGCTTTCTTTCAGAAAGCTTTAAGCTTCGCTTTTTCAGGTTTTTTCTGTCCTCTCCGTTATCGTGTAAATTTAGTTCAACTTATATATCCTAATGAATAAATAAAGCGTTTACTTCTATAACATGACGGAAATGCTCCACATATGTCCGTTTTGCACCGGAATGAGAAGTTTAACCCATTCGAAGCCTGCCCACGTCACGAATAGACACTTCTAGCGGATAGATCTGTGCTTTTTGCGTAGAGAAAAACCACGTCCGTTCCTTCCTGACCACAATAAACAGACCATGCACATCCCCAACAGGGGCAAAAGTTTCACTAACCTCACCCCAGCGCTCAAGTCCAATCTGCTGAAGCTCGTTCACCGTAGACAGAACATCATCCGTTACCAGGCCAATCTCACACACCTGTAATATATCTTTATTGGAGAAGTCATGGTCACTCTCGTTCTGAATACGATGATGAGCAATCAGCTCGATAATATTGCCTGCCGGATCTTCGAAATAGACAGAATGAGAGTCCCAATTAGCTGAGTACGTCTCATCCCGATCGTCTTCCCTACTTAAAACAACACGTGATGCAGCCCACTGCTTCGCTTCCTTGAACCGATTTGTCGGAATCAACCAGGCCACATGATAGAAGGGCTCATGATCTGTTTCACACGGTTTGAAAATCATCTTTGTGCTTCCAACCTGAAGGTTGAAAGCCTGATCTGTCTCACTGGATACCTCCATTCCCAACGTATCGCGATAAAAATGCTTGAGGTCCTCCAGCCGTGTTGTATATAACTGTAATTCTTCGATCATCATACGGTCTTCTCCTGCATCTCCTCCCACTGACTCCATGGCACCATGCCAAGCCCAGGCTTTGCTTCATCCGGGAGCATAGCAATGAATTCAAGCGAATGACCATCTGGATCGTTAAAATATACAGATACCGCAGGCATCCAGCCGAAGACGTACAGTTCACCGATATCATCATCCAGGAAGTTGTGTGTCTTAATCCCTTTGTTCTCCAAGTGAGCCACCGCATGTCTCATATCTTCCAGAGATACATGAAAAGCAAAGTGTTGACGCTTCACCTCGGAAGGTTCCTTTTGCCACAATCCCAGCATGGCATTGCCTTTTCCACCTATCCAGTAGAAGGAGTTTCCACGTTCTTTCTGCCCATAGGCATGGGGTAAACCCAAGACCGTTTCATAAAAATGATGAGATTTCTCCAGATCGGTCACGTTCAAATGTGTTTCAAATATGCCTGTAATCATGATGCTCAACCTCTTTTCCTTTTCCCATTTTCGCCGTCGCTTGCGTTCGTTCTTAGCTCATCGATGAGTTCCGCGCATTCGTTAACGTCTGAGCCAGATTCAAAAATGATCCAATGACCCGCTGAACGCGGTCCTCTATATCCTGACTGCCTTCGTACTCTTCGTATCCGTCAAATGTCGCTTCGAATCGTCTGCGCTGTGCACCACCAATGGATATCCACTCCTGCGCATTGATGCCATGCAGATTGCGAACAATCGCTTGCAGTTGTAAAAGCGAACTTACCCCCACCGCTCCACCAGAGGAGCTGATGGACAGGACGGGCTTGCCACTGAAATGAGCCTGGCTCAGGTGATCCAGTGCATTTTTGAGCACACCGCTAATACTCCCATGGTACTCTGGTGTAGACAGGATGATGGCATCTGCCGCGAGCATACGTGTATTCAGGTCTGCCAAATGTTCATGGTCTGCTTGTTTCTCATCTGGTGCGTAAAATGGAAGGGGCGTCTGATACAGATCAAACAGGCTGGCCTGGTGTCCCTGTCCTCGAATAATTTCCACAGCATACTCTCCCAAACGTGTACTGGTTGCATTGTTCCGATTACTGCCTGCCAAAATGACGATATTCATCAAAGTCACTCTCCTTGTTTTTAATACTTCAACTCTCATATTCCAACCGATCTGTTATTTCTACTCTTATCTTACCTTTCTTCCTCTGCTAATTCGTCAGCAGATAGACTTATCTTGAAATACCAAAAAACTCAACCTTTAGGTTGAGTTTATACGACTTAAGGTTGAGAATATGTCGGAATTGCTCAAACGACCCAGCCGTTTCTTACCGCATGAAGAGCCGCTTGCGTCCGATCCGCCAGTCCCAGTTTATCCAGCAGATGACTGACATGGGTTTTGACCGTTTTCTCTGTGATCACCAATTGAACCGCAATTTCCTTGTTGCTCAGCCCTTGAGCAATCAGTCCCAAGACCTCTTGTTCACGACGAGTGAGCATATCCGGACCACCAAAGGACGTTTCAGTTGATTTTCCAGCCTGCTTTGGCTCTTGATATTGACTGTCTACTGACCGATCTGTGGGTATATGCTGTGGTTGCTGTTCATTGATGGACCAATCGGATGAAGCCATCACATGCATCAATTGACCTGCAGCCGCAGGATGGAGTTCCACTTGACCCGCATGCACATTGCGAATGGCCACGGCCAGATCCTCCGGTTCAATATCCTTGAGCAGATACCCTTTCACTCCTGCACGAACAGCCGGAACCACATGATCCTGATCGGAAAACGATGTGAGCACAATGATTCGTGTTTCTGGCATTAACGTACGCATACGCCGGGCTGTTTCAATTCCGTCCATGACCGGCATATGCAGATCCATTAATACCACGTTAGGCTTTAACACTTCCGCCTGCTCCAGTGCTTCCTGCCCGTTCGAGGCTTCACCAACAACCTTCATATCTTGCTGCGTTGTCAAAAAAACGTGCAGCCCTCGTCTCACCATCGCATGATCATCTGCGAGCAAAATGGTAATCGGCATCTCTTCTTCCCCCAGACTTTATACAGATTCGAACGGAAGCGGAATGACTGCCGTTACTGTCGTTCCCTTGCGGGAAGAACTAACTATTTCTAACCTACCCCCGAGTGATTCCGCCCGTTCCTTCATAATGGACAGGCCCAGTGAGCTTCCAGACGATGCTTTTGGCCTGTTCGTACCGCCTATTCCATGATCCGTTACGGTGAGCATCACTTCATGATCATTTAATTTGAGGATGACCTCAGCAGTTGAAACACCCGCATGTTTGCGGACGTTATTCAATGCCTCCTGTCCGATTCGCCACAATGCTTCTTCTATATTACGCGGTAAAGACCGCATTCCCGCTCGATCCACCACCACTTGAAGACCCTGGCTGGTACCGTATTCCTGCAAAGCACGGAGCAGTCCTGCCTCCAGTCCCGCGGGCCGAAGCTGCATAATCAATGCGCGCATTTCCTTGAGAGCCTCCTGAGACAAAGCCCGAATATCCTTCATCGCTTCCGCTGCCGGGTACATCTGCTCGGAGCCGGATAACATACGTTCCGCACCTTTAGCAGTTAATGATAGTGAAAATAAAATCTGATTAACCGAATCATGCAGATCGCGAGCCAATCGGTTACGTTCTTCCAGTCGTGCCAGTTCCCGGCGATTCTCCGTCAGCTTCAGACTCTCCCACGAGGCCGTAATATGCTCGGCCAAAGCCTCCAGCACTTCAAGGTCTGCCTGAATAAGACCTGATGTTCCTACCCCAATCACCAGAATTCCTGTTTCCCCTGGCGTATGATACGGAAGCGGAGCAGCAATTCCCGAAGTAAGGAGATTTATCGTTTTCTCCGGCTCGCACACCGTGAAAATCTCAGTCATTTCTATTGCAGACAGGGATGCAGCACGGTGACTATTGATCACTCGGTTCATGTGGTTTGCTGCTTCCAAAGATAGAGTCGTACTTGGTAACGTCCGAACGATGCCACCTGCATAAGCTGCCTGCACCGTATATACGCCATTTTTCTGCTGAATAATTGCTGCCAAAGGCCAGTCATATTGTTGTCCCAGCAGCTGCACAACTTTTAAAGACAAAGCCTCTGAATTACTGCATTCGTTGACCGCCAGACCCAAGGCGGCGCTGAACTCCCCCAGCTTGGCATACAGATCAGCCCGTCGCTGCTCTGCGCGATACAATCGCATCCGCTCCATCGCACTACCGATCTGATAGGCAACGCCCTGTAACAATGCCAGTTCGGTGTCGCTGAAATGTTCCTTAGCGGGTGCGGCAACGTTGAGCAGGCCAAGCATCTTCTCACCCGATCGCAGTGGAACGGTCGCATGATGGGTTATATCTTGGGTATCTCCCCATTGTAATTCCACCGCATCCTCCAGCCGCTTACAGTTAATGATGTTGACCGCATGATTCAGTCGACCGTCCTTGAAACGGTTCACACACCAGCAAGTGCTCGTTCGCATGGGCTCTTTATCGTTCCGCAGTAATGCAGGGGGCAGGTTATAATCCGAGACACAGGTATAATCTCCGCGTTCATTAATGAGAAATACCCAGCCAGCAGTTAATCCGGTTAACTCCAGCAACTTGCCGACCACGGTATCCAACATTAAACTCAAGTCATTAGATGTATTGAGCGTTTCCGCGATTGTCTTCAGCGTGATCATTTCCTGCATTCCGAGTTCTTCCGACATGGCAGACTTCTCTCCTTTGGGTAGGGCGAGTCTGGAAACTCCGAAGGAGGCAGATTTTGCTGAATTTTCGTTCCAAGCAAGGAAATTTTTCGCAGGCGTGCCGGGGCACGTCAAGGGAAAGTGACGCAGCAGGGGACGAAAAGGCGGTAAAAGATGCACTTCAGCGAGTTTTCAGACACGACCTAATGCCAACTGTGGTTTGTTCAACTATTGTAACCAATCCATCTTGGATATTAAAGGATCAACTTCTTACCTGTTTCACTTAGCCCAGCTTCTGCCGCTCTTTCCGGGACACTGACAGTGGCTCCATATTAATCAGTCCGCGATCTGACAGTGCCAGCGCCATTTTGTAGAAAGCACGTGTACGAATCTTCGTATACGTATCCTTGCTGACAGGTGGATCAAACACATGGTTATACACTTTATAATCAAATACATCATCGTCCTTCAAGTACCGTTCACATACGAGTACACGTTCCTTCTCACTCAACCGGGACACAATAAAATCAATCGTATCGCAGTATGCCTGACGCGCGCGCTGCACGTCCACATTGAAGATCGCGGTTCTCGCCGTGGAATCCCCCGTCACATTGGTTGTACCGTGGAAACGCTCGGCATAACTTGCCGTCACCATAACCTCTCGTTCTTCAAATGCAATGGTTTTATAGATTCGGTATTTTTCCAGTGCAGCTTCAACAGCTGTTTGCGTTTTGCGTCGGTCCAATTCGGGTAGCATTAATTCCATAATCATTTCCTCCTTTAGTGTTCTTTATAAAATGAATATCAATTGGTTCCGCATGTTCACTTGGATGACAGAACAATCCAGTTAAACATGCAACCATCTCATCTCCTGCACTTCTTCTCATTAATCAATTCAAGTCACTCTATCGTTCACATTATCTTGCTTTGCCATCGTTTTTTTGAACGATAGCAAAAGGCTCTCAGTTCATAGAGTTGTCCAGTTTTCCTAAAAAGTAACGACATTTCTTCAATTTTAACTGTTGCCTTTTGGAATCAATCCAAACCGCTATAATCCGGGGAATTCCATTGTTCGGAGGGTACTCCCCCAAACTCAAACCTGTATCGAGTTTACATTTTGTTCGTATATTGTTCGTATTTCTATTTGAGGATACCACTTTCTGGAGATCGGAGTAAACCTTCATTTTGGTTCGTTTTGACGATAAAATAAAACCTTCGCTCTCATTTCCTATGCCTTTTGGCATAATTGTTTCATATCTCTTTACCTAATGGTATATATACGTTATAGTACTGTTTAATTAATGAACTTCCGTACAAGTCATTTGATTTTTATAAGTTAAGATTTGGATTAGATATGCACGTTAACGGAGAGGACAGAAAGAACCTGAAGAAGCGAAGCGTTCGCCTTTATCACCGAAATTCCACCTATGAAGATATACATTCAGGAAATTCGGGGATAACAGCGATCGGAAGGTAGTTCTGTCATCGTAGTGATCTGTGCAGCACGAGCTCTCTTAATTTATAATTCAAGCACTTGTACGAATCGAAGGAGTTGGCATGAATTGTGGAGCACGCTTTTGGTCCTTATATGAAACAACTGCGCGAGCAACAGGGATATAGCATCAATCAGCTCGCCGAAGCAGCCGGAATAAGCAACTCACAGATTTCACGCATTGAAAACGGGGTCCGGGGTGTGCCCAAACCTGCGACCATCCGCAAAATCTCAGATGCACTCTCGGTTCCCTATACAGAGATGATGAAACAGGCTGGCTATATTGAACCAGGGAGTTCCACTGAACTTCAGGATGTGCCGGAATGGGCTACATACAAAGACCGTCGTGATTTCAAAAAGATGCTGGAAGACGATGATGATCTGATGTTTGACGGCATTCCACTCGATGAAGATGACAAGAAACGAATTAAGGATGTGCTGACAGGTCTGTTCTGGGAAGCCAAACAGATGAACAAACGCAAAAAGACAGACGAATCGGACAAGCGCCCATGAGGCACGACAAACTGAATTTAATGAGGCAGCAGGTGAGATCATATGGATGACATCGTAACAAAGCTGATTCGAAAACACCGGACCAACTGCCCTTTCAGCATTGCCCGCGCGGTTGGAATACAGATTCGTTTCACCAATTTGGGGAAGTCCACCAAAGGACTGTACTTTCGGAAGCTCCGGCGCAGGTTTATCGTCATACACAATGATTTGCCGCCGGAATGGCAGCGGTTCGTATGTGCCCATGAGCTTGGTCATGATCGGCTTCATAAAGGAATCAATCGATTCTTTCTGGAGGAGCATTCCTATTTTGCTCCAGGCAAGCTGGAACGACAGGCTAACCGTTTTGCCATTCAATTGTTAACGTCCGGCGTGATGCCTGAACCGGATGAATCTTTGGAGAAATTCTGTTTACGTACCGGACTGCCGCGTGAAGCGCAGCATTTTTTTTACACCTTTTAAGAACATATGTTCTTTTACAGGATTATTTTTTCTCTATTTTCCATTCAAAGATTTACATGTCACTTTCAGGTTACTTATTTTTACGTAAATCGCGAGATTTCCACATACTAGTCTGTTAAAATACAACATGAGCTGTGTAAACGCTCAATTAGATTATTATTTTGGGAGGTTTCGGATTCATATGAAAATCTGGAAGAATTACGTTTCACTTCTGCTAACGGTCTGTTTGCTGTTTGGCAATGTAGGTATTGCCGCGGCTGCAACGGACACCACTTCGGGCACAGGCAAACACATTACAATTCTACATACAAATGATACGCATGCCCGTGCAGTTGAATCTTCACCTGCTATGGGTTTTGCCAAAGTAGCTGGAATCGCTGACAAATATCGTAGCGACAACCCGAACACACTCTTGCTCGATGCTGGAGATGCTGTGCATGGTACAACTTTTGCCACTCTTGTTAATGGTGAGAGCATCGTGAAAGTCATGAATGAAATGGGCTACCAGGCCATCGTACCGGGTAACCACGAATTCAACTATGGTTCGGATCGTTTGATCGAATTGGCAGACATGATGAACTTCCCAATGCTAAGTGCCAATGTGAAGAAAAAGGACGGAACACGTCTCTTCGATCCTTATCTCATTAAAGAAGTTGACGGCGTGAAGATCGGTATCATCGCCTTGACTACACCGGAAACATTGTACAAGACGAATCCGAAAAACGTAGAAGGTCTTGATATTACAGATCCATCTGCCGAAGCTAAAGTTCTGGTGAACGAGATCCGCAGCAAAGTAGATGTTGTTGTGGTATTGGGACATATTGGACAAGATGCGTCCAGCACGGATACTAGTTTAAAAGTCGTTAAAGAAGTTCCTGGCATCGATGTATTCATTGATGGTCACAGCCACACTATACTGCAGGACGGTCTTGTGTCCGATAACGGAACATTGATCGCAAGTGCAGGAGAATACACTAACTACGTAGGTGTCATCGATCTGTGGGTAGACGGTGGTAAAGTAACGAAGAAACAAGCTACTTTGATTGATGAAACTGAAGCAAAAGACATCAAACCGAATGAGAAAGTCGCGGCTCTCGTGAACTCCATTCAAAAAGAACAAGAGCCTATTTTGAAAGAAGAAGTAGCCAACACAGCCATTCTACTGGATGGTAAGCGTGAACAGGTACGTGCAGGTGAAACCAACCTGGGTGACCTGCTTGCAGATGCCATTCGTGATGTCAGCAACGCCGATATCGCACTGACTAACGGTGGTGGTATCCGTGCTTCCATTGAAAAAGGTATCGTAACCAAAGGTGATGTTATCACTGTGCTTCCTTTTGGTAATCAAGTGGTAACCCTTGAAGTGAAAGGGTCCGATATTCTGGCAGCCCTTGAAGTCGGTGTAGGTTCCTACCCTGAACCAAGCGGTGGATTCCCGCAAGTATCTGGAATCAAGTTCAAAATCGACACTTCCGCTGCAGAAGGTAGCCGTGTACATTCCGTAACCGTTGGCGATAAAGCCCTTGATCCGGAAGCAACATACACGCTGGCAACCAATGATTTCACTGCTGTTGGCGGTGACGAGTACACCATGTTCACCAAATATGCTACAACAGGTATGTACGGCGCATTGGATGAAGCGTTGATCAACTACATGCAGAAGCTTGGCGCTGTAGACATCAAAACAGATGGTCGGATCAGTGAAGCGAAAAAACCTGCAGTAGAGCCGGAAACTCCGGCAACCGAAACACCAGCTCCAACCAAGCCAAAACCAGAAACACCAAAACCGGAAAAACCGTCTAAACCGTCGCCAAGCAAACCAGCTCCAGCCAAACTGCACGTTGTTAAATCCGGAGATTCCCTGTATTCCATCTCCAAACAATACGGCACAACTTGGCAGGCACTGCAAAAGCTGAACAATATCAAAAATCCACACTGGATCTATCCGGGGCAACAATTGAAATTGCCTGCAGCTTCTTAAGATCAATACAGAGCAGCAGCATAACGGATCTATCTTGTCATAACAAAAAGGGTGTCCCCCAAGCCAGTTTACTGGTTACAGGGACACCCTTTTGTATATTATTCTTAAACAGCAATCCACATCAGGTACATGAACATTCTCTGTGGACATATCCTGCTAATCTTGACAATCATCTGAGATAAAAATAAATCCCAGTGAGGACTTCATGGACCAACTTTATCATTTGCCTTCGACAACGAACTATATAAAAACTCTCCAGAATTACCGTGTTCATGCGGTTATTGCACATTTAATTTCGACATCTCTGTCTTCTCATTATTGCATACTTGCACATCAATCAGCCTGAGTACGATCATCTTTAAACCCTTAATCATAAAATCATTTGTATACTGAATACAACTACCCGAATGTAGTTATTTCGTATGATACGATACTTAAAATCCTGCCTTTTTTATATGCCTATAGCCCTCTTTTTCTTGCTCTCATTGGAATTTCAGCAATCAAAATCATCTACCGCATGATAACCGGTACTATTATGTGAACTCATATAATTAGAAGATCCCCTGAATTTAGGAAGTGAGCTGTTCCTTCACATAAAGCACAGCCTCCTGTGCCGTCATCCCCATTCGTTTCGATTCACCTGATGCTGCAAGCGCATGTGATCCCAGTTCAACTTGCCCTTCTGCTGCCCCTCGACCAATAACGATCTGTATAGGCAAGCCAATCAACTCTGCATCCTTGAATTTCACACCTGGACGTTCATCCCGGTCATCCACCAATACCGTGTAACCGCCCTCGACCAATTGTTGTTCCAGTTCAAGGGTGAGCTGACGTTGCTGCTCATCCTTCCAGCTCACTGTAATCAGATGCACATCATATGGCGCCACAGCGGCAGGCCATCTTATGCCTTCATCTCCTGCATATTGTTCAGCTATCGCAGCCATCAGGCGGGATACGCCAATTCCGTAACATCCCATGACTGGCGCGCACTGGCGACCATTACGATCCAGGAAGGAGGCCCCCATGGCATCACTGTATTTCGTTCCCAATTTGAATATGTGTCCAACCTCGATGCCTTTGGTAAACACAAGTGGCGATGCACACGTTGGGCAAGCATCCCCTTCGGCAGCAAAGCGAATTCGCTCTACTCGCTCCAATGCAAAATCAATGCCTGGGCGTACGCCAGAAACATGTATATCCACTTCATTGGCTCCTGTAATTGCGCTCTTCATCACTGCCACGTCAGCGTCCACCACCATCGGCAGATTTAGTCCAATTGGACCCAGGAATCCTACCTTCAGATTTGGATGTGCCGCAATGGCTGCATCGTCTGCAAGGATCAGTTCCTCTGCCCCAAGCACCTGCTTCAATGCGATGTCATTTAATTCATGATTTCCACGCACAAGCGCAGCGACGAGCTGACCATCTGCAACATAAAGTAGCGTCTTGATCATCTGTTCAGCACCTTCACCTACAAAGGAACTTAACTCTGCAATCGTACGAACGCCAGGTGTCGAGATACGTACTACGGTTTCCTCTCCTGAATGTTCATCCGTTTGAAGCCCGGATTCTGCACTCGAAGAGTCGGCTGGAACTTCCAAGCTTGCTTCTTTTTCCCCAATATCTCTGAAAGTCTGATAATCAGCTTTCTCCAAGTTTGCAGCATATCCACAATGCTTGCAGGTTACAATCGTGTCTTCGCCCACGTCAGCCAGAGCCATGAACTCGTGTGTTTCTCCTTGACCGCCAATCGTGCCCGCGTCCGCCTCAACACGGATATAGTCAAGACCACAACGCTCCAGAATTCGACTGTAAGCTGTATTCATCGCCTGATAGGTACGGTCAAGCTCTTCCCAATCCGAAGCAAAAGAGTACGCATCCTTCATGATGAATTCTCGTCCGCGCAGCAATCCAAATCGAGGACGGCGTTCATCCCGGAACTTGGTTCCGATCTGGTACAGGGTGAATGGCAGCTTGCGATACGAGCTCACCTCGTCCCGCGCTAAAGCGGTTACGACTTCTTCATGTGTTGGTCCAAGGGCAAATTCCCGTGCATGACGATCTTTCAGACGCATCAATTCAGGACCATACTGTGTGTACCTTCCGGATTCTTCCCATAACTCGGCAGGCTGCATAATCGGCAGCAATACTTCCTGACACCCCGCACGATCCATCTCTTCTCGAACGATCCGTTCAACGTTCAGCAATATACGCCGTCCGAGGGGCAGATAACTGTAAATTCCCGCCGCCAATTGGCGAATCATACCGGAACGCAGTAACCAGCGATGTCCTGCCGCATCTGCCTCCGCTGGCGCTTCACGTAATGTTGGAACAAGCATTTCACTTTGACGCATCTGAACACACTCCTAATTTTTCTTATTGTTATTGGTTATCTAAAGTTATAAACAGCAAAAAGACACATCCGTCAAGGGACGAATGTGTCGTGGTACCACCCTTGTTTAACTGCACATTAAACCGTTCGCTCGCAATCTATGCGATCTGTGACATGCAGTCCTACGGAGCATAACGGGCCCTTCCGGCGGAGGTTGCAACCCTGCATGGGCATTCTCTTCCGCAGCTCGCGAGGTAGGAATTACGAAGCAGCCACAGGAACCTTGCACCACACTGTTCCCTCTCTGTTGAAGCTGACCATCACAATCATGTCCTCGGTATAACGCTGTTATCATTTTTGACCACATTAGTTCATTTACAAGAAATTGTCAACCAGTTAGTCGAATACAACCCCAGAATAATATTCCACTACATCACGTATGAGCATAAACGCATCCCCATTTGTAAGACTGTTCTTGTCAGCAATGCCAGCAAGCGTGTTCTCACTTATAAAGTTTTGCGTTTGCAATTGAGCAAGTGCCTGTTCAAGTGATGTTTCCATTTCTGAAGATCCCATGGTCAGACATAACATATACGCAGCCTGATTCAACGTTAAAGGCAGGGTGGAGGCATTCTCCATACTTGCTAGAGCTTGATCGGCACTGCCTGTGTAGGCTTCTGGATACATCGCTTGCATTCTTTTCAATTTACTTAAAAATCGTTCTGGATTCATTCCTTTATCCAGTTCCCAACCATCGTTATTATAATTGCCTGAAGTCATATACATACTCGCTGCAGCCAGCAATCCCTTGTAATCCTTATGCTCCATATAATCAGGCTGCTCGAAACGATGTACTTTCAGATCCATACCCTGATTCTCCAGCATCTTACGTAGTTCAAATGCTCGCTCTTTAGAAGCTGAAAGTTCGCGGAAGGACTCCTTATGGATATATGCCAGCTTCACCGCCGCTCCTGCTGCTTCTCCCTCTGCCATTCCCAGTGGGACAACTCTTGCACTACCGTGTGGAATGGTATCATAACTTGCTGCACGTCCGACGACGAGCAAACCGTCAACCTTTAGCGGTACAAGCGAGCGAAAGGGTACACCATATTGAATCGGACTCAACATAATCGTGCCGGGATTTCCAACACTCGTGCTCTGAATATCAATATCGTATGAACCGTATCCAATGGCATCCCAATGATCACGATTTTCCATGACATCAGCCAATGTTAATCGGTACTCACCATAGATGTGACGTGACTCCCTCACGTAAAGCTCATCCGCTGTTCCAGCATATTGTAGCCCTGCAAATTCATCATAATTTTTCTTCAGAAAATCAACAATTAGTGGGGCTTCTTTACGCCCGATTTCCAGACCTTCTTTCACAGATATCGGATCTAACGGATCTACCCCAAAGATTTGCATTGTATTAATCAAGATTGTATCATCATTTTGTCTTCCGATATTCAGACTGCGAATCTTAATATGTTGTGGATTGGAGGATTCATATTGTCGAGCATCACCGTACCCCCAAGCACTCATCTTATCAACCCCGGTTCCCTCTCTTTCCCTAAACTTTTGCCATACCTCATCTGTAACACCGCTTAGCTTGAATACAAGCGTAGAGACCATTTTGGATTTACCATCTCCAATATCTTGTCTGCCTATGGAGTATGGAACTCCTGCAGCGGCTGCAATATCCGCATCTTGCGTCGCATCAATGATGGAGCGGGTTGAGATCTGAACAATTGTTCCATCTTCTTTAGTTATGCTCATACCCGTTATTGTCGTGTGATCTCCCGTAGATTGTTCAGTAAGGGGAACTAATTCCTTAGCATTCATCAACAGGTCAATATTAGGTTCAGAACGAACCATCCTATAGAAAATGTTAGCCGCTGTATTGGTATCAAATGAACTACCCTCGATCTGGTCAAACCATTCCTGGAAAATACCTTTGTTCAAAAAGTCAGGCTGCCGCAAACTACTCAATAACTTCGGTTGTTCAGGGGAATAATTTAGATCCAGCGTATTAAGGCCACCCTCGGTCAACAATCCTCCCAACATGTTGCGGTCTCTTGCTTCCACCAGCAATACACGCATCCCATTACGAGCAGCTGATAAGGCAGCAGTAATACCTTCCGGATCCGTTCCAGCTACAATAACGTTATAGGAATCTTTCAGATTTAGTGTAGATTGCACGTCCTCCAAAGGCTGCCATACATAATTATTATTAAATTTATAATTCTTGTTCCAAATATAGAATGCACCATATGCAACACATATCAAAGCAAAAAACAAACTAGCTGTAATTGCTGTTATTTTAAATTTTCTACTAATCAAAGAAATAAACCTCCATATGTACTTTATGCTTTACCAACAAAGACTACCTTTCTCTCCTTTCCACATGAGTACACTGTAAAAACAAAAAACCTCCTAACAGTTTATACTGTGTTAGGAAGTCTTGATAATAAAACGGAAAATTCTACTTTTATGTTGCCACAAATACAGACAAAAAACATAGGAAAGTTCCTAACTTTCCTCATTATAACGACCACTTTTTGTGAAGTAAAGACTTACCAAAACCGGAAATGCATTAGAGAGATAATTAAACACTTAGACGCTTCATTCATCCCGATTACAATGAATTCCACATCGATGGCTGACATGACAGCACGTTCCCTGTAATATAGAGGAATAGAAAGATACCCTGGGTATTAATTGATAAAGGAGCTTGTCCTATGCCATATATTATATATGATCTTGAATTCACAGTAAGCCGCAATACTCGCTATTCTTCCGAAATTATTGATATCGGTGCCGTCAAAGTTACGGAAAGTGCGGATGGATTGGCCGTTACAGATACATTCCATACGTACGTTCGTCCTTCCAACAAATCCGTCCTGTCTACCGACACGATCCAGTTCACAGGCATCACGCAGAAAGATATTGATGCAGCTCCTCTTTTTCCAGCAGCACTGAATCAATTCATCGCATGGATGGGAAGCGAATCCTATTACATGTGTTCCTGGGGACCGGATGACCGTAGTAAACTAATCTCTCATTGTCGTACCCACCAGCTCGATGTGGCCTGGATTACCAATCATAACGATCTCCAGCAGCAATGGTCCCGCACCGTTCGCAAAGAAGGCAAGTTCCGTCAGCTCGGACTCGCGCAGGCTCTTGAAATCTGCGGCATCGAATTCGATGGTACCCAGCACCGTGCCTTGGATGATGCCATCAATACAGCCAAGGTGTTCATGCATCAATTTGATCGTTTCACGCTAGAATACAATTGTGCAGCGGATGATGAGGGCATTACATCCAAGGTCGTCTATTCAAGCTCCACAGAAGATGAAGAGAAAGAATCACCTTTTGGCAATCTGGCAAGCCTATTCAAAACCAAAGAGTAGCCAGCCACAGCTCTGAATTTATTGGTGTTCTAACATCTGTGTTATTGCTTCAGATTGCATGCAAATCTCAATTTCTGTCGTACATTTGTTGCCAACTGTTCAGGCGTTCTTTCATCCTGATGCGGCAGATCTCAGGTTCGATGATCTCCGCATCAGGTCCATATTTAGATACCCATACGAGAATCTCCTCAACATCACTTAATATAGCTTCAAATAACAGGTTGCCTTCCGGTTCAATGGTTAAGATGGGGCTTATGCAGAATTGCTCCTGCATCACACGCTCCACAGCATGGGGTGCAAATCGAATTTTGAACGCTGTCCACTCCGTACTTCCCTCGTATGCCCAAGGAATGCGGAAGTGCGATTGTATGAGATGATCCTCTTTGCGAAACGTGCGTGGCAATATTCGTATCCTCTGCAGCCGGCTTACCTGAAAAATTCGAAGTTTCTCCGACAGGTGACAGTACGCTAACAGCTCAAATCTGTACTCGCGAGGGATAAGACAGTAAGGATCTATGCGTACGATCCCTTTTTTACCTTGAGACAGATATTCCCCTTCAATGGTGTTCTGTGAAATGCCGGCATGAAGCAGGGTAATTAGAGATTGATTCTGCGGATCATTTCTCTCATTTTGCCATGCAGGCAATCCCAGTTTAAACAATCTACTAATATGCTCCGACCATTCCACTCGTTCTGTTTTGTTTTTCTGACTCGCAGCAACCACTTTCTCATAAGCGCTCTCAAAAGCAGGTTTCAGCAAAGGACGAATATTCTCCATAACTTCAGCAAGATGCATGAAAGCTTGGGCTTCTTCATCAGACCAATTTAGCGGATACATGGCAAACTGGCTGATAAACATGTACCCCTGCCCGTGTCCCATATTGGCGATCGGGATATGCATTGCACTGAGGGCCTCCATGTCGCGGTATATCGTCCTTTCCGTCGTCTCGCATCGCTCGGCAAGCTCACGTGCCAGAATGCCCGGCTTGGCCTGTACCAGCGTTATAATGCGCATTAATCGGATTAGTCGGTCAGTCATTTTGCCGGACCCTCCACGATGTTGTTTCAATAAATTTGATACAACTCCATCCATTGTTTAATATGATATTGATACATACATTCGACCTTCTCCTAAACTTCACCTTCAAATATGTAGACTCTCTCTATACCGTTACCATCTGAAATCAACCCTATTCCCCTAATATCTTTTTTTCACGATCATGATATCCGGTTGTAAACGTGATCCCGTAGTGATAACGCAGCTTTTCAACGATCTCGGCTTCCGCGTAATAGTCCAGATCCTGTTTCCGCGCAGCTTCAATTAACAACGCATCTGCATGACGACGCAACATATTACTTCCCTCTTGAACCCGGCCTCTTTCGTAGGCGCGCAGGGCTTGTTTGATCAAGGGCACCGTTTCACTTAATTTGATCGTCTTCTCCACCTTGGGATCTTCCGGCTGTCGCAACATGCCCAGATGACTGGTGTACTGAATATACAACTGTTCTCTTCGTAACAATACGCGTTGACTTTGCTTCAACTTCCTTGTGCTCCAATAGGCTGAACATACGGCAGCTTTTCCTGATACACGGGGTCCCATGACGAATTCAAGCAAAATTTGCTTACTTTCCCCCTTGTACATATCGCCAAGCCTCAGTACCCAGCCAATATCCGTTTCTTTGGAACGACATCCATAGATACCTTTTAGCTGTACTCCATATTCCGGTTTGAGCAAAAGTTCCAAATCTCTTGATACAATTTTGGGTGCTATTTTCCTAAGTCTTTTGGCAGGGGCACCGTTACGCCACTCTACCATCATATATACGGGGTCGGCTCCCCCTGTCGGTATGGCCTCTTTATTCCACGAATAAGATACTTCAAAGACTGAGTTCACTGGTAGTCTCTCCCCCGATTTATATGTATTATCTTCTAAGTTATCAGGGTGAATGGACACTATATTGTCACGGAACACACGTTCTCATTAAATTTTTCCAATATATTAGTTTTATATCCCTAAATCCGTCTCAATACGACAATAAACGACGAAAAAGCCTGGCGCTATGCCAAGCTTTTCAATCACTTATCTATGACAAGTCCCAAATTAAACAGTAGGATGGTCGATTCCCATTTTCTGTAAATTCTGTGTGTTACCTGCTTCGGTTACCGGAGCATAGGTGACACTGTCAATGACCAGCTTACGTCCCACTGGCTCTCCGTTAACAGTGATCATAATTGTTTTGGTTGATGTGTTCTGATCTGCTGTATACATATGTTTCTACTCCTTCATGTTCACGATCTTATATTCAATCGGATATATTGGTATCGTTCATTAAATTGCGTATTTGTGAATAGCATGCACCCGGAACTGAAGTATAAGATGTGTTAAAACGGTCCGGTGTGCTGCCTATCCTACTATTACCCCACAGATTTATAAGCTAAACAGCTCTTACTATAAATAATTTTAAATATTTCGGGTAATAAAACGATATCATCTTGAACCCATCGTCCCGGTTTTGACGTATAATGTAAGAGCCGTATTTCAACATTAGACGACGAATTCGGCAATCGACATATTTAACCGAAGAAAGAGGTGTTAACGATGCCAAAATCCATTCAGGGTTATTTCATTCGGGTGTTATTCACCACATGTATTCTATTTACCGTTTCAATAGCATCCTCAGTAAGTGCAGCCAGTGCCAATATTTTTACTGATATATATAGCGGATGGGAGCGAGTCTCTGAACTGCCCGGAGAAGTGAACGCTCTGCAGGAAAGTTATAAGCAAACGATGGAGCAACTAAATCAAACCTCTGCCCAATTGGGACAAGCCCAGGCTAATGTCGAAGCATTCAAGACCCAGAATGAACAGCTGCTGGCCCAGAACCAGAAACTTACTGAAATGGTAAGCAAACTGCAGGATGACCAGAATGCCAAAGCGGCTGCCAGCAAACGAATTCAGACGATGATTATCACTGTCGTATCACTCATATTGGGTTACTTTATTCTGATTCGTGTGATGCGCTGGGGAATGCGTCGCCGTTCGGGCCGAGTATAAAAGAACAGGAGCAACTGCATGAACATACACCTGAACAATGCTGAAGCAGGCGGAGCAGGACAAGTCGTCACATTTTCACTGATTAAAGATGACCGCCTTCATATTTTACATCCGCAGCAGATTGTGGCCTTCCGCGGTCCGAGTGGTAGTCGCAATGATAAATTCATGAATATCACGGGCATATATCGCAAAAAGAAGTTGATTAAATCCGAAATCACCGGACCTTGCCAATTTGTGGCTGCCCTGCCTCCCGGATTCACCATGAAGGAGGTGGAGCTCACGGAGGATAGTGATCTGCTCTATGACTTCCGCCACCTGTTCTTCTACTCTGATGGTGTAACCATGCATACCAAAATTCAGAAAATCAAAAACATGCTGATCACCCGTGATGCAGTGAAAATGAAATTTTCCGGCAAAGGCAAAATCGGATTGCTCACCCAAGGTCAAGTCTGCCAGCAGGAACTGCATCCGACAGCCCCGCTCTATGTGGATGCTGGCAGCATTATTGCCTATCCCGAAAATGCACATCTGGAACTCACCGTATATGGTAACAACCTTGCCAGTCAGCATATGAATTATCATTGGAAGATGACAGGACATGGATCTGTACTCTTTCAGGCCGGACGTGAGAACCATCGCTTGGAACAGGATCTCAACGATGAGGGACTATTCAAACGAATTCTGAAAGAAGTGATTCCTTTCGGTAATGTACTGATCAAGTAAGCTGTTGTAGGATGAATCCGGCCGATTAGCTGCCACTATGCTCCAGTGGGGTGGTCACCACGCGGTTTCATGTTATAATGGTTCAGACAATTGAAGAAGAAAATCCATGCCCGTGGCATGGGAGAGGTTCGCGAACTCCCTCTATAAGACTTGACCATGCGATGGTCAGTATAAGTCTTGCGTACACGTTGCAGTCACCATGCAATTATGTACGTAAAAAACTAAGGACACTTACTCTTGCCTGCTTTTTTGAAGCGGTTATGGAGAAGGTGTGTTTTTTGATGGATGCCAGTTCATGAACTTCTCTGTTCTTCCGACACTCTGTGCCTATGTGCATAGTTTGATCTCAAGAAGATGGAGAGGTTTTTTTATGTTGAACGAAGAAAAAGCAGTCGTTGTATTTAGCGGCGGTCAGGACAGTACAACTTGTCTGTTCTGGGCCAAACAACAGTTTGCCGAAGTCGAGGTCGTTACGTTCGATTATGGTCAGCGCCACAAGCTGGAGATTGAGTGTGCATCAGAGATCGCTCGCGATCTGGGCGTACAGCAAACGGTACTGGATATGAGCTTATTAAACCAACTTGCACCCAATGCGCTTACTCGCACGGATGTGGAGATTACGCATGAAGAAGGCGAACTGCCGAGCACATTTGTGGATGGACGGAATCTGCTGTTCCTCAGTTTTGCAGCCATTATGGCGAAGCAAAAAGGAGCACGTCACCTGGTTACAGGTGTATGCGAGACGGATTTCAGCGGATACCCGGATTGCCGGGATTCATTTGTGAAATCGATGAATGTGACACTTAACCTGTCGATGGACTATCCATTCGTCATTCATACGCCGCTCATGTGGCTGGACAAAGCCCAAACGTGGAAGATGGCGGATGATCTCGGTGCTTTTGACTATGTCCGTGAGCGTACCCTGACCTGTTATAACGGGGTGATTGGCGATGGCTGCGGAGAATGCCCTGCCTGCAAACTGCGCAAAGCCGGACTAGATCGTTATGTGCAGCAGCGTACAGCTGCTGAATCTGCGGGAGTAGATGTGCGATGAGAGAGCCTGGAACGTTCCGTATTGTAGAGCATCTGCAACGCATCGGAGAAGATATTCTGCCCACCCAGCTGCGCTATCACCGCAAACGTGTGCTTGTAAGCAAAGAATTCACCTTTGACGCAGCACATCACCTGCATTGTTACGAAGGCAAGTGCAAGAACCTGCACGGTCATACGTATAAAGTTATTTTTGGTATCAGCGGTTATCCGGGTGAAACCGGGCTGACGGTTGATTTTGGACATATCAAAGATATATGGAAAACTCAAATTGAGGGATACCTGGATCATCAGTACCTCAACGAGACACTTCCTTTAATGAACACAACGGCTGAAAATATGGTCGTTTGGCTGTTCGAACAGATGGAACATGCGCTCAAGACGGAGCCTTATGCCGGGCTGACCGATGGTGGACGGACGGAGTTTGTCCGACTTTTCGAGACACCCACCAGTTACGCGGAAGCGAGACGGGAGTGGATGATCCATGAGTAGTGCGACACACCAGGTGAATGAGACGGGATTTCGCAAAGAGGCTCGTATTCCCGTGATGGAGATTTTTGGTCCGACGGTTCAAGGCGAAGGCATGGTCATCGGACAAAAAACGATGTTTGTTCGCACCGCGGGCTGCGATTATCGCTGCTCCTGGTGCGACTCGGCCTTTACCTGGGACGGCAGTGGCAAGGACCAGATTCGGATGATTACTCCGGAGGATGTATGGGAAGAATTGCGCCGCGTTGGCGGCACGCGTTTCTCCCATGTCACCATCTCCGGCGGTAATCCCGCCCTGCTCGCTTCGCTGGGCGGGTTGGTTGACCTGCTGCGGGAGAACGGCATCCGCACCGCGGTGGAGACGCAGGGCTCTCGCTGGCAGCCTTGGCTGGTGGACATTGACGAAGTCACCGTCTCGCCCAAGCCACCCAGCTCCGGCATGGACACCGATTGGGCCGTGCTGGATGATCTGATCGAACGGCTCGCCGCTGGCCCGGCGGAACGAAGTCATAGTCTGAAGATCGTGATCTTCGATGAGACAGACTTAGATTACGCCCGCCGTGTACATGCACGGTATCCGGGCACGGATTTATTTTTACAAACCGGGAACCCCGATGTGACTTCCGCCGATACGCCAGATCTGGCGTCCTCGTTGCTTGCTCGTTATGAGTGGCTGATCGAACAAGTCAGTGCCTCCGATGAGCTTAACAACGTTCGTGTGCTTCCACAGCTTCATACATTGGTATGGGGCAACAAACGCGGCGTCTAATGGGCTCTATGGGTGGAGACAATAAGAGAATTAAACAGGCAAAAATGCCTATTTATATATACCGCGAGGCTTCGGGCTTTGACGGAAACAAGGAGCGTTTACGAACCGATGAGACAACCTGATGAAATGCAAGATGTGACGTTGCTGGGCAACCAGAACGTAAAATATACGTTTGAATATGATCCGGGAATCCTGGAGAACTTTGATAACAAACATCCGTACCGTGATTATTTTGTAAAATTCAACTGCCCGGAGTTCACTAGTTTGTGCCCAATCACGGGTCAGCCGGACTTTGCAACGATCTATATCAGCTACATTCCGGATGTGAAAATGGTCGAGAGTAAGTCACTCAAGCTGTACTTGTTCAGCTTCCGCAACCATGGTGACTTCCACGAAGATTGTGTGAATATCATCATGAACGATCTGATCAAGCTGATGGACCCGCGCTACATCGAAGTGTGGGGCAAATTCACACCACGCGGTGGTATCTCCATTGACCCGTATACGAACTACGGTAAACCGGGAACAAAGTACGAGCAGATGGCCGACCACCGCATGATGAATCATGATATGTATCCCGAGACGATTGATAATCGTTAAATTGTGAGGTTCATCCATTCTGTATAAAATAGAATCATAGAATACCAAAAGCCGAACTTCTTAAGCTATATAAGCTGAATTAATCATTTACACGATAACGGAGAGGACAGAAAAAACCTGAAAAAGCGAAGCGTTCGCCTTTATCCCCGGATTTCCCCCTTTAAGAAAGGGAATGGAAAAAATCTGGGGATAACAGCGATTGGAAGGTTGTTCTGTCATCGTAGTGCCAGTGTAAATAATCTTTAGTTCAACTTATACAGCAGAGTTCGGCTTTTTAGTATAAACCTTTAGAACCTCAGTCTCTCGATACAATCGGATCGCAGTGCATTCAAGTAGACTGATCTTCCTTTAGTTCTTTGACTTTTTTAACGAATGTCTCAACATCAGCACACCAATCGATTGAAAAATGATAAATATGACGATGGCAGCAGATAGAGATTTCAGTGCAACATAGACAGCCTGAAACGTTATTACAGCCATATACAAAATAGTCATCACCAACTCACGTTTGGCGGATTCATAAGGTGATAAGGATTTCATATCTCCCTCCTCTATCCTTCTTACACATAAATATGGATCATCTTACATTATACGCTAAAGTAATACGTTTCTTTTGTAAATGTAATGGCTATAAAAACATCTATTGATATCGTCAACGTTTTCCCTTGTTCCCCTTGTCGGTCCAATCAATCTATCCTATTATGTAACAATATGCTTACACGCATAGATTACAACATCAGGCGCTGATCCCTCGTGACCGCGACCAAAGGAGAATTGTACATGTCTACACAAACCTCATTAACCAAGGACGCCACAGCGCGTTCGAAAGCCCCACCCGGATCGGATGCCCAAAGCACCGTTTACCGGATACTCATTGCCATTAGTCTGGTTCATCTCTTCAATGATTCGATCCAGTCGGTTATTCCCGCCATTTTTCCGATTCTGAAAGATTCCATGCATCTCACGTATACTCAAATCGGATGGATCTCATTTGCTATCAACTTTACCGCTTCCATTATGCAGCCTGTCGTAGGCTGGTTTGCTGATAAAAAACCGACGCCGTCCATTCTGCCCATCGGTATGGGTTTTACGTTTACCGGCATGTTGCTGCTGGCCTTTGCTGACAGTTATATGGCTGTCCTGATCTCCGTTATTTTTGTCGGTCTGGGTTCCGCTGCTTTCCATCCGGAAGGTTCGCGTGTATCGCACATGGCTGCTGGTCAACGCCGTGGACTGGCACAGTCCATCTTCCAGGTCGGTGGTAACGCTGGGCAATCCCTTGCCCCATTGCTTACACGTTGGATCTTTATCCCGTTTGGACTGTTCGGTGCCATTGGATTTACAGGCATTGCTGCCATGGGGATTGCAGTCCAGATCTACATAGCCCGTTGGTATGGACGCATGCTGCAATCGGGTGGATACCTGCGTAGACAGGCTGCTGCTCGTCGTGCACCCAATCCTGCTTTGCGCAAAAAGATTACTGCCGCCATTACGATATTAATCTTGCTCGTCTTTGTTCGTTCCTGGTATATCGCTTCCATCGGCAGCTTCTATGCGTTTAATCTAAAAGATACCTTTGGATTGTCCACAGAGGACGCGCAGATCTATATCTTCTTGTTCCTGGCTGCCGGAGCACTGGGTACGTTCTTCGGAGGCCCACTGGCGGATCGATTCGGCAAACGCAACCTGATCTTCCTGTCCATGGCCGGAGCTGCTCCACTGGCGCTGTTGTTGCCCTATGCGAATCTGTTCTGGACAGGTGTACTGCTAACCGTTATTGGTTTTATCATGTTATCCAGCTTCTCGGTTACCGTTGTCTATGCACAAATGCTGATTCCAGGAAAAATCGGAACGGTCTCCGGCCTGATCACTGGTCTGGCATTTGGTATGGGAGGCCTGGGTGCACTCGTTCTGGGTAACTGGATTGATGTCTTCGGCGTATCACCGGTAATGCAGATGTGCAGCTTCCTGCCACTGCTCGGGATCTTCACATTCCTGCTTCCATCCGATAAATTACTGAATATCTGGGCGAAAGAAAATGGTAGTGAAGAGTAACCTACATTTGCAGCCTGAATAAAAGTTGAACCATAACAAAAAGGTTCCCGCCAACTCTGTATTTACAGACCGGCAGGAACCTTTTTGTTATATTTGTTTTCTCGTATTTAGCTACAAACGTTCTATTCAACATCACACATGACAACGCTGCTGCCATGAGCTGTGATCAGTGCCTGAACATCTTCAAATTCTAGGAATACCGTCGCCGTATTTTCCATGGGATGAATTCCAATTCTTTGACCGACTAGATCCTTGTCAAAGACTACGGTTACGTTTTTCTGAATATTATTGAGAACCCCCATCGGATTGACATGCCCTTTTTCCAATCCGAGGAATTCCAACAAATCCTTTTCGCTGGCAAAACTGAGTTTGCGGCTAGGTATCTTTTCGCTTAAACTTCTCAAATCAACGGACTTCGTTCCAGCAATCGTCACCAGATAATAGTTGCGCTTCTTGTCATCACGTAGAAATAGATTTTTAACGATATGTTCTGTATGTGGAATTTGATAAGAGAATATTTCCTCCATCGTGTATACTGCGGGATGTTCAATGCTCTCGTAAACGATATTATTGCGATCCAAAAGATCATAGAAACCCTGTTTGTTTAACATGTAAAATTCATCTCTTTCATTTAAGTATTCTGCTGTACGTTATTTCAACCGCTGAAGGATCAGCCGTTTTTTGTACAGCATTTTACCTGCTTCGGCTACATCACGGATCGTATTTTTGTTGCTCACCGAACCGAATACCATGCCGGCAATCGGAACGAGTTGGAACAGCTTCTTCCAGCCAAAGGATTCACTGTAGGAGTTAAAAACTTCCCGCCAGCCCTGCATCTGCGATACCACTTCAATGGGCTTGTCCGGATCATCGTAAGCTGCGAGTTCTTCAATAATCGCTTTCTTGCCTACAATATCAGCGGAAGAGAATTGCAGGCATTTGACAATAAAGATGCGCTCCAACGGTTCATCTGGATCATACCCGTAACATAGTGCCATCTCCTGAAGTACCTTCAGAGAAAGCCCCATCACCATCGGAATATCTGCTGCAATGGTTACAATGCCACCAAAACCTGTAGCTGCTCCCTGAGCCGCGGCAAACTTCGTTCGACTCTCGGTAATATTATCAGCCACCTGGTCCAGCACCTGAAGTGGCAGATTCTCTACACTATGAATCTTGGCTGTGCTCTCAGCTTCTGCTTCCTGCTCCAGAAGATCGGTCGTATCCATCATGGAATAACCGGACTTTTCAGCTTCCTCTTGCAGCAATTTGGCTATTTTTTTCTTCTGTACGAGAAATTTGCCCCCATTCTGCACATACTGACCGACGTCGTTCAGGGAATCTCCGATCTTCTGTTTTAGCGCTTTAGGCATCACTTTATCCAACATCGCAAAGGGCAAACGCCCGATTTTATCCCAAATAAACAAGTCTTTCTGCTGTTTCTCCCATTTCAAAATCTGTTCAAGTTCCTTGTCCAATGTCTCGCGTGAATCCATATGTGATCCTCCTAATAGGTTGTGTATCGTAATCTGTATCTTTCTCATACGCAGAAATCATCGTTGTGGTTGCTTTGTTTTATATCCAGGACACATATGTTCAGGCCGCTCTATCTTATCGTTCACATACGGAAGAGCCCTTAATCAGCATCACTCGCTAACTAAAGGCTCTCGTATTTAAGGTTTCACTACCTCTTATTTTGCTTCTGCTACTGCTTTTCCATCTGGAACCGGAACACCGAAATCAGGTGTGCCATCTTCACGCCAATGAATCACTTGAGCACGGGCGTGACGGTTTGGATCATACAAGGGATCACCCTCGATGTCTTTGTAATTACGCGCATGATAAATCAGAATATCGGTCTTGCCATCCGGTGACACCGTAAAGCTGTTATGGCCCGGACCGTATTGGCCGTTCGCTTCACAGGTCTGGAACACCGGCTTGGGTGATTTTACCCAGCTTGCCGGATCAAGCAAATCAGCATTTTCATCTGCGGTGAGCAGACCCATGCAATAATTGTAATCGGTCGCGCTGGCCGAGTAGCCGATAAACACCCGCCCATTCCGATGCATCACCGCTGCTCCTTCATTGACCTTAAAGCCGATGATCTCCCAATCGTACTCTGGCGTAGAGATCATAACCTGTTCGCCGCGTATCGTCCATGGGTTTTCCATTTCGGCAATGTACAGGTTCGAGTTACCCACAATATCGGGATCTTTCTGCGCCCAGACCAGATAGCGGATTCCCTTATGTTCAAAGGTCGTTGCATCCAGCGCGAATGATTCCCACCGGGTGTAAATCTGCCCTTTCTCTACCCACTCTCCTTCGAGTGGATTCGCAGAATCGTTCTCCAAAACATACATCCGATGATCGAACAGACCTTCGTTGGTCTCACTGGTGTGAGCCGCAGCGTAGTGTATGTACCATTTGCCATCGATAAAATGAATCTCCGGTGCCCAGATGTTGGCACTCATTGGCCCTGTGTCACGCTTCGTCCAAGCCGTTACCGGCTCAGCAATTCTCAACTCTTCCAACGTCTCTGCTCGCCGGATCTCAATCCGGTCAAATGCTGGTACGGATGCGGAGAAGTAATAGTAACCGTCTGTATGACGGTACACCCACGGATCAGCGCGCTGCTCCAGGATAGGATTAGTAAAGGTAATGGAATCAGTCATGGGAATGCTCCCCTTTCAAATGTGTGTGATGGCTCGGAGTTAGGAATGTAACCCAATTGCGAAAAAGCGAAAACCTTTTTGGTGGTGCACCGCCGACGTTCGGGGGTGGTAGGGCCTTGGTGCTCTCTTGTCCTCCGATTTCTTTTTCCACCGCTCCTGGCGGTTGAAATCGGATGCCAAACTCGCTCCTGCGGCTCCTTCCTCCCCCTCACTGCTTGTGCACCCTTAGTGCGCAGCTCGCTCTTTTCGCGCTCGCTGGGTTACAACCTCACTTCGAGCCTTTTTTTGTTGGCTCGGTCTTATGGGGTTGACCGCTTCGCAGGGTCACCATGTAATGCAGGGCTGGCCGCAGAGCTATAGGCCAGCTTTGGGTGCACAGCGGACGTTCGAGGGTGGTAGGGCCTTGGTGCTCTCTTGTTCTCCGATTTCTCTTTCCACCGCTCCTGGCGGTTGAAATCGGATGCCAAACTCGCTCCTGCGGCTCCTTCCTCCCCCTCACTGCTTGTGCACCCTTAGTGCGGCAGCTCGCTCTTTTCGCGCTCGCTGGGTTACAACCTCACTTCGAGCCTTTTTGTTGGCTCGGTCTTATGGGGTTGACCGCTTCGCAGGGTCAACTCTCCCCGTGTAATGCAGGGCTGGCCGCAGAGCTATAGGCCAGCCTTGAGTGCACCGCCGACGTTCGGGGGTGGTAGGGCCTTGGTGCTCTCTTGTCCTCCGATTTCTTTTTCCACCGCTCCTGGCGGTTGAAATCGGATGCCAAACTCGCTCCTGCGCCTCCTTCCTCCCCCTCACTGCTTGTGCACCCTTAGTGCGCAGCTCGCTCTTTTCGCGCTCGCTGGGTTACAACCTCACTTCGAGCCTTTTTTTGTTGGCTCGGTCTTATGGGGTTGACCGCTTCGCAGGGTCAACTCTCCCCATATTTAGTGCATGATTGGCTTCAGACATTGGCCAGCATAGATGCATTTTGAATGTCTAAAGGCAGCAATACCTTGGCGTTAGCGAACCTTAACAGGACAGCTTTGGGTACACAGCGGACGTTCGGGGGTGGTAGGGCCTTGGCACTCTCTTGTCCTCCGATTTCTTTTTCCCACCGCTCCTGGCGGTTGAAATCGGATGCCAAACTCGCTCCTGCGGCTCCTTCCTCCCCCTCACTGCTTTTGCACCCTTGGAGCGGCAGCTCGCCCCTTACTCTTCCGCTGCGCTGATCTGCTTGCCCCAGACCGCGATGCCGTGGTCATTGATGCCAGTCACCACCAGCGCGGGCTGGCTTCGCTCCCAGTCCCAGGACGGGAGCAGTCGCAACTCTTCCGTGGAAGCTCCGCCCCATGGGCTTTCTTTCCACTTCAACGTCAGTGTTTGTTTACCATCAAATGTCCAGGTTCCTGAACCCTTTTCGCTTTTAATCTTACCGTTGCTTGTTAGGGTATAAGGCACGGCTTGAATCTGCCCGTCCACGGACGGATCAAGTGCCATGCCTTCCCACTCCCCGGCAATCATGGACTTCGGAATGTCCTGTACAGTCTCACCGGCGTAACGCTCCGGTGAAACGACAGGCCAGCCGTCCTTGGTCCATAACATTTTGCGTACATGCAGATAGGGCCAGTTTTTATCCGTCTCACCCCGTGCATGATGCACGATGTAATAATCGTCTCTGTCCTTCAGAACGGAGTTATGTCCGGGCGCAACCCAGCCCTCGCCTTCTGTGAAGCGATAACCGCCGAGAATTTTGGTGCCGATCTCATATTGCGGCAGATACTCTGTATCCAGCATGTTATTGCCGTTTATGTCCGTGTACGGTCCTGTGATTGAATCAGCACGCGCAACCCGCACGTTATAGTCCTCGAATAAAGAATCATAGGAGACGAACAGATAATACTTTTTGAACTCCTGGTTATACACAATGTATGGACCTTCGACTGCACCTTCTTCGGTAGCACGATCCCGAGCAGCAATGCGAGTACCATAACCCTCGTCCTTGAATTTCCCGGTGTCGGGATCAAGTGGCGCAATGTAGATGCCGTCAAAGAATGAACCATATACCATCCACGAATTGCCCTCAGCATCCACAATAGGATTGGCATCAATGGCATTTAATTTGTCCTGTTCATTCGCAGAGGTTTTCACAACCAGTCCTTCATCTGTCCAAGGACCTTCAGGAGATGAGGATGTCTGAAGACCAATAGCCGACTGGGTGCTGCCAAAAGAAGAAGCCGAATAATACATCCGATAGGTATCACCAGCCTGAATTACATCCGGTGC
Organism: Paenibacillus sp. USHLN196; assembly: GCF_037144955.1. Lineage (NCBI taxonomy): Bacteria > Bacillati > Bacillota > Bacilli > Caryophanales > Paenibacillaceae > Paenibacillus > Paenibacillus sp. USHLN196. Next base: position 409,039 of record NZ_JBBCYH010000002.1, on the reverse strand, counting down.
CCACAGATTGACCGCACCTGTCCAGTCCAGCGCTTCTTGCGGAATCCCGGGCAGAGCTTGACCTACCCACTTCCAGTGGATCAGATCATCCGATTTGCGTACCATAACGCCGGGTTTCGCTTCTCCTGCTACACGAACGTCTGTGGAATAGACGTAGTATCCCTGATCGGTTTTGATAATGGCCGGATCATGCGCATTGTTGACCGTCCAACGGGATTCATCATCCAGTATGGAAGTGTCATACAGCTGAGTATCTTGGGGAGCTTCAGGAAAGACCGGCCGGGACACCGTTTCTTCTGCCCCTTCTCCATCACAACCCGTAGCCCCAGTAATCAACAACAGCAACATGGAAGCAACAACCCCTCTCTTCGAAAATGTCCACCCTCGGAATCTCTTCCGCTGATTCATCCCTTCACTCCCGAAATGGCAACCGATTCAATAATCTGTTTCTGGAAGATCAAGAAGATGATTAAAACCGGTAACAGAGCCACAATCGACGCTGCCATAATAAGTGGATAATCCGTCTGGATTGCATACGTGGCATTGAAGTTCGCTATAACCAGCTGCAGCGTCTGCTTCTCCGGTGAATTCAGATAGATAATCGGTGCGAGATAATCGTTCCAGATCCCCATGAACCAGAGAATTAACTGTGCAGCAACGGCAGGTTTAATCAATGGGAATGTGATACTGGAATAGAGCCGGAAATAGGAACTTCCATCAATTTTGGCAGCTTCAATAATGGCATCTGGCACACTAAGCAGATATTGCCGGAGGAAGAAGATCATAATCACATTACCGAACAACCCCGGTACAATAAGCGGCAATAATGTATCAGTCCAGCCAAGCTTAGAGAACATCATGAATTGTGGAATCATGACTGTTGGATATGGAATCATCATGGAAGCAAGCAAAGCAAGAAACAGTTTGTTTTTATGTGGAAATCTCAATTTGGCAAAAGCAAACGCAGCGATACTGGATGTAAACGTACCGACGATCGTTACACTTACCGCGATAATGAGGCTGTTTTTGATCCCGCTTAGCAACGGGCCTGCTTCCCAGATTTCCTTATACTTTCCAAATTGAAATACTTCAGGTATCCACACTGGTGGAAGCGCGAATACATCCTGCTTCTCCTTCAATGAAGTGGATAGCATCCAGATCAGTGGTGCAACCATCGCAATAGCACCGATCGCGAGTACGATAAAAATGATCGTGTTCGTTAAATTCCTTTTTTGACTGTAAGACATCTCCGATTCACTCCTTCCCTTGACAATTAATCCCCATCATAGGCTGATTTTTCGTTCATTTTGAATTGCACCAAGGTAATGACAAAAATGAAAATACCAAGAATCATAGCCATGGCTGACGCATAACCCATCTGAAGGTTACTGAAGGCTTTCTGCCAAATGTAGAAGACAATCGAAGCGGATGAATATTCAGGACCACCTGTAGGCGTCATAATGTTCATCTCGGTAAAGATCTGGGAACCGCCAATGATATTCGTAACGACGAGGAAAAAGGTAACAGGCTTCACCATCGGCCAGGTGATATTGCGGAAAATCTGGAACCCATTGGCTCCATCCAGTTCAGCCGCCTCATAATATGTACGTGATACACTTTGCAGCGCTGCCAGGTACAATAACATGGTGTACCCCAAACCTTTCCATACCGTCATAATAATCAGTGCTGGTTTGACTGTGTCTTTGTTCGCGAGCCAGTTGGGACCCTCAATGCCAAACAGGCCGAGGAACTGGTTCACCAGACCGTAATCCCCGTTATACGCCCAGTTCCACATGATGGACACCGCAGCCAGGGAGGAGATGACCGGAATATAATAAATGACACGGAAGGTCGTAGTCCCGGGAATTTTACGATTCAAACCCATAGCCAGCAACAAGGCCAGCAAAAGGCCAATCGGGATCCCGAGCATCAGGAAGAATGTATTAAACATCGCTTTGTAAAATAAGTCATCCGTTAGCAAGTCCTTGAAGTTGGCCAATCCGATAAAGTTCATCTGTCCCAGTCCATCCCAGTCGGTAAAGGAACCATAGAGGGAGTAGAGGAATGGGAACATGACAAAGATCAGCAACCCAAGAATCGGAGGTAAGATAAACAGATATCCGTACAGCATCTCTTTGCGATACAAACTCGATTTCGTAATCACGGCGTTCACCCCTGTTTCTAGTATCAGCATGTGGCATTCTTCGATTGAACCTTGCCGATCAACGAATGCCACATGCCCGTATGGAATCCAATAATACCCAATACGAATGATGCCAGCAGCATGATTGCAGGCTGCCGGCATCACCCTTTCCTATCTACTATTTCTGAGATTTCTGTTCCTGTTCAACCGCTTTGTCGAGCAGCTTCTGCATTTTGGGCTGTTGTTGCTTCACATAATCTGCGGCTGTAATCTTGCCATCCAAAACCGGCTGGATGTCTGTGAAGAAGAGGTCATACCATTCCGCATTGTACGTGTAGTTACCTGGCAAAGAACGTCCGTAATCCTCTACGATATCAATGAATTCCTGCTTGTTGGATGGTTTCGTGGATGTATCTTTGGCCCACTCGTCTGCCATATCAAGCAGATTCGGAATCTGTACCTTGGCATCTACCAGTTGCTGCATACTTTCTTTCGAAGCAGTTAGGTAGTTCACCAATGCTGCCGCTTCTTCCGGATGTTTCGATTTAGCAGATACCCCGATTCCCAGGGAACCAATCCACGTAGCCGACTTGCCAGTCGATCCCGCAGGGAAAGGTAACAAATCATACTCAAAAGGCAATTTCTCGAATGTACTCATATCCCAAGGACCTACAGGGAAGAAGGCCATTTCGCCTTTCATCCAGCGTTGGTACGTATCCAATGTTTGCGCTTCCTCAATGGAAGGTGTAATGTTGTATACGTTCTGCATATCCGCGAAGAACTGCAGAGCTTCTGCGAATTTCGGATCATCAATGGTTACCTTCGTTTTGCTGTCATCCAGCCAGTCCCCGCCATTGCTCCATACAAAGGATTGCAGTGCCCACTGTACGTTAAAACCTGTACCGAATACATCCGGTTTACCGTCCCCGTTGGTATCCTTAGTCGCTTGCTGATTCACCTTAATGAACTCTTCCCATGTATATGGTTTATCCTTGTCAGGGAGTGGAATGCCTTCTTTTTCAAACAAAGTCTTGTTGTAGCCTAGTGCAAATGGCCCGAGGTCCTTCGGCATGCCGTAAAGATCACCCTGTCCTGCCATCTTGCCATCATAACGGTATAGATCCACTCCATATTTCCAGATGTTATTCAAATCAACATCCGCATTATTTTCAATGTAAGGTGTAAGATTCATGAGAACATTGCTGTTCACATAGGCCTTAATATCGCCTGGGTTAAAATAAAATACGTCAGGCAAGCTGTTGCCTGTAATTGCCGCTCTCAGCTTGGTCGCATATTGATCTGCAGCCGTTACAATAATTTTGACTTTCACACCCGGATGATCTTCTTCGAATTTCTTGACTACCGCCTGGTATGCTTTCTGCTCATCTGTGCCCCCGCGGAACATAAACGTTAACTCCTTGTCCCCACTTGCACCGTTGCTCCCTCCTCCGCAGCCCGCAAGTACCAGTGCACTTACCAGCATAAGAAGCATAAATGTGACCCAATTCTTTTTCTTTACCATCTGAACCCCTCCTGATCTGGATTTGTAACCGTATTCAATTGGATGAAATAAGATTTCTGTTGTTAATTTATCAAATCCAGATCACTTTAGTCAACACTTTTATAAAACATTTTATATTTATCTAAAACAAATCAATACTTCGGCCATCCATTAGCGTCCCACAACAAGTCATTAATCAACAATTTCGGATTGCCATTATCCTCTGCATCATAGGCGTGTCGTGCAATGACATTCCCGTTATACACGTCCTGACCACCTGGCCCTTTCCATTTCACATTGCCGGTATCGAGTACCGTTCCGCCGCCATTCAGCATATTCACTCCGTTTTTATCCACATAAGGGCCTGTAATACTGGTCGAACGTCCATAGACCATTTTGTAGGTACTGTTCACCCCTTGGCAGCAAGAATCAATGGAAGCAAACAGGTAATAATAACCACCACGATATACAATACTTGGTCCCTCAATAGCACCTCCGTTATTCGGGCGCGCAGCAATGGAAGTTATACTTCCCGTTGGTTTCATCGTATTTTTGTCCAGCTTGACAATCTTCAGACCGCTCCAGAAAGAACCAAAGGCCAGCCATGGATTACCTGAAGCATCAATGACCAGATTCGGATCAATAGCATTATAATTATTGGCGGTCGTGGTTTGAAGCACCAATCCTTCGTCCTTCCATTGCCCTGCTCCAATGCTGTTCGCAGAAGCAAGACCAATCGCAGACCGATTGGAGCCAAAGGTGGAGATCGAATAATAGAGCCATACTTTTCCGTTATACTGCTCTACATCCGGTGCCCATACATCCAATCCGCTTTGTCCCGGAACGGCAGAAGCCCACCAGGATGGCTTACTTAAGAAGATTTGTGGAACACGATACCAGGACGATCCATTATCGGATTTCAATACTTGAATGCCCGGACCCGTTGAAAAGGTGTACCACGAACTGCCCTCTTTGATAATCGACGGATCATGAACAGCGGTATCTCCGGTCAGATTCCAGAACGCCGCCAAAGCTTTTGACTGACCTGCCAGCAGTAATACCACCACAAGTAATGCCGGTAACGTCAACCGTTTCCACTTAAACCTCTTCACATTGCTTAACTTTTCCAAACCAAACTCCACCTTTCCTGATCAAATGGTTAATTAGGTTCATGAAGTAATGAATCAATTTAGGTATAATAGGATTATAAAAGCGGTTACATGACATTTCAATGGTATATTTCAAATATATGTGAACTGATTAACACTTATTTTAACCGGAATAGTGAACAAAATATAGATTATATTTTCGTATTTGCGCTATACACAAGGGTTTTGGCTTCTATTTCTCCACCCTTCCCTTCCATGAGGGAATGATTTATAATTATCTGAAATAAAACATATAAATGTGCAAATGTCTGTGTCGAAGACTTTGTTCAGAACGGGGAAAGGAAATCCACCTATGATTTATATTAAAGATCTGATGTCGGGTGTGAATATCTTCAAAGCGCTCAGTTCGGAAATCCGGATTCAGATCATCGAGCTTCTGGCCAAGAACCAAAGCCTTAATCTCAATGATCTCGCAACCAAGCTGGGATTGAGCAATGGCGCCATTACGATGCATATCAAGAAACTTGAAGAGAGCGGATTGATCGAGATCAACACCGCTGTTGGCAAACATGGAATTCAGAAGATATGTTATCTCAATGAGGAAAAATTGATGGTTGATCTGCGTTCACAGGAGATTAACAATCGTTATGAAGTGGAAATACAGGTCGGTCATTACAGCGATTATCAGGCTGCACCTACATGTGGTCTCGCTACCCGGGACAGCATTGTTGGAGAGTTCGATGATCCGCGTTACTTTGCTGATCCACTGCGAATTGATGCGGAGATGATCTGGCTGGCTGAAGGTTATCTGGAATATCGAATTCCAAACTATCTCAAACCCAATCAGTCCTTTAGCGAAATTCAATTGTCGATGGAACTGGGATCAGAGGCCCCTGGTTTTTGTGACAATTACCCTTCGGATATTTACTTCTATGTCAATGGGATTGAGATTGGCTGCTGGACAAGTCCAGGGGATTTTGGCAATACACGCGGTACCTTCAACCCGGAATGGTGGCCTCCCCACTTGAACCAGTACGGCATGCTGAAGCTGATCCGAATCACGCAGGAAGGCAGCTATATTGATGGGTGTCGTATCTCGGATGTAACGCTGGACCAGATTGGGCTGGATTACAAAAGCGATATTCACTTCCGTATTGCGGTTACCGATGGACCTCTCAACAAACGCGGTTTAACGATCTTTGGCAAAAACTTTGGTAACTATGGACAGAATCTGCTCGCTCGGGTTCTCTATAACGTGCAAGAGGAATAGAGCCTACTCTGACTAAATGCCCATAATAAAAGCTCAACAGAACTGCCAAGATACCTAAGATACCTGTTCTTCTTCACAACAATAATGTACCTTGTAAAGAGTGCGATCCAGCACTCTTTTTTGTTGCTTCATCCCAACCAATCCCTTGTTCATTCAGGCTGGGACAAAACATAGTAGATTATAATGACCCTCTGTAGTCATCCATCTTGTTCACTGTGTCGTGATATAATAATGGCCTGTAATGACAAAATGGAATAACGGGCGGGGATACCTTTTGAAATTGGAGCGCTTAATCTCAATCATATATAAACTGCTGAACCACGAAGTATTGTCTGCTTCCACCTTGGCAGAAGAGTTTCAGGTGTCCCCAAGAACGATCTATCGGGATATTGATGTGATCTGTGCCGCCGGCTTCCCGGTCGTCTCCCATCAGGGACTCAAAGGCGGCTACGGCATGATGGACGGATACAAGATGGATAAAAGCTTGCTCGGTTCTTATGATGTGAATTCCCTGATCACGGTCCTGAGCAGTCTATCCACAGTATTCGAAGATGCACGTGCACAAGGCACGATTGAACGTCTGCAAACGATTGGACAGGAGCATCAAACCTCAAGTCTATCGGTGGATCTGGAGACTCGCCGAACAGAACCGGATGCCCTCCCTCATCTGCGTAAAGGTATTACGGATCATCAGGTTGTCCGTTTTGACTACATCAATACTAAGAATGAACATACACCCCGCCATCTGGAACCGGTAAGACTCCATTTTAAATATCGTAATTGGTATGTATATGGATTTTGCCAGACACGGCAGGATTATCGCGAGTTCCGACTGTCCCGGATGATGAACGTGCAACTGACATCGGAACACTTCCAACCCCACCTTGAGCTTCCCCAAGAGACGGTTGTGTCAGATCCGTCATGGCAAGATCAGGTAAGTGATGTGGTATTCCGGGTGAACCCGGAAGCGCTCGCGGAAGCCATGGATCATTTTCAACAGGCAGATAAGCAATTTCACGAGGATGGAAGTATGACGATGCGTATCTCGGTTCATCAGCCGTTACAAGCTAAGTGGTTATGGTCGTTTCTGCTTAGTTTGGGTAGTGGCGCCGAGGTACTTGAACCGATTGAATTACGAGGCATTCTGAAAGAACAACTTCGAAACGCACTTAAGCTCTATGAAGAAGTATGACACGCTGTTGTCATACTTCTTTTTTTATAATCATCTCAGTAAGTTCATCCAATCCATCGCCAAATTAAAGGAGACGATCATCAATGAATTATCCGGAACAAATGTATAACTACCACGCATGGGCCAACCAAACCATCCTGGGCAGAATCAAGGAACTTCCCTCTTCTGTCCTGAGTCAGGAAGTGAACAGTTCATATCCAACCATTGCTCACGCACTCAGCCATATCTATACAGTGGATAAGATGTGGTATCTGGTGTTAACTGGCACCGGGATGCCCGAGGCACTGCAAGCATGCATACCACTTAATAGTGAAATTCACGGTTCTGTGAATGAGTACATCCAATGTTTTACCGACCTGTCGGCACAATACAGTGAGTGGTTACGAGGCCAAGCTGATCTGGAGCAAACCATTCTACTCGATAATCCATTTGCAGGAGTTCGCGAAACCAGCTTATCGGAATTGGTAATCCATGTGGTTAACCACGGAACCTATCATCGAGGCAATATTTCTACCATGCTGCGTCAATTGGGGCATGCCTCCATCATGAATGACTATTCACTCTTTTGGTATCAGGAACCGGCTCAAGTATAGTTGACAATCGAATGGAAAATGTACATTGTATCCCCGTGACATCGAGGGAAGAATTGAGAAATTGGTTGCAGGAGCACGGAAAAGTCCAGCAATCTTGCTGGGTCATTGTAAGCATGAAACCAACTTCTGATACCCTGCTGTACTTGGATGTGGTTGAGGAGTCGCTATGCTTCGGCTGGATCGATGGTGTCAAAAAGAAAATATCCGAGACCCAATTGGCACAGAGATTATCTCCTCGAAGCAAACGAAGCTCTTGGACTGAATTGAACAAGGAACGTGTCCGTCGTCTTGAAAAGTTGGGCTTAATGCATGACGAAGGTAGAAAGGTTCTTCCTGTGATGGACCCGACTGCTTTCATCATCGATGCCGTCATCGAACAAAGGCTGAAAGAGGACCAACAGGTGTATGCGAACTTCTTGGCCTTCCCTGCCCTGTATCAAAACGTTCGGATTGATACGATCCAAAGTGTCAAGAAACAGCCAGCATTATTACAGAGCAGATTGGATAAGTTCATAACCAGCACAAAGGAGAATAAAATGTACGGTCTGTGGCATGACAATGGACGGCTTTTGGACTATTGAATTTACCCGAGACAGCATACAGGACCTCCATATGAGGAGGCCCTGTTTGGTGTTTTATATTCAGTCATGTATTAATGAGTCTGTCTGTATGTTTTGGGAGACTTGCCAAAGGCTTTCTTAAACTGGCGGGTAAAATAATTACTGTCGTTAAACCCGCATTCATACGAAATTTCCGTAATGGACAGGTTCCCGTTTTTCAACAAATGACATGCCTTCTCCAGACGCAACTTTTGCAGATAAGAGATCGGGGTCATCTGATAATAGGATCGAAAAATCCGATTCAGATGCCTTATTGAGATATTCGACTTCCCCGCAATATCCTCCAGCGACAGTGGCTCAAGATAATGATCTTCAATAAATGAAATGGCATTTGCCAGATGCATCAGATTATTACCTTCGATTCCTTTCTCCTGTGTATCATATTGCCTCGACAAATAAACAACCATCTCCGTAAGACGTGAGATCAACATCGTCTGATACCCTTGCTGTTTACTCTGATACTCCTCAATCATGAACGATATCAGCGATTCTACATACTCCAGACTGGAAATGGATAACGCCAATTTACTCGGAAAGGAGTGAATATTACGATAAATCGGTTCCAAAACAAACAGCGCCTGGAAGCCGTTAGATTTTCTCAGATCGGGCCCAGCCGAAGCAAGCATCTCGGGACTGAACATAACATTACAGATCCTAAAATCATGAGGGTCTTTGTACGCATGATGGGTGTCGCCATTGATCACAAACGCGTTTCCTTTTTTGATAAAAAATTCTTCGGTGTTCACCACATGAGTTGCATGACCATTCAGTACAATCACAAGTTCCGTAAAATCCATATGATTATGAAGTTCCATGTCCTCAACATGTCCACCGTACTGAATAAAAAACGGAAATTGTTGATGATCTGAAGTAAACCATCTCAAATATGCATTACTCAAAAGCATTCCCCTCCACGAACATTGTTGGGTTGAATGTCTATATCATGCTATTCCAGGACCGAAAAATCAAGGTTCCATATACTTATAAGCGTTATAATTCGCCTTGTAGCAGGGATTTTCAATGTGTCCAGATTCATACTAAACTCTCACAATGAATAGGAGCATAACATGATAAAATATACCAATCCGGTGATTCCTGGGTTTTATCCAGATCCGAGTATCTGCCGTGTAGATGAAGACTATTATCTGGTAACCAGTACCTTTGAATATTTCCCTGGTGTGCCCATCTTCCACAGCAAAGACCTTGTGAACTGGCGACAGATCGGCCATGTCCTTACTACCCCAGAACAACTTCCTTTAGCAAATGCAGGCAGCTCTGGCGGCATTTATGCCCCAACACTCAGGTATCATGATGGTTGGTTCTATATGACAACAACCAATGTCAGTGGCGGCGGAAATTTTTATGTACGCAGCATCCAACCTGAAGGGCCATGGTCTGCTCCCATCTTCGTTGATCAAGATGGTATAGATCCCTCTTTTCTATTTGACGAAGATGGTCGTGTGTATTTCCAAACAGCCTGTAATGGAAATGAAGGCGAGGGCATCTATCAGTGTGAGATAGACATCAAGACAGGAGCCAAACTAACCAATAGCCGATTGATCTGGAACGGAACCGGAGGAGCAGCCCCCGAAGCCCCCCACCTGTACAAAATAAACGACTTCTACTATTTGATGATCGCCGAAGGTGGAACCGAGTATGGTCATATGGAGACCATTGCTCGGAGTACAGATCCATACGGACCATTTGATCCGTGTCCTCATAATCCGATTCTATCCAATCGAAGCATGAAATCCAGTATCCATGCAACCGGTCATGCAGACCTTGTCCAGATCCAGGATGGAAGCTGGTGGGCCGTATGTCTGGGCCTTCGTCCAGCAGGTTACCCCATGCGGCACCATCTGGGACGCGAAACCTTCCTGGCACCTGTCACTTGGACGGATGACGGTTGGCCAATGATCGGTGTGGACGGACATATTGAGCCGGAGATGTCCAAACCTTCGTTGCCTGAGCACCCTTGGACACCTCAGGCTATCCGGGATCATTTTGACGAACCAACATTGGACATGAACTGGATCTTCTTGCGAAACCCGGCTCCGGATAGTTGGACGCTCACAGAAAATCCCGGGCAACTCATCCTGCGGGGTAACCCGGTTTCACTTGATGATGGACAAAATCCAGCCTTTGTTGGACGTCGATTGAGCCATTTCTTATGCAATATGGCTACCGAGCTGCGTTATGAGCCAAATGCGAGCGGTGAAGAAGCCGGATTAACCTTATTTATGAATGATAAATATCATTACGATTTGGCTGTAACACAGATCGATGGGCAGAAGAAAATCGTATTGCGACGAACCGTCGGCTCTCTGCGAACCGAACAGGTGCTTGACTGTGACACGGGGCGGGTTGTATTACAAATCAAGGCTGACCGGAATAACTTCACGTTCCTCTACCAGCAAGGTTCGTCCGATGCCATCGAAGTGGGTTCAGGGGAAACACATCTGTTATCTACCGAAGTGGCAAGTGGTTTCACAGGTGTGATGATCGCCATGTACGCTTATGCTCCATCGGGGGAGTGTACGCCTGCAAGTTTCGATTTGTTTGACTATGAACCTCTGGAAGAATAATCGTTTTAACTCCTATACTCAATAATTAGAAAATATAATATATGATCAGCTCAAATATATCCCCTTAAAGTAGATACTCTTTGAAAAACCTTGTGTGGTAGCATAAGGAAATGAGTGAACTTTGAGGGGATTTTGCTATCTTTATATCTTTCTCGATAATTGCTCTGAAATTTATTAAAGTTCTCCATTGCTTTATTAGAGAAGTTCTCCTAGTATTTTTAGTAAGAACACCCCAGCAGCTCTCATCTGGCAATACCTTCACTGCCCATATGAGAGCGCTATCGCTGCAGCACGAAAGAAAACGGGAGGTTGCAGATATGAAATGGAATCACTTCAAGTCCAAGCTTCTGCTTAAGTACACACTATCCTATATCTCCATTTTCCTTATCCCTCTTGTTATTTTAACCATCATTATTTATCACAACGCTGTGAACACGCTCCGTTCAGAGATTGAACAGACCAATGTCAATCAGCTCACTCAAGCCAAAACCGTCATCGATGATCGCATGAAGGAATTACAGGACATCGCTTTTCGCATCGCGTACGATGAGCAGTTAACGCGGTATTGGACCCACCATCCGTACTATAGCCGGGAATCAATCGGTGCATTGGTCAAATACAAAGCCACCAGTTCCATTATCGATGAGTTATTCCTGTTCTTCCGCGGAGATGATAACATCTATTCTTCTCAAGGTTCTGAGAATCTGGATGTATTCACTGGCCGCTACAAATTTACTACGTGGAACAAAACAGACATGATCCGGGATTTGAATAACGTGCAGTCCCCCACGATACGTCCAGCGGAGCAGGTCGTCCAAGGAACCAGAATACCCAATTCCATGCTGGCCTATCTTGTACCGATTGCACCTAACAATACACCCGCCCATGGAACCGTCATGTACCTGATTCACGAGTCCAATCTGACAGGCTTAATTGATTCCATCCTCAGTGACTATCACGGGATGACGTATATTTTCGATAATTACGGGCAAGTACTGGCGGCCAATTACAAGGGAGAAATCATATCCGAGCAAGAAGTTAACGCTCTGTTTACTCTTGAACCCGGGACGCATAGCATCTCCTTAAATCAAGAACCACATTCGGTTGTATCTGTTAAATCGGATGCGGGTTGGACTTATGTGACCGCTATGCCCAGCAACCAATTTTTCAGCCGAATCGTTCATATTCGCACCTTTGTTGTTCTCGTTTTCTCCTTCATGGTGGTGATGGGCACGTTCCTCGCCATTATGTTGGCCCGGAGACAGTATCATCCGATTTCAGACTTAATGGAGTTCATTCGGTTGAAGAATGATCCTGATCCATCTTCCACCACCAACGAGCTGGAATGGATCAAGAAAACACTGCATGATTATAGTCAGCGTGTAGATCTTCAGGAGCCCTATGCCCGCAATCACATTTTGCTCATGTTGCTGAAGCATGGTCACACCGGAGATTTCCCCTCTGAGTTTACGGATAAGCTTGGCATACGCTTTAACCGATCCCATTATTTTGTCATGATCATGGGCTGGGAAATGCATGCTTTTCCTAACGGTGATAACCCCGAGCAACCTACTGTCATGCAGCTGATGAACGATGTGGAGCTGCCGGAGTTGTCCGCTTATGCTTACGGCGTGGAGCAGCCACAGGCAAACCAATTGGCCCTTATCATAGGATTTGATGCCGAAATAGAGCATGAAGGTAGCCTAAATGCCCGTATGGAGCCTATTGTTGAAAAACTGCAATGGATGGTGACAGATCACACCAGGGTCGCGCCCGCAATCGGGATAGGCAATCAGTACACTTATCCGAAACAGCTGAATCAGTCCTACATCGAAGCCTCGACCGCTCTGGAAGCATCGATGCTGCATGGACAGGGAAGCAGTACATACTTTAACGACCTTTCCGGTTCCGGTGTACAGGATTCTTCCTTCTGGGTCCCCAAGGATGTATTGTTGAAGCTGGTTCAGAGCTTGAAACAAGGCAGCTATGATGTGGCGGTTCAGATGGTGTCAACTGCATTGAATACCCTGAAATCCGAAATACCATCTGTACCGCTGCTGCGTTGCATCTGCTTTGATATTCTGAATACAATGCTCAAAACCGCTTCGGAGCTTGGAATCCATCATGTGGTTGATCAACTTCCAAGGATCACTTCCTACGACTCGTTGGAGGACTTGGAGAAAAAACTGACAGGCCTTGCCGCCGAAATCTGCGCCCATGTCGAGGCGAAGAGTGAGACGGAAGAAAGCTCTCTTATGGATGAAATCGTTGCTTATATCGATGCCAATTTCTCTGATTATGATCTCAGTCTGGGTACGATTTCATCAAAGTTCACGATCTCTTCATCCTATTTCAGTCGTTCTTTCAAAGAAAAGATCGGCATGAACTTTACCCAATATATCTGGCAGAAACGGATGGATGAGGTCATTCGACTACTGCTGCATACTACCGATCCGTTAAAAGATATCATCACGCGTGTCGGTTACCTGGATACACCAAACTTCATCCGCAAATTCAAAAAAGAGACGGGTTATACCCCAGGGCAATACCGTAAAATGCACCGTCCCAACGGCTCCGCCGATTCCCCTGATGATGACGACGAGGAATGTATTGGATAAAGGGAGACATCGTCTAACATGTGCCTGATTCATTAGACCGAACTAACGCAAACAAGGGGCCGTCCTATACGTCATGCTCATAACGTATAGGACGGCCCCTTCGTATGTTTTTAGTCCGTAGACATAATCTGATTCGTCGCGGCCGGCGGCCTTATCCGATTTTCCCAACCGGAAGATCCTTCAGCCCTTGATGCACTGCACCCAGCAAACGGTGAGTAGGATCACAACCGTACTCCCAGAACATGATTCCGGCCAGACCTTGTTCCTTTACGTAATCACATTTGCAATGGATCGATTCTTCATCATCATAAGATATGAGGCTGGACCCATTAAACAGAAACGGTGCACAGGCTTCCTCATCCCAATAACGGATGTATCCATTCTTGTTGATGTACTTCGCTTCCAGCTCTGCAAATGACGGACCGTAGCCGCCTGTGCTACCAGCCATTTGATGGAGCCCGTGGTTTTGGTCAGGAACCTCATTCCAGATCCGGGAATAGAACGCAGCTCCGATCACAATTTTCTCCTTCGGGACACCAGCGCGAACAAACAGGTTCACGGAAGCATCCGTACTAATTCGAAACAGATCTCCTGTTGGCGTGTACAGATTCGTATGGTGTCCGGTCAGAACCTGAAAACCGCCACGCATATCATAGGTCATCAACTGAACATAGTCCAGGTACTGCTGCACCTCGGCCATCTCTGTACCATCAACGTAGTATTGATCAGCCCCTGCCGCAATGGTGAGCAGATAATGACGGCTATCCTCGGCTCCCTTGGCATCCAGTGACTCCCGAATTGTCTTGAGTAGCAAGGTGAAATTCCGTTTATCATCAGGACTGGATGCGATACCAGCTTCACCATAACAAGGATACTCCCAGTCCAGATCAATCCCGTCAAAAGGGTATTCCTCCAACACCCGGACTGCCGATGCGGCCATGGTGTCCCTCCCCACTTGAGTTGAGGCGGCCTCTGAGAAACCGCCAGCACTCCATCCGCCAACAGACAACAGCACTGTAAGATTCGGATGCTCCCGCTTGATGTTCCGGATCACATGGCCGTTTTTTAAATGCTCGGTGGTGATTGCATCATTTTTGACATGTCCGAAGGCTACGTTCAGATGTGTTAACTTCGACAGATCCTCATGTGCCATATCGGGGAGAACTGAATCAACAGCATAACCCGCAGCAATATATTTGGTCACTCTCTTCACTCCAATCCGTTCGATGATTGAGATATCGCAGCAGCTATCTGCAAGGCTTCCTTTCCCGTACCGATCTTGTAACCGGAAGCCGTATAACGGATTTGATGCTGAGTATCCAGTACAAATAGATGTGGATAACCCGCTTCGTGAGCTGCAGGCTTCGAATTGAAGCCGGACAAGGAAGCATAACTGGAATCTCGTACAAAAA
The DNA here is from genome assembly GCF_037144955.1 of Paenibacillus sp. USHLN196. Taxonomy (NCBI): domain Bacteria; kingdom Bacillati; phylum Bacillota; class Bacilli; order Caryophanales; family Paenibacillaceae; genus Paenibacillus; species Paenibacillus sp. USHLN196. Next base: position 393,996 of record NZ_JBBCYH010000002.1, on the reverse strand, counting down.
CCGTACGTACAGGCAGCTTTGGATAACCAGCAGGGTCAAAGGCAGCGTTCCATTCTGCATCTCCGATTATGAGTACGATTGGTATACCCAGCTTATCCAGCGGCTCTGCCAGCTCGCACAGTTCACGAATCAGATGTTTGGTCGGTTCCCGCTCCGGTTCAATCCAGGCAGCAATGGCACCCTCCGATCCCAGAAGTTCCTCCAGTTCTACCTCTGAGCCATCCAGACGGGTCAGAATACTTTCTGGTACCAGTTTACCCAGTACAGGAATATCAACCTCATTCTCGCGATAAGATAATACAACCTCAGTGGTATCTCCGGCGCTCACGGTAAAGTAAATAAAGCGTACTTTAGCCGTTCCATCTTTCAGCCTAACGCCTGTCGTTAAGCGATAAGCGCCTGCCTCAACCTCATATGGCTCACTATAGACATCCGTACTGCCATAAGGATAAATCAATGTCGTGTAGATGCCATCTTTCAGACGGGCAAACGAGAAGTTTTCGAAATAAGATGCTGCAGGTGTGTCCTGTGGAGCTTTTATATCCCAATGAAGTTGGAGCATTCCCCAGCTTCTGCTCTCCTGAGTTAGAGGTGAGGTGAGACTAAATACTGCATCCTCCCAGCCTCTGTCACTTAGATACTGTGGTTTCTGTGCGCTCGGATGTAATCGGGCCGGAATACCCAAACTGCGACATACAGCCACAAACAAAATATCCAGCGACTGAGAGTCTCCCTTCATTAGACTATACGTCCCTATTGGATTCCCTTTGCCTTTTAGATTGGGAAGATCTTCATAGTATTCATACTGCTGTTCCAGTATTTGGGCAATTAGCGAGGGATTCTCCCTGAAAGTTGCCGCTTCATCTGCCGAAAAGGCATTCTGGAATACACCCCGATAAGGGACCAGCATCTCATAGGAGATCCGCGGACACAGGATGTATCTCACGAACGTATCTTCCGCCCATGACCCTTGCTGCGAGAGCGCACCGATCAGATGATCGTCCAGCGTCTGACGAAAGGTATCCATTAAATCTTTTTCATTCATCGACTCCAACAACCGGAGCGGCCACTCACCATATGCATTGGAACGTTCCTCCAGAAAAGCTGCGATTTCGCGACTGTTCCCTCGTGCCTTCCGTAGAATGTCCCATACCCGTTCCGAAGGCAGTCCAGCCGAACGAGCCAAAGCAAACGCCTCTTCCTCACTCAGGAATGTACCCTCATATCCACTCCGAATCTTCGTGCCTTCCTCCAGGCGGCGGTTGTGATCCCGGATCTTCTCTTCCGGTAATGCAGTCACTACTTCTCCCTCCCCTTCCGGAGGGGGAACCATATCAAAATCCACGATCCCTGATGGCTGCTCTGACGAGTTCAACACTAGCTCAACATGATCGCTGTCCTGAGCCTTGTATAGGATTTCACTCCACTTGCCGCCGCTGACCGCACGAATCAAAAGTTCGCCATAGCCTGTCTTAAAAGCAGCTTCCCCTTGTGCGTCCGTCCTGATTTCGGCAATCGGATAGAATTCAGCGGTATTGTACAGCTCAAAACGGACACTCGCGCCGAGTACAGGCTCTCCCTGTTCATTTTTCACCTTCACATAAATGTTGCGTGTGGGCGCATAGTTCTCAAGCAAATTAATTTCCGTAAATCCCTTCTCGGAGAGCGTTATATCCTCCGGTCCGGGATAGTCGGCATAGATCCTCGTATTAATCAGCATGGCCCTGCGGGCTGGCGGACTGAACCACCCTTGGTTCAGACGGGCTTCAGGCTCGCATGCCCCGATGTAATACCATTGACCATCTGCCCAGGCTTCTACCCAAGCATGGTTACTGTCACAGTGAGCCCAGCGCGGTGTGTAGACCTGACGGGCGGGTATGCCAATGCTGCGAAGAGCGGCCACCGCCAGCGTGGATTCTTCGCCGCATCGACCACGAGCATTCCGGATCATCGTCAGCGGTGATATCGTACGCAGATCGCTGCCAATATAGGTCGCTTTCTCATGACACCAGTAATTGGTCTCTAGAATGGCATCCGCCATGGATAACTTCGCTGTCCGCTCGGCTAATTCGTCATATATCAAACCGCGGAAATCTTCAATATTCTCCGTATTTATGCGATAAGGCAGTACAAAATGAAGGAACAAATGATCAGGAACGCGTTCTCCCCAAGGCACACGTTTGCGGGTGTCCAAAGCCTGGCGCACATGGCTCAAGAACAAGGCCCCGTTATAATCAGCCATGTCGTTTACCGGCATATAGGCATAGACATACTTCAGTGCCCATGTCTCTTCTTGCGTTAGCTCCTGCTGAAAAACATGAAACAATTCCGATTTGCGGGCCTCTGCAAAACGTACCTTCTCCTGGAACTTCTGCTCAATCCTCTCCAATGACTGTGCATCAAGGGAAAACACCAAGGTTTGGCTGGTCATTGCGTTCTCACTCCTTCCACAGCTTTCCGTCTTCCCGAATACAGATCAAGGCCGTGCCATCCGCGGAAGGCGCAGTAATCTGGAACAGGCTGCGAGTCGTTTCAATAACAGGCTCACAGCTCCACGATTCCTCACCCATAAGCAGCTTCACATCCTGTGTAAATTCACCATGGGTTTCATAATAATTGCGTTCACGGTAATAGAGCTTACGAAGCTCCCATTTGATTCGTTCGTCTTCCGTCAACTCAAACGAATGATCCGTTCCGTCATCCGAGAATACAACATAACCCCACAACTCCGGGTAATGCATATTGATGATGCCCATAGGTGACCACACCCAGTTGTCCTCCGGATAAGGTTTACCCGTATCTGGATTCAACACCTTGCGGTACTCACCGTCCTGTACCTCGGTTTGCCACTCCACACGCGAGAAGTTGACACGCCAGAACTCACCCGGCGCAGGTGGACGGTTTCCTTCGGCACATTCCTTTAGACTGGCCCAGGGAATCGCAACTTCCACGCTCCATTTCCGGTTCTCTGCATCAGGTCTGTTCAGTTCCCCATCGATATATACGGCCGTCTTGAGACCGCTGATATCCCAACCGTTAACCGGAGGCCCACCATCCCGATAAGGCTTCACTAATAACAGGTCCCATACCGTATTGAGCGCATTGATCTCGAACTCATAATATTGATGGGAATCCCCGTCGGGATCGATAAAAATTTCGAAGTCATTGTCATAAAAAATAACGGAATCACGTTCAGTCAGGGTAGCCCAGATCTGATCTTCAATCAGCTCGGCAGCAAAATAGAAATAGTCGTCATCCCACAGCATTTTTACCCGTGTCTGTTTCTCTGGCTTCGGACGAAGATCCCCTTCGATATCAACGAAATCATCCGTCCAATGAGCCGCATTCCAAAATGCCTTATCCACACGACCGTCTAACACCAACGGTTCCTGCGCACGCTTGCATATATAATGTTTGGGAGCATACTCAATCCTGGGTTCTGGCACTCCACTTCTGTTCATGTCACTCTCTCCAATTCGTAAGGGAGGGCATGCATCTACCAGCACATGCCCTCCCCGTAATGGTTAGTTATGGGTGACAACGGCTCCAGAGCCGCCGTACATTTCCAGCTCCTCATCAAATTCGAGCTTAAGAACGGTCACCTGTTCATGCGTGTCCTCCGGGGTCATCTTGATCCACGTTGTCCCCGGGATATTGAACCAAGGCACGCCCCCATGAATCTCATGATTCAGCTCTTTGCCCGAATGCAGCACGGTAATTTTCTTGATCGGATTGCAGAGACCCTTGATGCACACATTCTCTTTTGGATCGTCATACACAAACAGGTACAGCGTCTTTCGATCCTCGGATACGGTGCTTCCCCCCAGATAATAGCGGGGCATAATGCCTTCGCCCGTACCAAAGACGGCCTCTTCATGGGTTCGGATCCATGCTCCCAGCCCAAGCAGAATGTCCTCCTGCCTCTGATCGATGGTGCCATCTTCACGCGGACCGATATCCAGCAACATATTACCGCCCATCGAAATGCAGTCACAGAACATTCGAATGATCTGATTTAACGATTTGTATTTATGATCGGTTGGCACATAACCCCATGATGTGTTGATCGTGGTGCAGAATTCCCAGGGTCCCTCCGGTCTTGTGATCGGAATGCCTTGCTCAGGCGTTTTGTAATCCCCATAACCCTGCAGACGGGAGTTAATGATAATATCCGGATTGAAAGATTGCAGGTAATGCTTGAACTCCGGCAGATTCCACTGCTGGGCGCTCCGTTCCCAGTCCCCATCAAACCACAGCAGATCCACCTTTCCGTAATTTGTTAAAATCTCTCCCAGTTGGTGGTTATTGAATTGCAGGAACTTCTGCCACTTTACCTGATCCTGAACGCCGTCCACAGGACTTGAATGCCGGTTGACTCTGCTGAGATCCTCGGGTACTTTTCCACCTTCATACACGCTAGGATAATCCGGGTGTGACCAATCAATCAGCGAGTAATACATCCCCAGATGAATGCCCTTTTCCCGAATCGCTTCCGCATATTCCTTCACAATGTCACGATTCGCTGGTGTCTGTTTGACAACATTGAGATCGCTATATTGCGTATCCCATAGAGCAACGCCATCATGATGCTTCGTTGTTAATACGGCATAACGGGCACCAGACTTCTCAATCAAGTCCGCCCACTTCTCCGCATTAAATTCCGATGCCGTAAAACCATCCAACTGTTTCATATATTCTTCATAGGATATCCTGCCATTATAGAAGGACCAGGATTCCGCAACCCCGTCCACCGCATAGATGCCATAGTGGATGAATATCCCCAGTTTGGCTTCTTCAAACCATTTCTGCATAGCTGTCCACACCTCTTTCGAGAGTCCTTATCTGTGAAAAATCTTTAGGTCATTCTCCAGTATTCCAGCGGTCATATGCCCCCTGATACAGTTCGATGATACGGTCACTGCCCATTTTCTTCATCTGTGCAGTGTACTTATCCCAGTTCTCAAGCGGTTCCTGACCGGTCACAAACTTCGCTTCCATCTGTTTGACGTACGTATCCAGGTCAGACAATAGAGCGGTTGCTTCGCTTTGCTCTTCATTCGTCAGATAAACGTTAGGAAATGGTGCTTTTCCGATAGGTACCAACTTCTCTTGATTCTGCTGGTCAATCCACTCATCAAATTCGGTGCGTAGCCCCTTCGCTACATCCGGATCATTAATACCCGGTGTCAGGATACCAAAGTTCGGCGTGATTTTACCCCGGTATTCCTCACGATCACCGCCGCCAGGAACAGGGAGCCACTCTTTCACGTGATTTTCCTTGTCTTTGAATTTCCACAGCACACCTTCTGGACCTTGATTGAACAGTGTCGCACCTTCATAGCTGTATAAGTAATCGATCCATCGCATCGTCGCCTCGGGTGACGGGTTGCTGCTTGTAATAGCAAAGGTACCGCGAGCCGACATCCCCGGATGCTTGCCGTACACTGGAGAGTCTGCCACCTCGCTCTTCACGGGTGTCATCAGCGGATGATCCGTGCTAGGTTCACCACCAAGCGTGAAGTATGGATGGTAATCGTTGAACAGTGCAAGTTTGTTGCTTTCACCTTTAGCTTTTTTCTGATCACCTGTTTGAGAGAAGGTCTCGTGATCCAGCAAGTCTTCCTTCCACAAGCGGTTCATGAATGTAAGATAACCTTTGTAGCCTTCTTCTTGATAAGGATAGTGAACTTTTCCGTCTTTATCGGAATAGATGCCTTCGTTGTACATTCCCCAGAAGCCGAAGAAAAACATGCGAAGATCATCCAGTTTTACAGAAGTAAGCGGTATTTCATCTTGCTGGCCATTGCCATTAGGGTCTTCTTCTTTTACACGCTTAAGATACGTATACAATTCTTCCGTAGTCTTGGGCTCTTCTACGTTAAGTGCCTTCAAGAATTCCCCGTTGTACCACATTGGGCCTCTATACCACACGGCCGCTTTATCAATGAATGGGAGTGCATACATATGCCCATCAGGTGTTGTAAATGATTTGCGGACATCCGGGTTCTCATCGAGGATCTTTTTGATATTGGGTGCATAACCTTCGTCAATGTATTTTTCCAACGGAATCAGAATGCCCTGGCTACCATAAGTCACCTGCTCAGCTGGCTTGAGGTCTGCAGCATAGAACATATCTGGCAAGTCCCCGCTCGCGAAAACCAGATTTTTCTTCGTTTCAAAGCTATCGATTGGTGAGAGCTGGTACTCCAGCTTGATGCCCGACAGTTTCTCCATTTCTTGCAGCACAGGCATGGTGCTCCAGTCGGCTACGCCCGCATCCTGGGACATGACCTTCAACGTTAGTGTTTTGTCTACAATGGGGAAACCTTCTTTTTTGACCCCCTCTACTTTGGAGGTCGTGCTTCCGTCTTCATTGGTTGAACCACAAGCTGCAAGCAATGTTGCGAATAAGGTGAGACAGAGTGTAATGGATGAAGCCTTACGAAGCTTTTTCATGACAACAACTCCCCTTGTTTAATGTGGTATATGGATTAAGATCATCCCTTAACGGAACCGATCATAACACCCTGTACAAAGTAACGCTGTAGGAACGGATAGACTGCAATAACCGGAAGGGTGGCAACAATAATGACGGCATATTTAACCAGTGCAGCGATCTCCGCTTTGGTATTCATCGCCGTTGCTGAAGACGTATCGATAGCGCCTCCCCCTTGAGCCGCCATTTCCTGAAGCACCAGAATCTGGCGCAGAAAGAGCTGCAGCGGGTACTTGGAAGAATCATTCAGATAGATCATGGCACTAAAATAGCTGTTCCAGTGTCCGACTCCATAGAAGAGCGCCATCACTGCAATGATTGGCATGGAAAGCGGGAGCACAATCTTGATGAACAACCGGGTGTTGGTACACCCATCAATATGCGCCGCTTCCTGTAACTCCTTGGGAATGGTCGATTGGAAGAACGTCCGGCATACGATAATATTCCATATGGATGCAGCTCCAGGCAGAATAAGTGCCCACATGCTGTTCACCATACCAAGATCCTTAACGAGCAGGTAACTTGGGACAAGCCCTCCGCCGAAGAACATCGTTACCATAAACATCGCCATGAAGAATCCACGTCCCACAAAGTCCGAGCGGCTGAGCGCATAGGCTGCGGGTAGTGTAACAATCAGGTTAACGATGGTGCCTACAACGGTATAGATGATCGTGTTTTTGTACCCAATCCAGATGTTGGTGTTCTCAAACACCCGGGCATAACCTTCAAAAGTAATGCCTTTGGGTAGCAGCCACATCTCACCGGAGGCTACATATTTGGGATCACTGATTGAAGCACTGATGATGTATAACAGCGGATACAGCACAATGACGAGCGCTACCGTCAGATAGATGTAATTGCACAATAAGAACAATTTATCACTTCTGCTTTCTTTCACAGCGGATGACATGTGTATTCCCTCCTTTTACCATAGGCTGTTTTCACTGGTGCGGCGTGCAATCTGATTCACGGTAATAAGCAGAATTGCATTCACTACGGAGTTGAACAATCCCACCGCCGTAGAGAAACTGTACTGCGCATCGACCAGACCGGACCGATAGACAAATGTTGAGATGACATCGGACGAGCCCATGTTCAGCGGATTTTGCAGCAACAGGATTTTCTCGAATCCGACGCCCAGAATACTGCCCATATTCAGAATTAACAAGATGGTGATTGTAGGGATGATCGCTGGAATGTTAATATGCAAAATCCGTTTAAACCGGCTCGCACCATCTACCACAGCCGCTTCATGCAGTTGCGGGTCCACACCCGATAGAGCGGCAAGGTATATAATGGTGCCCCAGCCTGCACTTTGCCAGACTCCTGACAGAACATACACTGTCTTGAACCACGCAGGGTCCGTCAGGAATTGAGGTGCCTGGAATCCAAGGGCCTGTACCAAATTGACAATCATGCCTGACGATGGTGATAAAAAGGTAATGATCATCCCCGACATGACAACGACCGAAATAAAATGCGGTGCATACGTGACGGTCTGTACGGTACGTTTGAAAAAGGAGTCCTTTACTTCATTGAACGCTAACGCAAGAATGATTGGCAGCGGAAAACCTATGGCCAACTCATACAAGCTGATGCTAAGAGTATTCCATAGCAAATCCCAGAAATAATAAGAATTGAAGAAACGGATGAAATGATCGAATCCGACCCACGGGCTTCCCGTGACACCAAGTGTCGGGATAAAGTTTTTGAATGCGATCTGTATACCGTACATCGGACCGTAATGGAATATCAGAAAGTATAGAAATGCTGGCGCGATAAACAGATACAACTCCCAGTTTCGAATCATCCTTCTCCATAATTTATTTTTCTTGCTGTTCGGAATCGTGTTTACCGCTAAGTTTTGCGTCGAGGGAGACTCCCCATTTAGCTGCATCAGTTTGTTTCCTCCTTTTATAATGAAAATCCGGCCGTTTGTGAGGAAGAGCCCAGCACACCTGTTTAAATATAAGGAAGGATTTCCGAAACGTTTCCATGACGAGCAGCTCTGTTTCCCTCCCTATTTGGTAACGCTTACATACTGAGTTTATGGATCATTCTCTAATTCGTAAATATGCCATTTCCATCTTCACTCTTAAAATCACGGAATATACTGTTACAACGGGGGTTTACACTTTTGTTATCAGCTTGTCATTGTCATTTTGGGGAAGTAAAACATGTAGAATTTGACCTTTTTCCCTCCTTTAGATGTCATTTGGAGTTGTATCCTACGAACTTGGAAAGATGTTGGAACTAAACGGAGGTTAGCAAACAGGCCTTAAAGTCAAAACCCACATACTTACCTGACCAGGGTGTTCATGTCTAAACGCATCATACTGCAGGGAAAGCCACTTAAATGTTAAATCGAAGTGTAATATTATCTTTCATATACATAACGCATAATACAAACCTGTAACTGCTTGTCCTTATTCTATAATTCTCCTCCCTCTTTCGTATATATGTTGTTTTTATCTTTGCCTATAGGATACATGAATGCCTGTAAACACTGGGGATATTGAGTCGTATATGTAGATTTTGCACAAGGCTTGTAAACTGAGTCCGGTGAGTTTTTTTGGAAAAAGACCATAATATAAGCTGCTACGATAACACAAATTAGCTGTATAACCTTAACAAATACCCATTATATATTTCATAGATTATAGATTTATGTTAATAAACATAACACAAATAATTTATAAAACTTCATAAAGTGTAATTTAAATTATCATACAAAGGAAAAGTTGTCATGTAACCCGACTGAGATGTTCACTTCAACTCAAATGAAAAACCCACCTTCCATACATATATGGAAGGTGGGTTTGAGGATACATATCCGTTTAATCAGCGTTTAGTTTGTATGGTTTGCAGTGAATTTACTTACCAGAAGGTTGAGCTTCTGCCGTATATCCCGTTGGGATATCCGTTTCTGCGGTCACATTTGTGATAACCATCGGATACATCATGTCTGGATCAGGTTGAATAATGGAGTAAAGCACGATAGCGCGTCCATCCTTCTCCAATTTTACATCATCAATCTTCAATCCATAACCAGGGTGTGGCATTTCAGCACTGAGTTTAACTTTGGTTGTTTTGTCATCAACCTTCGTCGTTGTTACTTCAGGTACAATCGCTTGTTGGCCTTCACCTGGATTAGTTGGAGCTGGCTCTGCCGAGCCGCCATTGCCGTGTTTATCCACAAATTCAAGTGCATTGAAGATCATGCTTGCAGCCTCCATACGGGTAAGCGACTGATCTGGACGGAAGTTACCGTCCTTATCCAGTTCAATGATGTTCATGTTCAGCAGGTTCTGGACTGCAGATATGGCGTCCTTACCGATTTTATTTTCGTCCTTAACAAGATTATACTTCATGATGACCGGATAATTCCCGGTTGTGTTAATCCCTTCATGTAGCAAAATGACAAACAGTTCACGCGTCATCTTGCCCTGCGGGTTCACTTCAACCGGAATGGACAGTCCATTCTGAGTAGCGGCTTGAACAGCGTCAGCATACCAAGTGTCCGGACTGATTTTATTCTGAGCGGATGCTTCCGCAAATTCATTTTTCAGACCAAATGCATTCACAATCAGTTGAACACCCTGTGGCTCGGACAATGCAAGATCTGGACGGAACAGATCCGCTGTTACTCCGTTAACAATGCCTTTTGATTTCAATGAATCGACAACCGACTTCTGCCCTTCATCTTTCACATCTGAAAACGCGAGTACCGATGCACCTCCTGCTGTCAAAGAAACGCAGAGCGCAAGTGTTGCAGCCAATCCTCTTTTATGTTTCATTTCCTGGCACCTCCATATGTTTAGTAAAGCCTATTTGTTACCTCTTCATTCCTACAGACGGGGTATCCCTAGAAAATGTTTCAGTAATTTCGACATCTGGTGAATACAACACGAGAACACGGCATACAACTCTTCTCCAACGCCGATAATCTAAATCACCTGCTTTTTGCTAAGTGGCTTCGTTGACATCCCATCGGATTAGCGCAAAAATAAGAATAGAGAAATCCATTGGATGACGGATAAACAGCAAACCGGATCGCATACAGTAAGAGGGCACGACGCGCTAATAACCAGGTGTCGGCCCTCTTCTTGACTCCACCTGAACTGACTTCACCTATACCAAAGGAGAACAACGCTTATGTCCAAGAAAGGATTACTTCGCGGTTATGTTGTGTCGAACTGGCCTGTATATCTGATTGCTGTTCTTCTGATTATTGCCTCCAATGTCGGGCAGGCATCCCTCCCCCGCATACTGGGCAGTTTCACCGACCAGTTGATGCAGAATACACTTCAGATGCAGACAGTCGTAAGGTACAGCCTTTCCCTTCTGGCTATTGCCATCGGGTATAATCTGCTCTTCGGTACCGGGCAATTCATGATTATGAAGCTCGGTCGACGGTTCGAATTCATGACGCGTGAGCGTATATTCAGTAAGTTTTCCGAACTTAGTGAGCATTATTTCTCCAAACAGGGGAACGGTAAACTGCTCAGTTATTTCATGAATGATGTGACTTCCGTACGTGAAGCCATATCGAACGGCGTGACGCTCATGACTAATGCCACCTTCCTCTTATTATCCTGTATCGTCATGATGTTGCTTAGCGGGATTCCATTGTCTCTTATTCTGATTAGTATCGTGCCCTTGCTGGCCATTCCATTTCTGGTTGTGTTTTTCGGTCCGCGAATTCGCAAGCGCTCTCGTGACGTACAGGAGGCCCTTGCGACCATGACGGAGTCCGCAGAAGAACAACTGGGTGGTATTCGCGTAACCAAGACATTTGCCATCGAAGACAGTGCCCGTGAACGTTTTGGAACCACCGTCGATGCGATCAAAAGCAAACAGCTGCGGCTTGTCCGCCTGTCTTCCCTGTTTCAGGCTTTGCTCCCGCTGCTCGGAGCGATCTCATTGGTTGTTTCCCTTCTTGTTGGAGGAATGATGACCATGCAAAATTCCATTACACTCGGAAGTTTTGTCGCCTTAACGTTATATCTGCGCATTATCATGGGACCGCTTCAACAGATCGGCAATGTCATTAATACTGTCCAGCGCTCGGGGGCATCCCTGGAGCGAGTGAATGACCTGCTGAGCGAAGTAGCCGATGTACGTGAACTTCCTGAAGCCACAGCGCTCCAAACCGTACAAGATATCACCATGGAGAATCTAACCTTCTCCTATCCTGGCAGTTCATCTCCTGCTCTCCAAAACATTCAACTGAATATCCGTGCCGGGCGAACCGTCGGTATTGTAGGCAAAACAGGTTCTGGTAAAAGCACCCTCGTTAAGTTATTGCTACGTACATATGAACCACCTGAAGGATCGATCCGCATCAATGGTACAGATATTCGGCAGTTATCGCTCGAAAGTCTTAGATCCCGCATCGCCTATGTCCCTCAGGATGGATTCCTGTTTAGCACCACCATCCGCGATAACATTGCATTTAGCGACCGGGAAGTATCGCTGGATACGGTGGAGCATAGTGCGCGCCAAGCCATGATCTATGACAATATTGTCCGATTCCCCGACCGCTTCGATACACGACTTGGCGAACGTGGGCTTACGCTATCTGGCGGACAGCGTCAACGAACGAGCCTCGCAAGAGGACTGATCAAGCAAGCACAGTTACTTATTCTGGATGACAGCATGAGCGCGGTTGATGCTGTCACAGAGAGTGGTATTCTGCGCAGCCTGCGTGAGATCGGCAAAGGCAAAACCACATTAATCATCTCTCACCGTATCAGCGCAGTCCGTCATGCCGACGATATTATCGTTCTGGATGAAGGGCGAGTTGCTGAACAGGGAACACATGCTCAGCTGATGGCTGCCAAGGGATTATATGCGGCAACCTATCGTTTGCAGGAGGAGGGATTGCATCATGTCTAACGCTAAGGCTGAACTTCGCCCAGATCCAGAGGCCGATCAGAGTAAACGAACTTCGTTCAAGGCCATGATGGCATACGCCAAACCTCATAAATGGGCCTTTGCCGGTATCTTCTTCTGTTCACTGCTTGGCATATCGGCAGATCTGCTGCAACCCTATCTGGTGAAGATCGCCATCGATGATCATCTGGCCATAGGCCAGACCAGTGTGGGCTTTCTCGTTCAACTCGCAGCCATTTTTCTCGGGCTGGCTGTCATCAGTTTTATTTTTACCTATATCCAGAATAATCTGTTGCAGCATGTGGGACAGAACATTGTATCCCGGATCCGAAAGGACCTGTTCAAGCATATCTCCAAAATGTCCATGTCCTTCTTTGACCGTTTCCATATCGGCAGTCTGGTTACGAACGTATCCAGTGATACGGAAACCATCAGCAGCTTTTTCACTCAAGTACTGCTCAGTCTGATTCGAGATGGCATGATGCTGGTGCTCATTATCGTCTTTATGTTCCAGCTTGATCCTGTACTGGCGAGTTACTCCCTGATCGTGCTGCCTGTCATTGCCGTTGTTGCAGTATTATTCCGTAGTCGACTGCGGAAAGCTTATCAAAATGCTCGTACGCGTCTTTCCCGTTTGATCGCATTTACGGCAGAGAACTTGTCCGGCATGTTCCTGATTCAAGCTTTTCACCAGGAAGAAGAACAGAAGAAACGTTTCTCGGAACAGAATGCACTCCATCTGAAAGCCAACATTGCGCAAGCCCGTTCCAATGTCATATTCAACCGCACGTTTGATATCCTTGGTAATGCGGCACTGGTCATGATGGTCTGGCTTGGAGGTCGCGCCGTATTGGGTGAGTCCCTGCAAGTCGGGGTATTGTATGCGTTTATCAGCTATATTCGTCAGTTCTTTCAACCGATTAACCAGATTACGATGCAATGGAATACATTCCAATCGACCACTGTGTCGATGGATCGCATCTGGAACATTCTGAATACGCGGCCTGAAGTGGCCGATCCCGAACCTCAACAGGCTTCGTCACTGGAACCTCGGAACGTGATGGGGCAGATTGATTTTAATGATGTATCGTTCGGTTATCAGGCAGATCGGCCCTTGATCCAGCAGATGAACCTGCACCTCTATCCGGGTGAAATGGTAGGTATCGTTGGAACAACAGGTGCTGGCAAAAGTACACTGATCTCCCTGCTCAATCGCTTCTATGATGTAGATAAGGGCAGTATCGAGATTGATGGTACGGATATCAGGCATCTGCCGCAGGCTAAGCTTCATCGTATCGTGGGTCTGATTCAACAGGAACCCTTCCTGTTCTCCGGTTCCATTATTGATAATGTGAGAATGTTTCGTGAGGATATTACGAGAGAGCAGGCGATTGAGGCCTGCCGGTTTGTCGGAGCACACGCGATGATTTCACGTTTGCCTCAAGGGTATGATACGCATCTATCCGAACGCGGAAGCGGTCTGTCTGCCGGGGAGCGGCAGTTGATCTCGTTTGCCCGGATCGTGGTGTTCCAGCCTCGCGTGCTCATTCTGGATGAAGCAACCGCCAATCTGGACTCACATACCGAACAGCTCGTACAGCAAGCGCTGGAATCGGTATCCCAAGGACGCACAACCATCGTCATTGCCCATCGTCTGTCCACCGTGATGCACGCCGATCGAATTCTGGTGATGGAGAATGGGGAAATTGTGGAGGAAGGCCCACACAAGGAACTGATCGCTGCCAAAGGCGTGTATGCAGACTTGTACACCCATGCGCGTGATGCAGGTAAAAATTCAGCTATATCCGGGTAATGAACCTGAGTTATATTATACAAAGAACGTTGAACATGCCGCTCTGCTCATGCAGGCGGCACGTTTGGCATATCGATCAGCAATGTTCATGAGGAGGAGTATCTATGCAACAACCTGAAACACCCAAGCATGACGGTCAGCAGATTCGTTACCGTCGCAGCACGGCTCTCTGGAAAGGAAGTCTATGCTTGTTGTTCCTTCTCTTGTGCGTGATCCTGTTGTGGATCATCGTAGATGGACAAGCCGAAAGACTGGAGACGATATACTATTCCATCGCAGCCGTACTGGGCATGTGGTTGATCGGGCCATTGTTCTTCATGTTCCTGTCTCGACTAACCAGAACCCCCGCTGTTTTGTTGTCTTGGGATGATGAGTCTGTACGTACTGGCAAACGGAAGATTCCTTGGAGCCAGATTCGTAAAGTTGAACTCGCCTCACCCGCTCGTAGTAAGTGGCTACTATCCACCTCACCCATGTTTGTCCTGTACCTCAAGGACGGCACGCGATCTCACGTTCAGACCGATCACCTGCTCAGCAAAAAAGAACTGAATCAGGCAGTGACTTTGCTTCAGCAGGCTTTACAGGAACAGCAGCAAGCTCTATGAGCATCGGGATGGATAAGGACAAGCTTCCCACACATCACCGTGATTTCTCTACACCTATGGACAGGCTGACTTTGTAATTGCCGTAAGGCAGCAAAGCTTCCAGCAGTTGACCCAACTGCTCTGTGTTACTGGTCTGCACTCTCATCAGATAACAGCCTTCTCCGCTCACACGATGGACTTCAACGATGTCCTCACGTTCGGCAGTAAATGCACGAAAGGCGGTATGTCTGTCGCCGGAGTTCAGAAAAACCGTGACAAAAGCCTGTAGGCCGAGGCCTACACGTTCGGGGTTCCATTTTACCGTGTACCCTTCGATTACACCCAGATCTTGCAACTTACGCACCCTTGCACCAACAGCCTGCCCTGTAAGGTGCACCTCTTCACCAATCTCTTTGTGAGAACGCTTGGCATCCCGGATCAGGATCTGCAGAATGCGTATATCTGTGTGATCTATCGTTTCATTCATTAGCTTCAGCAATCCTTTCACCGTGAAATTAGTGCAGCCTGTTTCCATTCATCATGTTATGTACGACGTCAAAGGGGTTGTATACCATATAGGGTAATACTATTAAACAACCTGAAGGAGTGCAAATATAATGAAAATTCAATTGATTCGCCATGCTACACTCTGGCTGGAATTCGGAGGGCTGAATATCCTCGTTGATCCGATGTTGATGGACGCTGAAGTCATGCCTGCATTTCCAAACACACCGAATGAGCTACGTAACCCGAGAGTCGGTCTGCCTGAAATCGAAACGGATTATCTGAATCCGGATCTGTTGATTATCACACACACCCATCTGGACCACTGGGATGAAGCAGCAACGAAGCAATTTCGCAAGGACATCCCGCTGATCTGCCAGCCTGGGGACGAGAACGTATTTCTGGAGGCTGGATTCACGGATGTAACAGCTGTAGATGAGAAGCATGAGCATCACTCTGTCCGATTCGCCCGTACTTCCGGGCGTCATGGTACGGGTGAAATCGGCGAACATATGGGCAAGGTGTCCGGCTTTGTACTCGAAGCAAATGGAGAACCTGTCACGTACATTGCCGGGGATACGATCTGGTGTGAAGAACCCGCCGAGGCTATTCGCCAATACAGCCCTGAAGTCATTGTCCTAAACGCCGGAGGAGCTCGCTTCGTAGAGGGTGATCCCATTACAATGGACGGGCCTGATGTTGCAGCCGTGAAGCGCCATGCGCCATCTGCTCATGTCATCGCTGTGCACATGGATGCGATTAACCATTGTGTGGTGTCTCGCACGGATCTCGCCACTTATCTGGCATCCGAGCAGTTGGACGGTCAGGTGCTCATTCCACGCGATGGCGAAAGTTTTGAGTTTAAAGCGTAAGTGAGACCGTAGCACATGACAAAAAAAGCTGGATGCGATGAACTCGCACACAGCTTTTTTTGATTCCAGAAGTACGCTAATCCATTACTGGACTTTCAAACGAATCACGTTCCATGATGCTTTCGCCAGGCTCGCCGTAATCAGGGTATCGGAGATGACTGCACCCCCACGATTATGAGGAGCCACACGATTCGGTTGTGCTGCCGTATTAGATGCTTTGAGATCATCACTTTCCAGCACGATGTGCTCGATCACGGTACACTTCCCGAAGCTGCGCAGGTCCACTTCGAGCGGAAGGGATTCTTCCAGATGGCGGTTGACTGCAAATACAGTCACTTCACCCTGTTCTTCGTTATGCACCGCAATAGCTTCCAGATAAGGTACATCTGTGATTTGTTTTGTATCGTATTTCGGAGACTGGATCAATGGCACCAATGCTGTTCCGCGTCCGAAGAGAGACGTATGCATGAATGGATAGAAGATCGTCTGTCTCCATGAACCACCGCCCGTATCTGTCATAATCGGTGCAATCACGTTAACGAGTTGTGCCAGACATGCCATTTTGACCCGATCCGCATGTTTCAACATACTGATAAGCATACAGCCGACAAGCAGTGCATCCTCATGATTGTAGATATCCTCAAGCTGTGGCGGAGCAATCTGCCATGGGTCCATCTTCGAATCATTTTCATTGGAGTGATACCATACATTCCACTCGTCAAAGGACAGATACATCGTCTTCTTGCTGCGCTTCTTCGCTTTGATATAATCACAGGTCGCCTTCACCGTATCGATAAAACGATCCATTTCAAGCGAGCGTGCGAGGAACGTTGGCGTATCTTGCTCCTGGTTGCCGTAGTATTGATGTAAGGACAGATACTCCACGTGATCATACGTATGATCCAGCACCGTTGCTTCCCACTCCGGGAACGATGGCATGTTCAGGTTCGAACTTCCGCAGGCTACCAACTCAATCGTCGGGTCCGTCCACTTCATGACTTTTGCCGCTTCCACAGCTAACCGTCCATACTCTTCTGCCGTTTTGTGACCAATCTGCCAAGGGCCATCCATCTCGTTACCCAGACACCATGTTTTGATCGCATGAGGCTCTTTATAACCATGCTTGATTCGAAGATCACTATAATACGAACCTTCCGGATGGTTACTGTATTCCACAATATTACGAGCTGCATCCGTACCCCGTGTTCCCAGATTGACCGCCATCATCACTTCGGAATTGGCCTGTTTCGCCCAGTCCACGAATTCGTTGAAGCCAAATTCATTGGTTTCAATCGTTCTCCAAGCCAGTTCAAGTCTGCGTTTGCGCTCAGACACAGGTCCAACCGAATCTTCCCAATTGTAACCGGATACAAAGTTACCCCCAGGGTAACGTACAATCGGTACTTGAAGCTCCTTGACCATCTCCAGCACATCTGTGCGAAAACCCTGTTCGTTCGCCGATGGATGTCCTGGCTCATATATTCCACCGTACACGGCACGTCCGAGATGCTCAATGAACGAACCGTATAAACGCTTATCAATTACGCCAATTGTAAAATCCTTGTCTACCGTCATTTTTGCTTTTTCCATAAAGAATTTCAACTCCCTTAGATTAATATAAAAATTAATTGATATTCTATGGATCAACGTTCATATTTATATTAAAATCGATTATAGCCTTAATTTCAACAGGAATTTTGCAAAATGTTATTATTTTCACTGGATTTATGTTTAACTTAATTCTATACACGAAAATTGGAGGAACAATTGTGATTAGAGCAAATACCGATGCCGAATGGCTCCCTCTATATGAAGCACTCGCCAGTGAAGTCCGTTTACAGATCATCCGCCTGGTTGCAGAGACACCCATGAATGTGAAGGACCTCGCTGCTTCACTGGGTTTGAGTAGTGCCATCGTGACCATGCATGTCCGCAAACTTCAGGATGTGGGCATTATTCAGTCCAAAATGATACGCAAAGATGGCGGCACCCATAAAATGAACAGTCTTGCTGTAGATTGGATTGGCATCTCCATGCCCCAGGAAAGCGGGACAGCCCGCAAGCTGCACGAGGTTTCCGTCCCTGTGGGACACTATACTCACTTTGACGTCTATCCGACATGTGGTCTGGCTACATCCACTCAGGTCATTGGACAGTACGATGACCCTCGTTATTTTCTAGACCCCGAGCGGATGCATGCCCATATTCTGTGGTTTGGCCGTGGATTCGTGGAGTACAAAATCCCAAACTATATCTTATCCGGACAGCAGATCAATGCCATTGAATTATCTCTGGAAATTGGATCAGAAGCCCCTTCGGTGAATCCGAATTGGCCCTCAGATATTACATTTATGCTTAATGGCATCCCATTGGGGGAATGGACAAGCCCTGGAGATTCAGGCAACGGCCGCGGCATGTTCACCCCGGAATGGTGGAGTGACAGTATCAATCAATATGGCATGCTCAAGGTGCTGCGAATTACGAATGAAGGTACGTTTATCGATGGACAACATCTATCCGAAATTACACTCGCAGATATCCCGGTTGAACGCAACCAGTGGACTCTTCGTCTTTCGGTGGAGGAAGATGCTCAGCATGTAGGCGGTCTTACCTTATACGGTGAGGGATTCGGCAACTACAATCAGGATATCCTGTTCCGACTGTACTATCAGGATTGAGTCCATCGGGATAACAAATAACACAAAAACACCTTCCACTCGCCTTTTAAAGGCATATGGAAGGTGTTTAATTATGCATTCGAACATGTGTAGAATATCGTAGAATATCTAAAAAGATTCTTGTTCTGACCTACAGTGCACTGCCACCAAACAGGAAGCGATACTCCCAGTGTTTGCCGGAGATATCACTAGTGGTTACACCACCGCCAGCGTTGGAATAGGTGTGTAATACTTTTCCATCGCCCAGGTAAATCCCTGTGTGCGTAATGGTTGCGCTAGATTTATTCACGCCCGAATACGATGATGCAGAACTGCCTTTATAAGACATGAAATACATCAGATCTCCACGTTTCAGGTTTTTCCAATTCGTCTGAACCGAACCTTTCGCTTTTACATAGGCTCCCTGTTTGCGAGAATCCGCTGGAAGTTTGATGCCCAATGCATCGATGAAGGCTTGACGCACAAAGCTGGAACAGTCAAACGTCGCTGTGCTACTGCGACTGGCTCCGAATTCATAAGGTGTCCCCCAATATTTCATCCCTGCAGCAATCACTTTCTCCACAGCTGCATTACCGGTTACCGTTGTACCACTCGAACCTGATCCACTTGTGCTGCCACTAACTGCTTGTGTGTATTTGGATGAAGAAGATATGTAGCCTGTCCGATTAGCAGAATCCTTAATTTTATACCAATTCGAACCGGATTGCTGAAGCACCGTTACCGTTTCCCCTTTAGCGACCATACGAACAATCTTTGCAGAAGAAGCTGGTGATGTGCGAAGGTTTACGCCCCAGATTACTTTTACTTTTGAATTGTCAACAGCAGCTGCTGATACTTGTGCCGTTAGTGCTCCTGTCGTCAGACTTCCCATCAGCATCGTTGCTGTGACACTTGCCGTAATAATGGTTTTCTTCCAGTTCATGATGTCGAGTTCCCCCTGATGTTACAGAATTTTAACCTGGCTTGGTTCTCCCCGGCTTGCCCCATTGTAAACGGGCTATCCATAACGTTCATCAGTCGAAAGTCCTGTATTGATATAGGCACACTTGAGCACTAAGTATCAGGGTCTGTCCATCATCTGCTGGCAAAATTCACTGCTGATTCCTTCTTTTTCAAAGGTTAAATTATTGTAACTATTTGATGTGCTTCATTTTTCCACGCTACAAGAGTTAGGTCGTTTCTCATCCAGGACATGCGCCATATGACCTAGGTTTTAATGTTTATAATCGCAAATATGGTAAACATTACTATGGTTCATTTACCGATTACGGTACCCCGTATTCACATTTTTGCTTCCACCCTCGATACTGATCGATATACCAGCGGTGTCCGTGACATTATTTCGAATTTCATTGTTGCTTGATGAAGTTATATTCTTCGGTTATAACCATTCAAATATGAAGTATTTTCACAAAATAAGAAAAAGCCAGGGATTTCTCCCCGGCTAACCTGCATTATTAATATCATTACCCTACAGCTCTTCGAACAGGTTTTTAAGGTTCAATTCCCCATACCTTGGCGCCATCCTGATACGCTGTCACTTTAGTCCAGGCACTGAAGGCCGTATTGGTGGAATCAAAGGAATAATCATTCGTTTGGTCAAAAGTAGTCCAGTTGTTTTTGGAGAAACGTCCCTGGATGACTCCGGTCTCGGCACCCGCAGCCAAGCTGCCAGCATCCGGTTTGAATCCAATCTCCAGATAGGTGTCTGCCGTGCCCTTGGCCGGATCTACCGAAACAAAATGCCCTTCCACATTACCGCTGCCAATCTGTGCATAATCACACCAGAAGGTCAGATCAGCCGCACTATCCTTCGTGAAATAATACCGGATCTTCACTTTGCTCAAGTCCACAGCCGTTGTACCTGTATTCTTCACATTGAACTGCGGAGTAATCGCATTGCCGGAAGTTCCTGAACCACCACTGCGATACTGCACTTCAAGCGTGCCCGTTGTGACTGGAGGGGCCAATGGTGTTAGCACCAATACATTGGATATCGTCTGACCACTCGTATTCATCGCTACGACTCTGTAATTGTAAGCCGTACCATTCACCGCCGTAGCATCGGTATACGTCAGTGCGGTCAAACCTGTTGCCAGATCAGCATATGCCCCGCTACCCACCGAACGTTGTACTTTGTAAGTCGCTGCTCCAGTCGATGCTGTCCATGTCAGTACCGCCTGAGCATTACCAGCCGTTCCTGTAAGAGTGAGCGCGCCTGGCACAACGATACCTGCCAGCGGTGTTGCTGATGCCTGTGTTGACGGAGCGGACTCACCTACGGCATTCACCGCAGTGATGACATAATAATACGTTGTGCCGTTGGTCAAGCCTGTGTCCGTGAATGTCGATCCTGTGACGCCTGTCGCTACAGACGTATAAGGGCCACCGTTCACTTCTGCACGTTTCACCGTATATGACGTTGCACCAGCGGCTGCGTTCCAGTTCAGAACGACTTGCTCGCTGCCACCAGCAGCCGTTACGCCGACAGGAGCAGCCGGGACTTCAACTTCCGGCGTATCGGTATCACCAAGCAGACGATCATACTCGCCATACGCTGTAGCCATATCCACCTGTGACCAGAAACGGTGATACGTAAAGGTTGGAGCACCATTTTCCCACTGCTTCGTGGTCGGGTTATAAGACGTTTTGTACAGATTATCGAGGTAAGCCCATGCCGGGTCTTGTTTGATGGCTGGGCGCAGGTCAGAGTATCCAATGTAGACGCCATTGCCACCTTTCGCCGGATCGGAAGGTACACCAGCTGTACCTGGAATCGTGTTACCCTGACCGAAGGTTCCTGACCAGTTTGCCGGGATGTAGATCTCTTTCGCGAAGAAGCGGAAGTAGTCTTTACGTACTTCTTCCGTTACAATCCCCACGCCATCATTGTAATCCCAAGCCGTATCCAGTAGTGTCTCGGCCAGATCTTTCGCTTCCTGTCCTTTGGCACTGAGCGTTCCATTCTCTGCCTGAGTTCCTGCGGCAAAGAAAGTCAGCGCTTTAATGTAACTTCCCAGTACCCCTGTGTCCTGCGCAGGATCTTTCGTTACCACACGGAAGTTTGGATTTTCCGTAAAGGAACTGAAACCATTCCATTTGTCCGGTTGACCTTGCCACTCCTGACTGCCTGGAATCCAGAACTCTCCCGGGGCTGGAGTTGTTGCTACCTGGGCATTGGTACCGCCAAGAATACGTTGACCTGCCGCGTTCAGATAGTACCCTTGGGCATCCGTGACCGGACGCTCATCTACAAATACATAATCCTTGGACCAATCGATCCATTTGGTAATGACTTTTTTGGCCATCTGGAAGTTCTCGGAACTCAGATCTCCGCTCTCGGCGAGAATATAATACATCTCAGCTACACGTTCCAGCGACCATGCCTGGAATCCAAACCAGGTGTTGGAATCCGGATCACGATACACAGGTGCCTCCTGATAAGCCATGTCATAGAATGTACTCACCCCAGCCGGATAGGCTTTGTATGAACCGTCCAGGCTGTTCGTTGCACCTCCGCCAATCGCTCCTTCATGGGATTGCAACCATGTGTAGAACTCCAATTGACGCTTCAATGATGCATTCCAGTCTGCCTTAGCTGTAGCTGATTTTGGAATCAAGCCACCTGCCGGATCAGACAGTGCATATGCCGCGACCGGATTCTGATAGGCCTGATGAGTATGACTCGCACCAATCCGCCAAGCCCAATCCCCACCTTGACCCAAGCCACCGCCCCATGACGTATACCAGGCCATGAGATACATGTTTGAATCTTTACCTGTACCCGGCGTTGGCGTACCATTCTTCGCACTGCCGATCTTCTGGAAGTACTTGTCGTGCATTCCATAACGCAGATAGTCCCCCATCTTCTTCGCCTTATCCAGATACGCCGTATTGGTGTATCCCATCTCCTTCGCCCAATACAGCACTTGTACTGCACGTGCATCGGCGTCCGTTGCGTTCGTATAACGCCACTGCGCTGATGGTGCCTGCGTTTCTTTCGTAAACAGGCTCATGAATCCTTCGTTCGGCTTTCCAAATGTTTTATTATCCTGGGACGGATGCGGAATGGCTTCCCACACGGACTCCTGCTCCCCACGCTGGAACGTATTCACATAGGCAGCAGTATGAGATGGATTCAACAGGTTTCCATATCCGTACCAATTATCCACATCCACTAACCAGTGCATCAGGTAGGTCTGATTGTTACCATAAGCCGCCTTGAATTCCGCATCAAGCGGGTCCTTTCCTGCTGCATATTGTCCATTAATCGCCGAAGGATATTGATCCGGGAAAGGTTTCTCGGCTGCATACGTGGCAGGGCTATTCGGATTATAAAAGCTCATAGTTGGCTGCTCTTCCTTGCCATCGCCTTCATTGACCGGGATAATGTATTTCTCCATGCTGTCCCATGCCGCTTCCAATTGGGACCAATCCCCCGTATAGTGCCCATACATCGTCTCCAGCCATAACCAGTAACTGTAAGCCTCCGAAGTCGTCATATGCCCATGATCCGGAGCCTCGCTGAGCAGTGTTTCAATGGAATGATACGGAATGCCCTCTGGAGAAAAATATCCGTTCGCCGGATCTTTCAACTGATCGTACAATTGCAGAAACCGGGCTTCATTCATGCTGTCTGACTGAATCTCGATGGCCTGATCGGCGGCATGTGCCGTTTGCGGTCCTGCCCAGAGACCGGTGTATCCGGTCAACATGACGGTTCCCGCCAGCATGGCTGTTAAACTTTTTTTCGCAGCTGATTTCAACATTGATATATACCTCCCTGAAATAGTGGAAATTGAATATAAGTCTGTTGGTCTGCCCATGCTGATTTTTCGGCTTCCGACATTCCGTCAGTTACGGCTCCAAGCCCCATACTTTGGTGTTTCCCTGATACCCGGTTACCTTGTTCCAAGCGGTAAGAGCCGTCATGGATGCATCATAGGAATAGTCGTTACTTTGATCGAAATTGCTCCAATTTGTTTTGGAAAAGCGTCCCTGGATCACGCCAGTCTCTGCTCCAGCGGCCAAACTGCCCGCCCCGGACTTGAAGCTAATCTCCAGATATGTGTCAGCTGTACTCTTCGCCGGACTTACAGTACCAAATGTCCCTTCTATATTAGCTGCGCCAACTTGGGCATAATCGCACCAGAAGGTCATATTCTCCGTACCATCCTTGGTGAAGTAATACCGGATCTTCACAGTACTGAGATCAATCGGCTGTGTTCCCGTATTCTTCACGTTGAACTGCGGGGTTAGCGCATTACTCGAATTACTGGACCCTACACTGCGGTACTGCACTTCAAGTGTGTCGCTAGTCACCGGAGGTGCAGAAGGCGTTAGGGCCAGGACATTGGAAAGTATCTGTCCATTCGCATTTACTGCTGCAATCCGGTAATTGTACGCGGTGCCATTCACAGCTGTTGTATCCGTATAAGTCAGCACAGACAATCCGGTTGCCACATCCGCATATGCTCCGCCTGCAGCCGAACGTTGCACCTTGTAACTAGTAGCGCCCGAAGCTGCTGTCCAGTTGAGGACCGACTGCGCATTGCCAGCTGTCCCACTTAAAGTCAGTGCCCCCGGAACTGTCGTTACTGCTTGCGGTGTAGCCGACACCTGCACAGAACCTGCCGACTCCCCGGCTGAATTCACAGCAGTCACGACATAATAATAGGTCTTGCCATTCACAAGTCCCGTGTTCGTATAGGTCAGTCCATTCACACCTGTTGCGACAGATATGTACGGTCCTCCGCTCACCTCGGAACGCTTCACCGTGAATGATTCGGCCCCGGATACAGCTGCCCAGGTCAGGTTAACCTGATTGCTTCCGGCTATAGCCTGCACACCAGCAGGTATGCCCGGAACGGTGACTGGCGTAACACCAGGCTCCTGTCCATACACCTTTACCCCTGCATCATAGACTGGAAGGTACACGCTCTTCACAGGATTGCCTGTGGTCAGCGTCTGGAACGAGTGATCATTGCTTGCATTCCATGCGCCCTGCGGACCTGTAATGCGGAACTGTACTTCTTTGCGATAATTCCCTTCCCCACCTGGGTAAATCTTCGTATTGCTGAAATTTGCAGTGATCGCATAGATGTGCTCGGCCGCATTCACCACAACCGGTTGGGATACCGTCGCCCCCTCCGTATAGGAGGTTGTCACTTGCACGTCCGATACCGTACGTCCGGCAGCATACACTTCACTCAAATCCAGGAAATACTTAAAAGACAATTGATCCCCCATTCGAGCAGGCCAAGCGGAACGATTATTAAGTTGTGCCCTGATTTCCGTATAATTGGAACCCGATGATTTGATGGTAGCCTCAACAAAGAACTCATCACCCTTCACCTCAGGTGCAGGAAAGTTCGAAAGGGGCTGATGATTCTGCCCATACAACAGATTCATCTTCGCCAGTGCACCTGTAAAGCCAGCATTGTAATCGGTCGCCACCTCATTGCTCACATAATCTCCGATATCATCGGTATAGCCATCCGATGCGTCTGGTCCACCGACCATGGCACCGTACAGAACGTGGCGATGGTTAGCCGGGATATCTTCGTTATTCAGCCATGAACCGTGAGCAGTCCGATGATGCGGATGTTGGGGTGCATTTTGCCCGTATCCGACAACATAACTGCTCTGACGCGGGTTATCGCCTAGAATATAGTCCATTTGTGAGACGGCAAAATCCTGATATCTTGCTTTTTTCACAGGGTCACTGACCCAGTCGGAGTATACAAGCGAGATAAAAGACGCATTCGCTGCATATCGGAGCGAACCCCATTGATCCAGCCACGCCAGACCTCCCGGTGTATATCTGACTCTCTGTCCATTAGTCCCAACAGACCAGTAATCCAGGTTACGCTCGGTAGATTGAATAAACCTCACGGCTTCTGGCATGTTCAGACTGGACGTAATACGCGCCAGCAAAATTTGGGCACCATAGTTTTTGGTATCCCAGCCTTGTGTCCAGGTATATGGCCAATTGGCGGCACCTCCACTGGAAGACCACCGGTCCGTAGCTGCAATGGCTTTGGACAAGTAAGCGCTATCATTAGTAGCTAAATAAAGCCATGCCCCACCCCATGCCAGCTCATCATAGTATCCGGACCACGAGTTATAGAATGATTGTGCATCAGTGATACAATCGGAGTACTTCCCCCGATATGTATCTGCAAAGTGATACAGTTCCTTCGCATGGTGAAGCAGCTTCGCAGAATACACAGGATCATCATCGGCAAATACAATGGAGGCAGCTGCAAGTGATGCGGCAGTTTCTCCCGCCAGATCGCTGCCTGGACAGGAAGCATCAATCTTAAATGCAGGACGGTTCATCTGCATTACTTCAGCCGGGCCCCACCAGGCGTGATCCACATTCCCGGCTCCGACTTGTCCCCATAATTCATTTGGTTTCGTATGCGCTTTCATAAAGTAGTCTGTGGCCCACTTGATATTATCCTTAATCTCTTCCAGCTGTCCTGCCTGCTCATACCCTTCGCGGTATTCCACCACGGACCAGGCAAGCATGGTCGCAGAATAAGCCATGGGTAATCCAAATTTCACATGATCTCCGGCATCATACCATCCCCCGGTCAGATCAACCCCTACATCCGCCCCATCCTGCATCCCCGAATCGCCGCGCCATTCGACCCGATTGCTCTCTGGCAATGGACCCGAACGCTGCGCCTCATAGAAATAGATGGCCTTTTGCAGTGCTTCAGCATAGTTCTGGTTTCCGGCGGCCGCATCCGCCTTACGAATTCCTGTGCCCATCGATAAACTCCCTGCCAGTAGTCCTGCCGATAACGCGATCATGGCGACTCGTCTCCACCAGCTCCCTTTCATGTTCAATTATTCATCTCCTCTTCATCAATGTTCCGTATGCATTACTCTGGACTGCGAGTTTATATCGCTCCTCCCCATGGTGTATTTCAATGTAACTTCCACCATTAATTACCATTATAGTCTTTTGTTTAACTTGCTATATAAGCGTTGGTGACTTCTGAAATAACATTGTTGTGACCTCCTCTGCGTTAAGCGACAAAAAAAGCTGTTTCTCTGACGCATATGCGCCATAGAGAAACAGCTTCTCGATGTTGCTGTAATCAACACCACAGATCGAATGGCATTCTGACCATCTGGTCTGTATGTTTCTGTACACCTTAGGTATCAGAACATCTCATTGGTTACACTTTGAATTTGTTAATTTGCTCCTGCAGTTCTTCCGCCATCTTGGATAATGAACCTGCGGAGGATGCGATCTCTTCCATCGAAGCCAGCTGCTGCTGAGTTGCGGCAGATACATTATGCACTCCGCCTGCTGCTTCTCCGGCAATATTGGAGATCTGACTCACATATCCTACAACCTCAGTTGTACTCGCAGACATTTCCTCTGAACCTGCAGATACTTCCTGAATCTCACCCGCTACTTTGTTGACCGCATCCGAGATCTGCTCGAACACTTGTCCTGCCGCAGTAACCATCTCGATTCCGGCTTCTGTCTCACTGCTATTCACTTTGACTGCCTGAACAGCATGATCCGTATCTTTCTGGATCAATTGAACGAGATCTGTAATTCTTTGCGCAGATGTGGAAGATTCCTCAGCGAGCTTCCGCACTTCTCCCGCAACTACGGCGAAACCACGTCCATGCTCTCCTGCTCGTGCGGCTTCAATGGCTGCATTCAGTGCAAGCAGATTGGTCTGCCGGGCAATGTTGTTGATTACCTCGGTAATGGTGCCAATCTCTGCTGAACGTTCCCCCAACCCTGTAACCAGCTCTGTCAGCGAAGCAATGGAATTGCGAACAGAACCCATCTGTTCAACCGCTTGCTGAATAATCATGTTTCCTTCGGAAGATTGATTCGCCGCATCTACAGCAGATACGGATACACTCTGAGCAAGCTCGGCAATCTGCTCTGATCCGAGAGCCATCTCATTCATCGCCTGTGAAGAGCGCTTCACAATATCAACTTGATCAGACGTACCTACAGCCAGTTCCTCGACTGTTTGGGAAATCTGTTCCGAGGCTTGGGTATTCTGCTCTGCACTTGCAAGAAGCTCCTCCGATGAAGCGGCTACCTGTTCGGAAGTCATCGATACCGATTCAATCATGGAGCGCAAATTACCACTCATGGAATTGAAGGAAGCTGCCAGTGTTCCCAATTCGTCTTTGTTCTTAAGCACAATCGTCTCACCCGTCAGATCGCCATTGGCAATGGCCATGGCCGCTTCATTCATCTTTTTGATTGGACGTGAAATGATGCTTGCAATGAAGAAGGCAATAAATACAGCTACCAGGAATGCAAAAATCGTCACTGCCAAAATTACATTAAATGTACTTTCGGCCATCTCAACAGATTCATTCGTTGCCGCGTCCGATCCTTCATTACCCAGGGTAATTAACTTGGCGATCGAATCGTTTGCCGTGTACCACATTGGATAAGCCTCCCTGTGTAAACGACTGGACTCATCATAATTGTTGTTCAAACCAAATTCGATAAATGCTGGCATTTTCGCCACATAAGCATCATAATTCGTACTAAAATCATTGTAGAGCTTCATCGCTTCATCATTGCTCTCAATGAACGTTAGCAACTGTTTACGTTCATCTTCAATCTTCGTAAGCAGTAGCTGTAACGCTTCATTTAACTTGGCTGTTTCATCTTTGTTCTGTTCAACGATGATGGCCAGTGCCAAGCGCTCTACATCAGAAATATCACCGTTCATCTGACCCAGCAGACTTACACTCGGCATCCAGGTCTGATCCACAGCGCCCGCTTTATTGGCCATATCTTGGGTCTGTACTAACGCATAGCCACTTACAATAATCAACAAAGCTACGACTATGAGAAAACCAGTCAGTAACTTGCCTCGAATCGTTAACTTCAATTTCCCCAACCTGTTTCCCCGCGTGTCTTCCATGTGTCCCACTCCTCAAATAATACATATTTATAGTATATCGTCACCTATCGTCATGAATTGTAGATGTTAGAATTCAATTTCTAGAAATTTCATGTAACTTCGTATATAACGCAAAAGAAGCCTCCCATCTTTGGCAGAACCAGAGATAAGAGACTTCTTTCATTAAACGAAACTATCACTACTTCACTAGACATCACATTCAGCTGCTATCGGAAAACACGTCGGTGTATGTTAATGAAGAAGTCTGGAATCGATTTGGTATAATTGCGGGTTGTAATCAGAACTACACTAAGCAGACTTCCGAGAATGAATCCTCCCAGGATATCTCCAGGATAATGCACACCAACATATACACGAGACACCCCTGTCAACACAGCGAGTAACAGCATCCATAACCCGAAGCGACGTCCAATAAAGAATGAAGCAGCCGCTAGAGCAAATACAAAGGAAGCATGCTTACTTGGAAAAGAAGGATCAGGTACATGGGCAACCAGCTGATGCACGGTCCCTTCCACAAAAGGTCTTGGATGACCGACCGCTGGTGATATCCCCCACTTGGCCAGAACTAGCGCTACAATGGAAGCCACACATGCATAGAAAACCATTCGCTGTTTCGATGGATCGCCGAGAAACCATACGATAACGAGCAGTGCTATCATAATCCAGACTGCATACTCGGATGATGTAATCATAAACCAGTCCAGAAACGGAATTCGGTCTGCAAACTGATTGATCCAATTAAATATGGATTGATTCATACCGCCTTTTCATGCCCCCCCTTACACAAAACAAGATTATTTTTTACATAATAAATATACACTAACTATTTGTCAAACAATCTTCCATTTTACCGAAGTTACGAAATCAAAGAGGACATTTTTCTTTCTTTTTGTTAAACTAGTTTGGGTTACATATCAGTTCAATCATAGAAAGGTGAAGATTATGCTAAAAAAATGGTTATGGGGTACAGCCCTGACCTTGGCACTTGCAGTTACAGGTGTCATTGTCTATTACGGATATTCGATTGTTCATTTTGCCAATAGCATCTCCACTGCTTCCGGGACTACATCCAACTCGTCCTCTTCCGGCACAGACAGCGATTCAGACAAACCGACTACAACAATCCCCAGGTGGGAGGGCCAGGAACGGGTGAACATTCTGTTGCTTGGTGGAGACTCCAGAGGCGAGGATGCAGGGCGTTCGGACTCTGTCATGGTGGCTTCCATTGATCCGGTCACCAAGAAAGCCCATCTGTTCTCTGTATTGCGAGATACCTATGTTGCAATTCCCGGGCATGGCAAGAGCAGGCTTAATGCAGCCTTTTCCTTCGGGGGGGCGGAGCTGACCAAACAAACCGTCAGTGATCTGCTCGGTATTCCCATTCAGCATTATGTCTACACGGACTTTACGGGCTTCATGGCACTCGTTGATGCTGTAGGCGGCATTGAGATCGATGTGGAGAAAGACATGTACTACACCAGTAAAGCAGATAAACATATGTACGACATTGACTTGAAAAAAGGTCTGCAACATATGGACGGCAAGACCGCCCTGCAATATGTTCGGTTCCGGCATGATGCCACCTCGGATTTCACACGCACCGAACGACAGCGGATCTTCATGACCGAGCTAGCCAAGAAGATGCAGAGCACCACATCACTCTTTAAAATCCCGGATATCCTGGAAGCCATCGCTCCCTATATTGAGACGGACCTTAGTCCAACTCAGATGTTAAAACTCGCATCACTTGGCTTCGATATCCATGTGAACGATATCGATCAGCAGCAGATTCCCCCGAACAAGCTGCTCACCAATGAACTCGCGGGCTCAGCACAGGTACTGGGTGTCGATGTAACGAAACTCCAGTCCTACATTCAGAAACTATTTGAAGAAGATACCTTGTCCTCGGAGACCCAATCATCAGAGGATATGAACTAAAACAAGCAAGAAACTGGAGCATGATTGAACAAGATATGCCTGAGTGATATATCAACAAAAAAGACGGCCGAAGCCGTCTTTTTTAGTACCTATTTTCTTCATTTAATGCAGCCTTAATGTTTAACAGGTACCCTTATATGATAAACTCCGGTTCCTGGAGGGAGGACTACATGTGAAAAAACCACGCATAGCGGAATGGACCGCGCTACGAGGCATTGCTTTTCTGGCGATCGTCATGCAGCATACGATCGCTGAATATATCTATCGCGCCGATATTGAACAACCGGATTCCATTATGCTGACCATGATTTATCATCTGACCCGGTTCGGTACGCCAACGTTTGTATTTCTATCGGGTGTAATGTTGTTTTACCATCATCGTAGCACCAAACCGGATTATCCTCGCTTCATTCGGAAACGATTGGGTGATATTTATATGCCATTTGTCGTATGGACACTGATCTACTGGCTTGCTGTCCGTATCTTCACCCCCGCGTTCTGGTCTGCAGGCATACCCGATTTTCGTAGTCTCATTCGTGAACTGTTCTTCCCGCAGACGGGATATCATCTCTGGTTTGTCATTATGGTGTTTCAGTTCTATATCTTGTTCCCCCTGTTTTTGGCAGGAGCAAAAGCCATTCAGAGACGTATACAGAACGCCTCACGTTTCACGCCCATGCAAGTCATGATAGGGCTCATTCTTCTTGCAGCAGCGTTGTATGCCCTGCTTATGAAATGGTCCTACTATAATATGGGTGGTTGGACAGAATCACTGTCCGAGCCTTGGTCAACGTTACTGCGATATCGATCCTATTCATGGATCATGTACTGGTTCTACTTTTTGCTGGGAGCCGTGTGTGCCTGGTCAGTGGATAACTGGCGGAGCCTGATTACCAAGATCCTGCCTTGGACGATTTGTCTGTTCATAGGCATGTATATTTGGCTTGGATACGATGTGCTACGCGGGTCCGGGGATGTTGTTAATCTGAATATTTCGACCTATCTGAAGCCAACCACATTCCTGATCATTATGGCTCAGATGCTTATGTTCTACGGTTTCCTTGTACTAATGCAAGGCAAAGACACGAAGTTTCAGCACCTTTTATCCTGGATAGGCCGCTACTCATTTGGTGGATATCTGGTTCATGCACTGGTGATCTACGCGATCGCTTACGTCACCAGACCGCTTCAACTCAGTGGATGGCATCTGCCGATAACCTTGCTCTCGTTCCTTGTAACGGTTGTTATGGCTCTTGCGATCAGTTGGGCGCTGTCCAAGCTTCCTGGCTCCCGCTTCACGGTAGGGTTAATGCGCAAATCAAGCCCCAGACCTAATCCATCTGTTACGGCGGACAAGAGAAATTCACCACAGCCAAGCCCATCACCTGTTCCCATCCGCAGTCGGGGAACGAGTGAGACATGATGAAGCAAGAAGAGCGTCCCCCTTATGGAGACGCTCTTCTTTTATTTCACTTCAGTCGAAGTGGATCTTCCAGGGACAGGCTCCTGGGAACCTGGGGCTTCATGTGCGTTGCCCTTCTGATTCACAAACCTCTTCAGATCACCTGTCAATTGTTCCTTCAGCTTGTCTACTAGCTGCGTTTCACTAATGCCTTTTGCCTGAGCAATCTCAGACAAGGATTTTCCTTCCTGAAGCTGCTCGTGCAGTTGAGCAGGTGTGACTCCAATGAACCGGGCAATGGCTCCCTTATCTACCATGGAACGTTTGCCATGGTGAGCAAACTCACGCCGCAAATCACGAAGCGGGGTATTGATGACTTTTTTCAACTTGGTATCCATGTCTGCCTTCGTAGCTGCTGCTTGTTCCTTGGTGAGACAACCCTCATCTACAGCTTGATCCAGACGCTGCGCAAGTGTAGGCTTCAACTTCTGCAACAACTGTTCCTCACTGAGTCCCTTGCGCTCTTTGGCAATCTGAGACAATGTCTTGCCCAGTTCCATCTGTTCTTTTAGATCCCTAAGCCCAATCCCAAGCAAGTCTGCCGTTTCACCAATCATAAACAGGCCATGTCCTGCCTGCATGCATGGCTTCGCTTGTTTGCCGGAAGAAGAAGCTTTAGACCCATCCTCATGTTCCTCAGCCCGAACGGCTGGATCAGCGAATGCCACATGCCCTGTTGTTGCTGTTATAACTACGGCTGCCAATCCGGCTGCCATCCATGTTTTCCATTTTATTTGCATTTTTCTGCCGCCTTTCCAATGTCGAAATCCTGTGCCTTCCTAGTTTGAGCCTAAAATCCACTTTTTTATGCCATAAAATACAAAAAGTCATCATTTTTCTCACAAATGATCACAAAAAATCCTATTTTTTTCAGTTTGTTTCCGCTATACTAAATGTAACTTCATGATCTATATCAGTTGAACTACATATTATTTACACTGACACTACGCTGACAGAACAACCTTCCAATCGCTGTTATCCCCAGATTTTTTGATTCCCTTTCCTAAGGGAAAAATCCGGTGATAAAGGCGAACGCTTCGCTTTTTCAGGTTCTTTCTGTCCTCTCCGTAATCGTGTAAATGATTAATTCAACTAATATAGTTGAACAGTCCTGGAATACCTTAGTCGCAGGAAGGACGATATGTAACGATGCGAAGAGAATGGTTAGATCCGTTTAGATCCGATCTGGAGGCCGTATTCGCTTCAGCGGAAGAACTCGTACGGAAATATCCCGAACCCCTATCAGGATATGGATTGGAACAACTTCATTCGGTCAATCCCCTGTTACGCGACTCGGGGCATAGTTATATCGGGTATATCATTCCACTCTGGATGCAACATTCGGATGGACTATTCCGTGAGCACGCACACCAATTGAGTACAGCCTGCCTCATTCACATGTTATATTTCCTGAATCAGGACGATGTGATGGATGAACAGCCTGAGAACGCCACACGGAAGTTATCCCTGGGTAATCTATACTACCTGGATGCACTTCAATCCTACTCGGAGTTATTCGAACCCACCTCCACATTTTGGATCTATTTCAGACAATACGTCGTGGATTGGGCCGTTAGCGTTACGGGTGAGCATTTCATTGACTATTTTCAACATAATCCCTTGCTGATTGCGCAGAAAGCTGCCCCTCTGCTCATTGGCGCTACTGGTGCACTCCTTCTGCTGGAACAATCCGACCAGATGAACCCGGTGTGCTCTGCCATCAACATTACACTCATGACACTCCAGATGACTGATGACTTCACAGACACGCAACAAGATGCTGTGCATGGAAACTACAACAGCTACCTCTCCCACATATCCGCAGCACTGAATCATAACTATCCAGATCATCCTCTAAGTGAACGTATACATGACAATGTATACAGTACACAACTCATGAACTCATACGTAGACATTGCTAATCACTATAATCGTACATTAACATCTTCTAACTTGGGAATATCGCATCTTGAAGCGTTCAATTCTTATTTATGCAGCACTTTGGTACAAGCTGTTCAGGAGATTACACAACGAAAAAAAAGGCTCCTCCAAGGCGGGTTTCATTACTGGATCAGCGATCAACAGCTGGAATCCTGAGCATCAGGGATGAAGCTGATTCGGTTTAATTTTAAATATGAAGGGAATGTTGACGATGATGGTATCAGAGAAAACGTTGCATGAGGATATTATTGAAAAGGCTTGGAGCGACGAGCACTTCAGACAACAATTGCACTCCAATCCGAAGCAAGCGCTTCGTGAAGCATTCGGCATCGTAATCCCGGAACACATTAAGGTACGTACCGTTGAGGAACAGCAGAATGACTATGTTCTTGTCATACCTCCCAATCCTTCCAAGGTAAATTATGATGTGAATTGTGGACCTTGGAGAAGCTAAATCGGGTAAGTTAACTTTGTAGTGCAAGAAGTCAGGGGTAGGAACAAAAAAAGCCGCTGTATCCTTCTGTGAGTTCGTCATTCGACGAACTCGGCAAAAGATACAACCGCTTCTGTTCCTACCCCTTTGGTGCTTGTAAAACTAATCTGCCCTTGCATCGCTTCTACAATTCGAAAAGTAACCATCATACCCAGACCTGTGCCTTTAATTTTATTGGAGAAATAAGGCTCGCCCAACCGGGAGAGTGCTTCCTCGTCCATCCCTTCTCCGTTATCCCTGACATGCACTTTGATGATCCCATCCTGCTTATACGCCCAGATATCAATCTGGCCTTGTCCTTGCAGGGCTTCGATACTGTTCTTGATAATATTGATAAAAGCCTGTTTGAACTTCGAGGAATTGCCCCGAATATACAGATCTGGCGGAATATCCGTTGTGATCTTGCCACCCTCCAGATTAGCCATCGGTACAAGAATACCTTCAATATGATTGAATTCATCCGAGATATTGAGCGAGATAATATGGTCAAACTCAGGTTTGGCAAAGGTAAGAAAGTCCGTTATGATGCCGGAAGCCCGATCAAGTTCCTCCAGTGCAATTCGAACATATCCCTTATTTTTGTTATCTTCCTGTTCTGTCATCAACTGCAAAAACCCTCTTGTCACCTGAAGCGGATTACGCACTTCATGGGCAACCGAAGCAGCCAGTTCACTAATAATCTCCATCTTCTCGGATCGCTGCAACTCATTGTTAAATAACTCCAGTTCCTTGGAGTACTCTAGAACTTTGGTATGTTTTTCGGCAAAGCGACTTCCGAGAATGGCAATTAACGAGATCACAAATGCAACCATCGACCATTTCCACCATAACAGATGATACGAACCATTCCGCTGATAGTACCATAACAGTTCAGCCACACTAATCAGGGCAAATGTACCGAATCCTGTCGCAAGCAGCATCGCTTCCCGGTTTCGTTGTAGCGCTTTGGCGATGGTGCCCACTAACAGAATCGTCAGCAGAATGACCAGCACCATGCCAACTACACGCTGTACGAGCAGATTGTAGAGCACATCCCATTGCCCGCCTGAAATAACATAGATAAATAGAGAGAATATGGCAACAACTGAATATATGAATTGTATTTTTCGCAGTTTGGTGAAGATTCCATGCAGTCCTGGCCCAATAATCTGTTCGAAGAAATAACAGAGCGCTGGCATACCTAACAGCATTGCCAGATCAAAGACTACGGAATACAGGTCACCATTCACCTGATAGAATGTATACAAAAATTGCGAGTACGTGATGATCATCGTTCCGATGGCCCCCATCACGATGCATAGTGAGATCCACAATCCCTTGTGGAATTTGCCTAGAAAGAACGTACAACTCAGCATCGTAAGGGCTGTGAAGACAAAGGTCGCGCCCAAGATTACATCAATAAGCCCATTATGAATATATTTCTCCTGTAACATGACATAAGGCCCAACCTGAATGGTGCCTTGAACGCCCAGACGGCCTTTTTCATTTTGCGACCATACATAGAGCGTGTCACCTGAATTTTCGTTGGATAAGGGTAGCAACACAGCATTATTATCATAATTGTAATGGTAGTTCTCGTAGACCTTGCGGTACTCCAGATAGATAACAATATGATTGCCTTTGATGTTCTCAAATCGAATGGCTGAGCTTTCCTCACTCAATTCAGGGATGGTCAGGCGAGTCCATAAGGAACTCGATCGATCTGTATTGCTGTACTCTAACTTATCGACGCCTTGCTTTTCCCATATCTCGTCTGCTCCCTTAACCTCACTGATGAACCCTTGATCGTCAACGTTCCCCCACTTTACTTCCCATCCTGTAATGGATACAGGCTGCTGAACCTCTCCTGTAGTTGCAAAGACTATCCCATGCGGCATGCATAGAATAATCATTACACTCATCCATAAGATGATGATAGCTTTGGGCACATTTTTCATTCACAGCACCTCAAAGTGTTTATTTTCCTTATATTAGAATCTCTCATCTATCATTCGCCACGCTTTGTCACGTCACCTTCTTGAGATAAAATGAAATTTCACATTTAAGTCGATTTATAGTCTTATTTCCATTTTATTGTTAAAATCATCCGGTTAATCACGCAGATCTTCGAACTGATTCACTATCATTTCACGTTCTTTTTGTTCAACTTGACTGCGGAATTCAAGCCACTGCTCTGTTTCCTCATCATCATAGATGGTCCATATATCGGAAAAAAGGAAATCACGCAGCTGGACAACTTGTCCAGACCATATACCGCCTACCCAAAACAAACCATCCGGACGACGGATAACGGTACGGGAGAACCCGGGTGTGGACGCCTTTTGCCCGATACGAATACGTGTGATCATATTGCCCAATGTGAACCAGTCCACATGAATCCCTCCCTTACATATTCATGCTTCATCATAACATAGGCAAAACATGAAAAGCTGCAAAAACGGTCGCTGCGATTCAATCCTTTCCTTCGGGTGTAATGGTTTCTCAAAGCAATCACACACCCTAAGGAGATGATTTCAATGAATGAGCCACATCGTACAGTTGAGGTAGAACATAAGGATGTCCAGCATAAATCGGATTCAAGTAAGGTCGCTTCCACATTTATTAAATATGCCGCGTATATCATTATCTTTTTTGGATTTTTATACTTCTTGGTCAAGTATGTATTTCCCAAATTCTAAGGCATTCATATCGTAGTGGACACCCGGAGATAATAACCTTTGCAAGATTACAATACCAGCGCTTTGGGTAACTACGGGGTAATAAGCTTTTGGGCAACTCAAATGAAAGGAAGTGCTACTCATGTCTGACAAACCAATCAGCAACGAAGAGAGCGACCGCTACTACGACCGTTATCAGAGGTCCCGCGATATTCCACCAGAGACGGAAGTTCCGAAAGGTGATATGGATACATTTGACGAGGTTTCCGGCAGACGGATTGTCACGGAAGATTCGAATCTGCCACCGGTAGCAGCAACGGCTGTGGATGAGCCAGAATTGGATTCACGTTTGGCTGAGACACCGCTGGAATCCGTACCCGATGCAGATCTGCTGCAACCGAACAGCCCGGTTGATCCTGCTGCACCTGATCCGGATGCATTGCATGGTACGGATCTGCTCAATGGCGCTGGTGCAGACGCCAAACCGGAGAACGACATTCCACCACGACGCTAATAGTTGTAATGACATCCTGAACAAGGAGGTGCATACACGATGAAAGATGAACGCAAAGAACATGAGCACGAACCGGATAATCTGGTAACGGAACGGGATATTGATCCAGACTTCGGGCTCTTCACAGAAGATTCTTTTCCAGATGCGCTTGAGGACGAGGATCAGCGTGATGCTGTTGAACATGCCATCCCCAAGGAGAAGACTTCCCGTAGGCCCTCTTCGGATGAAAATCCCTAGTAGACTTAAAAAAGATGACGTCTGTAACTTCACAGCGTCATCTTTTTTCGTTACCTTTCAGTCCACTTTCTGTACGCAATTCAGCGTCACCGCTTTGCTGCAACCTTACCTGTTCCAGGCAGCTTGTGATCCAATCCAGACCATTTTGCTACAATCGCAGTGATTAACAATGCAACTCCGTTAATGATAAAAATCCAGCGAATCGGCAGCCAGCCACCGAGAACACCACCAATGATCGGCCCCGCCATCGTCCCGATTTGGGCAGCAGACTGATTCAAGCTAAATGCCCTTCCCCTGAAATTCGATGCGGTAGCCTGCACAATCATGGCGTTAATCGCTGGATATACAGCTGCAAAGAATAAACCGTACACAAACCGCAATATGCCGAATCCGATATACCCTGTTGTAAAGAACTGCAGAAGGTTCCCTACAGCCCCGCCAACCAGTCCAATGATCAGCACTTTACCGTATCCAATCCTTGAACCAATCTTGCCCCAGCGCGGTGCCATGATGACTGTTGCTACACCTACCGCCGAGAAAATAATACCCGAGCTGAGTGAGGCACGATCAGGTTGCACACCCATCTCCATCACATAGACCGTCAATAATGGCTCCAGAATCATGACCGAGAATGTACATATGCCCATCATGCCAAGCACAGTCATAAACAACCGATTCGCTCGCGCTTCACGTATATCATCCATGACGTGGGAACGTGCCTTGTTCCGGTTAAAGTTTTCCTCTTTCACCCAGAAGGTTGCAATGATCGCAGAGACCAGCACTACAATGGCCGAAAACAAAAATGCATTCCGGTTGCCGTAATAGTGGCTCACCACGCCACCGATTAACGGTCCAATAATACCACCTGTAGCTCCCGCAGTAGACATAATGCCCAGTGCATACCCTGTCTTCTCTTCCGGTGTATTCGTGCCTACCAGGGCAATCGCTGCTGGAACAAACCCTGCAAGCAGACCCTGGAACAATCGAACAACAATCAGTGAATAGGGGTCCTGCACGAAGTAATTAATTAAATACAAGACGGCAAGACTATATCCCGACCGGATGAGCATGGGCTTACGCCCGTATTTGTCAGCCAGTGATCCCCAGAAAGGAGACACGAGCGCACTCGCCAGAAACGTAATACCGAAGGCCAATCCTGACCATAACTCCAGATGATCACGAACCCCCAGATCAGCACTTAGAAACAGGGGCAAAAACGGAATCGAGATCGAATAAGCGGTGCTGCAAAAAAATACACCAATCCACAATATCACCAAATTGCGCTTCCACGAGAAGTTCATGCCCACACGTCCTTTCCGTTACTGACGCCGGGACTGCCGTGTATTGGAGCGGACGGAACAGACCCGTACGTCCCCGATGCGGAAGCATTTTCCTTATTTTACACCCATGATTCCATGAAGACCATCCCTTGTTCACCACAACCACACGTATTACATTGCCATCCTGTCCACAAAAACGGTATGATAGTTGGGTAAATATCCAAATAAGATTTGGAGAAAATATATCATGCAGAGATGCAAGGGGGAACATTTTCATGTCTTTACGGTGGAAAAAAAACACAGTAGTTTCGCTGGTTCTTGCGATGCTGCTTATCGTCATTAGTGGTTGTGGACGCCCTTCGAGTGGGGCTACGGAAACACCAGCTCCAGTTGAACCAACAGGTCCCAATCCGGTAGCTACTATTGAAATGGCAGATGGACAGAAGATCGTCATTGAGCTATATCCGGAAATTGCACCCAATACGGTGAACAATTTTATTTCACTAGCGAATCAGGGTTTCTATGACGGCCTGATCTTTCACCGTGTCATTCCTGGATTCATGATTCAGGGTGGTGATCCAGATGGGAAAGGTTCGGGCGGCCCGGGATACACGATTAAGGGTGAATTTACATCCAACGGTCACAAAAACCACCTGAATCATACCCGCGGAGTTATTTCCATGGCGCGTACAGATAATTTGGACTCGGCAGGCTCCCAGTTCTTCATCATGTTAGCTGACGCGGATCATCTGGATAATGCCTATGCTTCCTTCGGTAAAGTAACGGAAGGCTTAGAAGCTGTGGATAATATTGCAGCTCAGGAAATAGGTGCGGGTGACAAACCGGTTAACGATCAAGTTATGAAAAAAGTTACGGTTGATACCCATGGTCTGGAGTATCCAGAGCCGGTAAAAATGCCTTAATCAACATCCCTACCTATTGGATACAAATCCAAGGCCCAAAGCTTGCTTTGGACTGTTCAAACAAACAAAAGCTCTGTCCTATGCGAATGTCGCAAGGCAGAGCTTTAATTAATGATAACGGTTACATAATTGACTTTATAAAAAATGACCTCTTCCGGCATCATCCTCAATACATCCATCCCATCAAACGTAACCAGCCGATAATCGCAATCCATAACGGGCAGCTGAAGGCAACGCCCCATGCAAGCCCTTTCAGTAAACCACGGTTTACTTCCACGAACAACGACTCCTTTCTCCAGGGAATAGTCGCAGTATCGGTAATAGTATATGATTTTATACCCGATTTCATTCGTCACGCAACACTCGTTTTCCTGCTTTTGTTCCGCAGATTCATGGAATGCATTACGTGAACCTGATATACTATGACTACTGTATGATAAATGGAACCTGATTCATGTTTGGAAAGGAGATTTTCCTATGGCAAAATCCAAAAAACGCACTCCTGCTCCCAAAGCAGCAGTAGCACAGGATAAACCCACAACACTGAAGGATCTGCTTAGCAGTGATGTGCTGGAGAAGCTGAAAGCTCAGGCGGATGAAGCCAAGGCTGCCGAGGCAGCAGTTAAAGAGCAGGAACGTCAGCAAGCAGAAGAAGCTCGCCAAGCGGAGCAGAAGCGCCGGGATAACGACTTCGAATATTTGCTTAATAACAGCGCTATGGACTGGAAGAAACATAAGTAAGCATCGGACATGACTTGAATGAGTTTCCCACCATTCACATGCCAAAATAAGTTCACAGCAGACAGATGATGAAGTTGATCTGTTCCAGAACAGGGCCGCGTTGCGGTCCTGTTCTTTTTGATATATACACATATGATTCATCAGTCTTGAGCCGGGTATGTAAAAGTAGAGCGTACAACGACAATCTATACCATACGGAGGGATCAGAGATGACAGAACAGCGTTTGGAAGGCAAAGTCGCAATTGTAACCGGAGGTGGATCGGGTATTGGTCAGGCTACCGCTATTCGTTTCGCCGAGCATGGAGCCAAAGTGTACATGCTGGATCGCACACCCGAAAATGCGGAGGAAACCAAGCAGACGATTGAAAAAGCTGGCGGAGAAGCGTATGTGATCGAATGTGATATCTCCAAACCGGATAATGTGCAGAAGGCGATCAATCAGGCTGCGGCTGAAGCGGGTAAACTGGATATCATATTTGCGAATGCTGGCATCAACGGAACGATGGCCCCGATCGAAACGATGGACATCGAGGACTGGGACCAGACGATGGAGATCAATATGCGCGGAACCTTCGCAACCGTCAAATATGCCATCCCCCATCTGAAAGAACATGGCGGCAGCATCATTATTACCAGTTCCATCAACGGTAACCGGGTCTTCTCAGGGATCGGTTTCTCTGCATACGCTTCCAGCAAAGCAGGACAAACTGCGTTTACGAAGATGGCCGCACTGGAGCTGGCTCGTTATAAGATCCGTGTTAACGCTGTCTGCCCAGGAGCCATCGATACCAACATTGATGATAACACCTACCCGTCGGATGATCTGAAAGAAGTGCAGATTCCTGTTGAATTCCCTGAGGGTCATGAACATCCGCTCAAGGGCGAACCTGGAACGTCGAAGCAAGTGGCGAACCTCGTTCTGTTCCTCGCTTCCGATGAAGCTTCCCATGTTACAGGTACACGAATCTACGTGGATGGTGCAGAGTCTTTGCTCCGCGGATAACATCAACAAAAAGTTGCCCCGTTTCAGGGACAACAGCAGAACATCCCGCAAGCGATCTGAACGGATCAGATTACTGCGGGATGTTTTATTTATGCACAGTTAGTAATCATACGGAGCAGGCGCAACTACAAGGATCATCTCTAAACCGCGGAGCTTTTCCCCTTTTTCATACGATGATTCAACCGGTCCGGAATGGCAAATAGCAGAACATACATCAGCGAAAACAAAACCAGTGCCAGAACCTCTTCCCCAAGGATGTACATGGGATAAGGCCCCAGCATATCCAGGACCGAGGGTGTACTCGGCTTGAATCTCAAGAACATGTAATTCGCATCAAGCAGAATATCTACTATATATACGAACAATGCAGCTACATTCACAAATATCATCGAACCTGCTACCGATCTCCAGCTAGGTCGCAGCTGTTCCACCCATGTCATATAGAGTAAAGCCAGAATTATACAGGCATGTGCAACGAAAAATTGAATGAATCGAAAATGTGCATAAGCATAGCCCAGATTAGGAGTAAGAATGGCCATAAGGGCTCCTGCGATGCCTGCGAACAACAGTGCCGAATGTAACCATCGACAACGTGTGAGTAATAACACCCCCGATAATAACAAAGACAAACTGCATAGTTCGAGTGGAAGTGATGTCTGCAGGCTCCATATACCGCCATATATGTACCAGAGTTGCAGCACGATTTCACAGCCGAACATGATGCAAGCGAGAACAATCCGCAGTGTACGACGTGCCCTCTCTGACCACAATCGAAGCCGGTGTCGAAGCAAAAACAATAACACAATCAGTACTGCAATTCCGCTAATGGTTACGATATGTGAAGTGGAGAACAGAATAAACAGCTCAGCATCATACGGGTCCAGCCATGGTGGATACGCCATGCATCTCTACTCTCCTTTGTTTAATCAATCATCTCACCAACATTATCTCTCTTTAATGTTAACTTTTTCATTTTGCCATTGAATGAAATTACTGTCCAGTTGGAATTCTAAATAAGGATTGTAATTTAAATATCTTTATGTTAAGATAAATTCAAGAACAAAACACACTAAAAGTTAGTAACTTTCTCAATAGACAATAAATTAAAAACACACTCACATGATGTTCAGCTACACGTTTACACTAAATCATTTCATCCAGGAGGAATTATTATGCAAATCAAAGGACTTCATCACGTATCAGCACTAACCGCACACGCCGATCAGAACTATCATTTCTACACTAATATCATGGGGCTGCGCCTCATTAAGAAAACGGTCAACCAAGACGATGTGTCCGTATACCATCTCTTCTATGGTGATGAGAAAGGCAATCCGGGTACCGAGCTTACCTTCTTCGAGATTCCGATGGCTGGACAGACTCGTGAAGGCGTGAACAGTATATCAGGAACGTCACTCCGTGTTCCTAATGATAAGGCTCTTACGTACTGGCAGCAGCGTTTTGACGAATTCGAAGTTGATCATGGAGAGATTGTTCAACGGGGCGGTCGTGCCTCTCTCTCATTCACAGACTTTGAAGGACAACGTCTGATTCTGGTCTCCGATGAACACAATACAGGTGTTGCTGGTGGCAAACCTTGGGATCAGAGCCCTGTACCTGCTGAATACGGTATTGTAGGCTTGGGCCCCATCCATCTTACGGTAAAAGACGCCTCCCTTACCGCTCCGGTTCTTACCGAGCTGCTTGGTTTCAGAGCGAAAGGAAGCTACCCTGCCTTTACTCCAGGTCAACCTGATGTACTGGTCTTTGAA
Source organism: Paenibacillus sp. USHLN196 (assembly GCF_037144955.1). Lineage (NCBI taxonomy): Bacteria > Bacillati > Bacillota > Bacilli > Caryophanales > Paenibacillaceae > Paenibacillus > Paenibacillus sp. USHLN196. The sequence goes on along the minus strand of NZ_JBBCYH010000002.1, from coordinate 350,263 downwards.
TCAGGCGAAGGTGGCAGCGGCTCCGAAGTACATGTCGAAGAACGGAATGACCTTGCTCAAGAACGTCCTGGACGTGGCAGCGTGCATCATGTTGCGTTCCGCGTGGATAATGAGGAAGAACTCAAACAATGGGTGGAACGGGTTCATAACTTCCAATTCCCTAACTCCGGTTTTGTAGACCGCTTCTACTTCCGTTCCCTGTATTTCCGTGAAGCAAACGGTATACTGTTCGAACTGGCCACCGATGGTCCGGGATTCGATACAGACGAAGAATTGGCGCATCTGGGAGAATCGCTTGCCTTGCCACCATTCCTTGAAGGTCGCCGCGCCGAGATTGAAGCCAACCTCAAGCCGCTGGACACCGTCATCCGCTAAGCGAATCTGACTAGCGTTCTCTATACATCTGTACAAGCAAATAAAAACGATTATCGCTTATGCATTCCGGAGATGATCCGGGTAAGGCAGAGCCGGTAATCGTTTTTGATTTGATCTATTTTAAATTATCTCTGGGCAGCACAAAACGAGGCTGTATTTCTCGATTTTTTTCAGCCTCGCCCTGTCCTCTCTGTCCGTCAAAACAGAAAGGGAGATATTTTTTTCAATTGCTTACTGGTAGGACTTCACTTTCATCCACGAGAACTGCCAATCCCCGCCACACTAGGTGTCTATACTATACTGCGATATCAATCAAAGGATTCATAATATTCCTCTTCGTACATTTCCATACTGTAGTTCAAATCTACAGCCTTCCACTCGCCATCTCTATATTCATAAGCGAATGTGAGATCACCAGCATATAAAGCTACACCATAAGAAGCCGCTGCCGTTACCACAAGCTTGCCATTCTCCAGACTGTAATACGTAACCCCACCGAATCCAAGCTCTTCGTTATATACGGCACCGCTTGTATCACCCTCTATACGGGAAGGTTCTACCCGCTCCCCATCCACCGTAACGTCAATATCAACACGGTCTGCCGTAACCGTAACTTTTGAATTCACATGCTCCTTCACAATCTCATCCAGAGATTGCATCTCCATCTCATCCAGCGTCACCGGATCAACAATACGTGCTTGTCCCAAATAAATACCTGTGCCATGACCTTCCGTGTACAAAACAACAATCTCTTTCTGGCCGTCTCCATTCAGATCCAGCTCGTGTACTTCGGGTTTGTAAGACCCGCCTTCTCCCTGCCAATCACTGAATTCTCGCGTCTTGCCGTCCACTTCCAAAATCATTCCGTTATATATATATCCTGAACCCTCAACTTTCATAGGGTATAATCTGACATTTTCATTCTCAGGTGCAACCGAAACGTTCTCCTCTTTCACGGGGATCGATTCCTTCGTTGTCTTCGCTGTGTCATGCATTTTATCTATATTGGAAGCCTCGACCACTTCGGTCTGGCTGGATTGATCATCTATGTTAAGCTGTTTTTGCGATTCATTCATGGTTCTGGCAGCTGAAGTTGTACTAATCGTAGCTACCGCCAAAATAATCATCAGCAGGATACCTGTCCAAGTTTTCAATATACTGGGCTCCTTCTTCTGTGTGATAATCTTATTATATCTTCATTTATCGCCTGCAAGTTGCGAATTTGTTAATCTTTTTAAAAAAATCTTTACAAATTTCTGTTTTCACGAAAGAACGTTCGGCTTTAACCAGAATAAGCAAATTCCTAAGTCAAAACGGTTCTCACAAAGCAAAAAAAATTCCGAACACAGCTCAAGGCTGCATCCGGAATGCTTTGGTTTTGTCCATTAATCGATCGGTTAACTGTCTCAGTTCTTCAGCAGAGGATGAAATCTCCTCCATGATGGCTGTCTCTTCGTGTGCGGCATCCATGATTCGTCTTGCCTCATCCGAGAACGATCCGGCTTTACCCTGGATCTTCTTCACATGACCGTGCGTTTGTTCCACTCGGCCTGTCTGTTCTGCAATCTTGGAACCAATATCATGTGCACCCTTCATGAATACTTCCACCGTACCTGTCAGTTCATGCAACGTCTGATCCACAGAGATGGTCCGCTCCGATTCATTAACCACCAGACCATGCTGCTCATGAGATAGTTGTGCCGTCTCCCTGATCCGCTGCTGCACACGACTGATCAATTCATTAATACGGTGCACCGATTCCTTACTCTCGTCTGCCAGCTTACGGATCTGCTGTGCCACGACTGCAAAACCTGAACCTTCTTCACCGGCTCGTGCTGCCTCAATGGAAGCATTCAGGGCAAGCAGTCCTGTTTCCTCAGCAATGTTTTTGACAGACTGAGTAATCACTTCGATATCGGAAGCTTCCTTCTCCAGCAACAGCATAATGTCGCGGGAACGATTGTGAGATTCGGCCAGCTCGTCCATTCCTTTCATCAGTGATGAAAAGGTCTGCTTCGTATGATCTACCGATCGTTCCATCTGACCAGACATCTCTGTCATCCCCATCGACTGGCTATGCATACGCTGGAAATCGTTCAACATCTCATCCGCAGTAATCAGGGACTGATGGGAAGTGACTTTCTGCTCTTCTACTCCCACCGCAATATGATCTACCGCTTCGGACATCATCTCGATCTGCTCGGCAGCTTGGGTAATCGCTTCACTAAGGGACTGGGCATTCTGTGATGTGGTCCGTGTACTGTCCGCAATATCATTTACAATACTTCTGAGATTAGAAACCATTACGCGAAAAGCATCATATAATACAGTAAGTTCATCCTGCGCACGACGCTGCGGAATCTCGGTTGTGAGATCCCCGGATGAAACTTGTTGTGCCGCACGAGAAAGCTGAACAATCGGGCGAGTCAGCCAGCGAGAGGCGAACCACCCGAGGATTCCGTTCCAACATACCCCCATAACAAGGATGATGGAGATATACAACCAGCTTGGCATGTTGAATGAGAGCCAGTCCTGGAGAAAAAATATAAAAAAGCCGCTAGTTCCGTACGTAATAATTGAGATCAGTACCAAACCCGCGACTGTCTTTGCGCCTAAAGTCCATTTCATATTCACACCCCGTAGTCCTTTTTTCCTATTTTACCAATCATGTACCAAATATCATGTGACATACATCACTGAAAACGTTCTATCTACGCCCTGCTTACGATTCATGCATGACTTCTCTACCATGTAGTGCATAATGGATAAGACAAGCTTTTCAGCCCCCCTTTAATGATGACTGCGTGTAAAGTAAATCCCTAATTTAAATTATTATCGGCAAATCAGACAAAATGATTTAGCTTGGCATCCATTTTGCTTAAATGATATACTGAGTGCGCTTCGGCATAGCCGGAGCTGACCTATTTATTGGATGCCACTGGAGGCGAACGAAATGTCTACAATGTCCACAAGGACGGAGAAAGATTTTATCGGTGAAAAAGAAATCCCGGCTTATGCTTATTACGGAATTCAGACGGTACGGGCCGTGGAAAACTTCCCAATTACCGGCGTGCCGGTACACCGGGAGCTGATCACAGCTTTGGCTGCGGTGAAAAAAGCAGCGGCAGTTACGAATATGGAACTGAAAATGCTACCAAGCAAAATTGGCGATGTGATTGTCATGGCAGCTGAAGAAATGATGAAAGGCCATCATCATGATCATTTTATTGTAGACTCCATTCAGGGCGGTGCAGGCACCTCCATGAATATGAATATGAACGAAATTTTGGCCAATCGCGGACTCGAACTGTTATTGCAGAATAAGGGAGATTACTTCCACTGCAATCCCAATAATCATGTGAACATGTCCCAATCGACTAATGACGTGGTGCCCACAGCACTGCGTATTGCGGCGTACCGACTGTCCGAGACGTTACTGGCAACGATGAAGAGACTACAGGATGCGTTCCGTAAAAAAGAAGTGGAATTCAACGATGTGGTGAAGGTTGGCCGTACCCATCTTCAGGATGCGGTGCCTATTCGCCTTGGACAAGAATTCGGAGCTTATGCCCGCGTAATTGGACGGGATATCGAGCGTCTTGAGTTCGCTAATCGCCGCCTGCTTACCATTAACATGGGTGCAACTGCGGTCGGCACAGGACTTAATGCCAAACCCGAATATATCGTCAAAGTCACGGAACATCTGTCCGACGTTACCGGACTACCATTACAAACGGCTGAAGATCTCGTGGATGCAACGCAGAATACGGATGCCTATCTGGAACTTTCGGCGGCGTTGAAGGTATGTGCGGTCAGCCTGTCCAAAATCTGTAATGATATTCGCATGATGGCTTCAGGTCCGCGTGCAGGATTTAATGAATTACGTCTGCCACCGCGTCAGCCAGGATCGTCCATTATGCCGGGCAAAGTTAACCCTGTTATGGCGGAAGTCATTAACCAGGTATCTTTCCAGGTGATGGGTAATGACCATACGATCTGCATGGCGTGTGAAGCTGGCCAATTCGAGCTGAATGTTATGGGCCCGGTTATTGCATTCAATCTGCTGCAATCGCTGAAAATTATGAATAACGGCATTGATGTCTTCACACGTTATGCCGTAGAAGAGATGGAAGCTAACCGTGAGCGCTGTGAATTGATCATGAAGCAAAGTTTCAGTGTGGTTACGGCGTTGAACCCGCACCTAGGTTATAATGTGGCAGCATCCATCGTAAAGGAAGCGCTCAAGACTGGACTTTCCTTGCAGGAGATTATTTTGGAACGCGGACTGCTGACTCCGGATGAACTGGAAGAGATCCTTCATCCGGAACAGATGACGACACCAGGTATTGCCGGAGAACACTTCCTGCGTAATATGGAACGCTTGTAGGAAATTAGATAATCTAATACAGGAACCTGAATAGCGATAATATAACAAGAACCCCCGCAAACCGTTCATCCGGTTCGCGGGGGTTCTTGTATTCAGAGATGATATGACGCCAGCTACTCCATTAATCCCATCGTTTACGCTCAAGGGAAGGCAGAATCTGAAGCTCCTCCCTGTACTTGGCAACCGTTCTGCGGGAGATGACAATTCCCTCCTCGGCGAGCAGTGTGGCCAAATGACGATCCGAGTACGGCTGCTGCGTCTGTTCCGTGCGAATGATTTCTTTTAATCTCCGTTTCACCGCCGAGGCAGATGTTTTATCCCCTGACGTTGTGCCGATTCCCGAGGCAAAAAAAACTCTGAGTTCATATACACCATGCGGAGTGTCAATGTATTTACCGTTCACCGCACGACTTACCGTTGATTCATGCATGCCAATCTTCTCGGCAATAACAGCCAGATTAAGCGGTCTTAGCGCGGAAGGTCCACTGGTCAAAAAGCGCTTCTGCTCTTCCATCACGGCTGCCAGCACACGCATTAATGTTCTGCGCCGCAGGTGCACACTACGAATGATCGCCCTCGCCTCTGCCGCACGGGTAGACCAGATTTCGTCCGGTGCCTCATCCCTGATCCAGCGGGTGCAGGCTTCATTCATGGATACACGAGGGTTACCTGCCGCATGCAGACTGAAATGGGCCTCACCATTACGCAATCCGACAATGGCATCCGGAATAATGTAATGCGGTCGTTCCGTACATCCGATGGATCGGCAAGGCTTGGGGTCGAGACGCGTAATATAGTCATAAGCAGCCTGGGCTTCACGTGAAGTCATCCCTAATCGACTTCCTGTTCTACCTGGGTGAAAAGGAACCAGTGATCCCAATCCCGCTTCTACCATGCGTTCAGCGTACAGAACAGCCGATGGATCACGCCTGATCTGGAGCAGCAGACATTCCTGCAGGTTCCGCGCCCCTACACCTGCGGGGTCCAGCGACTGGAGAAGTTCCAGTCCCGCTGTAATCTCATTCATGGGCAATCCAAACGCAGCTTGCACCTCTGCCAGCTCAACCGTCAGATACCCATCATCATTAACACACCCTGCCAAGTATATTGATATATTTTCCAATTTCTCCGGGATGGTCATCATCCGAATCTGTGCAATCAGCAATTGCTCCAGTGTAGGTTCGGCATCTTTAACCTGAAGCAGCGGATCATAGGAAGCATATCTGCGCTGATCCACTCGCCTTGGGATCCGGGCAAAGGGCGCCGCTTGCTCTTCCAGTTCAAGCACTGGATTTTCTTCTGCGGCATCCTGCAAATAACGGGTCAGATCCTGACCAGACATGGTTAGCAAATGAAAGGATTGTTTCATCTCCGGCGTGATGGACAGCCGAATACGTTGTTCCTGTACCAACTGAACACCTAACATCCGTTTCCCTCCTTAAGCATTGCTGGGCAATAAACCTCTGTTTTCTTATAATGCGTGTTCAAAAAGTCTGGTTTTCAGTACCGAGAAGATGGAATGAAGCTAGAAATGGAGTAGCGGAGCGTAGGAAAACTACGTGAGCAACGGACATTTCGGCTGAATTTCATATTCGATGCTGACGATGCCGCTAGGCATGATTCGTAATCAAAAGTGGACTTTTTGAACTACCTTTTATACGGACAAAAGCATTTGCTGGGATAATAGCATACTATTCAAGCGATTGTAAGCACTCTTTTAGCTGAATTATAATAATCTTTCTAGTATTTCTCCGATACCAGCTTCGCTTGTGTAAACAACAGCAGATAGTCTCTTCCACCTGCCTTGGAATCCGTGCCCGACATGTTAAATCCGCCAAATGGATGCGTGCCTACCAGTGCCCCGGTACATTTCCGGTTGAAGTACAGATTACCCGCGAAGTACTCATGTCTTGCCTGTTCCAGATGATCACGATTACGTGAGATCACCGCTCCAGTCAGGCCATAATCCGTATTATTGGCAATATCCAGTGCATCCTGGAAGGATTCTGCTTTGATGAAAGCAAGTACCGGTCCAAAAATCTCATCTTGAGCGATCCGTGCTTTCGGGTCCACATCCGCAATAATGGTTGGTTCAATGAAATACCCTTCAACGTTCCCTGTACCACCACCGTGCACAAGACGCCCCTCACCCTTGCCAATTTCAATATATTCCGTGATCTTCGCATATGCCTTGTCATCGATAACCGGCCCCACCTGACTGCCAACTTCAAGTGGACTGCCCATCGTCAGTTTCTGTGTCCGTTCAATCACTTTTTGCAATACTTCATCATATACATCCTTATGAATAATGGCACGGGAACACGCCGAACATTTCTGTCCCGAGAAACCAAATGCCGAAGCGGTAATGGACTCTGCCGCCAATTCCAAATCGCTGTCGCTGTCTACAACGATGGAATCTTTGCCACCCATCTCTGCAATAACTCGCTTGATCCATTTCTGACCCGGAGCAGTACGGGCTGCACGTTCATTAATTCGCAGTCCTACATCTCTGGAACCAGTGAAGCTGATAAATCGGGTAAGCGCATGATCCACAAGATAATCGCCAACTTCACTGCCCGGTCCAGGTAAAAAGTTCACTACACCATCCGGCAAGCCAACTTCTGCGAGCAGTTCCATGAATTTTGCTGCAATCACCGGCGTTGTGCTGGCAGGCTTCAAGACCACTGTGTTGCCAGATACCAGTGCAGCCGAAGTCATGCCTGCCATAATCGCCAGCGGGAAGTTCCAAGGTGGAATGACAACACCAACGCCCAGCGGAATATAACTCAGTTCATTATCTTCCCCTGCAATCCGCACGAGGGGCTGCGGTTCACTCAGTCGCTGCATATCCCGTGCGTAGAATTCCATAAAATCAATGGCTTCGGCTGTATCCGCATCTGCTTCAGGCCAGGTCTTGCCAGCTTCATAGACCATCCATGCCGAGAACTCATGCTTGCGACGACGCATAATAGCAGCTGCTTTGTACAGATAACGGGCCCGTTCATTCGGGTCAGTATGTTTCCAGGTGTGGAATGTCTCCGCCGCGGTCTGGATGGCCTTTTCGGCCAATTCCTGATCTGCTTGGTGAATGGTTCCGACAACCTGATTCTTGGCTGCGGGGTTCACGGACGTTAACGTGCGGCTACTTGTTATTTTTTGCCCCCCAATAATAATTGGATATTCCTGCCCAAGTTCAGCTTCTACCTGACGAAGTGCGTCTTCGAATGCTTCCCGATTCGCCGGGACCGCAAAGGGTGTGAATGGTTCGTTAACAAAAGGGATATTCATAAATGATTCCTCCTTCAGGATGTTGGGTTCACTGGCTGCTCGCCTGAATTGATATGCATGTTACTCATCACCAAATATATGTAGCAAAATCCGTGCCAACTCCGTTTGGAACTGAAATTTTTTCTTTGGAAAATAAAAATGGGATCTTCGCTGTTCTGGCACGCTTCTTGCTTCTATAAAGGAATACAAAAAGCAGAATTCAACCGAGTTGAATCGAATGATGCACGATGCTGAAGGAGGAAACAAAGATGAGTGTAGGAACGGAAATATATCGCAAAACCTTGTTGACTGTGGCAGGCAACAAAGCTGTGGAGAACCTGTCCATCAAATACGGCAAAAAGCTGGCAGGCAAGTTCATCGCAGGCAATACCCTGGAGGAAGCTCTCGAAGAGATCCGTATACTCAACAACAAGGGCATCATGGCTACACTCGATCATCTGGGCGAAGGCATTACCCGTTTAAGCGAAGCGGCATTATACAGAGACGAGTATGTACGACTGGTCGAAGGCATTGCACGTGAAGGCGCAGACTCCAACGTCTCGCTGAAACCTACGCAAATGGGCCTCGCACTCGACCCTGAAGAGGGTTATCGAAATATCCGTACGGTAGCTGCACAAGCCAAGCTGCATGATCTGTTTGTCCGAATCGATATGGAAGATAGTCCATTTACGCAAGCGACACTGGACATTGTGCGCAGACTGCACGCCGAAGGACTGCACAATACAGGCACAGTATTGCAAGCTTACCTTCATCGTACGGAGGAAGATACGCGTGATATGATTCGGGAAGGCCTCCGGCTGCGTCTGGTCAAGGGAGCTTACAAGGAACCCGGATCTGTTGCCTATCAGAATGCTTCTGAAGTCATTCATCAATTCAAAACGATGATTCGCCATCATCTCGATCAGGGCGTGTACACAGCGGTTGCCTCGCATGACGATCACATCATTAACTGGACGAAACAATACGCCAAGGATCGGGGGATTTCGCCGGAAGCCTTTGAATTTCAGATGTTATACGGTCTGCGCATGAGTGAACAGGAACGTCTCGCCAAAGAAGGTTATCGCATTCGCTGTTACGTACCTTATGGCACCATGTGGTATCCATACTACACCCGCCGGTTGGCCGAAAAACCGGCTAATCTCTGGATGGTTGTTAAAAACATGTTCCGATAGTTTTTTTCCAGCCGGATCAATATATATATGAAAAAGAAAACCATGTTGCCTCTTTCTTTCTGGCGGCACATGGTTTTTTCTGTACGAACACTTTACGAGATCATCCAACTTTACGAATGGTCTAAACAAAAGTTGACAACTATATAGTTAGGTACCATACTATATGTATGGACAATCAAAACAAATCAACAACTGATATGTACCTCATCCCTTCGTTAGTACAAACGAAGCGTCAGGTTGATCGCTATCAATTAGACGTGGATGCACAAGCCGTGCTTGTCGCATCCAGACTGATGGTAGCAGGAGCCAAACTTGGGCATGCTGCGGAAATTCATTTCTCCAGATTCGGTTTGTCGACAGGTCGATATCGCCTGTTGGCAGATCTTGAAGATCACGAAGGGGAAGAACTGCCCTCCCAACTGGCGGAAAATCTGGGTGTAACCCGTGCTACCGTAACTGGTCTAATCGAGATTTTAGAACGCGACGGACTGGTTGCTCGTCGGACGAGTTCCGTTGATGGTCGTCAGAAGTCAGTCATTTTGACCGCCAAAGGTGCGAAGAAGCTAACGGATATGGCTGCGGAACATTTTGCCAGACTGGAAGCGATGGTCGGATTACTTACGATCGAGGAAAGGAGTGTGTTCCTCAACCTGCTGGGGCGTGTAACACAAGGTATTGCAGCACTTACAGATGAGTCACGCGACTTCTCCGAACCAAAATCCTAGGAGCATAACCAAGAAAGGTAAACCGGGCTAGTTGAACTAGCCCATTTTTACCCCTATATAGTTAGGCTCCTAATTATATATAGACGAAAGCAAATCAGTGATTTCTATGCAAAAAAGGAGTAGTGATATGGTTAACCTTAATGACCCCATTCATTCCGAGGAAGCTTATCCAAACCGAGCCGCTAATCCTCCCCAAAAACCTTTTGTGCTGTGGCGTGAATTAATCCCGGCCTACTTCTCTCCTGCCATCATGGCAAGCATCGGGGGAATCGTTACCGCTGATAAAGTCCTTCAGTTACGAGCTTTAACAACGATTGGAGGGGCGTCTCTGCTTATGGCTCTATGGGCCGGACTCTGGCTTCGTAACCGTGAGAACCGCACACGGTGGGTGGCGAAAGCACCCCGGTTCATTGTCGTTGGCTGCTTGGCACTTGCAGGCGCAGGGTTTGGCTTTGTGGCGGCGTGGGGGATTTCTAATGTATTGCAGATCGTAAACCCGAGTTCTTCCTGGGCTTGGTTGGATCATATTGGGTTCGATTTTCCATTGTCCGGTGCAATAGCTTGTACGATCATGACATGGCGCTGGCGAGCTTACATTACCAAATAAACAAGTTCATTATAAGGAGAGATTGAAACATGATTACTATCATTGGAGCAACAGGCATGATTGGAAATGCACTTTTGAGACGTTTGATGGAAAGAGGTATTCCCGTTCGGGCAGTAAGTAGAAAGCCGGATAAGCTTCGTCAACAAATGGCGGACTTCGCGTTGTCCGGGATTGAAATCTGTGCTGCCGATGCAAATGATTCCAAATCGATGCGAAGAGCTTTGGCGGGTACCAGTCAACTATTTCTAGCGTTATCCAACAACCCTAAACAAGTGGAACTAGAGACATCCATTATTCAGATGGCTGTGCAAGAGGGAGTGGAGCATGTCGTCAAAATATCCAGCCCAGCATATGACGAACGTTCACCAGTAGCTGTAGCAGGCTGGCATGAACAAATCGAGCAAGCTCTAGTGAAATCCGGGATGACATATACGATGCTGCGGCCCTATGCTTTTATGCAAAATCTGCTCCGACTCGCACCAACCATTACAACCCAAGATTCGTTCTTCGGCTGCATAGGAGATTCCCCGTGCAACTTCATCGATTGCCGAGACATCGCAGATATTGCCACAGAAGTGCTGACTAGAGACAAACCAGTGAACCGCATCTATACGCTGACGGGTTCCGAAGCATTCACTTATACACAGATTGCAGATAAGATGTCCACCCTGTTCAATCGACCGATCGGATTCCTCAACCTCAAACCCGAGGAGCTTCGAACGGATCTGATCGAACATGGACAGATGCCTCCTTGGCTTGCAGACCACGTTGTGGAAATTCAGACGATGTCTACCGTTGTGCCAGAGAAGCCGACGGATACCGTTCAACGCTTGCTTGGCAGAGCGCCGCGCTCGCTTGATGCATTCCTGGGAGAGCAACGAGATGCATTTAAACCAAGGCTGTAACAGAGTCATAAAATAACGAAAAGTCATTAAAGAATTATGGACAAACAACTATGAGATCTACAGGAATCATAGGCGGTAATAATGTCTATTTTTCTGGACACACCCATTTATTATTCAAAAGTTAACCACTTAATTGTTGAATTAGGATAGAGGCATTCGCATTGATCTGTGTTCCGCCTGCCAGGGTCTGCAGATCAACTGCCGATGCATTGGAATGATTCCGTAATGTCAGTACATCACTTGATGCAGCAGTGATAATGACCATTTCTGGATTGGGCAACGATGAAAGACACCGCGTAGTCCCCAGCATTAAAAAAACAAAATTAATCACGATTTCCGATTGCCTTATGTATGATTCATGTCAAAAAATCTATACACACTTCACTTTGAAAGCTATAATATGGATAACTATCTCACTCAAATATTTCCATTTACTCCGATCATAAGAGTTCCTTGTAACAGGTACAGTTCTGAAAGTTATGCTCAAACTGAGGTGATACCGATGAAACATTTACTTCCAGATTTAATGTCTTTATTGCGCACGGATATGGGTACTCTGGATACGGTCCTCCCCACCCCCTGTATCCCTTCATCGACATCGCTGGTAGATGCCATCTCTTTATTCGACACATCTTCTTATCTGTTCATTCAGGATGAAGGACCCGTACTGGGATATATCGTGGTGTCCGATGTCCTGCATGCCATGATGCATGCGCATCGCCTAATAGAAGCTTATTTTGAGACCACACTGGAGACTGCGGGTTCAGCTCTGACATTAATTAATGAAGATGCCAAGGTGGCCTACTGGACAACTGGCGCGGAGCATGTTTTTTCGATCAGCAAAAATGATATTATCGGAAAGCCTGCGGCAGACTTTTTTCCGCCTGATCGGCTACAGTCTCTCAAGACGTTGTATACCGGCGAAACGGTCTATCGCAAACAGCATCAGCCACGGCCCGACCTGTTCGCCCTGATTAATGCTCGTCCTGTCCAACTGGATGGACATATTGTGGGTGCAGTTGCTGCCGAAGTGGATATAACAACTGAAATCCGATTACATCAGGAACTATTACATATGACCTCTAAAGTCCAGCATCTGGAGAAAGCCGTTGCGAGACTGCGTCCTGACACAGATCCCTTTGCTCGCATCAAAGGCAGCAGCCCAGTGATTCACCAGTGTTTGGAGACCATTCGCAAGATTAGCACCACCTCAGCAACCGTACTTATTCTCGGAGAGAGCGGCACAGGCAAGGAGTTATTCGCCAAAGCTATTCATGATCTTCGTGAATTGCCGACGGCACCATTTATCGCGATTAATTGCGGAGCAATTCCCGCTTCCTTGTTCGAAAGTGAGTTATTTGGCTATGAGAAAGGCGCATTCTCTGGCGCTGATCCCAAAGGCAAAAAGGGCAAGATCGAGCTTGCCGAAGGCGGTACCCTTTTTCTGGATGAAATCGGTGAGATGCCTTTGGAACTACAAGTGAAGCTACTTCGGGTGTTGCAGGAGAAGAGTTACTTTCCTGTGGGGGGAACACGTATGAAGCAGGCTGACTGCCGGATTATTGCAGCAACCAATCAGAACCTGCTCAGCATGATTGCCCGTAATCAATTTCGTGAGGATCTGTATTATCGGCTTAACGTCATCAATCTCATCATCCCTCCCCTGCGTATGCGCAAGGAAGATATATACGAATTAACCCAGACGTTCCTGCAAGAGTTCTCGTTGCTCTATAACCGTCATATTGAACTGGTTCCACCCGAAGTGTTCAAGCTGTTGTTCCAGTATGATTGGCCGGGCAATGTACGAGAACTAAGAAATGTAATTGAACGCCTGACCATTCTGACCACAGATGGGGAGGTCAAGTCGGAATACCTGCCTGATACCCTCACTTGCATTGACCTGCAAGAACAGACCGAAGTGCAGTTGACATCGGGAATTCATTTACATTCCAACAGCGAACACGAGGAACGTGAATATTCAACGGAAACGGAGCAAGACTCTCGAATTGCTGCGAATGTGGGAGATTCGGATGATACCTACCAACAAAAAATGGACACCTATGAAGCGCAACTTCTAATTCAATATCTGGAAGCCGCAGGTGGCAACAAACGAACACTCGCGAAACAACTCGGCATCTCCAGGGCAACGCTATATAATCGCATGAAGAGGCTTGGTCTATGACCAGCCTCTTCTTGTCATTATAATGGATGAAAAAAACTACAAAATCCGTGCCAAGCGGATCAGCGCTGTTCGAAGATGGCGATAGAATGTCGCCCGACTCATTGAACATGTCTGGGCTGCGGCAGTTGGATTGCCAGCATGTGTCCAGTAGGCCGCATGGAGCAGCATCTGATCCTGTGGTGACACACCATGCACTCTGCCTTCCAGCAAGTCCAGTATGTACAATTGTAACTGGATACCATCATTTACTCCTGTGATCCTCTTAGCATATTCATGCAATTCCCCCGGAGAACGAAGATGCCCCAACATCTTGCGAACATCCTGTTCCGTCCAGACTTCACGATCTGCCTCCGATGTTTCTGGCTGTATTTGTTCCTCTTGTGTTTCGGGATCAAGCAGAGACATGACCCAGGCTCCGAACTGCCCACTACGCAAATCCAAATCAAGCACATGAGCCTGATCTTCATATCTGTCACAGACACGCGTACGTGTTCCTCGCATTCGAAACCCAATGCTCTGCAAGAACAATTTCAGATGAGGATTCGTTGCAACCAGCAGCGCTCTCGCACCATCACCCAACAGAGAGAGTCGGTCCAGTGCCATGTATCCCACCAGTTCTTCTCGTGTGTAACCAGGCACGTCATCTCTTGCCGCAGCCAGCAATGCAAAGTGAGTATCACTCTGATCCGGGTCATTCTCAAGCTCCTGTAGAGTGAAGCATTCATGCATCTCATTCGGAAAATATTTCAAAAGCAGCTCACTACTATCCCTATGTACAAGTACCGTGATGAACATGGCGATCGTCTCCCCAAGCTTGTCACGCATCAATACGATTCCTTCAGGATAACGGTGTGCCAATTCATCCAGAAAGGGGCCATAGGACACAGCCTGCCATGGTTCCACGCTGTACTCGCACCATTGCTCTAACAACCTGTGCAGAGCGGGCAGATCCTCTTTTCTCATCGTCTCAAGAGGCGAGAACAAGGAATCACGAGACACGTCTGCGTACTTGCGGTATTGAAGCATTGATTCCTGACAGAGCAGCAGCATCTTTCGGGCGATTTGACGACGTTCATGAGCCCCTGCCTGTTCATGCAGCGGTTTCAGCAGCTTCGCGATCTTGATACGCATCGTCTGCAACCGATGTGGCTCACGCTGGCGAAAATCCCGCAACAGATGCACCCTAGCCATGTCATGCATTCCAAGACCATCCGGACCGGAACGGATAAACGACATCTGTCTCAGCATGTGGTAGTCTTCTTGCGTCACAGTCATGTCCAGTACAGATGATAACAATTCCTGATTAGCTGTCTCAATCAGTGTCAGTACCTCCACCATGGGATGTAGACGGGGATTCGTCAGTTCCAATAATAATCGTGCACTGATCATGTGTGATAGCTCAGCCCATTCGGCCTGAGGAAGATTCCGTCTCTGATCCGCAGCCTCCACCGCAAGGGCCAGGCCAAGCGGATGTCCATCCGTCATTCTCGTAATGGTGCCTGCCATGCCCCTATTCAGGAAACCCGCCACCGTGATATACTCCGTAATCTCATTCGTTGTAAAATGTTGAAGCCTCATCGGTACAAATCGCTGATGCAATCGCGGATGTGTCCGCCAGGCGGATGCCAGTTCCGGGCGTGAGGCCAGAATGACAAGTATCCCTCTTAACGGAAGTTTGGATATGAAGACTTCCATAAACCAACTTTCCAGCAGAGCAAGTTCTTCATAATTATCCACCGCCAGGACCATTCGCTTTTCAATTGACGTGTCATTCAGCAGACTCAATGGTCGTGGGTAACCTTCACCATCCAATGTCTCCAGCCCTAATGTCGAGGACAAATATTCCATAAAGACGGAAGGTGTCGCACCACATGATCGGCCGTCCATCCATATTGACGTTGCACCTTGATCCCGAGATATGGATAACATCTCTGATAGTAAGGAGGATTTACCGATGCCCCCCATACCCGTAATTGAAAATATGGTCAATGGGGCTTCCGGATGATTGAACCACGCCTCCAGTGCCGTTAGTTCCTTGGCTCGACCAACGAAACGTTTCCCATGCTTAACATATTTGTCGTATTTCGCCTCACTACTGTTTCCCATATATGTCCTCCGCACTAGATACTGGTACTTTTAATATACAATATATCCTCCCAAAAATGAGACTATATTGAGACGCGCAATTGCATGTGAAGTGATAGAATCTTGTTAAAAGCCAATTTAATGGAAATATTTAAAACAGCGGACATGGAAACGTATAACAAGGTATACATAAACGCCTCCGCACTATTTCTTATCATAATGGATCATTCCGCCGATCAAGCTACAATCAACATGTACATGAGCATTTACCGATCTCGAATTCATGCTTCCCTTTCAGTCCTTACTACCAGCCCGATATTCCAAGAAAGGCGGATTTGTGTGAGAAAAAACCTCGATATCTGTAATCTGAGCGGACAACTCGGAATCAATCCCAAACGACTTAATGAATGGCTGCTCCAAAGCGGTATTTCAATGGCAGCCAATGAGGCTGAACCGGGAGAGCGCTCCGACCGGTCAACACCCCCATATCGGCTGGCTGCTCCTTCTTCTTTATCACTGGCACCATCCTCCGGTCAAACGAAACTATATCGAGGACGCCGTTCTACTCCCACCCTGCAACACCTGCCCGCCTCGTTACAACGTACTCGGCGGATCAGTAAAAACTGCTAGACTGTGCACGAGGTAGTGTAACGATGCACAGTCTGTCTTACATCTCACAACACCCCATCAAGAGGATTGCCACTGTCCATTCTCAATCATCGCATGCGCGAGCAGCGCCATCTCCAGACAGATTCTTCTCTCCTGCTCCATGTAATCAGGTCCCATCAGCTCTTCCAGCTTCTCCAGTCTGTTGTACAGCGTTTGCCGATGAACAAACAACTGGGCAGCGGCATCCCGTTTGGAACCAAAATTCTGCAGATAGGCAGCCAGCGTTTCTACCAATCGCAAGTGATTCGTCTGGTCATGTTCAATCAGCACACCCAAGTGATCCTGGACAAAGGGTTGCAGGAAGGCTTGGGGTAAGGCTTTTAACATTTGATATATACCCATACGTTCGTAAAAGTGAACATGTTCCATCTGATCTACCGATCTCGAAACTTCAATCACCTGATAGGCCTCCTGAAGGCTCTCAGGCAAGCTGGTCAAACGGCTGCGTAACTTGCCAAATCCCGCATGGATGGTGACTTGTTTCAAGTTACGGCTGGCAAACCGGTTCACATCCAGCGTGATTCCTTCCAGCAAGCGCAGCAGTTGATGACGCGCATTAGCAGTTACAGCTTCCTTCGCACAGCACAGATACACCTGATTGTTCTTCAGCATGATCAGGCTGGGCAGATTATTTTTCTTGAGCAAAGATCGAAGCAGAACAAGAATATCCTGATGATTGGCTTCCATCCGCTCCCGGCCTGTACCCTTCAACCGATGTTCAATCTCTATAACCCCTCCAGCAAACCAATACTGTCCCTTCACCAATAAACGAAGTCCCATTCGGGTCTGAGCCTGCTCCTCCTGATGAATGTTGCCATTCATTAGATCCTGGATCAGCTCGTTCTGATTGCGGACCATCTTCTCTTCAAGAAACTGGGAACGAAGTGTGAGAGCTGCCGCTGCCTTCGCTGTATAATCGAGCAACAGCTTGAGATACTCCACAGGAGCGGACGGATGCACGATCATGCCTACAGCGGAGAACACCTGCCCGAAACAGACGACCGGATGACACAGCAGAACCTTCTCTTCATCCATGTGGAACCATAATTCGGTGTCAGAATCATTCAGATCCAGGTGTTCTACCTCTTGTTCATACCACGTATAGATCGTTTGTTCCATCTCCGGAGCCAGTTCAGGTACAAAGCTGCCGGGTTCCATGGACGAGATATACACCACCGGCTTAGCAGCGTACTCATGCAGCAGGTTGAGCACAGCAGACATATCCGTACTTTGTAATGTTCGCTGCTGAAGCTGACGGGAGTAAGCTTCCAGACTTTTCAGCAGTTGATGCTGATGATTAATGAGCAGCGAGTGAATATCCTGTGTGATCTCGACAAAACGGACCGGTTGTTCAAACACAATCAGCGGAAACTGGTGGCTATCCGCCAGTTCAATCAGCTCTTCGGGAATTCCGTTGATGCTGGTACCAAACTCCACACACAGCCCCGCAGCCTCACTGCCAATAAGCTGGAGCAGATACTCTTCACGCCCTTCTTCCGATTGAAGCCACAGCCCAGTGGATAAAATAAGATCATGGGGGCTTACGAATGGAGATACATTCGTAATCTCCAGAACATGAACCCAGCCAACCTGCCGATTCACCCCATCCTTCCCTGCCGCAAGCCTTGCGCGGCCAAATACCGGACGTGCCAGGATATCTCTGATGGTAAACACGCGATCATTTTGCAATGGCGATCCCTCTTCGTGTTATTTTTTCTTACATTATAATCCATGGACAAATGTCCTGAACAGTCTTTTTCGACAATATGTTGAGTTGTATTCCTAAAAATTAGACATCAAGTAAGGTGCAAAACGATTATCCAGGTCATAAACTTGTAGTATAAGCTAACAACCAATAAATGGACGAGGTGCATGGCGATGAGAATCGGAATTCCCAAAGAAATCAAAAATAATGAAAATCGTGTAGCAATGACTCCGGCCGGGGCTGCTGATTTCATCAGAGCCGGTCACCAAGTGATGATCGAACAAGGCGCAGGCATCGGCAGTGGATTCACGGATGATGAATATCAAGCTGCGGGTGCTGAGATTCGGAATGATGCCAAGTCCGTTTGGACAAAGGCCGAAATGATCATCAAGGTGAAAGAACCTCTTGCCAGTGAATACGGTTTTTTTCGTCCGGGGCTGATCCTGTTCACCTACCTGCACCTCGCTGCGGAACCGGAGCTTGCAAAAGCTCTTATTAAAAGCCGGGTAACGGCCATTGCATATGAGACGCTGGAGGTCAACAATACCCTGCCTCTGCTCACCCCTATGAGTGAAGTCGCAGGACGCATGGCATCTCAGATTGGAGCACAATTGCTGGAGAAGACGGAAGGTGGCAAGGGCATCCTGTTGTCCGGTGTACCAGGTGTCAGTCGGGGAAAAGTCGTCATTATTGGTGGCGGTACAGTCGGAACGAATGCAGCCAAAATTGCTATTGGTCTTGGCGCCGATGTGACCATCCTTGATCTGAATCTGAACCGTCTGCGCCAGTTGGATGATATCTTCGGCAATCAGATCCACACGCTGGTATCCAGCCCGTCCAACATTGCTACAGCTGTTGCGTCGGCAGATCTGTTGATCTGTGCAGTGCTGATTCCGGGCGCCAAGGCGCCAACCCTTGTCAGCGAGCAGGTGGTGAAGACCATGGCACCGGGCTCGGTCATTGTGGATGTGGCGATTGATCAGGGCGGGATTGTTGAGACCATTGATCATATCACGACCCACGATGAACCGACCTATGTGAAACATGGCGTCGTGCATTACGCGGTGGCGAACATGCCAGGCGCCGTACCGCGTACGTCCACGGTGGCGCTGACCAACGCCACCCTGCCTTATGCGCTGCAGCTGGCGAACCACGGTGCAGCCGCCGCGATTCGCGGCAGTTCGTCCATTCGCAGCGCGGTCAACGTGCTGAATGGACACATCACGTATGAGGCGGTTGCCCGGGACCTCGGGCATGCCTATGTTCCTGCGGGACAGGCGCTGGAGAATACCGCCGCTGTCCAGTAATCTTGATATGATCGTTCCACCCGGCGCCTTGTCGCCAGGCCTGTGGAACGCCATAGAAGCGCAAGTCGGTGAGATGATGTTCCCGGCTTGCGCTTCTTGATTTTTTTCACATATGAAATAACTCGTTGGTATAAGGCCTGATGTTCCTACGAAGTTGGATCTAGACCGCACGTTCGCTGCACACTTCCCGGAAGTTGCAGTCCCTGCAGGACCGGTGCGAAGGCATCGCCGTAAAGTAGGTGACGTCCTTGGGACGGTTGTAATACTCATCCTCCACGCAGGATCGCATCTCCTCGATGTAACGCCCTACGTTCTCTTCTACCTTCCGTATATCCTCTTCCGTTGCGGTAAACTCTCGGTGCTTTCCGGTTAACAGGTACTCCACTCGCAGCTCAATCTGCTCCAAAGGAATTCGGTAGTGCTCTCTCACATAGGATGCGTACAGCATTAACTGATCGGAGAAGTCATCTTCCTTGCCCGTCTTCCAGTCCACAATGACAATGTTGCCGTTACTGCGTCGATACAATAAGTCCATCTTCACATACACACGTGTATCGTGCAGCATCATGGTATCCCATTTCTCGATCTCCAGAATGTCCGTACTTGCTCGGGACAAGTCCTCCCACGTAAGCGTCTGGTACAGGTTGCTGACACAGGCCGAAGCACGTTCCTTAATCGTGGCAATCCGGTCATCCAACGTATCATCCCCGTAATAAATCTCGGACAGCATCGTGCGATTCTTGGGGTTCAGCCGCCACTGATCCGCATCCATGGATTCCACATACGCCTGATTCAGCAGCTTGCGTATCGTCTGTTCCAGAAAGTGTTCACGTGGTTTATCTTTGCCCTCTTCCCTGCTGCGTACCGCCGACTCACACATCCGATGCGCGAGGTCCCCGAAGACAAGGTACAGATTGCTAAGCTGTTTCAGACGGTACAGACGAACCTGCATCTCATCCGCAGCGTCTGTCTTCCAGCCATTATGGGCACCGTAATAATGATAATAATATTTGCGCAGGCACTCATCGAACATACTCGCCCGCGACTGCGAATAAGACCACTGCGGGTATTGTGCCATAAGAACTTCTGCCTTTCTATATGCCGGATCTGCTTGAGATCCCTTAATGCTCACAGTATAAAGCCAGGTCAACCTCGCCGCAAGCATGCTTCCGTTATTTTCTTCTGACGCAACCGTTTCCGATTCAATCCGTATCGTTTATATAGTAACATCACCAAAAGATGAAATTGCGGAGCAGAACGCTTAATATACTTCATAGAGGACAAAGAATCCGGGATGCTGGTATGTGCCCAGGGCGGGCCTGGAATTAACGCATCTTACACACCTTATCACGTGCATAATGCGGTTTTATTAAATCTAACGATCTCCAGACACGCTAATTAGTCTTTTTTGGGGTTGTAGAACGTAATTATTTTATAAAAAAATTGTACAGGCATATCCTAAAAGGAGGCACCACCCATGAATCGACCGGATTGGTTCCAGGCGGAAGAGGCATTACAACAGATCCAAGTCATCGGAAGCGACCGGAATGAGCTCGTGAACATCATCGGCGATGTAGAAGGATTGAATTGCATTGGCACAGGTACGGATGCGGCTGTATTTACGTATGACGGCTTGCCGCAGTATGCCTTCAAGATGTACTCGGATCATGCCTTGGACAAACTCGAAAATGAAAAGCAGGTATACGAGCAGCTTAAAGGCCTGCCATACTTCCCTACCTATTACGGCAGCGGCAGAAATGTCCTCGTGATCAGTTTTGAACCCGGTGATACCCTGCTGGAGTGTTTGGAAAAAGGAATCCCCGTCCCCGAGCAGGTCATGCTCGATGTAGACGCAGCACGAGAGGCCGTTCGCAGCCGTGGGCTGAACCCTCGCGACATTCATTTGAAGAATGTCCTTCTCCAGAACGGACGCGGGAAAGTGCTCGACGTATCCGAGTACATTCAGGACGGCAATGACAATCGCTGGGAACATCTTGTCTGGGCTTATCACAACATCTATCCGCGAATCAAAGGAACGCCCATATCTCCACGTATGCTGCAAACGATCAAATGGGGATACAATCAACTCGATCATGCCAATGTCAAAATAGACGACCTCTCCAAAAAGGCGAATAGATTGTTCTCCAGATTTATGAAATAAGCATGTTGCAAACTCACTTCAATAAAATAACCCGGATGATCGCCAGAAATTGGCGATCATCCGGGTTTTGTTTGTCTAATGCCATCTCTCCAAAATTATCTTACCCTAAATTCAAATGCCGCAGCTTATCTGGATTACGCATGAGATAAATCCGTTGAACGCGGTCGTTTCTGAACGCAAGGCTGACAACAGTCGGGATTGCCTCGGAAGGGCTGCTTAATACAAATCCAAGTTGTCCGTTGATCTTGACGAGCCGCACAGCCCCCGTGCTGTCACTTTTGGATACAAGCCCTTGAATGAACGCAAGAACTCGCTGGCTTGATGTAACGGGTTTAATTGCTGCCATGACTTTACCGCCACCATCACTATACAGCACGATATCGTCCGAAAGCATTCTGAAGAGCCCTTCCATATCACCAGTAGAGGTGGCCTGGAGGAAACGAAGTGCAAGCTGCTCGGACTGCGCGCTGGGGGTCAACTCGACTTCCGGCTCGTCTTGGATTTTACGTTTTAGACGACTGTAAATCTTGCGGCATCCCAGCTCCGTCTTGTTCACGAAGTTTGCAATATCGCAATAATCAAATTCGAAGGCTTCTCGTAGAACGAATACCGCGCGCTCAATAGGAGTTAGCCGATCAAGCATGACAAGAAAGGCGTACGAGATCGTATCTTCCAGTTCAATCGTTTGGAGTGGGTCCTGTCCCGCTGCTGAAGCCGATCCTGGAGCGACCATATAGTCTTGCACCAGAGGTTCGGGCAGCCATGGCCCGATATATACCTCTCTTTTTTTACGTGTTGATTTCAAGTAATCCAGACAACGGTTCGTAACCATTTTGCATAAGTACGCTTTTAGGTTACGAACAGGGCCACCCTCCATATGGATATCCTGCTGTTGTACCGTTACAAATGCATCCTGCACCAAATCCTCAGCATGAGTGACAGATCCTAACATACGATATGCGATGGAAAGAAGAAGAGGTCTGTACGTTCTGTATACCAAGTCAAGCTCCATGATACATCCCTTCCTTATCCTTTTCTCTACCTGCTATTATCATTTGAGCAGCCTCTTTCGCGCTCGCTAAGGATGCGTTAATCAACATCCCCTCAGCTCCTACCCAATCGCCAGCAACATAGAGTCCGGGTCTTCCTTTGACCGCAGGTCCAGGCCTGCCCGGGAGGCCGCCGTTCGCTGCGGTGACGATGCCATGCGAGACAAGCATTCGGGGAAGGAAACGCTGCTGAATGACGTGCTTGCGCCACCCCGGCTGAATGAAATCAAGAAAGCCTTTAAGCTCGTGTTCATCCTGCCTGGGGTCCGAATGGATTGAAGCTGACAAATACTTCATGACATGCACAACCTCGTTTGCCGGGTTCTCTGATAAGGAAGCCGCGGCGGAATGGTTGGAGTAGTACAACGGGTAATCGGCGCCTAAAACAAATTTCGCCTTTGGTTGAGGCATCCCCGATACGACGAGATCCAGGCACGCGGCACGAACAGGAGTTAACTTTTTATAAGCTTCCGCTTCCATGGGTGTAAGAGCGGGATTGAGGAGAGCTAGCGTATCCATTGGACCGGCAGTGGATATCACGTGACGAGTCGTCAACTGGGATCCATCTTTTAAAGTGACCATCATTTGCGGATAGCTCCCGGCAATGCCCAGTACAACCGAGCTCGTGCGGATTAACACGTTAGCCTGCTGGGCTTGTTCTGTCAGCCGGTTGACGAGGAATTGCCAGCCTTCATCTATATACAGCACTTGGCTCTGCTTGAGCTGCTTGATGACAGCGCCAGCACTTAGCTGGTCGGGAGCATCGCTGTACGTGCTCAAACGAACGAGACCAAGCACGACACTGCGCACACGTGGACTGGAGATCTGGGCTTCCAAGTGAGCCTGCAGACTAACTTTACACAGAGCAGATGTGTCTGTCTTGCTTAGGGAAGTATAGAACCGAAGGAGTTGGGACTTCTCCTGCCACTTCAAGAACGATCCGAGCAAGAGCTGAGCTAGAGGAATCGTCCTATAACCGCCGTTTGTTCCTTCGAACACCAATGTGCCTGGCGGTTTCGGTACTGCTCCGGTAGGTGTGACGCCTACCTCTTGCAGAATGGGAAGCGCACTCTTACTGAGAGCATGGGCTCCCAAGTTTACGCGTGCGGCTGCGATCTCAGTCGAAATAGCCCGGCCTCCGGGATGTTTTCCTTTGTCGAGCAACAGTACAGTCTGGCCCGCCCGTGCCAGATATATCGAGGCGGTTAATCCGGCAATGCCTGCTCCCACGATGACAACATCCCATATCGGCTTATTGTGATTCTGTATCATGTATATCAATCCCTTCCGCTTGATGCATACATGACGATGAACGGAGTATTTTTGTGACTCAACCTTCCTTCTTCAACCGCCCCTGGGAGGGAGTCATCCCCTTGTATTGCTTATACAGTTTCGTAAAATAATTGGCGTTATCACAGCCGACTCTGGCGGCGATCTCCGTAATGGTCAGACTGCTGCCTTGCAGTAGTTTCTCCGCCTCACTCATCCTGCACCCGTTCACGTATTCCACGAAGGTACGTCCGGTCAGCTTTTTGAACATTTTGCAGAAATGATACGCATTCAGTCCCACATGGCTGGCCGCTTCGGTAACAGACATCTTCCCTATGGGGTCCGCTTCGATCTGCGCAATCAACTGTTTGAAACGTTCACGATTAGGAAAATACGACCCAACCGATCTATCTGGCAACTGCTGTGGCATAAAGGTACGAGCAAGCAGAGTGAACAAAGCATGCAACTTGGACTTCACTACCAGCTGATAAGCCGGGGGCTGTGATGCCATTTCCTCTACAGCTTCATTCAACAAAGAATAATAGCCCACGCAGGCTACGTTTTCCTCTGCTGGTTTGACCGGAAATCTCACCCTGCCTTCCAGATACGGCGCGACATATTGCTCATGCACGGGATCATGGGTGAAATCATGAAACAGTGCACGGTTAACCACGACGGAATCATAATGCACATCCCCATCATCCAGGGCATACCCGACATGCAACGCACCTCCGGGTATGATGATGACCTCACCCACTCGAATGACATAAGGTTTGCTATCGATATGAAATAACGCACTGCCCCTTCGCATGACAATCAGTTCAAAATGTTCATGCCAATGCAAATACAGAATGCATTCTTCGGCTTTCATATCCGAACACCGATTTCGGAACAACTGAAACGGGTGCGATTTATGATCAATTCGGGTGTTTTCGTGAAGCGCTTTCAGATCCAGCACGACTTCTTCCCCCTCTTCACAAGATCCGACTAATATTACACAAGATTGTTTAGAGCCATCCCTTTAATCCCCGTCTATAATGAGTGTCACGAAGTACTATAAGCCAATATTGGAGTGAATTACAACCATGAAAAATCCATTACGCATCGGTACCCTTGTAGGCGGGCAGGACGCCGTCCGAGTGATCCCGCAGATCATGCAACACGGTTTCGAATCATTCAATCTGACTTTCTGGCAAACGACAGGCGATCTGGATCTGGCCGAGACAGCGAAACGTGTTCGTGAAATCGTGGATGAACAAGGCATTGTCATCTCCGCGGTGAGTGTGTTTGGTAACCCGCTAACTGGAGCGGGAGACAACGCGGATACACTCGCGAGCTGGGAGCGAGTCATCGATCATGCACAGCTCTTCGGTGCAGATATCGTCTCCGGGTTCACCGGACGCCTGACCGATCAACCCATCAACGAGTCCATCCCCCGTTTCAAGGAAGTATTCGGTGAACTGGCACGCCGGGCAGCAGACCGGGGTGTACGCATTGCTTTTGAAAACTGTGATATGGGTGGAACCTGGCAGACGGGCGACTGGAACATAGCCCATAACCCGACAGCCTGGGAGATGATGTTCGACGCTGTTCCGGATGAAAATGTCGGGCTGGAGTGGGAGCCTTGCCACCAAATGTCCAGCCTGATCGATCCTCTTCCACAGCTGCGTAAATGGGCTCACAAAGTATTCCACGTACATGGTAAAGATGCCACGATTGCCTGGGATATCGTCAAGGAATATGGAGTGCATGGACCACGTGAATTTGTCTGGCACCGCACTCCGGGCTTCGGGGATAGCAACTGGGCAGACATTATCACCATTCTGCGTCAGAACGGCTACCAGGGCACGATTGATATTGAAGGCTGGCATGATCCAGTCTACAAAGATGAACTCGAAATGACCGGACAGGTGCATGCTTTACGATATTTGAAACAATGCCGTGGTGGCGATTTTGTGCCAAACCCAGTGTAGGAAATCTCCCTGAACACTCCTTGTAATGCACGATTCAAGCTGTATAAACACAATCCATACGAAGGAGATGAGACGATGAGTCATGCTTATCAGGTAATTATCGCTGGCTGTGGCGCCATGGCCAATACGTGGGCAGACTATGCCTTGCAAAGACCGGATACGGAAATCGTTGGGCTGGTTGATCTGTATGAACAGACAGCCACTGCTTTCGCTGCAAGACATGGTCTCACCTGTCCTACGTTCACCGATATCCGTGAGGCCATTCAAGCGACCGGTGCGAATATCGTGTTCGATGTCACGATTCCGGCGAGTCATTACGGCATTGCCATGACAGCGCTGAAGGAAGGGTGTCATGTCTTTGGCGAGAAACCCCTTGCGGAGTCCTTCTCCGAATGCACAGATATTGTGCAAACCGCTCACAGCACAGGACGCATTCAAGCCGTGATGCAAAATCGCCGGTTCGATCCGCGTATCCGTGCCTATCAGCATCTCATTTCCGGCGGAGCTATAGGGCAGGTAGGTTATGCCGGGGCTGACTTTTTCCTCGGGCCACACTTCGGCGGATTCCGGGATCTGATGGAAAGTCCACTGCTGCTCGATATGGCGATACATACGTTCGATCAGGCACGGTACATTCTCGGAGCCAATCCGGTATCGGTATACTGCCATGAATTCAACCCTCCAGGTTCCTGGTATCAGGGCAATGCAATGGCGCTATGCATATTTGAGATGTCTGACGGGTCCGTGTTCAACTATCGCGGATCATGGTGCGCAGAGGGTGTACCCACATCATGGGAAGCAAGCTGGCGCGTAACGGGTGAAAAAGGAACCGCCATCTGGGATGGTCATGATGATATCTATGCTGAGGTGGTTGCTGCGCAACACCTGGATGCCGACGGCAAACCATCCTTTTTCCAGCCAAGTGAGCGGATTGAAGCGGAACTGCCGACCATGGACAAAACAGGACATCACGGCTGTCTCGAAGACATGTTCGCTGCGTTGGAATCCGGACGACTGCCTGAAACCGATTGCAGTGACAACCAGTTTAGTATGGCCATGGTCCTCGCATCACTCGAAAGCGCCCGTACAGGACAGAAAGTGTTCATCGCCGATCTGCTGAAAAACACATAGCGAAGCGCCTGTGTACTTCATATTAAACAAAGCCCAAACTGCAAAAGTTTAGCAGTTTGGGCTTTCTTGTTTTTTACCTACTCTCCTATTCTAAAAATGATGTCGTTAAAAAAACAGTCGCGCTCGATAGTAAAAGTAGTGCAGGGAACGAAATCGATTCTGAAGAAGCAACGCGGTCGCCTTTATCCCCGGATTTCGACTTTACAAAAGGCGATCAGGAAATCCGGGGATAACAGCGATCGAAAGAACGATTCGTAACCGGAACGGCTGCTTCGCGAGCAGTGAGCAATTTTTTTTGAACTTTCATCATTTTATAGAATTCCTTTTTTCATTGCCTTGTACACCAATTGCGAGAACAGACTATTAGACCAAGCAAACCAGGGTCTGGTGAACGTGTTGGGATCATCGGCGTGGAAACCCTCATGCATATATCCGGTACCTGCGTCCGTGTTTTCCAGCAGCTCAATCATGGCCAGCATTTCCTCGTCATTGTCTGCAGTTAAGCCCTGCATGGATAGCGCCATATGCCAGATGTATCCCGGAGGGGTATGCGGACTGCCAATGCCTTTGGCTACCTGCCCTTCATAATAGAACGGATTTTCCTTACTTAAAATGAATCGACGTGTGTTCTGATATACCCTGTCTTCAATCGAAGCATACTCCATATACGGTATAGACATCAGTCCAGGCGTGCCCGCATCATCCATCAGACAAAAGTTGCCGTAACCGTCCGTCTCATAGGCATAAATCTGCCCATACTCTGGATGACGGTATGTACCGTACAGAGAAATACCGTGTCGTATCTCTTCTCCCAAACGAGCCATACGACTCACCAGCTGTTCATCTCTGAACACCCACCTCGCGATCTCCCCCATCTGGCGCAAGGTTACCGCAGCGAACATGTTCGCCGGAATATTATAGTGAAAATCACAGGCATCATCACTCGGACGAAATCCGGACCAGATCATGCCCGTGTAATTCACAGGCATACCCAATCCTTCATTACGCAGCGTATCATGGGCTGGACAATTACGGCGCATGAACCGGTAAGGTGAACGCTCTGCGTGATGCTGTTCTATCTCCCACAGGTGTAAGATATTCTCCATCACTTTCTTGAAGCGCTCGTCAAATATATCCGTCAGTTCCGTCTCCCGCCAATATGTATAAGCCAGCTTCATGGAGAAACAAAGGGAATCCAGCTCAAACTTTCGCTCCCACACCCAAGCCGACATCTCCGTCTCATCGTTGGCATCCCAATGCCATCCATTTGCTGTTTCATTGAACGCATTGGCATAGATATCCTGATCAGCGTAGAACGTATGCCGTTTGATCAGGCCTCCGATAATACGCTGCAACTTCTCATCATCCTTCGCAAGCGGAACATAATGCATAACCTGCTCTACTGAATCCCTTAACCACATGGCAGGGATATCTCCTGTAATCACAAAGGTTGTACCATCCTCTAGCAGCTTCGTGGTCGTTTCCAGCGTATTGGGGAAACAATTTCGAAACTGGGCCAGCAATCTCGGCCTATGTTGCAAACGCTCGTCTGCCTCAGTCAGAATATCCTGCACTGCTTGCGGCAGTTCCAGATGCGGCATGGGGATCTTCGGTAATCTGAACTGTTCCATGGATGTCGTCTCCTTTGAATTGGTTTATTTAAGTTCAGCTAAAAATTTTTACACCAGCACTCCGATTGCAGAATAACCTTCCGATCGCTGTTATCCCCAGATTTCTTGATTCCCATTTGAGAAGGGAAAATCCGGTGATAAAGGCGAACGCTTCGCTTCTTCAGATTATTTCTGCCCTCTCCGTTATCGTGTAAATGTTTAGTTGAACATATATAGATTGGATCTAGCACTCCAATTTATATTGTTATTTTTGTTATGATAATTTATAATAACATTATTATTTGTAAGTGTACTGTGTCAGAAGATGATCGTCAAATGAAGGAGTAATGATATGTCACGCAAAGTATCCATTCAGACGCTGGCTGACCAGCTCGGATTATCCAAATACGCCGTCTCCCGTGCACTCAGCGGCAAGACGGGCGTCAGTGAAGCGACACGCGCACGGGTACTGGAACTCGCTCGGGCACTGGGGTATCGCCAAAGTACTCCAGGTACTAGCAATAGTTCTGCTGCTGCAAACCATGTGGATCCTGCCGATCCACCGTTTGTTCTCATTTGCATGAATCAGCTCAACCGCGGTGAACCCCACTACTGGCAACGTGTTCTGTCAGGTATGATCTCCGCCTGTAATGAGCGTGGTTGGCATCATGCCATTGTATCCCCCTCACTCGGAGTGACGGACGAGAACACCTCTCCCGAAAAAGCTATTGCTCCTCATTTGGACTGGGAACGATGTGCCGGGATTATTGTCATGGGGGCTTTTCCTCATACAGTTCTGCAACGGCTCTCTCAGACGGGTCGGCCTATTATTCTGGTAGATCATCAGGAACCCCTGCTGAATTGTGATACGATCAGCCATGATAATCTGGAAGCTGGCATCACCGTCGCGAGATATCTAATGTCTATGAATTGCCGAAGGATCGGCCTCATCACAGATGATGGTCGTGCTGCGAGCTTCGCCCAGCGGAAGATCGGGATTGAGTTGGCTTTGAACCATTTCCATGTGGATACCAGTCATACGACCAGCTTCAGAGAATGGAACATTCCGTACGAGAACGGCGAATGGGTTAACCAACTGGCTACCACCATTCAAAACATGCCAGATAACGAACGTCCCGATGCCTGGATTGGTGTTAATGATGATATTGCTTTGCAATGGATGCACAAATTACAGGAGATGGGTATCTCTACACCTAAAGATTGCCTTGTCATCGGTATCGACAATGTACATTCTGCCGTTACGTCCTCCCCACCACTGACCACGGTTAACCTGTGCAAAGAGGAGCTTGGACAGCGAGCCGTCGAGGCTTTGCAACGCCGGATTGAACGCCCGGGGACACCGAAAGAAACGGTTATGTTATCGACCACGTTGATTCCAAGGGAATCGGCATAATTCGGAAAGGGTAACTGCACTTTTCTGAAGATGGATTCGTTATGTACTTGCTGTCTCCGTAAATCTGGTGCAAACGAAAGAGGCCCCGCATATTATGCATGGCCTTTTTCGTATATCAGGCTTATATCCTTATATTCCTGTACATTCACACTTAAATCTGTTGATCCAACCTTATACATCCATTCGAAGCTTTCATTTACTTCATGTCTTGAATTGTACTAGTGGTTATTTCAGCCAAGGCAAGCTATTGTACGACGGAAGATCCACTTCCCAATTCACATCGCGATACTCTCTATTGACTACGGTTCTTTTCAAAGTGAATTTTGTACCCTTTTCTTCGTTAAACCCCCGAATTTTTAATTGCAGATCATCTTCAACGTATTCACCGTTATTATTAGGTTGATCCGGATAACCGTTCACTTCAACAGGATACTCTTTTCCATCCGAATCTACTGCAACCCAGCGATCACCCATGAAAGCATTTCGGAACGTCCCACTCCCCTTCAGAACTAGTGAATACCCTTCCTTTACATCAATCTTCGGAGGATCATACGATTCCATCAGTGGCTCGTACTCAAAATCATAGAATAATATTTTATCTCCAAGCTGTTCAAATTGTGCAAAGGTATAAAAATTCGTGTCCTTACGCCTCTTATTCAGATCAACTTCCACTGATTTCTCTTCTTTCACCGGCAGGGTGTAACCATCCATAACAAAGCGAATGTTCTTCGCATCTACCGTTACCAACGCAGGGTCCCATGTCTCTGACAACTTCAACGGCCCACCGTTCCTTAAGTCACTCTGATCTTGGAGCTGGAACTTGGCTTGACGGGCATCTGGTCTTATTCCATTGAAAATTCGATATTCATTTGTTTCAGGAATCTCAAGATGGTAGATGATACTCATATAGCTCGCCCAATTCTCATCAACTTTGGCACGAAGTTCATCATCCAGACTCACATTCAGGTCAAGCCGGGTTCCGTTTGGCGTGCGTACAAGCTGTGTCATATCAAGCTTTAGTCCTTCTGGCGTCGTATATGTGTTATCCATAGAATTTTCAACAGCCAATGATTTGGCTTTGGTCATATCGATGTTGAATTGGAAGCTCCAATCCACCGTAACATCTCTATCTTCGTAAGATTTCTTCTCGTAATCATAATAGCTGCCCACATTCAAATTACGCAGTTCACCCCGCACGACCACCTGATCCGGAATTTCATCATGAAACTGGAATAACAATCGTTCAGTTACGGAACCCTTAGTTCTGGTATCTCTTGCAAGAGTAGCAACCTGTCGCCCCTCTTCATCCGTAACATGAATTCTCCCCATCTCAGACAGTAACCGTGATAACCCTAATCCCTCAGGTGTTGTTTGTTGCATGGTCATTACCATATGAGATCGGTCTACAAGCACGTCTTTAATTTTAAGCGTGTAGCCCTGGTCATTGATATTGATATCCGGATTAACCACAAGTCCAAGAGGTTTAAGACGTTTATAATCATCCGCAAAATAGGAATATTTCAATGCTTCAGGCACAGGCATATTCGGTAGCAGGGGGCGATCCACAGCGCTCACTGAGGGGGAGGGTGGCTCTGTTGTACGGTCAAAAGCAAACCAGGCCCCTCCGGCAAGAATCACAACCGCCGCTGCGGCGATTCCAGTCCGGCGCATCCAATGCGCTCTTATGGATTTTTTCACGAATGGATGCTCGTCTTCGCCACGTTCCATAGACACGCCATCCAGCTTCTGCATGAGCTTAAGCGTAAAATCTGCGTCCGGCTCCTCACGGTACAGGTGCTCCTCCCATAACCGATCTTCATCCCTTGAAATAGGCTTCATACGTAGCTAAACCTCCTTTGCGTTCCATTTGCTTCCTCAGCGTTTTTTTCCCGCGATAAAGGGCGTTGCGTACTTTGGTTGAACTCATACCCGTAATGTCTGCAATCTCTTCATAGCTCAACTCGTTTGTGTACTTCAGTAATAACACCAGGCGATACGATTCAGGTAACTGTTCGAGCTGTCGATATATTTCACGCTGCATCTCTTTATGCAGCACACGTTTTTCCGGTGTTTCATTACTGACAGGTTCGATCCCCTGATCGACCGGAGACATGACGGGTTTCTTTTCCCGTATAAAATCCCGCATCCGATTCACCGCAATGGTGTACACCCACGACGAGAAACTGCTTCCCTCCCGCCGCGACGGGAGATAGCGATAGATGCGAATAAACGTATCCTGAGCGAGATCCTGTGCATCCGGATGACTCGCGCCCATTCCGCGCATGATGCCGTAGACTTTATTTTTATATCGATCTACTAGCACAGAGAACAACTGCTTATCCCCTGCAATAATGCGCTGAATAAGCTCCTCCTCCGGTATCTGTTGAGTCATGTAATCCCCCTTCTCTACAGCTTCCATGCATGGTTCTGTACTATATAGACGGAAGTCGTTCCCGAAACCTCTCACTTTATCCAAAAAAAAGAATTCGCCCTTATCGGCGAAGCCGAATGGGTGAACTCTGAATACACATATGTTAATTCCGCAGCACGATTCACTCTATAGATGACCTTGGAGCTGCACTTGTTCTTGCCTCTTAATCTTCCCTGTTCTTCTCCCCGACAAAATCAGCAAGCTGTGAATAGATCGCCACAATCTCATCCATCGACATACGCACGAGTCCACTGGACGATGGAGCGACGAACTCCTGGATCTCCTTGACGACCGGTTCGTCCTGGAATCCCCATTGCACGTTGGCGCGCTTGCTGTACTGGGTGTATACCCCTTTCCCAACAAAACAGGCAATATCCGGTCGGTATTTCTCCAGCTTTTGCCGTAAAATCTGTCGTCCTTCTGCATACTCTTCCTTCGTAATATCCTCCATGCCTTTGGTGGGCCGGGCCACGATATTCGTAAATCCATATCCCAGCTTCAGCAGTTCGCCGTCCTCCTGTGCATCGTATAAACGCGGGGTCAATCCCGACCGTTCAAGAATGCGCCAGAAGCGATTGCCCTTGTAGGCATAGTGGTGTCCGGTTTCACCTGACGTAATGCTCGGATTAAATCCGATAAACAGAATGGATAAACCAACATCCAGATGATCTGGAATCATAATGGGAGACCCCCTTATCTTTTTAGCATTTTGATCGATATCTTGCTGATTGAAAGGCACTCTTGGGATTTATGCAAAATGCTCGTCTATAAAATGATATAATAAGCAATGTATTTTCGAAACCGGATTGAAATTTTCATGAAAAAGGAAGCTGAACTGATGATTGCAGACATCATGCTAGAAGTCGTCCTGCCTGTCTTTCTCCTGATCGCCGTCGGGTCCTGGATGCAAAAAGTGTTCAAGCTGGACTTGTACACACTCGCCAAAATCAATTTCTATTGTATTACCCCCGCAGCCGTCTTTATGAGCATGTATCACTCGGATATGTCGGGCGAACTGCTCGGGACCGTGACACTCTTTTACGCAATATATGTATTGATTCTTTATATTGTAGGTTCTATATTTGCGCGTTCACTTCGGATGAATAAAGGCATGAAGGCTGCCTTCAACAACAGTATTATGCTGGATAACGCAGGCAACTATGGTCTTCCCATCAATGCACTCGTATTCCGCGGTGATCCACTGGCTTCTTCCATTCAGGCGTTGGTGATGTCTTTGCAGGCATTACTGACCTTCACCTATGGCGTATTGTCCATCCAGGGCGCGAAGCTCAAGGGCAATTACCGTGCGGTGATTATTGGATTTCTTAAAATGCCCGTTCCGTATGCACTCTTGCTGGGGATTCTGTTCCACATGTGGAAGGTTCCCTTGCCTACGTTCCTGTCCATGCCGCTGACCTATGCACAACAAAGTATGGTTGCCGTGGCGCTTCTGACACTCGGAGCACAGATTGTTAAATATCCCATCAGATTGTATCGTCTTGATGTGTATATTAGCACATTTTTACGTCTTCTGATTGGCCCGGCTATCGGGATTTCGATTGTGCTTCTGCTTGGGTTGGAAGGTATCTCTGCACAGGCACTCATTATCGCTTCAGGTATGCCTACTGGTGTTAACGCATCCATCCTGGCAGAAGAATACGATAATGAACCCGATTTTGCAGCCCAGACAGTACTGATCTCAACGTTGCTCAATATCATTACGATTACGGCACTGATCTCTTATGCCAAAACGTTCTGAACATAAAAAAACAAGTCCATGACCCATGAACAGGGTTGTGGGCTTGTTTTTTGAGTGCTAAAACTATGATTCAAACGTCGTTCGTTCCGGGAACTTGCCGCCTTCCCTGAATAAACATCGTACCAGTCGCTGCGCGGCTCGGTTAAAGAAAAAACTCGGACTTACCCCATCCACTTGGACAGGTTCCAGTTCCCTCACACTTTCCTTGATCTTATTCATCTCAATGAGCCCCATCTTTCGCTCATTCGGTCCGAATCGATAAATAACCTTCTCATCGTCCTCCGTCTGTTTCACCAGAAGAATCATGGATGCCATACAGGTTACCCCCTATCGTTACGTTATGAGATTCCAGTAATCGCTTGCCTACTATAATTATTACCCAGATTCTAGTGGAAGGATATAGGACTTAAGTTAGTTATACCAAAATTAAATATCCTGATATAAAGATTCTCTGAAATGAGTCATTAGGCTCACAAACACCGTGTTCACACTATCCTTATAGATAGTCACTGTCAGGAAAGTGCGTACTGCCCAAGTTATTTTTCTCCGTTTATACTAGGGCGTGTCTGAAAACTCCGAAGGAAGCAGATTTTGCCGAATTTTCGTTCCAAGCAAGGAAGTTTTTCGCAGGCGTGCCGGGGCACGTCAAGGGAAAGTGACGCAGCAGGGGGCGAAAAGGCGGTAAAAGATGCACTTCAGCGAGTTTTGAGACACGCCCTAACCTTATCTTGAAATTCAAAGGAGAAGAACATATATGTCTACAGTTCAAATCTATAGCCACGGTGTCCCGTGGGAAGAAGCATTCAGTGTTGCTCAGGGATACAGCGTTAACGGTACGATCTACATTGCAGGACAATTTTCACATGATATGCAGGGAACGTTTATCGGTGAGGGTGATATTGAAGCACAAGTTCGCCAGACACTCGATAACTTGGATCGTGTGCTCGCCGCATTCGATGTAACCAAGTCGAACATTGCTGAACTGGAGATTTTCTTAGTTCATCCGCAGGAGCATCTTGAGCCATGTGTTGCTGTGTACAAAGAGTATATTGGTACGCATCGTCCGGCTGTTACGATGGTTGGCACATCGGGACTGGCCTTCCCTCATCAACTGATTGAGATTCGCGCTGTTGCACATACCGACTGATTCGGAAAATCCCTAACGCTCCAGCACTAAGAAAAACGACCTGATAAATTACTCACTATAACGAAGTTCATACACACAAAAAAAAAGCAGGGTCGGATAAACTCCGAACCTGCTTCATCATTTATTCTTTTTATTTAACAATTTACAAACGCGGGTCTACTCGCTCCGACTCCAGTGATAGCGTTGCCAGCACACATTCATGAATTCGCTCCACTGGCTCTCTGCGTATAAAGCGCTCAATCCCTTCCAAGCCCAAGGCACTCTCCATTAAAGCGTGGCGTTCTTTTTTGGACGTTTTGCGTTTACGAAGTCGGGACAGATTCTCGGGTGCAAGGTAATCCATCCCATAGATGATGTGCAAATATGCACGTCCTCGTACTTTAATCGCAGGCTGGATGATTTTATTACCGTTCCAGGTGCGGAACGTTTCGGGCTTGATCACAATACCTTCATGTCCTTCCGCCGTAATCTCATCCCACCAACGAATGACATCCGCTTCATCTGCCTCACTTGCGATTACGCGATATTCTGTCTCCATCATCATGGTCGACATGCGAGCGAACTCACGGTTCTGCTCCATATGCCATTCATGCGTTTGCTCCCAAAATGCTCCCGTGCTATGTGCCAGTGTGTGGAATGGTGCAATTCGAATGTCCCCGATATCCTCCACATCCCAGCAGTATTTCTGGAATACATCGCGGAACGTCTCGGCATTAGCGAGTTTACCTGCTGTCTCCTGCAACCAGTCATCTACATTCCGGCCTGCCGCTTCAGCTTCACGCAGTTTGTCCAGCACCGTAGAGCGATCCATGAGCGAGGCTTCGGCCACGTGTGCATACTGTGAAGCAATCAGCTCACGCGCCTTCAGATTCCAAGGTACAATCTCCGCATCGAGCAGTACGAACTCCGTCTGATGACGATCAAAATAACCATCTGTGGTCAAGTCCGCATGTAATCTGGAAAGCACATCTTGCTCTGTCGAAGGGTCAAAAAAGGATCGGCCCGTCCGGGTCACAATGTTACCCACCATCGGTCGGCCCACTCGTTGCACCGCAGCTTGCTCATCGCGGAAAAGAAGCAAAATGGCCCGGCTGCCCATGTGTTTCTTCTCGGCAACCATACGGGTAACGCCCTGTGAGCGATAATATTGGAACGCATCCTGTGGATGCTCCAGGTATCCCTCTACGGAGCATACACCCGGCGGAGGACTCATTGTAGGCGGGATGTAGATCAGTTCTTCCAGCGGCACAGTATAATGGAAAAACGTATCAATCGCCGTCTTCGCCACCTCACCGTACACAGAAACATCCAGTTTGGATGCTGTCTGAACCGTGAAACCCTCCTTAGAACTTACGTATGTTGGGCGGAGCAAAACGCCGCTGTTCCCAGCGCTTTAATGGACTATCCGGATCTCCTGCATAATCCTGCTTCGCCGGAACACTGACTGCCTCACGTTCTGGCATTCGCCAAGCAGTGAGCATGCCACCAAAAACGACACCTTGATCAATGTTGACCGTATCATTCACAATCGTAGGATATGGACGGGGATCATGTCCCCAGACGATGTATTCACCCGAATTGTGATCCACGTACCAATCCTTGCGCACAGGCCGACCCTGCTCATCCATACCTTCCACATCGCCATATCGGCAGTAATCCTGAATGCGTTTGGACTGTTTTCCGATAAAATGATCTCGAATCCCCGCGTGTGCAACAACCACTTGTCTTACCCCGTTGCGGGAAAAGACCAGATGAGATGGTGCATCAAGCAGAAAGGTCCTTAGCTCTGCACGTACTCGCTTTGCTGTCTCTTGACCTCGCTCCTGCTCAAGCTGTAGCAGTTCCATCTCCACCCGTTCGTCACCATGACTCAGCGTTACGTCACGACCATCCAGATAACGTGCAATCTTCCAGCCGTGATTACTGTCAATCATGTAGGCAAGCTCGGCGGCACAATGTCGTTGCCAGAACAACAGACATTTTAACGATTCTGGCCCACGGCTCGTTACGTCACCAACGGAGACCAATTTACGTCCTGCGGGGTGACGGTACAGACCAGTTCCATCCTCGTCCATATACCCTAGACGGACGATTAATTCCATCATTTCATCGTAACAACCATGAATATCTCCGACGATATCAATACCTGTACCCATATCAATCACCAGCGGATTGGATGTGCGGACAAATGTAATCTCATCCGGCTGCTTCAGCACATAGCTGGCATCGAAGCCATCCTCACGGATGGAGCGTAATGTACGCTTGAACTGCTGCACCTGTTGCTTCACCCGTTGACGTCCACGCGGATACTCCCGCTGGGCATCACGTTCCAGCAGTTCTTTTTCAGGGATATCCAGTACCACAGCAATTACAGGCACATGAGCTTTTCTTGCCACCTGAATCAGGCGCTCGCGATCCTCGGGATACAGATGTGTCGCATCCACCCAGGTCAACTTGTTCAGACGGCAGCGGGTTGCCAGCATCGCCTCCATCGCTTCAAATGCTTTAGCCGATACTTGCTGATACTCCGCATAGATCACATCCGCTTCGCTGCGCGGTCGATGTTTCCAATCCACATACTCATCATCCCCAACCAACATGCGGAATTGATCGGACGAGACTGCTTCCGTGCGGCGAATGACGCTTTCAGCAACAAGACGATCCAGTAACGTACTTTTGCCACTGTTGGACGGGCCGACGAGAACGACAATACCTGCATGTGGCAGATGAATCTCCCGTTCTCTTCCCTCTGTCCCACTTTCCCAATTCTGCTGTCCTCTACCCGCACCCGCTATTTCGTTAAAGTCCGTTTCTTTCCTCATGAATGACTCTCCTTTTTCCGATCAAAAATGACCAGTTGGGTAGGTTGTCCATAGCCTTCCGCATGCTCACCGATACCCTTAATTTCATAGCCATAGTTCCCTTGGTACGTCCATTCCTCACACCGGGAAGCCAGCTCCGCACGAGTCCACTCAAAGCGATGATCATGGTGACGGAAACTTTCCTGCTCCATTGCATACACATCGTTGTATTCCTTGTTCGGTGTAGTGACCAGCAACACTTCTGGCTGATATTCGTTCATGATCGTATCCATAATTCCGTTCAGACGGTATTCCTCAATATGCTCAATCACTTCGCACAGAATCATAACGTCCTGGTTTTGCAACTGCTCGTCAAAATAAAACAATGAACCGATGATAGGCTCCGGCATAGCCACCACTCCTGAACGACCCTCCAACTTAGCAAAGCGCTCCATGGCCCGGAGCCGCGACTGACCGGAAGGTTCAACGGCCAAAATTGCCTCCACACCGGGAATGTACGCCAAACGGGCAGACAGCTTGCCCTCACCAGCTCCCATATCAACAATGCTCCGTTTGACTGGTAAAGCTGCAACCACATCCATAATCGCTCGATAACGCAGTTCATTTAAACGCAAGGGCGGTTCAGATTGGGTCCCATCTCCTTCAGCTGTATCTGTATCCGTACCACCTGTACTTTTTGAATCTGCATTAAGTTGCATCCCGTCGCTATCGGACTCGGACCCACGTTGCTCTTGTTCTCCGTCTTCTCGATGTTCCACGTTAACCTCCTGAATAACCGCCTCCAAGATGCGACCTATTCCTCTCTCCTGTCCAAAAGACGCAGACAAGGCACCCTCTTGTCGCTCATACTGTCGGATCAGTTCAGCAAAACGCAACGTACGCTTCACAATGAGTTCTTTCAGTGGGTGAGCATCCAGCCACCCTTCACCATACCGTTTGATTTTATCGATCTCATCTTCACTGATGAAATAATGTTTGTAATTATCCAGTACTGGAATCAGCAGAAAGAGCTGACGCAGCGCATGTTGTACCGTGTTACGACCACGCAGGATGATATGGCGAACCGTGCTTCTGTTTTTCAGATCAAATGAATACGAAAGCTCTCCACGTTCCACCGAAACGGAGTATCCTAATGGCGAGAATAATTCCTCCACAACCTTATCGGGCAGATCGGAAGCCACTGGACCAAATTTCAGTTCCAGTTCAAAGGCATGATTCACCCACTGCACATAGTCCTCCTTCGGCTTACCATTCAGGGCCGTCCCGAGCGCCGCACGTATGTAGGAGCAGAACAGACTGCTGGTCACGAACTCACGATCGTTAATATATTGCGTTATGTCATATCCATCAGGTGTACCTCTCACCAGATCCACAGGATCAGGCTCGGCATGAATCAGTACTTCTGTTTCGTTCTCTGTAGCCGCAGTGTACACCATTCTTACACGCACACCTTTGTCTACGCGGTCATATATATTCAGCGGATTCTTCGCTAACAGATGGGATACAACTCCCGCGTCAGCGCCGCTTGCTTTCAAGATTAGATGCATCGGTTCTCCTCCTTCGGATCAATTCCATTCTCTTTCACGATTTCCGTTGTCATCAAGCCCTAATTAGTTCCCCACACCTCTTGCAATGCAACTCGAAAATCCGATCCAATTCTTCAAATTGAATTATTTGCTCATTCTCCATCTGGCCAGCCAATCGTTCAACATGCTCGATCTTCTCTGTCAAAAAAGCCTGTATTGCTGGCAACTGCGGCTCCAGATCCAGTTCCTCGCCCGCCTTTTTCCGGCGCAGCAATTCATGAATCTCCGTATATAGCGGTGTAGTCGCAGGTACAAGTTCTTGCACCAGCTCTTCGAATGCCATCGGTGGCATCGCATCGTAACGTTCGATCCAGCCACAAGCCAGCAAGGGGCGCAGCACGTAGAAATACTTTTTGATCTTCACTTGCTCACCTTGTAAATAATCTCGTAAATTGCCCTTTGCCATATTTAGATAATGATACATGCAGGACTTGGGCGAGAAGGTCAAAGGCGACAGTGCACGGATATGCTGTGCCACGCTATACTGTTCATCATACTGAATGGGGGATTGCAGCCACTCCAGCAGCGGTGGATTGGATTTGCGAAACAGCTTCAAGGCCTTGCGCAGATCCCAACCATTGATGTCGAGCTGATCACTGATCGGGCGTTCGATCACATCCCTTTTATCCTCAATCGACAAATACCATTCCAGCGGTCTTACATATATGAAACGCACATCATAATCACTGTCCTGTGAAGGAAATCCCCACGCCCGACTGCCGGATTCACAGGCATAGATAATCCGAACTTGCTCCTCCTGTTCAATCTGCATCAGCTGTTGTCTAATCGTATCTCTCATTTCTTCATGAACATGAGTCATGTCAGTCGCCTCCTTTTAGAAAATTACATTATGTATCATGGATTCCTATTCCCTTCTCGCATTGTTCACCAGATCGATTAAACGTGTTGCCCTTCCTCGCTCATACCCTCATTATGACCCAAGCATGATCATACGAACATGGCAGAAGTATGGCGACGAATCACTTTCATAACTCATTAAATTATCGTTTACCTTCATAAGTTTAAATGAAACCAGCCACTCTTCCTGCTACAATGAAGGGATAACAAGGAGTGAATGTTCATGGCAAGAGAGAGTTTTGACAAAGAAATTCAGTTCTTACGCATGTTATCCCTAACAAGCGGTGCATATAACCGCAAACAGTATGCCGAGCGGCTTGGCATATCCGTACATACCTTTGATAAAACCAATCGCAGATTAAAAGACATCATGCAGAGCGTCACTGACCAGCGTTCAGGTGCTGAAGCAAGCCGGGAAATGGCTGATCTCGTCCGCTTCCAGTATGGAGAATCCGCGGAACCTATGCTGCTCTTCCTCTTCCGCGCCAAGTCTATGAAGGAGACTGAAGTTCAGCGACTTTCTGTCCTTCTGCATACCTTACAAGATAAAGCACTGACCGCAATGGAACTGCTGGATGCCTGCTGTGCTGATCTGCCGGAAGATCTGGCGTTACCTGACGAGAAAACCATTCGCTCTGATCTGAAGTATCTGGAAGAGGTTGGAGTTATACGGAAGGAGCCCGGTGGCAGACCGTATCGATATGCCTTGCAACAGGATGTCCTTACCGAATTAACGGTGGAGGAACAGCTGGAGTTATATGATTTTGTAGATATGATGGCGAACACTCAGGTTCCATCCGTACAAGGGTACTTATTGCGGGATAGTCTGAAGAAAGCCATTAAGGCAAGTTATCCGCAAGAAGAAGCTACCGAGCCCTATATCTATAAGTATCACTATTATTCTCGTATCCTGGATGAAGCTCATCTCTACACGCTGCTTGGTGCGATTCGCCAGCGCAAACGTGTGCAGTTCTTGTACTTTTCACCCAAAAAACCATCCAGCTACAGTTCACAGAATACGAATCCACGCTTTGAACGGGAAGCAGGCGGACGATCCAACCGGATTGTACCCCTAGAAGTGGTCTATGACCATCAGTATGGTCGTTGGTATGTGATTGGATATCAGGGTCGCCGCGGCTTTGTGAAATTCCGCATGGAAGGCATCACACAGCTGGAGGAACAAGATTCAATAGAAGAAGAATATATGCTCGAATTGAAGCAACAATGGACTGACATCAGTCGCTACAGTTGGCTCGTGGATACGGGCAATACCGTGACGGTTCAAGCTCGCTTTTTCCACCCGGAGCGTGGTCAGCGCAATTTTATTCTGGATCGGGTTCGTCTGCAAGGTCAATGGGGCAAGATTATACCCGAAACAGACCATACCTTTCTCTACGAAATTCAGGTCAATGGTACCACCGAGATCAAACCGTGGTTGCGGAGTTTTGGCTCAAGCTGCGAGATAATCGCGCCCCAAAGACTACGCCAGGAGATGATCAAGGAATGGAAGGAGATTGCGGAATATTATGAACCTGTTCGAGAAGATGTTCAATTACCAGATGATGACGCGATTGAATGAAACCGGACTGTTCACCTGGACCTCACAGGAAAGGGCCTGGCTTCGTATGATGCTGAATCACCCTGCTGCGAGAGAAGCGCTGAGTCCTGTAACGTTGGATAAAATGCACAATATGCTTCATGATGAGCAGGACCTGAACCTTCAGGATTACCTGACCGAGAAAGCCAAAAGCGAAGAAAACAGTGTCTCTCATCCACTTCTTAGACGGTTACGATTAATCATTCTTCATCACCAGGGATTTCGACTGATCGGTCGCGTCCGCAATGGACGCACGAGTCAGGATGAATTCGGCTTCCCGTATAAACTGGAGTATTCCATGGTCAAAAAAGAATGGTATGTGCTCTGGTACGCCCCTCGCTTCGACAAACTCATGTCCACCAAGCTGCACAGCATCGTTACCGTGGAAGCCCAGCAGGTTGAGCCGGATACCGCTTCTGACTATACTGCACGAATTGCTGCGATAACGGAGAAGCGTAAGACGACCATCACCATTGAAGTCCTGCCCGAATTCAATCAGGAGCTGTCCCGAATCCTCTATGCCTTCTCCTGCTTCGAGAAGCAGGTCGAGTACCTGGAAGCCGAGCAGACATATCGGATCGAGCTAACCGTCCCGCG
This sequence comes from Paenibacillus sp. USHLN196, assembly GCF_037144955.1. Lineage (NCBI taxonomy): Bacteria > Bacillati > Bacillota > Bacilli > Caryophanales > Paenibacillaceae > Paenibacillus > Paenibacillus sp. USHLN196. The sequence goes on along the minus strand of NZ_JBBCYH010000002.1, from coordinate 307,452 downwards.
GAATGAGATGGACTATGTCTTATCCAAGATGCGTTTTCTGGGCAAACGGGTTCGAATCGCTGACCACACGGTGCTGCGGGAGCGCATGTCCGAGACAGCTGCAAAGGCACTAGCCCGTTATGCGCAAGCTGAACCTGATCAGCATTCTGAACGCACACGAGGCGTCATACCGCACCAGCATGATGAAGAACCTCTCGCGAATGCCGATGTCCATTGATTTTATGAGAGTGGGTTAAATGTCTACTTGTCAAAAGCAGCAATTTCATCTACGCAAATAAGGTCTGGATGATATTATCCAGACCTTATTCCTCTATTCCTGTAGAACTACCTAACTGCCTGTGAACCCCATGATTCTGCACTATGTTCCACCACTGCTGGCAGCCGAGTTTCGTCTTTTATTAATCGCATGTACGCCCATGACCACTGCAATTAATTCATACGTGTCCAGTTGTTCCGACTGGTTGTCTAATACAAATGCCCCGGAACTAAACCAGCCGTTGGTGCGACGGAAACTGGCCACGATCCGGCCACCACTGCCGCTTATATCATATTCCTGCGAAAATGCTGGAGCAGACACATCATTCGTTCCGCGTGATCCTGCGTCATATTCATACTTTTTGCTAAAGAAACTGAACCTCGCCCGAAGTACACCCAGATGTCGCCCATCTGCTGCAGTGATGTCCCAGCGATTGGTTAACATGCGGAATTTGCCGCTGCAAACCAATCCCGAGTTATCCGATACATCGAGCGAAGAGCCAAAGACACTTTTCAAATCCAGATGCCCTGCCTGTTCCTGATTCGGATTCATAATCTCGGTGTAACCGGCATTAAAAAAGTTATCCCTGAAGTATAGTTCCATAACGCTTTCTCCTTTCCCTTACAGATCCTTTTGTTCTCTTTAACCTAATCTCACATCGAGCACACATTATATCTAAACTTACGTATAATTAGCGGGATTCGATTCATCAAAAAGTGAAGTGAACTATCAATGGATGTAAAAAACGAGCAACCCTGGTTGCTCGCATCATGTGACCCTTTTATTAGACTTCAACTTTTTTGTTGTTCAGATAGATGGTAGCCCACACCAAGATAACGGCTACGATGATTTCAAATATAGTACTTCCCCACATGCCGTCCGACCATAATACACCATTGGCTGTGATCGAGATCCCTGTACTTTCTTCCGTGTACTGGAACACCTCGTTTGGATTAAAGCGCCCTGTCATAATAATATTCTCCAACCAGCCAATCAGATTAACGAGTACCAAGAATGCAACGATGCCGATCCATGGCCCAGTTTTCCAACGGAAGCTGCCTGCAATCGAGATCGAAAGGAAGATGATGACGGTCATGAATACCATAACCCATGCGCTAAACAGCAACAAACTAATATAATCCGAGACATGCAAACCCGAAAGATCAATATTGCTAGCGATGTTCATTCTTAGCTTCATTGAGATATAGATGTAGGCATGAGTCGCGAATATAATGACTAACCCCAACCCGCAAAGGGCTCCAAAGATCAAAGGAGACAACACATGTGACAGGCCCGTTACGGGTAAAAGACGGCGATTATATGAGCGGATATTGGACGTGTATGTTTTGATCATTTTCACATAAATAGCCACACCAACTCCAACATAACCCATAATGCCAAGCACAATCCCTGTGACCTCAGACGTGATAAGGGACAGCCCCACTTGAGCGATAATCAAAATAACTAGCCCGGCCAGCAGTGTATTCCAGTTCCTTCTAAAGTCATACTTCAATAATGTCATCATTCCGCATAGACCTCCTTGAACATCTCATCCACACTTTTTCCATATTTCAGACGGAGCGTTTCCACTTCTTCCCGCATCACCAGCTCGCCCTTGCGAATAAAGACAACTTCATCAAAAATCCGTTCGATATCATTCACAAGATGCGTGGAGATGATCAGACTGCTGTCTTCATCATAGAATTTGACGATCGCATCCAGAATCTTGCCACGCGCAACCGGGTCAACTCCACCGATAGGTTCATCCAGCAAATACAGACGAGCCTTACGAGAAAGTGCCAGTGTTAGTTGTAGTCGTTCATTCATGCCTTTAGACAGATGCCGTACCCGGTCACTCTCGACAAGGTTCATAAAGTCCAGCATCTCCCGTGCCTTCTCTTCATCAAAATCAGCATAGAAATCGCGGTAGTATGCAATTGCATCCCGCACTTTCATCCACTTCTCGGTTAATGGACGATCCGGCATGAACGAAACCAGTGCCTTCGTCTCCAGCCCAACAGGCTTACCTGTGACTTGAATCGTTCCGCTACTCGGATGCAACAAACCTGCAACCAGCTTCATGAGCGTACTTTTTCCACTACCGTTGCTACCCAGTAGACCTACGATTCGTCCCGGTGCAATATCCAATGTAATATTACTGAGCGCTTTCTTATTGCCATATGTTTTATTGATCTGGTTCAGTTCAAGGATGTTACTCATGCGTTGTTCCTCCCTTTCCTTCCGCAACGGCATCAGCTACGATAGATAAGATATCCTGCTCTTCGATCCCCAGTTCCTGCATTCCGGTCAGAAAGCGTTCCAGCAATTCACCGGCCATCTCTTTTTTGATCGTCATAATCTTCCGCTCCTCACTGGTCACGTATCTGCCCAAGCCCCGTTTGGTTTCAACCACTTCTTCCCGCTCAAGCTCCTGAAATGTCCGTTGTACTGTATTGGGATTGATCTGTAGTTCGGCCGCCAATTCACGAACCGAAGGGATTTTGTCCCCTGCCTGAAGTGTTCCGGTCACAATCTGTCTTTTGATGTACTGCATGATCTGCAGATAAATCGGTAAGTTATTATCAAATTCCATAGTCACAAAGCTCTCGCTCCTCCCTGTACTGGTGTGTTAGTTATATAGTACACTAGTGAAATAGCATTGTAAAGCCCATTTGTTTAAACCTATTTTTGCTTAGGTCATGCGGAAGCTTCGGCTATCTGTTAATTTGATTAACTTTGCATATAAGCATGGACAAAAAAAAGAGCAGATCGTGTAGATCTGCTCCGCATGACTTATTATTCGTATTTCCGTCTTATTCTACACGATATCTAAAGGTACCTTGCCTTTAGGTGCAGGGAATACCTCATTCAACCGGGTTAACTCCTCTTGTGTCAAAACGATGTTCACTGCTGCCGCATTGTCAGCCACATGATTCAGCTGTACCGCTTTGGGAATTGCCAGCACGTCTCCGTCCCTGATGACCCAGGCTAATGCGATCTGGGAAGTTGTGACCCCTCGGTCCTGTGCAATCTCCCGAATAACCGGATGCTCCAACAATTCATTTCGAAGTCTGCCACCCTGGGCCAGTGGACAATACGCCATGATCGGAACACGTCGTTCCCGCATCCAGGGAAGTAGATCGTGTTCAATACCACGAGAAGCTGCATGGTACAACACCTGATTCACCATACAATGCGAACCTTCCGGCAAGCTCCATAACTCCTGCATATCCCTTGTGTCCAGATTCGAGACACCCCACCGCAAAATTTTACCGGATTGCTTCAATTGTTCCAAGGCCTGAACCGTCTCTTCGAGCGGTACTCCTCCACGCCAGTGGAGCAAGTACAGATCCAGACGATCTGTACCAAGACGCGTGAGACTACGCTCACAGGCCGTAATCATCTGCTTGCGATCCGCATGATGAGGATACACTTTGGATACGAGAAATACTTCGTCACGACAGCCCGAGATGGCCTTCCCCGTAACGACTTCCGCCCCGCCTTCTGCATACATCTCCGCCGTATCAATCACGGTCATTCCCAGTTCAATACCGGAACGCAGCGCCCGTACTTCTTCTTCCTGACTGGATTGCTTCTCTCCCATGTTCCATGTACCTTGTCCTATCGCAGGCAAGGCCGTTCCATCTGGGAGCAGAATTGTGCGTGTCTGATTACCATGCATCATCTATATTCCTCCATTCTGAAGACTTTATGGACATTGCGACCTCTCTAACGACGACTATACGAATCATGAATCATGTTATCGCTCACATGTCTCCAGTGGCTCATCATCATGATATACAATTGATCCAGTGGCAAAGTCAGGCTACTTTGGGCAACACTAATCGTCGCATCGACCATATTGCTGTTAACCGTCATCAACTTACGTTTCATCCCGTTCTGGCGATCCAAAAAAGCTTTCTCATCCCGCAATTTGATTCCGATCATTTTCTGTCCCATTAATTCATACATAAAAATATTCTCAACGTCTCTCCATGCCACTGCTCCTCCTGCAGTATAAGAAGATGAATCCACAAACCCATCCTCATCGATTACAAAAGAAGGCTCCTTCTTAATCATCTTTACCAGACTGTAGCAGAAACATAGCCCGAAAAACAAAATAGAAAGAAGTCCAATCACACCCGAAAGGATGGAATCATCCGTAACTGAGGAACCATCAAAAATCAAAAAAAATCCGGCTACCACAAAAAGTGCAGCCCCTGCCGTAAGCCACGCCATTCGTTTCCGGTTTGGATATTCCACATGCTGCTCATAGGATGTGCTCAACGTGACGTTCCTCCTTCATTACCGACTGAATGATAAGCTTTATATATAAACGAAATGCTATGAATCGAATACCTTAATGTAGAACAGGAATAGCATGGTACATTAAACAAAATCCACCTGTGTTAAACATTAGATAAAGACAATTTTTCGTCATTTCTGCGGTTATTCAACATTAGGATTCGTCATCCTTCGAGCAAATCCTTTTAACACACCTATATGAATTGAACTAAGAATATTTACACGGGCCACTCCGATGACAGAACAACCTTTCGATCGCTGTTATAAAAGTATTGCCTCTCCTTCATTACCCTTATTGTCCTGTCCCTAGCTTTCCGTTAATATAAATGGAAAGGTTAGGAAATTAGCCAATTCTAATTCATGGTGGGAGGACAAACAATGAACAGTCTACGCGGCATAACATCGGAAGATCTTTATCAGATTACATGGGTTAATGATCCAACTCCGTCCCCTCAAGGCGGACAACTGGTCTATGTAAGCCGGAAAACGAATGAAGCACGTGACGGTTATTGTTCTCACCTGAGACTGCTGCATCTGGGGAGTGGAAAGGACAGACCCTTTACCTCTGGTGAGAAGGATCATTCCCCTGCCTGGTCGCCCGATGGGTCTCAATTGGCCTTTTTAAGAGAGGTTGATGGGAAATCCCAAGTGTGGATCATCGCATCAGATGGAGGAGAAGCACAGCAAATCAGTCACCTGAAACATGGCGTCAGTTCCCTGCTCTGGTCACCGGATGGTCATACCATACTTGTGAAATCATCCGTGGATATGAGCGGAGATGAGGAATCAGAACATACAGATCCTATAGACGATGGACCTAAACTGCTGCAAGAACATGTCGTAGACCGGATTCGCATGAAATCAGATGCCAGCGGATTATGGAACGGTAGACGTTCCCACCTCTTCGCTCTCGCACCGATCGATGTGGAACCACTCCCTGTAACTACAGGTCATTATGACGTTGGAGACTACGCTTGGTCACCGGACGGAAGATCCATTGCATGGATTGCCCAGCTGCCCGAAGATGGCGAGGATCATAACGATTACACTCTAACCAATCATGTGTACCTTGCCAAGGCAGACGGATCGGATGTGCAGCAGTTGACCCCGGAAGGATATACGTTCAGCCGGCTGGCCTTTGCACCGGATGGACAATCCATTGCACTGCTCGCCAGTGACCGTTCCTATGGAAATGCCACGCTTGTGAAGCTGTACACCCTTCCGGTATCAGGTGGTGAGCTCGTATGTCTGAGCACCGATTGGGACGTACAGTTAAATCACAGCATTGTCGGCGACATGCGATCACATCTGACAACCACAGGGCCTGTATTCAGCCGGGATGGTTCCTCCATCCTGTGTCTAGCAACCATACATGGTAGTGTCCGCATCGCCAGATTCGCACGAGACGGCAGCAGTGCCGACTATATGTGGCCTGACGAACGGGAGATTTATCAGTTTGCAGAGTTGGACAACGGGCGAATCGTTGCTGCTGTAGCCGATACGCAAAATCCTGGTGATCTATATGTGTATGAGCAACCAGAAAATCCCGGAGTAGAGCCGATTCAGCTCACCCGCAGCAATCCACAGCTTGAGGATGAGATCCATCTCAGCACGCCAGAGACCTTCTGGTTCAATTCCTCGGATGGCCTGCGGTTGCAAGGATGGATCATGAAACCTCATGGTATGGTCGACGGAGTCAAAATCCCGACCATTCTGGAGATTCATGGCGGCCCGCACATGATGTATGGTTTTACATTTATGCATGAGTTCCAGATTCTCGCCGCACAAGGCTACGCTGTTATATATATCAATCCACGCGGTGGCCTCGGATACGGACAGCAGTTTGTAGACGCCTGTCGTGGAGATTACGGCGGTGGCGATTATCGCGATCTTATGGAAAGTGTAGATCATGCGCTGTCCCAATATGAGTTCATTGATGAATCCAGGCTGGGTGTAACCGGTGGCAGCTATGGTGGTTTCATGACCAACTGGATTGTCGGGCACACGGATCGTTTCAAGGCTGCAGTTACCCAGCGTTCCATCTCCAATTGGCTATCCTTCTACGGTGTAAGTGACATTGGATATTTCTTCACGGAAGACCAGATTGGCGGTAACGCGTGGGATGACACGGAAAAACTGTGGAAGCACTCTCCGCTCGCTTATGTCGGCAACGTGAACACGCCGCTGCTCATTTTGCATGGCGAACAAGATCTCCGGTGTCCGATTGAACAGGCCGAGCAGTTGTTCATTGCGTTGAAACGGCGTAAGCAGACCACAAGGCTCGTTCGTTTCCCGGGCGCTAACCATGAGCTGTCACGTGGAGGTCACCCTCACTTGAGAGTACGCCGCCTGGAGCATATTGCTGGATGGTTTAACGAGTACCTGTAACGGACTATTAATTCAGAGTATAGAATCAGAGATGATTCAACCCTAAAAGCCGTCCAATGAAATCTGTTACGATTTCAACGGGCGGCTTTTGCTGTTCACTTTGTATGAAGGGAAGATTACTCTTCGCCCCATACCACGGTGATTTCATTCAGATCCTTGTTGGTTGCAGACACAGCACCTGTGATCGTCACGGCATATTTACCATCTTCACGACCCACGATGCTGAAGCCGTCTGCCTGGATATCCTGACTGTTTTGGCTTAGATTTTTGGTCTGGTAGTAGTCTTTGTAGGATGTTCCAACGGTTAGCAACGTTTCTTTGGTGGTGTACGTGAGCACTACTTTTTTATTGTCGCCGTCTACATTGCTCTCAATGAGACTTGTTGCCTTTGCATCCTTCGGTAATGGGAAATCAACCGGAAGATACTTGGACTTCACGCCTGCCGCTTGTGTGTTCGTGCCTGTAGATGGCGATGTTGATCCCCTATTGTCTGTGGATGTTGACCCACCGGAGGAGCTTGAGGAACCGATGCTTACTTTATTGTTTTGGGAATCATACTTCACTTCGGTCTTCAACGCATCGGCAATGGAGCGAACGGGGAGATATGTACTACCCTGATACGTAATGGGTGCAAGTTTTTTGCCCTGGTCACCTGTCGGTGTGAATTTCTGTCCGTTCACTTCGATGGCGAGCCCATGGTTTAGGTAAGCTTTGATCGTCTCCAGTTGAGTTCCTGCATATACACCTGCCGACCCTGTCAACACCATGCCAAATACACCAGCAGCAATCAACCACTTTTTGCTTTTCATCCCTATACGCCTCCTGAATTCAAATGTCGGCCTTTTGCATAATACCGTTCAAGACGCTCTTCGATTTATGCAAAAGACTCATGTAGTGTTATGCTCATCATGTATGGGTACGAGTCTATTCGGATAACAACCCGTTGTTCCATCAAATGTTAGCAATATAATAGCATCTGGTGAGAGGTTGTAAACGATAAATGGACAAAACAGGACCAGGGGCGTACAAATTTAGTCTTTGTCGTATTCCCGTTGTTCTCTCGCTCGTTAAGTTGTTCTTATATGAATAAAGTCCCGAATTTCGGATCATACATATGAAGCTAATCATGCACGTTCATGAGTTGCGAAAATTACCAATGTATTAGATAATTATTTGTCGATTGTGGTCGAAGGAACGGAAATTCAAGGGGGATTCATACGATGAACAACAATAACAGTACATTTGACCAGTCTATTAACCGGATTTCTACCGGATCTGAAAAATGGGATGCACTTGAGGATATTTTCGGCGCTGCTGATGCGCTTCCGATGTGGGTTGCCGATATGGATTTTGCTGCTCCACCGTCCGTCATTCAGGCCCTGCAAACACGTATGGAGCATGGAATCTTTGGTTATACGGTGCGGACAGGGGCATATCATGCAGCCGTTGCAGGTTGGATGGAACGGCGCCACAACTGGAAAATTAACGATGATTGGATCGTATTCACTCCAGGTATTGTGCCAGCACTCAGCATTGCTGTACAACGATTCACGGATCCGGGAGATGCCGTGGTGATCCAAACTCCGGTGTATGCTCCCTTCTATGAGGTGGTACGTGGTCAAGGCCGTGAACTGATCACCAATCCTTTGATAGAGAATGATGGTCATTACTCGATGGATCTGGAACAACTGGAATCCAGCTTGAAGACGGGTCGGGTCAAGATGCTGATTCTGTGCAGTCCTCATAATCCGGTTGGACGTGTATGGACTCGTGAGGAACTTGAAGGGCTTACGTCACTGTGTCTGCAATATAACGTACTGATCGTTTCAGATGAAATCCATGCTGATCTTGTTCATCAGCGCGGAGCTCATACACCGCTGACCCTGATCTCGGACGCCGTCTCTGATCTAAGCATCATCTGTACGGCTCCAAGCAAAACATTCAATATTCCCGGCCTCAGCACATCCAATATCATCATCCCTAATGCAAAGTTGCGTGAATCGTTCGCGCAGGGTGTGAAAACGATGGGACTTGCCAGTATCAGTACACTGGGCGCCGTCGCAACCGAAGCTGCATACAACGGTGCCGAGAGCTGGCTGGATGAGTGTCTTGCCTATATCCGTGGAAATATGGAGTATGTACAACAGTATGTTACGGAACACATGCCACAGATCAAAATGCATCTGCCCGAAGCGACCTATCTGTTATGGATGGATTTCCGGGAGCTGAATATCCCACATGCACAACTGTGCAACATGCTGCTTCATGAAGCGGGGCTTGCTTTCAATGATGGAAGTTTCTTCGGAACAGAAGGGACGGGATTCATGCGCATTAATGTAGCCTGTCCACGTTCTACGGTTGAAGAGGCGATGCGGAGATTATCTGTGCTGGTTAGCAAACTGTCGGACAATTAAGCTGTACGTCTTATCTATGTACAGTGCTTATGAATAGGAAAAAGGGTGCCCCCATAGTCATATCCATGTTTATACTCATGGTTAATGACTTCAGGGGCACCCTTTTTTTGTATTGAATGACTATATAGGCTCAAAAAACTACAGTGACGTGGGCATCGGAATAATTCTGTCACACAGCCTGTCCAGTAAATCCCGATCATGGCTTATGATCAATAGCCCCAGATTACGCTGGCGAGCCACCCCCATCACGGTATGCCAGATCTGTGCCTGAGTGATCGCATCCAGCATCGTCGTCATCTCATCTGCGATCACGTAACGTGTCGCTGTGCCGAGCGCCCGCGCCACACAGAAACGCTGCAGTTCTCCACCGGATAATTCACCCGGCCTGCGGTCCAGCCAGGCTTGCTGGATACCCAAGGCTTCGAGCAAATGCTCATCCTGCACAGCCGCCTCCTGAAGCACGCGGCGCATTCGCCAGCGTGGGTTCACCGCCTTCTCCGGATGCTGGAATACCAGCTGAACCGGACATGCTCCCGTGCGAGGGAGTGGTTTCCCATCCAGTAGCACTTGTCCTGCCACAGGTTCGGCATATCCTGCAAGGATGCGTCCAAGGCTTGTTTTGCCACAACCACTAGGTCCCCACAAGCCAACCGCTTCTCCCTGTTGCACCTGCATGTTCATCTGTTGGAATACCCATGATTTCTGATCGTAACGATAACTCGCCTCCCGTGCTTCAAGTGACATGGATACACCTCACTTCTCCGCCTCGTATCTTACGAAGCTCTGGACGTTCGCGAGTACATGCAGCGGTTGCTGCGTTGCATCGGGGAACAAATGAACAGCCTGCTGTGATCTCTTGACCTGCCAACGGCTGAGAGCCTGGAAGCCGCTGAAATCCATTCTGCGGCAGTGCATTCCACAGCGCTTTCGTATAGGGATGACGCAGACGTTCTCCATTCCCCGTAAAATCATCTACTTGCGCCGTCTCTACATTGGCCCCCGCGTAAAACACAGCGATGCGATCCGCTGCCGTCAGGGCCGTCGTGATATCATGAGTAATCCACAGAATGCCTACACCTTGATCTGCAAGTTCGCGAAATTGCTTCATTGTCTCGGCCAGCACTTCGGGATGAATGCCTGGTGTCGGCTCATCGGCAATGATCAGCTTGGGCTGAACCGTGGTCGCTGTCGCCATCAGCACACGCCTTGCCATACCTCCGGACAACTCAAACGGGTATTTCCCGGCTGTTCCTTGAGGAAGACGATACCGCTCGGTCAGCTCCTGCTCCGTCTTTTTCAAGTGGGATCGAGTCATGAATCTGGGCTTCCGTCCCGAATCCCGGGTTACCGGCTGAACTTGCCTTCCCACCTTCATCAACGGGTCCAAATAACTGACGGATTGCGGAATTAACACCAGTTCATCACCACGCAGTTGAAGTTGCCGCTCTGGGGACAAGGGCTCGCCACTATAGCTAATCCTCCCATCCAACCTGGCATTGGCAGGCAGAATACCCATAATGGCTTGCGCCAGCACACTTTTACCCGATCCGCTTGCACCTACAACTGCCATAATCTCTCCCTCATGTACGGAAAGATCCAGATTTTGAATGACATACGTCTGTTCATGCCCAAACCATCCACGAGCACGCCGAAATGACACCGACACTCCCTCAATATCAAGAAGAGCCATATTTACCTCACCTCCCTTGAACTACCCGTACCCGTTAATGTCTTCAGACTATTGCCCAATACATCAAACGCACGAACAACCAGCAACAATGCCAGTCCCGGGAAAAAGGCAAGCCACCACATGCCAGCAGATAAATATCTCATCGACTCTGACAAAATAATTCCGATGGCCGGTTGTTGCGGGGACAATCCCAGCCCCAGAAACGTAATGGCTGCCTCATGCAGAATCGCATGAGGGAAAATTAACAGCACGCCCACGAACAGCTGCGGCACTAAATGCGGCAGCATATGCTGCACGGCAATGCGCAATCGAGATCGGCCCAACTTATGTGAAATCTGAATATATTCTGCGGATTTCAGTTGAATCATCTCCGCTCGGACAATCCGAGCCAGATTCGGCCAGTGCGTCAGCGCGATCGCTGCCGCTACTCCTGCCAGACCTCCACCGAATACAAAGGCCAGCATGACCAGCGATACCAGATGAGGCACACTCAGGAACAGGTCGATGATCCATGAGATTACCCGGTCAGCAGCCTTGCTAGAAGCCGCCCCCAGACCCAGCAGTAGTGCGATCAGTCCGCCACCACAAGCTGCAAGCAATCCCACTTGAATGCTGGTTGCCAATCCTTTTAACGTGCGCATGAACATATCTCTTCCGAGCCAGTCTGTGCCAAATGGATGTGCCCAGGCAGGAGCCAGGTTCCGATCCATTAATGAGGTTAGGGTAGAACCAGCGGGAAGCAACCTACCCGTCAACCACACGATGACAATCCAGATCAAGGCAAAGCTCCCCCAGATCACAGCCCTTTGGCGAGGATTGCGAAAAGGTTGGTTGCTGATACCCGTATGAATGTTGTACCGTACCTCTTGATTTGTCGTTTTTACTTTCTGTACTTCGGCTGTTTCTGCCATCTGCTCGGAGGAGCGTTCTACCATCTGTTTCATGACATCAGCTCCTCCTTCATCCGTGGATCGATCATACGATAGAGAATATCGGCCACCATATTACCTGTAAAAACAAAAATTGCACTGCACATTACAAGTCCGAGCAGCAGTGGTACGTCACCGCGCAACCCCGCCTGGACCGTTGCCTGACCCAGTCCGGGGTAAGAGAATACCTGTTCCGCAAGCACAGCTCCCCCAAACAATTCACTGAATGAAGCAAACTGCAGTGTGATAGCCGGCAAAACAACATGTCTGAACCCATGTCGACGAAACAGCTGAAATCCACGCTCACCCCGCGCTCTCGCGAACAGAATATAATCTGACTCGAGCACATCGGTGAGCTTCTGCCGAGTATGCAAAGCGATGGAAGCTACCCCGGTCAAACTAAGGGTCAACGCTGGCAGAATCATATGAATAGCCCGATCTCCCCATGTCACCTGATCAGCCGACATCCCTGCGGGTACTCCAAGCCCAACCGGAAGCCATCCGAGCCATACCCCAAATACCATGAGCAGCAACAGCGCAATCCAGAATACCGGCGTGGAGGCCAGTGTATAACAATACCAGCAGATCAGGCGATCCAGCTTCGAATCCCGTCTCATGGCAGCAACTACGCCAAGAGTGAACCCAATGATGCCGGATAGAAGCCAGGCTACAGCCATAAGCGCTACAGAATTCATGAATCGCTCCTGAATGATATCTGCTACAGGTTGTCTGTAAATCATTGATGTTCCCAGATCTCCCTGAATCAGCGCTTGTCCCCAGGTTAGCAATCGTTCTGTAGGGGATTCATTCAATCCCCATCGTTCTTCGATAAGACTGCGCTGTTCGGCGCTTACCCGGATCATGTCTCCACCAATGTAGGCCTCGATCGGGTCCACAGGAGAGAATTGCATTAATATAAAAGACAATACACTGACTCCAACCAATAGAGATAAGAGTCGCAATATTTTAAAACCAATAAATCTGGCCCATCCATCCCTGCCCGTCATCCCAATCTCTCCCCAATTCAGGCTAAAGCTCATCGCTTCGTTTCCTACTTCGTACTGTTATCCCACGACCATTCCTCCAGATTGGTTGTCACCGGCCAGCCGTGACCATGGGGATGGATCTGCTGCTCACCAATATTCAGGCCATTCGTAACCAGATACAGATGATCTATGTTCACGAGCCACGCCCATGGCGCATCCCCCTGATAACTGAAACCTGTTGTTCCATCCCATTCCGCTTTCTGCCAGAACGGTAATGCTTCTTCTTCACTGGTTGCCTGAAGGGCGTTCTCCATCCATGAATCCACAACAGGATTACTGTACAGTCCCACATTGTAATATCCTTCTCCCTTGTGGGTGCTGCTATAGAGGTTATAGGTCTCCAAGGGATCATGGCTGCCCCAGCCAAATAATACCGCGTTGGAGTATGCCATCTTTTTTGTGTCTTCACGGCTTTTGCCCTCAACATTGATTTTGATTCCCGCTTGGGCAACCATATCCGCAGCAGCCAGCGCCAGAGATTGTCTTGTTAAATCACCTGCAAAATAAAGCAGATTGAATTCGGCCTTAACACCGTTTTTCTCGACGATACCGTCACCATCCGCATCTACCCAGCCACCAGCGGCCAGAATCTGCTTCGCTTCTTCGAGATTGGCATCCGTAAATACAGCTTTCGCATTGCTCCAAGGCAGATCATCACTGACGGAATACGCTGGACGACCGTACCCTTCCAGTACACCCTCAACCAAAGCCTCACGATCAATCACAACATTCACCGCTTGGCGAATCGCCAAATCGGCCGTCACATCATTTCCTACGGGAAGACCCTCGCCCGATTTGGCACCAGCAGGTTGCATGGGGAACATGATGCCCCGGTTATCTACACTCTTCACGGCCTCCAATGTCATACCATTCACCTGTTGCTTGCTAAATGCTGCCGGAATAGCAGCAATATCTACCGTACCTGCCTGCGCAGCGGCGTAGGCTGCATCTTCATCCAGGTACAGGAATGTAAGTTTGTGGAACATGGACTTGTTTCCGTAATATTCTTCATTGGCCTCAACGATGGCCTGTTGTCCTTTGTCCCACTGAACCAGCTTGTACGGTCCTGATCCGACTGGATGTTCTGCATAATCGGCACCATAGGCGTGTTCAGGTACAATGCCAAGTGTCGTCAGCAGACTGATGAATGTAGACTGCGGCGACTTCAATGTGAATATAACCGTGCTATCGTCGGGTGCCTGCACATCAGCCATATTCGTCAAATCAATCACAGACCCACTCTGAGCAGCCGTATCAAACGTAAATTTTACATCTTCAGCCGTAAGTGGCTCCCCATCAGAGAATTTTACATCCTTCCGGAGTGTAACCGTCCAGGTCAGCCCATCTTCACTAACTGAGTATGCCGTAGCCAGATCGTTAACCAGTTGCAGCTTGGCATCCCGCTTCAGCAAGGTACTCTGGAAAAGTGGTGACCCATATTGCCCCCATCCGGTTGTTGGATCAAACCCGCCTTCCGGCTCGGTGCCAACGGCCAGCACCAATTCATCTTTGGTTAAGGCTGTACCTGATTGTCCATTCTCTGCTGATGAAGCTGTTGGCGCTGTGCCCTGTGCACAACCAGATAATCCAATGGAACATATAAGCAGGATCCCTAATCCTGTTCTAACTTTTCGTTCTCCCCATCTCCATGAAAATCCACCCATACTGGTCGTTCCCCCTCTTCATTTGTGCTACCCTCATTCATTTCGTGTTACTTTTTACAGAAATTGTAGCACAAAATACAAACCATATGTCAACAAAGTTAACTTCATAATCCATATATTTTCATATTTCAGATGAAAAACCTGATATATATATTATTAAGGATCTCATTCACCCTCTAAAGTCAGGTATTATAACAAATAACAAAAAAACAGACGGTTGGTATCTAACCAACGGTCTGTTTTGATTACATTCGCTATTTTTTTTGAAAATCGTACTCGTAATTTTCCTAATCTGCAGATCGATTATGATGATGATTGTGAGTATGACCATGCTGACCCGGATTAGGGTCCTGACCGTGATTATGAGCATGAGCCAGTTTATTGAGTTCATCCACATAAGTCACGGACAGTTCCGCATACAGTACACCTTTTTGCACCTGAATCTGTTGATGAAGATGACGCAGCCGTCCGAGGTTTCCCCGTACAGCAATAACTTCCAGACACTGGTCATGATTCAGATGCACATGCATATTGGAAATGATGTCATGATGCGCCTCATGCTGAAGCTCCATTAAGCGAATAGGAAGATCACTGACATGATGATCATAGACCATCACAATAGTACCAGCCACATCCTGATCGGATTGCAGTACGGAGGGTTGAAGTAATGTTTTTCGAACAAGGTCACGGAAAGCCTCGGATCGGTTTTTGTATCCCTGTTCCTCAATATACTGGTCAAACTGCTCAATTAGAGGTGTAGGAAACGCCACCCCGAACCGGGTCAAATCTTCTTTGTCTGCCATGCTTCTCCTCCTGCGCCCTCATTTGCTTCGAGTGTACCACAGACTTGTCTGCTCATCGACTATACTGTTGCATAAAACGTACAGCCGATTGCATTGCCTGTTGTCCAGCTTCACTCTCCAGATCAAATTGATAATCATGTCCCAGCTTCTCCGAAGAGGTTGAGAAAAACAAGGTTTCCGCATCGACATCAAGGCGCTTCAAGACTTGCGCCAGTTCAACCGATTGACTGGTCAACGGGTCATCATTCCCTGAGGTAATAAATGCAGGCGGGTACTCTGTTGTGGCTTGAAGCACAGTCGACATTTCATCCAAACGTGGATAGTCTTCAAATGTTTTGATTCCTGTATATGACCAGAGAAAGGTCCGTATGAGCGGAAAACCTGTATTGGCTACGGTACTCAGATTATAGGGACCACAGAATAGAAGAACCCCGCGTAACTCTTCCGGATCAACGGTTGGCATTATATTCATCAGCTTAGCCAGAGATGGATTTGTCACCACGGCTGCGGTCTGACTTGCAATCTGGGCACCGGCCGAATTGCCTGCGAGAAATATGTTCTCCGGGTCACCCTGAAACTCATCGGCATGGTTCTTCACGTAAGTCAAAGCCTGATTCGTCTGAATCACGGGAATTGGATATTTCGTATCCGGTGCGAGCGCATAATTCATACTGACGACAACATAACCCTGTTCGGCTAGTTGTATCGCATAATCTGCAATGTCCTCCTTGTCACCCAAGACCCATCCACCGCCATGAACCCACAGCACTACAGGCAAAATTTCCGTTGTTACGGAAGGATAATAGATATCCAGCGTACTGTCATTACGACCTTCGTCTGCATAGGGTACATCCGCAACATGAGTTATTCCATCCGAGATCATAGCGTCCTTGCGGTTCGTGTCCCGACTAGCAGTCTCAATGAATGATTTTAGTAAAAATACCGTTATTTTGGGTGTCCATTGTGTACCAACTCCAATAAAACCCATGATCAAGATTAGTACAACGCTGGGAATCCAGTACCGTTTACGTATAAAACCTCTCGTCCCCGCACGTTTCTTTTCCAACTTTGGCTGCAACAGCTTCACCTCATTTCATCATCATTGAAGCGTCTTTACATCTAAAGTGATGTACGTTAGGGATTGAACCGGGTTTCCTATTATTTGGGTCTCTTGGCGATTTCCTGTCTGACTTTCACGTATGTAGTGGATACTTTTTGCTCCAGTGTGTGGATATGTTGTTTTGAGCCTGCCCACTTCTCCGCTGCAGAAGCCAAAGCGTTCAATGAGCTGAGTACACGTGACGGTTGGCCTTGCTTCGCGCTCTGTTTGAACTGTTGCAGGGCGTTCGCATATCGTTCTTTCACCAGACTCGCCTGCTTTTTAGCCGTTTGAATCTGTTTCTTTCCCGAGTCGGCCCCTGCTAGCATAGCTCGTAAACGTTTTATTTCAGCGCTCTTCCGTTTACGTGCTTCAGCAAGTTCCTTCTTCTTGATCCGGATGTCTTCTCTGGCAAGCTGCACAACCGGTCTCAGCGTCTCTGCTTGTGTGCGGATTGCGGCACTCCATTCCTTATTTTTGATGGCTTTGGCTGCATCCAACTGTCTATTGACTGAACTATAGAGGGCGAATAGTGGTTCATATCGGGCTTGGGTTTGCTTTACCTGTTCAGCTAGAGCTGCGACCTTCGCGTCATCAGTTTGTCTTATTTCTACACGTAATCGCTCCAATTCCGCGGTATTGGCGGCATGAAGTGTCTTTATTTTTTGTTCCCAGGCCTGCTCTTGAGCCTTCCAGTTCCCTACTTTCTCGTACGCTTGCTTCAACGTTAACTTGGTTTGTCCATCGGCCTTGTTCAGAACGGTATCCCATGCTTTCTGCGCTGTTACCCCAAGATCAATGCTCGCAGCCTCGGCTGCCGAAGCAAAATCCACCGTGCCCACGCTGAACAGAATCACAAGCCCTAGGAGAAAGCGTGACTTCACTATAAGATGGGTGAATGATCGCAATTTGTTACGTTGGACTTTACTTTGATCCATCATACGACTATCGCTACCTCCTATTGGGGAAGGACAACATACTGTTCCCTCCTGATCAGTTATCATTTCCTTCCACGCTCCTGTTTGCATGCATTCCTACACCCTTTCTTCAAAATAGTTGGAAGATATTAAGCTGCCTGATCCTCTGTGCTGTGCATTTCGAGCAAATCCACCCCCTTTCCTCGCAGCAGAAACAGCTAACGATATCTGCGAACGACAAAAAAGCACCCGCAAGTCAGGCATTTGCCTGCTCTTACGGGTGCTTCCCTCATAAGCCGTTCCAATATGAGATTCGATTGATCAAGTCGCTCGAAGCTTGCTTTTTCTAATATATTCCATCGATTGAATAAGGTCAAGTAGATCTGGTCTCACTGGTTGAATATCCAAACCTTCGATTAACGTGAGAACCCTTCCCGCTTATAGTTAACAGCTTACAGCTCAGTTTTATTGATTGACCAAAATAGCTTTCATTTCCTCGGTCAGATCCTCTTCTTTCAGCATCATATAGATGTTCTCGCCACGAGTTACATTCAACTTGATCTGATAGATGGTATCTTTCTCTGTTAGATAACCCGACCGTTGACGATTGAGTAGATCGCTAATGATTTTTTTGTTTTTGGTCGCGACCTGCTTCTTGATGCTAAGACTCCCATCGATATATTCTGACTGCGGAGTGGCCCACTGAAGCGAACCCGGACTGTTGATCTCTTGCTTCACAAACTGAGCGGAGACAATCTCGTCTGCTTGGACAAGCAACTGATCGTATAATTTGTTCTCCTTCAGCCAAGTCAACACCCGATCATAGCTAGGTTTGATTTCAAAATTCCACATCTCTTTCGGTTGAAATGGATCTTTTGAAGACGAATCCTGATTCATCTCCGCGTAGGCAAACGACTGCCACGGGGAGCGCTGTTCTTCATAGGTCTGATCCAAAATGTCCTGTTTCAACAATGCTTTGAACTCACGGACTTGCTCCGGATTGCTAATATAAACCTTCCGGTATGAACTTATGGCAGAGCGAATGCCGAAACTTAATGCATCTTCATCCAGCTTATACGTTTCAAAGGCGACTCTTTTGTAATCCTGGGACTGTTTCAGAGCCATTAATTCCTGATGGAATTCGGCTTCTGGAATATAGTATTTACGTTTCATCACCTTACCGTTATCCAGCTTGTAGTTAATAAATACATACTCATCGTTACGCATACCCGAATTGATTGGGTCATTCAGTAAGGGAAGATCGGAATCCACAATTTTTTGATGAAGAGCGATAACTGCCCCCATGTATTCCGGATCATTAGAATAGAGGTGAGCATCGTCCTTTTTCTGACTGACACCGTTACTGTAGGTATAACTCTCCCCACCAAGCTTGATGCTGTTCACCTTGCTCATTTCAGGCACTCGAGCGGCGTATCCATTCCAGTCGGCAATAGGCACGTACAGTATCAGACCAGCGATGATACCATATAGAATCAGCTTGGGTAGCAGCCTGCTTCTCCAGATCAGCCATGTTTTGCGAATAATCATCTCGGCAACGATATAACCTACAATTCCTCCGAGGATATATCCGAAGATTCCCCATCCAGCTGATCCTCTTGGAGCAATCATTGTAAAGTAACCTCCGCCAATCAGAACCAATGTAAACATCAATCCAAACCGGAATATAGGTTTTATAAGCTTAAACGTAACTGCTTGAGTAGCAGATTCAACCTGTCTCTTCGCATAAAGCACATAAGTTAGAGGAATAAACAGGATTGCAAATATCCCATAGATAATTAATTCCTGACGGATTACAGGGAGGATACTGATCGAACCCACACGCAGGACAAGTGAGAGTTTCTCCGCATTAATACCTACTTTATCATAAGCATATCCGAGCAAATAATGCTGGAGATGAAGTGACATAATGAACCACACGACAACAGGTAACAAGAGGAGCGCGTACACGGTGAGCCCCTGCAATACAGATTGCCCGATACATATGCCGACCACCACAGTGAGCATGAACATAAATAGCGAGTAGATGCTCATACTCAAACCCCACATCCAAATTGTACTGCCATCGAATAGAAAAGCCGGTTGATCCAATACTGCCCATACCCAGCCGGTAATCGCAGTTGTAATCCAGATCGGAAGCAGGATCATGCCATATCCCGTCAACAGATTCACCGTTAACAGATGTTTACGACGTAACGGCAAACTATGGAACAGATCCGAAGGTGCACCGGATTGAACATACCGGAAAAGAAAGATACCTGCAGCTACTGGTAGTGTAATGGCGAATAGAATCTGCACTTCACCATTAGCCTGAAACAAACTTGTAATCTGCTGTGGCACATCTCTGTACTCGGTAGCGATATATAGCGGAAGTGAGAACAACAATGTGATGAGATATAAAATACCTATCCATCCATGCTGTCTGAAATTTTGGATCAGGATGCCCCGGTTACAGAACAATCGGTTGAATATCATACCCTGCGTCCTCCATTTCATAGATAAAGATTTCTTCTAGTGTAAGTGGCAAAACATCCAGCAGATACGGATCATGTATACGGAATTGATCGGTTACCTGTTGTCGGTTGCCTTTGACAATATACAGGGATACGCTTCCCCGTTTCTCTTCATGCAAAATATCAATCTGCTCCTCCATGGCTTTGGCATGGTCCGGATGGCGGAAAGCAACTTGGATTTTATGCGTATCCGCCTTCAGATCATCGAGATCCTTTTCTACTATAATTCGGCCTTTATGCATAATCGCCACATGGTCACATAGATCTTCGATCTCACGTAAATTGTGGGACGAGATGACAATGGTTACTTGACGCTCAGCTGCTTCCTGGAACAGCAAGTTTTTGATCTGCTGGCGCATGACCGGGTCGAGGCCGTCAATCGGCTCATCCATCAACAGCACTTCAGGCATACAGCTAAGTCCCAGCCATACGGCTGCCTGACGGCGCATGCCTTTGGACATGCGATGCAGCTTGCGTTTTACATCCAGTTTGAACACGGTCGACAGTTGCTTGAACCGCTCCTCATTCCAGCGCGGATATACGGAACGATAAAATGCAGCCATCTGAGTAATTGAAGATTGCGGGAAAAAGTAGGGCGAATCTGCCATGAAAATTGTGCGGCCTTTGAGATCCATATTTTCATAAATTTCAGTATCCTCGATACGAACAGTTCCGCTGTCCTGACGATAAATGCCAGCTATCATTTTGAGCAGCGATGTCTTGCCTGCCCCGTTGGAGCCGAGCAAACCATAGATCGATCCCTTATGTATGTGCATCGTTACGCCATCCACTGCCTTCTCCTGTTCAAACGCTTTGACGACTTGATTCAGCTCAATCATGAGGCTCCTCCTTCTCTATACGGGCCATCGCTTCCTCAAACAAAAGCGTCATATCCGCTTTGGTCAAACCAGAATACGAAGCTTCTGCAATCAACTTCACCAGAGACTCTCTGATCTCATCTCTCATGGCTTCATTCGGATGTTCCACTGACGATGATACGAAGCTCCCTTTTCCCTGCAAAGAATAAATGTAACCTTCACGTTCAAGCTCACGATACGCTTTCTGAATCGTATTTGGATTCACCGTCAGCTGCGTGGATAACGCACGAACGGAAGGAAGCTGCTCGTCGGGCTTTAGAATACCGTATACGATCATTTCTTTGACTTTGTCCACTAGTTGCTCGTAGATCGCCTTACGGCTGCGTACATCTAATTCGAACATCCCGCACCTCCTCTCTGTAAATGTGTGAAACAACCTATGAGTTTAAATGACTGTATCTGAGGTGTATGTGTAGTTATCTAGGTGTAAAAAGGCATTACCTAAGTTGTACAGCTGTACGTATTCAACCCTTAGGTGTATTAACTGTACTACTATTATTAATACAGTTAAATCAGATTGTCAACCGTTGACTTTGACTTCTTGTTTTATTGGGAGTACGTTAATAAAGAGAGGTTATATGGTTTATTTGACATATCAAATGATTGGAAGCAAGTTCATTTCGACTTAGGACGGGGCACGATCAGATGGCATTCACATGAGGTTAGGCAAAACGGCTATCTGAAGCGAAGTGGCTAGATGTGGCTACTTGAAGTGATACGGCTACCCAAAACCTTTTGCTGACCACTTTTGATAGAATTACATGCAAAGGTTGTTCAGGTCTTTCCCCTTCCGTTATGATGGAGATAAAATTATGTTCAGTGATCACTATGTCTTTGTTACTTTTTTGTGCGCGTTTAATCTGATTGATTGTTAGGTCTGTTATTCGTTATATATGTTGTGTTGTGTTGTGTTGCGTTATAGACCTATTGTCTGCACAAACGGTTAGCCTTACAGCAGACAGCTATATTAGAGTTAGCAAGACTGTGTATTTACTTTAAATTCGGGTTTGCACACTAGAGCTATTATGCAGTGGTCGAGTGTAGACTGGGCCCGTTATTCATTTGGCTTTTTGGTCTAAAAATCCGAAGGTCTATATATGATTCACGTTGAATGGGTCGGGCAGACTCCAGCCTTTTCCATCGTTTATCTGTTCGTTTGGAGGGCCAACTCGTGATGTCCGCACTGAGCATACATATTGTAGATATGTCTTTCAAAGGGTGGACACGGACATGAGAAAGTAATCCGAAATTGATATTCTACATATAGATTATTTTTAATTTTATATCTAAAAACATCTATATGTAGTGCTTCATTTTCTTGGATGGATATAGTCTCTTTTTAGAAAAAGTGTCCACTCTTTGAAAGACAAAATTAAGATAAATGTCCTTTTATAGTGGACAAATATATCCCCGAATTCCATTTATATAAGTTGAACTTTACATTTACAAGGAAATATACAAGGCAGTAATAACCCGAAGAAGTGTAACTAGAAGCTTGCTGTAAGAAAGATACTATGGAGGCATATGTTACGCTTCTAATACCTCACAAGGAGAATCGGCGATGAATGAACATAGACAGGATGAAGATCAGAATAATAAACCAAACGCATCATTCGAAAATAGTGGACACCACGGGGATTCAACTGGGGAAATAAACACTTCAGATATAAGTCCGGTACAAGCAAATTCATCACAACGTGTGTTAATTGTAACCGCGGTTGATGCGGAGAAAGATGCGGTTCTCCGTGGTTTGGGAGACACGGGCGCGGAACGATTTGATGTCATCACTGCGGGCGTTGGCCCAGCCTCGGCCGCAGCAGGTACAGCCGCTACATTGGCATATGCCGTAGCGGCTGCAAGCACGAGTGCGTTGGCGCAGGGTTCCACCGCGTCAAGCACATCCGATGTGGCACAGACATCTGCCACATCTTCAAGGCCGGGGCCCCTTGCCGGAGCCGGATCTTCACCAGCCTACATGCTGGTGATCAGTGCCGGCATCGGCGGCGGGTTCCCCGGCCGAGCAGACGTCGGCTCCCTCGTGGTAGCCGACGCCATGGTTGCCGCCGATCTGGGCTCGCAGACGCCAGACGGCTTCCTTCGTGTGGACGAGCTCGGATTCGGCTCGTCCATTGTGGCGGCGGACGCGGAGCTTGCCGCTCGCCTGCGCCATGAGCTGCAGCGGGCCGGGCTCGCTGTCAGCGGAGGCACTGCGGTCACCGTGTCCACGGCGACCGGAACCGCGGAGACGGCCGCGGAGCTATTGCGCCGCGTGCCGGATGCTGCCACCGAAGGCATGGAAGGCTTCGGCGTGGCAACAGCTGCCCAGCAGTTCGGCGTGCCAGCACTCGAACTGCGGGCCATATCCAACGCGGTCGGTCCACGCGACCGCGACGCTTGGCGCATCAAGGATGCCCTCGATGCGCTTCAGGCTGCAAGTTCCATTTTACGGGAGGTTATTACATCATGAAAATTGCATTTTCCCCTTGTCCAAATGATACATTTATCTTTCACGCGTGGGTGCACGGATTGATTCCGGGCGCACCTGAGCTCGATGTCCGTTATGCTGATATTGATATTACCAATGGCCTGGCGGCGAATCCCGATGGACCAGATACACCCGAAGTGATGAAAATATCTTATGCAGCACTGCCATACGTGCTGTCTGACTATGCTCTGCTACCCGCTGGAGGCGCACTCGGCAGAGGATGTGGTCCGCTGGTTCTGACTGCTAACGGTACCACGGATCCCAGCTATCTGTCTGGACGGCGGGTTGCTGTGCCGAGCGAGCGCTCAACAGCTTATCTATTATTCCGTCTGTGGGCAGCACAAAATGTTCCTGGCGGTGTAGGCGAAATTGTTGTCATGCCATTCGACCAGATCATGCCTGCTGTTCGAGACGGCAAGATCGATGCCGGACTTGTTATCCATGAAGCACGCTTCACGTACCAGAACTATGATCTCAAGCTGATGACGGATCTCGGGAACTGGTGGGAAAGCGACACAGGTCTTCCGATCCCGCTTGGAGCGATCATCGCACGTCGCAACATGGATGCTCACGCCCTCGCCGGCTGGGCACGTGCCTCCGTTGAATATGCATGGGCGCACCCGGATGAGTCGAGAGCATACGTTATGGAACACGCCCAAGAAATGGACCCTGACGTAGCTGCACAGCATATTGGCCTGTATGTTAACGAATTCAGCGCAAATCTGGGTGATGATGGTTATGGTGCGATTACTGCACTTCTTGGGCGTGCCATGAAAGAAGGGCTTGTTCCCGAATTCGATCTTGATTTGTTGCGAATCTAACATGTATTTATTTAAACATTTAATTTTTTTCAGCTAGGTCCGTACGCTCTATATCTAACGAACCCTAGGCACCTTATTCAGCCGAATATCATGCTACAAAAATTCTAACGAATCCCAGACACTCTATTCAGCTGGAAATGGGCCATATCGCCGACCAACTCGCTTAATTCCATACAATAACGCTTCTACGATTCGTTAGAAATTGGTATGTGCGTATTGCCAGCGAATAGCGTGTGCTCGGTTCGTTAGAGTCCTGCATAGGGTGCCTTCGGGGATAGAAATTTCTTAGCTAGCCAGGATGATCGTAGTGTCCTAGTGACTTGTTTTTTTTAGGATTTGGGTACTTAGGGTTAGTAACGGTCGTACTCAGGATGTTCAAGAATCGGAGTTTGCCCGCTAAACCGACCACACCCTATTTCACCGATCTCTACTTTCTAACAAAATCTATGAACCATACCTAGTCTGCGGTTTGCGGTTTGCGGTTTTTAAAGTCTACTTTTTAACTAGGCGAAATACTTGCATCTAGATACTTTCTGCAAACTAGTAATCTCACTAACCATTTTGGACTACACACGACATAGAAAGAGCTGTCCCCTAACGTCAGACTTATGACGATGGGACAGCTCTTTTTGACTTTATATTTCAACTTCATATTTATACTCATATCTATCACTTTACCCAACCCAAGATTGAAGCAGAAAGAAACCTATCTCCTTCACTCCTTCCCAATCCACTGCTCTCCCTTTCACAACTGTGGTCTACGAATCCAACCGTCAGCTACAATTCAGCACACCTGTGCCTACCTAACGCAACCGTCTCCTACGATTCAGCCACAACCGCGCGAATCATTATTCGCAGCGCATCTAGCATCACGGGAATAGGCAGCGACGGAACGGAAGGCTGCAGCACCGCCATCTCTGTGGAGGCTGGAAAGTGTACAAATCCGGCACGGATCGGGAACTGTCCTACTCGAATGTGATCCAGCACCCGGTACATCGTGTTGTTGCATATATACGTGCCTGCTGTATTGGATACGGCAGCCGGAATGCCTGCTGCGGACATGTCATTCACCATGGCACGTATGGGCAAGGTGGAGAACAGTCCGTCCGGACTTCCTTCCACAATCGGCTCATCCACCGGGCGCTGTCCCTGGTTATCCGCGTAGGAGCCAGGAGGAATGTCTTTGACATTAATGGCAATACGCTCCGGCGTGATGGACGTTCTGCCCTTGGCCAGTCCACAGGCGATGACCACATCGGGCCGATAGGCCTCCATCTCTGCGATCAGCAGATTTGCACATTCATTGAAGTGCACAGGCAATAGTACTGTTTTTAGCTCAGCACCCTCCATCACTTCGTTCGCAAGAGCTTCCATTAACGCTCCCGTTGGATTCACCGCATCCCCGCCAAACGGTTCAAACCCGGATATCAGAATTTTCACCATCACACGCCAACTCCTGTCTGTTTACTCCGATTTGTAACGCAAGCCCCACTGGCCCCGAATCGTGTCCATCAGCTTCATGATTTCCAAGGATTCGTCCAGTTTAATGGTATCGCTCTCCGTCCGGCCTTCCAAGATACAACGTCCCGCTTCTTCTGCCTCAAAAGCATAACCAATACATGTTCGATCATCCGTGAACTTCTCGGGCTCATCCTGACCATTCACATGCAGATAGGCTTCTTTACCCGCCAAGAATAAAGGTAGACGAATCTTGCCTTCTGTACCGTATATGACCGCTTCATTGCTGAGGTTCAGACGAATAGCAGCACTCAGTGATGCGGAACGCCCCTCGGAATAGGACAACAATACGGAAAATTGCTCGTCTACACCCGTCTTACCGATATTAGCCGTACTCCATACATGCTGAGGCTGTTCGCCAAAGATCATCGAAGCAAAGGAGATCGGGTACACCCCTGCATCGAGCAGAGCACCCCCACCCAGATCCGGGTTAAGTAAACGACCTTCCGGCTCCCAGCCGATACGGAATCCAAAGTCTGCCTGGACCAAACGGACTTCACCAATTCGCCCTTCTTCAATCCATGCTCTGGCTTGGGCAATGGGCGGTAAGAAGCGTGTCCACATGCCCTCCATCAGAAATAGCTTGCGCTCCCGCGCAGTCTCCACCAGCTGCTCCAACTGACGTGCATTCATCGTAAATGGCTTCTCACAGAGCACCGCTTTCCCTGCCTCCAGACAAGCCATCACATTCTCTTTATGTACAGGATGAGGTGTTGCCACATAGATAATATCCACCTCAGGGTCTTGCAGCATTTCATCATACGAGCCGTAAGCGCGTGCAAAACCATATTCTGCTGCAAACTTATCCGCGCTTCCCGCTGTCCGCGAACCTACCGCTGCCTTCTCCGCGTTCCCTGCATGCTCCAAATCCCTTGCGAACTGGGATGCAATCCATCCCGTGCCCATAATGCCCCAACGTACTTTGTCCCGTCCCACTACTTCTGTCATATTAAAGCCTCCCTACTGCAAATTGAGTTAAAAAGATCATGATTCAGATCAAGCCAACATGGTATCCCCTTTATTTTACCAAAAAGAAACGATCACGTCAGAAAACGTTTTCGACTACATCTGAACAGAAATAAATACATCGTTTTGCTTGACGATATGTCATATCAAACTTATGATTTAGTTAGTCGACTAACTAAAAGGATATGAACGGAGCGGAATATATGAACCCAATCCAGAATGATCGGTTAATGGGACAATTATCCGAACTTGTGAAGCTGAAACGCTACAAGGTTCATGAGAAACTTGTGAACCACCCCGAGTTATACCCAGGGCAACCCCCGTTGCTGTTCCAGCTTGAACGGGAAGATGGTCAATCCCAGAAAAAGCTGGCCGAACAACTTCAGCGCAGTCCCGCAACGGTAACGGTGATGCTCAAGCGCATGGAAACATCCGGTTATATTAGACGCGAAGCCGACCCGAAGGATCTGCGCAGTCTGCGGGTATACCTGACGGATCAGGGGCGCTCCGCGCTACAAGAATTGAGAGAAGTGGTTCAGGAGTTGGAACAGCAGGCCCAGAAAGATTTTACCCCGGAAGAATCCCGGATCATGTCTACACTCGCACAGCGTATGCTCCAAAACCTGCGTGAAGCCTGAGGCGATGCAAACTCGCAACATTGCTAACAACAACTTGCTTATGCAATTAAAACTGAGGTGATTTCCTATTGTGGACGTTAAAACGATTCTTGACCCCGTATAAGTCGGCGGCGATCCTCGCCCCGCTGCTCATGGTACTTGAGGTTGCCATGGACCTGCTCCAGCCCAAGCTGATGTCCAGTATCGTAGATAATGGTGTGCTTGCAGGGAACCTGTCCCATATCGTAACTACAGGTCTGACCATGCTACTTGTTGCGTTAATCGGCTGGGTCGGCGGCGCAGGCTGTACACTCTATTCAAGCAAAGCTGCCGTTGGATACGGCACGGATCTCCGCCAGGAGTTGTTTGACCACATTCAGACCTTCTCCTTCCGTAATCTCGATACGTTCCAGGAAGGATCTCTGATTACTCGTCTAACCAGTGATATTACCCAGATGCAGACCTTTGTGCAGATGCTGCTGCGGATGTTTATCCGTTCGCCGATGCTGATCATCGGTAGTATCATCATGGCGTTTACGATCAGTGTGAAACTGGCTTTGATTCTTATTGCGACTGTTCCGGTCCTGTTTATTATTTTATTTATCCTGATAAAAGCGTCCTATCCACTGTTCGCCAGCGTGCAGAGTAAGCTTGATCAGGTCAACGCTGTTCTTCAGGAGAATCTTGCCGGCATCCGTGTCGTCAAGGCATTTGCACGTGCGCGTCTGGAGAAAAAACGGTTCAAACATTCCAATGAAGATTACACCTCAACTGCCGTGAAAGCATGGCGGATCGTCACACTGAATGCACCCGTACTTAGCCTCATGCTGAATGCTACCATTGTAGCGGTGCTGTGGTTCGGAGGTTTCCAGGTAGTGGGAGGCGATATTGCCGCCGGGGATCTGATTGCTTTTATCAACTATGTCACGGTTGTACTCTCGTCCCTCACGTCGATTGGCATGATGATGATGAGCTTCTCCCGTGCCAAGGTATCTGCTGCCCGGATCAACGAGGTGCTACATACACAGCCGGATATTCAATCGGGAACGGATAAATCCGAGAATGTACAGTCACACCAGATTAACCTTGATCCTTCTCCATACCAACCGTCTCTCTTTCCCTCACACGCTACGGGTCAAGTGGAGTTCAGAGACGTATATTTCCGTTATGACGGAGAACACACACTCACCGGAATTAACCTGATCGCTCGTCCCGGCGAAAAAGTGGCTTTGCTCGGTTCAACAGGATCAGGCAAAACATCGCTGGTGCAGCTGATTCCCCGTCTGTATGATGCTTCACAGGGTGAAGTGCTCGTGAATGGAGTGAACGTTCGCCACTGGGATCTTCAGGATCTTCGCAGCCGTGTATCCATTGTGCTGCAGGAATCCATCCTGTTCAGCGGCACCATCCGGGATAACATTTGCTTCGGCCGGCCTGGTGCAACGAATGCTGAATTGCGTGCTGCGGCTCAAGCTGCGGCGGCGGATGATTTTATTATGAAACTGAAGGATGGCTATGACACGGAGCTGGGTCAGCGCGGGGTCAATCTGTCCGGTGGACAGAAACAGCGTATATCCATTGCACGCGCCCTGCTCATGCGGCCGGAAGTGCTGATTCTGGATGATAGCACCAGTGCGGTCGATCTGCGTACGGAAGCCAGCATTCAGAAGGCTTTGCAGTCCTTGATGAAAGACAGCACGACCTTCTTGATTGCACAGCGTATCTCTTCCGTGAGGGATGCCGACTGCATATATGTCATTGATGAAGGGCAGATTGTTGCCAGCGGTACACATGATCATCTCATGGCTCATTCATCACACTATCAAGCCATCTATTATTCGCAGCAACGGAAGGAGGATGTTCAATTTGGCTAAACCTGCATCTTCCTCCCCTCAGCAAACCGTCGTGCCTCCGATTGGAAGACCCGGACCAGCGGGCAGAGGACCTGTCCCCAAAGTCAGAGCCAAAAATGCTCGCCATGCCTTAATTCGGGTATGGTCCTACATGGGGCGTCATCGCAAAGGAGTTATTGCTGCATTGGTGCTGACTGCTCTCGGAACACTGCTCAATCTGGCAGGACCTTACCTTCTCGGACGTGCCGTTAACGAACATATCGTTCCCAAAGTAACAGCGGGCTTGCTGAAGGAATGTCTCCTCTTGCTGAGTGTTTATGTCTTTGGCTCGCTCCTGATGTGGGCTCAATCCTATGTCATGATTGGTGTGTCCCAACTGACCGTTAAGGATCTGCGACATGCGTTATTCTCGCGGCTACAAGAGCTGCCAGTAAGCTTTTTCGATAAAAATCAAAGCGGGGACCTGATGAGCCGGGCCACCAATGATATCGATAATGTATCCACAACGCTGAATCAAAGTGTAACCCAATTGATGTCCAGTGCCATCCTGCTCGTCGGCTCCTTGTTGATCATGTTTGCGCTCGATGTTCGCCTTACATTGCTCAGTCTGGTGACGGTACCCTTAATCACCATCGCCACTCGCCTGATCGCTTCGAGAACCCGCAAACACTTCACTGCCCAGCAGAAGTTACTTGGTGAACTTAATGGATATGCTCAGGAGACCATTGCTGGACAGAAAGTCGTGGCGGCCTATAACCGACAGGATCAGGCACATCAACATTTCAAGAACCTGAACGAGAAACTGCGCACATCCAGCACACAAGCCCAGACCGTTTCGGGTCTGGTAGGCCCTACAATGAACGTGATGAATAATATCGGGTTTGCCATACTCGCTTCCGTAGGGGGATGGATGGCTTATCATGATCTGACGTCTATCGGACTAATCGTCAGTTTTCTCGCATACTCCCGCCAGATTGAACGGCCGCTCAACGATCTGGCCAATCAATACAATTTGATTCAGGCTGCCATTGCAGGTGCTGAACGCGTGTTTCACATCATGGATAAACCTGGTGAGTATGTGGAGGAACAGAAGAAACAGCTGGATCAGATTCAGGGTAAAGTCGTATTTGAAGACGTCTCCTTCGGGTACAGTGCCGAGAGAGATATTCTGAAGAAGGTCAGCTTTACCGCCAAACCTGGCGAGATGATTGCACTTGTTGGACCGACCGGTGCAGGTAAAACGACCATTATCAACTTGTTACCTCGTTTCTACGAGATTACAGGCGGACGGATTACCATCGATGGATATGACATCTCGGAACTGGAGAAGGACCCGTTACGGCGGCAACTCGGCATTGTGCTTCAAGATGCCTACCTGTTCTCGGGTACCATTCGCGATAATCTTGCCTACGGCAAGCCGGATGCAACCGATGAACAGATCAGGCAAGCAGCTATACTTGCGAATGCACATTCGTTCATTCGCAAACTGTCGCAGGGCTACGATACGCCCATCATTTCCGGGGGAAGCAATCTGAGTCAGGGACAGCGGCAACTGTTAACCATTGCCCGGGCAATTCTTGCTGATCCGGCCATTCTTATTCTGGATGAAGCAACAAGCAGTATCGATACTCGCACGGAGATGCAGATTCAGGAAGCGATGCGCACGTTGATGAAAAACCGTACCAGCTTTGTCATCGCCCACAGGCTTAGCACGATACGTGAAGCCGATCAGATTCTCGTCATTGATGATGGACAGATCGCTGAACGGGGAAGCCATGACGAGTTGATGCAGCAACAAGGATTCTACTATCAGTTACATCAGGGACAGGTCCAAATGAAAAACTCCGCACCGGACGAGATTTGAGGACGTCCTCTCGCTTGCGGCTAGAGCAAAGAATGGGCGAACGTTAACGAATCTGAGGCTTCTTAATCAAGGGTTTGAAGCATGTTCCTTAGAAAATCATCTACTATACGCTCGAATCATAAACTAAACGCCGCATGGGGTTCTCCAGGACCCATGCGGCGTTTTTTTGATAAGTGAATATGTTGCTGCTATTTCTGAGTCTGTTATACAAGTTACGTCTCCATTGGCAGATGAAGCGTGAAGGTGGAACCAATCCCCAGTTCGCTATGAACGGTAATTTTCCCGTTATGATCTTGGGCGATCTTCTGACAGAGAGCCAGTCCGAGCCCTGTGCCTTCTTCTTTAGTCGTATAAAATGGATTAAAGATCGTAGAAAGCGAATTTTCCGGAATGCCACTTCCCGTGTCTGTAATCGAGATGAGTACGGCGTCCCCGTCCTGCAACAGATCCATATGAACCTCACCGGGGTCTGTCATCGCTTCAAAAGCGTTGCGAATCAGATTGATTAATACCTGCACAATCTTATCCCGATCCATGTTGACCACGACTGGCTCACTAGTCATTTCAAGCGTAATTCGATGTCCTCGGGATGCTGCATCCGACTCGGTCAGCGACATGACTCGTTCAAGGCAGTGTCCGAGCTTTTCGGGCTTCATATGATTGGCTTGTGGTTTGGAAAACTGTAAAAATTCAGCCGTCAGATCGGTTACCCTCGTTACCTCACCCATAATCACTTCATACCAAGGCGCGATATTGTATGCTTGTCCACGTGACAGTTGCAGGAATCCCCGAATGGCGGTGAGCGGGTTCCGGATTTCGTGAGCCATACCAGCGGCCAATTCACCTACGGCCCTTAACCTTTCGGAACGGAATACTTCTTCTTCTTTTTTCAGCCATTTACTCCGCTGCTGTTGAAGCAACCTGTCCTCAGCAACCGTCATGAATTGCTGCAATGTCTCAGACATTTCCGGGTACAACGAGATGCTATAACTTACTTGCAACTCCTGGAGCTGATCTGATAGCAAAAATGTCATTCGTTCTTCAATATTCTGTATTTCTGGTATAACAACCGCAAAACGGTCTCCCGCATACCGGGATATACCATAGGCCTCCGGGAACTGATTGGTAATGATTTTGCCTGTACCCGTAATTACTGAACACCAGGGATCTTCTGACTCTTTCTTAAATCCGCTAAAATTATTGACATTCAAAAGAACAAGCAAAAAGGAACGTTGTTCCTCCACCGTCTTCCGCAGCACCTCCATATAACCTTCATAGTTCAATAGTCCGGTTAGTGGATCATGAAGGGTAAGAAACCGGTTCTTCTCTCGAAGTCTGCGCTTCTCGACCTCACTGTTAATCAAGGTATGATACAAGAAAATAATGACAACCGAGGTTAACAGATCGAATAACGAAACCAGCAAAGTATATGTATCTATAGGCACGTAGGAGAGCCGAATCACAGTATATTGCAGCATGAACAGTAGTGAGATCGGTAATGTTTGTACCACACGTTGTTTGTCCTGAATCATTGTAATGATCAGCATATAATACAGCATGTTGCACCAGTTCAGTTGACTGAAGTAATGGAATATTCCGAGAAAAATCCAATGAACATTTCGCAGCACAGGATATCTTTTCTCCCCATAGATACTTGCAATCAACAGGGCACCCGAAATCAACAATAATGCCAGATTAGGCGTAAGCTTTAAAACATAAGAGGACAAAATGACAAGCAGACAGCCCAGCGGGAATATCACCATTTTCATCGTGTAACTTAGCAAATAGCCTCGCCCCCTTTGACAAAACTCACATCTAACAACTTTATGTACATGTATTATATCGATTATGATTAGCTGATGTTGTCGATTAATGGAGGATCGTCAAATTCGCACGAATGTATAATTTATGAAGGCAATAGGACATATGCATGAATTGTAATCGAAAAAGTAAAAGAATTCCTCTACGCATGGATCACTATTATGCTACAATACATTTATGGATTAATTTAGGATAAAATCTCGGTTATGGAGGTAATTGCATGACAACACAACGAAAACCACTGGGCCTCGGAACGCTCTCTCTACTCGTACTGTTGATGGGTCTCGCCTTTAACTTCCAATGGGGCAAAACAAATTTTATGATCAGCCATTACCTGTTCAACTTAATAAACATGCCTATCTATAGCAACGGAACTCAAGGACTCCACATCCCCTTTGTAGTCGCAGCCCTCTTCTGGATTCCGACCTTCTGGATAGCCCAAAAAAATCGTTCACATTATGGTACAAGTGTTGCCCGTAATGTGGCCGCATTTATGCTGGTATTTTGTATTATTGGCCCTATAATTACTGTTGTAGATTGGTTTGTAAATGCATAACGCTTAAAGCCAGCTCTCTATATCCCGAGGGCTGGCTTCTTTGCTGCTTTTCCATATAAGATGAACAAATTATTTACACGATAACGTAGAGTGCAGAACCAATCTGAAGAAGCGGAGCTAAAAGCTTTCTGAAAGAAAGCTACTTCGGAAGCATACACCTCGCCTTTATCACCGGATTTTCACTTCTTTAGAAGGGAATCAAAAAATCCGGGGATAACAGCGATCGGAAGATGGTACTGCACTCGGAGTGCAACGGTGTAACCTTTTCACGTTCATCTCATATCCTTTTTATTTCTTCGCCATATACTTACGGATATCAAAAGCCACCGCAGCAACAATGATCAATCCTTTGATAATCAACTGCCAGTATGGGCTCACACCAATAAACGTCAGACCATAGTTAATGACCCCGAAGATCAGTACCCCCGCCATAACACCAGGCACCGTTCCAATACCACCAGCCGTTGATACACCGCCTACCACACATGCAGCAATCGCATCCAGCTCATACATGTTACCGTAATTGTTCGTAGCTCCACCTGTCCGAGCTGCTTCAAGTACACCACCCAGACCATACAACGCACCCGCAATGGCATACAGGGCAACCAGATTACGTGCAACATGAATCCCGGATACATGCGCTGCCTGAATGTTACCACCAATCGCGTACATGTTTTTGCCGAGACGGGTTTTGTTAAAGATCACCCAGCAGATTAACGCCACCGCAATAGCAATCAGGACGATATACGGAATGGAATATCCACCGCCCAGATCAATGTATCCAGAACCAATGACGGTGAAGTCGGGTCTCAATCCTCCGATTGGCTGCGACTGATTGGGTTCCGTATCAAAATAAATGGAGTTTAGTCCGTACACGGCAACCATCGTACCCAGCGTTGCGATAAAAGGAGGCACATGCAATTTGGCGATAATGAGGCCATTCACCAATCCCACGAACAGGCCAACTGTGATTCCAACCAGAATCGGCAATAACACCGGCAGATGTGGCAGATCAGGGAAGAAGCGGTTCGCATACTCGTCAATCTGAAGCATGGAGGCCGATACGACAGCCGTCAGCCCGACAACCCGACCAGCGGACAGATCGACCCCTCCTGTAACCAGGATGAAGGCTGCACCGAGTGCAATAATGGCTCTTGTGGAGGACTGCTGTAAAATATCCCGTAGTGTGGAGAATGCAAGGAAGTTTGGATCAGCGATGGCAATACCAATAATGAGCAGAATCAGTACGATAAAGATGGCTCGCTGTGTTACATATTGTTTCACTTGATTGATTACCTGTGTATTCATCTGTTTCCCTCCTGACTAAGCCATCCGCTGCTGCGCGGCCAGCCTCATAATATCCTGCTCAGTTGCCTCGGCTCCGTCCACGATTCCGGTGAGACGTCCTTCGCTCATCACCATGATGCGATCCGACATGCCCAGAAGCTCAGGCATCTCTGAGCTAATCATGATAATGCTTTTGCCCTGACGAGCCAGTTCCGTAATAATGGTGTAAATCTCAAACTTGGCCCCTACATCGATTCCACGCGTCGGTTCGTCCAGCAGCAGAATCTCCGGGTCGGTCAGCAACCAGCGAGCCAGTAGAACTTTCTGTTGATTACCACCGGACAGGTTTCGAATTAGCGTGTTAACCGAAGGCGTTTTGGTTCTAAACTTCTCTGTCTGCTCCCTTGCTTCCTCGCGGCCCTTTTTCTCATTCAACAAACCTATGCGATTTTTGTAACGGCCAAGACTTGCGATAATGGTATTCTCATACACCGACAACACAGGAAATATCCCTGTCACCCTTCGTTCTTCCGTGAGCAACGCAATGTTGTGACGCTTTGCGGCAGCGGGAGAATTAATCTTTACTCTGCGTCCATGGATCGAAATCTGACCTGAAGCGAGACCGCGCAGTCCGAACAAAGACTCAATCAATTCTGTCCGCTGTGCTCCAACCAGGCCGCCAATGCCAAGCACTTCGCCTTTTCGCAGCTCAAAGGATACGTCCCGAAACGATTTCGACTGATTCGATGTCAGACCCTCTGCCTTCAGAATGACTTCACCGGGTACATTCGTCCGTTCCGGGAATCGTTCGTCCATGTCACGACCCACCATGCGTGTGATGATCAGATCTGTTGTTAAATCCGCGGCGTCCCATGTACCTACAACGAAGCCATCACGCATGATCGTGACTTCATCCGAGATCGTCAGGATCTCCTCCATTTTGTGGGAAATGTAGATAATGGATACGCCGCGACTGCGTAGTTCATTAATAATGGCGAAGAGTTGGTCCACTTCCTTGCCTGTCAGGGAAGAAGTAGGCTCATCCATGACGATGACTTTGGATTGAAAAGAGACCGCCTTGGCGATTTCCATCGATTGAATCTTGGAGACAGACAATGTTCCAGCTTGAGCCTTCGGATCAATATCCAGGTTCAAGTCCTTGAACAGAGCCAGTGTATCGGTATACATCCGTTTCTCGTCCACCAGTATTCCCCTCATCGGAAAACGACCCAGCCAGATATTCTCCATCACCGGACGATGCGGGACCGGATTCAGCTCCTGATGAATCATGGATATCCCTTGCTGAAGTGCAGCTTTGGAATTGGGAATATCCACGTCCCTTCCTTCGATGCGTATCGTTCCTTCATCTGGTCGATACATGCCGAACAGACATTTCATCAGCGTAGATTTGCCCGCTCCATTCTCTCCCATCAAGGCGTGAACCGTTCCCGGCTTCACCTTCAAGGTCACTTGACTTAGTGCCTGCACACCCGGAAATGCTTTGGAAACTCCATTCATCTCCAGCAGGTAAGGTGATTCCATCTTGTATCCTCCCCTTCCATATGACCGGCAAAAAAAGGGACGCTACCCGAATGACGGACGTCCCTGTCTACTGCTGTTATTGGGCGTCGGCGATGTTGTCTTTCGTAATTTTTTTGTATGCAATCCAGACGTATTTCCCATCTGTAATGTCGTATTTGGTATTTTCCTTCGTTGGTGTCTCCCCTTTGGCAAGGACAGAAGCCAGAGCAACCGTGGCAGCACCCTGATTCTTGGCATCATTAAGTACCGTGCCCAGCATCGTACCATCCTGTAGAGCCTGAATGGCAGGAGCTGTTGCATCCACACCTACCACCGGCATTAATTTGCCATCCTTGAAGTATCCGGCTGCTTTCAATGCCTCAATGGCTCCAAGCGCCATGTCATCATTGTTTGCGAGAACGGCTTCAATCTTGTCGCCATGGGAAGCAAGGAATGCCTGCATTTTCTCCTGACCTTTCACGCGGTCCCACATCGCCGTGTCTTCCGCCAGTGCTTCCACTTCGATACCGGCATCCTGGATCGCCTGAACCGAATATTTGGTTCGAAGCTCTGCATCCTGGTGGCCCGGTTCCCCTTTCAGCATGACGTATTGCAGTTTGCCATCGCCATTTTTGTCTGCTTCCGGATGTGCTTTCCAGTAATCCACAATCAGCTGTCCGGAGATCGTACCAGACTCTTCCGCTTTAGCTCCGACATAGTACACTTTATCCCACTTGTTCATGTCTTCCGCTACCGGCTCACGGTTGAGAAACACGACTGGAATGTTCGCTGCCTTGGCCTTGTCAATGATGACGCCCGCCGCTGTGCGGTCTACCGGATTCACAGCCATTGCATTATATTTCTTGGATACAAATAGATCGACTTTCTCATTCTGAGTGGGCTGTGCATTCTGACTATCCACGATATCCAAGGTTGCAATACCTTCCGCTGCTGCGTTCATCGCATTACGTACACCGGTCATGAACGTATCATCGAATTTGTAGATAGCGACACCAATCTTCGGTGTTTCCGTCCCAGCTGCTGTCTGACCGCCTGTATCTGTTCCCGTACTTCCACCTGCACTGTCTCCGCCGCTGCTACAACCCGCCGCCACAACCATACATGCCGTAATCAACAGTGTCATCCATGTCTTCTTCATATCCTAATGACCTCCCCCAAGTTCATTCGGCTTCACCGATGTCTTTATTATGAAAGGGTTTACATTAAATTCGAATACAATATCTTCACCTGTTCTATCGAAATCTTCCTCAAGTTAAGAAATGGATTCATTTCATCATTCCGTATTCGTCATTGTACAAAAGGAAACAGCAGCTTCTGGTTATCCATCCAGAACATATTGTCGGTACTAACCAGCTTCGTCTCAAGTAACACTCTCGCCTGCACCTGTTGATTGTTCAGCCGCGCAACCGCTTGATTCAGTCCCAGGTAACCTGCACTGTATCCATTCTGGACGATGAGATGCTCAAAGACCCCTTCCTGAAGCTGCTCCAATTGCTGTTGTTCACTGCCGAATCCAACAATCCTTATCTTATCCGCAGACTTGCGTCGATTCAGTTCATCGGCTGCTCCCAGAGAAGCCGGTTCTTGAAGGGCAATGAAGCCATCTACCTGCTGTTGGTCCAGCAGCTGCTTCGACGCCTGCCAACACCCGTCCCGGGTATTGCATACCGATTTGGGTTCCACTTGGATGTCAGGATACTGTTCCAGGACTTCCATCACACCCTGCTCTCTGTGAATCAGACCGGAATTAAGAGGATCTGGACCCAATAAAGCCACATGCCCTCGTCCTTCCAGCAGCTCCGCCATGGCCCGCCCTGCTTGCCGTCCAGCCTCCACATTATCCATGGAGATGACACTGGTGATGCCTTTCACGGGAAATTCATCGTTAAGCACAATGACAGGAACAATGGCTCCATCGGAATTCGTTGCCTGCGCCTCCTGAATAATGTCGCTGAGCGCCGTCTCGCTCAGGGGATCAACTAACAGAGCTGATGCTCCCTGCTTCAGAGCCAAGGCGGCGGCTTCCACCTGAGCCTGCTCTCGCGCACTACGAGACAACGTTCGGCGGTCTGCATGGGCCTGCTTAAGCTGTATCTGACTGCCAACGGAGTCTGGAATGGAGGGCGTGTACACATTACCGTCGGAAGGGTAGGCTTCCACGGTCATTAGTTCTGCCCCGCTCTCTTTGGCAGCCGCCTCGGCACCAAGCCGGATGGCTTCCGCAAGTTCCCCTGTCCCAGCTGGCGTAATTAGCGCGATACGTGGCGGTAATGTACGGTCATCGGGACTCGGTATGCCACAGGCTGCACATATTAGCAGACAGCAGCTTGCAGCTGTCAGGAATACCAACCTACGTTTCCGAATTCGCCGGAAGCTCGCATGGGCATCGTTCCTATTCACTTGGCTGTCGATCATCAGGCTCGCCCTCCTTCTGCTGCAATTGAATGGGAATCCGCATCCAGACCGTGGTGCCTTCTTCCAACTCACTTGCAAATTCAAGGCCATATGCCTCCCCGTAATAGAGCCGAATTCGATCATGTACGTTGCGGACAGCTACACCTGATCCTGCACCGCTTTTGACAACCGGACTACCACTTAATAATCCCGACATCTGCTCTTCCGTCATGCCAACCCCATTATCTGTAATACGAAACACCAGCTTGTTATCCTCACGATAGACATCAACCTCAATACATCCCTCATCCATGTGGTACTCGATGCCATGAACAATGGCATTCTCAATCAAGGGCTGAAGCACCAGCTTCAATGTCAGGCAATCCAGAAGTGTATCATCGGCCTTAATCGTGAAGTTGAATTTGCGCTTGAATCTCATCTGCTGAATCGTCAAATAATGCTGCGCATGCTCCAGCTCTTCCCTGATCGTTATAATTGTTTTGCCTTGACTCAGACTGATGCGGAACAGGCGCGAGAGTGACGTGATCATCGTAATCACTTCCTCATTACGGCTCATGCCTACCATGCGCACCACAGAATTCAGGGTGTTGTATAGGAAATGTGGATTAATCTGAGCCTGCAAAGCCTCCAGCTCCAGACGCCGCTTCTGCTCCTGTTCATGGATGATCTCATCCATTAGGGTTCGGATTTTATTGACCATCAGATTAAAGCGACGGGATAGACGTTCCACCTCCAGCGGTCCTTCAATAGGCAACTCTACGTTAAAATCCCCACGCTCTACGGCCTTCATCTTACGTTCCATTCGCCGGATTGGGCGAGTCAGACTGGAGGATAGAAACAGGGACACGATAATAACCAATACCAGGACAACGACCAGGACACGAATGAGATATCCGTTCACTTCCTGACGGGTGGTCATAATCTCATCCAGATAGGCCACACCCACGATTTTCCACCCAATATTGGCAACGGACTTCACGGTATTCAACCTTTTCTGCCCATCTGCCTCATCTTCATAACTGCCGGTAGCCACCAAAGCCTGTTCGATATTCTCACTTTTGAGTCCCATATACATCAATTGCTGCTGCGGATGGTACACAATATTGCCTGCGCTCTCATCAATGATATACACATATCCCCGTTGTCCCAGACTGACCCTGCGGCTCAGTTCATCCATCTGTTTGAAATTGATATCGACCAGCAGGATGATCTGTCGGTCCTGACCATTTTGCCGTATGGTTATGCCTTTGCTCATGGAAACGACCCATTTGTATGGGCCTGTGTACATGTTCTGAATATGAGGTAACGAGAAACTAAGATGATCTGGCACGCGGAGCGCAGACTGAAACCACCCTTGCTGTGTCACATGGGCACTGGTTTTTAATTCAGCTGTAGGTCTGTTCTTCAGCAATTGCCCCTTGGAATCAAGCAGCGTTATGGAGATGATATCCTCACGACTGCTGAGCAGTGTGTCGAGCTGTTTATCCACCTGCTCCCCTTCCCATGTCCCGTCACGCAGCATGTGTTCCTCAATGGCACGGTACAGATGCGACATGCTGCGGACGTAATCCTCCAGATTATAGCTAACCTGATCCACAATCTGTCTCGTCGTCAGTTCCGCACTTCGCTCGGCAGCCTGGGTGAACTTGTCATGCAGAAGCAACGCCATGATGGTCAGCACCAAGACGATGAAGACGGAGAAGGACCATGTAATAATAAACCGGATACTGCTGACCCTGGATGAACGCAGACGAGAGCGTAACTGAAGTCCGATAGACTTCACCCATCTGACAACTGATCTCATCGGATTGAACCTTCACTAGCTGCCAGAGAAGCCTGTTTACGATATTCTTTGGGTGAGACACCGATATGTTTCTTGAAACAAAAACTGAAATAATTCGGTTCGGCGAAGCCAACCTGCTCCGCAATCTGAAACGACTTCAGCTCTGTGGAGCGAAGCAGTTCCCGGGCTGCCTCCATCCGGATCTGCATCAGGTATTGCAGGAAGGTGAGCTGTACTTCTTTTTTGAAAATGCCACAAAAATAACCGGAGCTGATGTGCAGATGTCCGCACACTTTCTGAATGGACAGATCCGGGTCAGCATAATGCTCTTTCGTGAAGACTAACGCCTGTTCGACAATATCCTTATATACATGCTGGCGTCCGCTCGCAATGCGATGTTGTACAAGCAGACAGACCTCCCGCACCTTCCTCTGTGCCTCAGCAAGTCCCGGTAATCGGAACAGATCCGCATATAATTGGAACCCTGCACCGAAGATATCTTCCATCTCTTCTCCTGATGCCTGCGCTGCCTTCCATACCGTCGTTAACACTTCAATCAGATACAGTTGAATATCACTTCGACTATGTTCGACCGTAATTTCCCGGAAAATGATCTCTAGCACTTCCTCCAGCTCCGCCTGCGTACCTGCCTTCAGACAACGTGTCAGCGTCTGCTGCTTCAACTCGTCAAACCGCAGCTTGCCAGCCGTCTGACGCTCCACATCCGCAATATATATAATAGAATCTGTTCCGGGTACAAGACGGTAATCCAGTGCCAGCATGGCATCTTCATAGGCATGATTCACATCCGCAAGTGTATTCACGATCTGCCCAGATCCCACTGTCGCCGGGATGCGCAAGTAGTGGTTGATGCTTCGCATGACATTTTCCAATGCCTTCTGTTGTCGCTTCGCTCCATCTGTACCGCCCCACCGATCCACATAGAGCAGGACGATCGTCTCCTGATGCATAAACGCATGACCAGCGCCGTGTTCCGCCCATACTTCTGCCGCAATGTTAAGTGCAGCAAACCGTTTCAGTTCAGCATCTTCGTCCATGTGCAGTGTCAATACAGATACGCCATAGCGTTCTCCTGTCAGATCCAACCCACATTGTTTGGCTTTACTATGAATGTATGTGGAGGACTTCTGACGATGGAGCAAGGTCGCCATCAGATCTGCCTGTAGTAACGGCAAGCTGGTATGATAATGCTCACGCAGCTGCTGTACATCTTCACGCTCAGCTACTTCTGCCGCCATCTGGGCACGCAGCCTTGTCAGCAATTCGGTGAGATGTCCTGCCGAGAATGGTTTCAGCAGATATTCATCCACACTTAGCGAGATGGCTTGCCGGGCATAATCAAATTCATCATATCCGGTCAAAATGACCACTTTCACGAGTGGATTTCGCTTCCGCAATCTTTGTGCGAGTTCCAAACCATTCATGAACGGCATGCTGATATCGGTCACCACAATGTCCGGCTCTACCCGCTCCGCCATCTCCAATGCTTCCCGCCCATTTTCAGCCAAACCGACAATCCGCAGATCGAGCGCTTCCCAATCGACCTCCACCACTAACCCTTCGCGCACATCTTCTTCATCATCCACCAGCAGTACCCGGTACACGTGCGGATTCCTCCCTTTTATATGACGGGCCCAACACCCGATTAATAATATAGATCTCAGCTTTTGCATCATTTGATATTCATCGCTCACGGGTCTTATGCAAAATGCTCATGTTGATACGTTCCAGGGTTGCCATCATAATATACAATATTATCGGGATTATGTAATCGCTTTCTTCATTAGAGGTAAGGCAACCCTGACGGGCGGTGCCTCTGTGACATGTTAAGGGTAGTATATGAATGCTAAGGGTAGGTTAAAGTAATACAAACACGGTAAATTTCGAAGTACTTCTAATAAGAGGAGTTTTGTTTCTACCTAAAATGGATCCTTCGTTCTGATTTCAATGATGATTCGCATTTAAAGCTTTAACATAAACCATTGTCGTATCAGGATTGGTGTGTCCCATCATGTCCGCCAGAAGGTGCAACGGCGTATGTTCTGCCATGGCATAGCCAAAACGATGGCGCAGATCATGTGAACTCAGGCCTTCCAGCCCTGCTGCAATCATGACTTTTTTAATGAGGTGGCGCAGTGCTCTCTCCGTTAAACGATCATTTGTCTTCTCGGAGGGGAACAGGTAAGAACTGTCGCTAGCAAGTCCGGATAAGTACTGAGTCAATATTACGATACACTGCATATTCAAAGGGATCTTTCGTTGTCCATTGCGCTTGTCAGCTC
Source organism: Paenibacillus sp. USHLN196 (assembly GCF_037144955.1). Lineage (NCBI taxonomy): Bacteria > Bacillati > Bacillota > Bacilli > Caryophanales > Paenibacillaceae > Paenibacillus > Paenibacillus sp. USHLN196. The sequence goes on along the minus strand of NZ_JBBCYH010000002.1, from coordinate 264,701 downwards.
TTACTGTCAGGTGACCACTCCGTTGACCAAGCTCGATATCATAAGGCGTGAGGTTGCATACCTCCATCGTGCGCAAGCCTGTGTGAAACATAAGGGTAAGAATGGTCTGATCCCGAAGGGAGTTGCTGCACCCCACCGCGGAGATGAATGCTTGTTCTTCTTCGACTGTCATTCGGCGTGGACTGACTTTGTCTTCCGGAATGAATTTCAATGCCTTGGAAGGATCACTGCTGAGCCCGGCTTCCAAGACAGCCCATTTGAAAAAACGCTTCAACGTAATCAATCTCCGGTTAATGGTAGCTGGCTTCAAAAGCATAACTTTGTGTGAATCTTCACGATAATTGACTAAAGTGGATGTGTTCACGTCTTCAATTCGCAATGTGAATTCTTCGCCGAGCGTGGTGCTTTCCTTATACCATTCGATAAAGTGCTTCAGATCACTTGCGTATTCCTTCACGGTTTTGGGATGCAAATCTCCCTCATTGGCAAGCACATGTACGAATTCTTCTATCGTCGGTTTCCGCTGCACCGATATCACTGATGAATGATTCATTAGAAAATACCTCCAAATCTTGACTTATATTAGCGGACATGGTATTATCATATTAATCGATACATTAGCGGACATCAAGTCTGTGGTTTAAATGCACCAGGTGAGTGTCAATTTTTTAATTTATACTCGTCATAATGATCGGCTAAAAACTTATTTTTTGGAGGAATCACATGCAAACAGGTACAGTGAAATGGTTCAACGCGGATAAAGGATTCGGCTTTATCGAAACTGAAGAAGGAACAGACGTATTCGTTCATTTCAGTGCAATTCAAGGTGAAGGTTACAAATCTTTGGACGAAGGTCAACGCGTTCAATTTGAAGTAACTCAAGGCAACCGTGGACCACAAGCTGAGAACGTTACTAAACTTTAATTATATGAAAGCTGCCTTATTAATAAGGCAGCTTTTTATTTACTCATATTTTGCACAGTAAAGATTCCACATCCCAAGAATGAAAGCGAGGTATTCCCCATGGATAAAGAACAATTGATCACAGAAGTAGCTAAGGCTGGCGGTTTCTCCAAGAAGAATGCTGAAAAGGCTGTAACCGTTGTACTGGACTCGATTCTCGAAGCTCTCAAAGAAGGTAAAGAAGTTCAACTGGTTGGATTCGGGAAATTTGAAGTGCAGAAGCGTGAAGCAAGAACCGGAAGAAGCCGTAAAACAGGCAAAGAAATTCAATTACCTGCAGGTAAAGTTCCTGTATTCACAGCAGGCTTAAGCATGAAAGAAGCTTTAAATTAAACAACGCAACACCCCATTGAAAAGAGGTTTTTATTCAAACACACAATGATAAAATGGATGTAAATGTCGTCTTTTCTACCGTTGATGATATCATTAACTTTTATTCAGGTAAGCAGACGAACCCGGATCATACAGAAGATCACACTCACTCTAAGTCCCCATCATCAACAAAGTCCGATTGTACCCTACGACCACCCACCCGCTAAATTAACATTTCATCTTGGACAACAAGAGGCCCTGATCCGCTCAAAACGGTCCAGGGCCTGATTTGCTTGAAAATGGCTCCTTCAGGAACCAGCCATTTTCTTGTCTTCTTTTTACACCTGTGCTACTTGCTGTTCAGAAGTTCGCGCAATGTCTGTGAATCATAGGTAGAGACAAGGCGTTCCAGATAAGTATCCAGCCATACCTCATCCTTCTCCCACCACTTTAGTTCGAGCAGCAGCGCAATTGTTTCTTCGTCAAAGCGCTTTTTGACAGTCTTGGCTGGATTACCGCCAACAATCGTATAAGGTTCAACGTCCTTAACAACGGTCGAATTGGAAGCGACAATGGCGCCATCTCCAATGGTTACACCAGGCATGATCGTCACATGTTGTCCAAGCCAGACATCATTCCCCAGCACCGTATCACCCTTATATGGAAGTTGCTCCAGTGTAGGTGTCACGCGCTCCCATCCCCCACCGAATATGTTGAAAGGATACGTCGTCATACCCTCCATCCGGTGATTGGCGCCATTCATGATGAATGTCACTCCTTCTGCTATCGCACAAAAATTGCCGATGACCAAACGATCACCAATAAAGTCATAATGATGCTGTATCCGGTCATAGAATTGCTCTGGCGGATTCGTGTTATCGCTATAATACGTATAATCACCAATGTCCACGTTGGAACGAGGCGGCAGGTTTTGAATGTAACATACAGTGCGGATATTCTCGTTCGGGAAAAGTTTTGTTTTATCAGGGGCCATAGGCAGTCCCTCCTTTTCCCTATTGTAACAGATATTAAATCTTAAACGGACTAAGTGAGGTCTGCAGCTCTGTCGACACATCGGACAAAATAGCCGCAGATGCCTTGATCTGTTCTACCGACTTAAGCTGTTCATGGACAGATCCAGCTGCCTGTTGTGAATTGGTACTAGCCGTCTGCGCATGGCGAGCGATCTCATGTACGGAAGCAACGATCTGCTCCACGCCTGCGGACATCTCTTCACTCGTCGCAGCCATGTCCTCAATCTCTATGGCCATGCGCAGGTTCGTATCCCGGATCAGGCTGAAGTTTTGTTCAGTTTCGCGGGTCAAACGTAGCCCTTCTTGCACTTCGTCCTTCACTCTTGACATGGCCGATAGGGATTGCTTCATGTCTTGTTCCATGGCTTGAACCAATTCTTCAATACGATCCGAAGAGTCTCCAGCTTGTTCAGCAAGCTTGCGTACCTCCGTAGACACCACGGCGAATCCTCTGCCATGCTCCCCTGCTCTTGCCGCTTCAATGGATGCATTGAGCGCAAGCAGATTCGTTTGATTCGCGATCTCATGAATCGTGGAAACCATCTGGCTAATCTGTGCCGACTTCCCTTCCAGCATACGAATGACTTCATCCGTTGTGGTAACGGAGGATTCGATTGTAGACATCTGCTGAACGGTCAGCTGTACAGCTTCTCCTCCGGTTTCTGCCTGTTTGCGTGAATACAATGCTGAATCGGAGATGCTCAAGGCCTTGTCTGCCATACGTTGTACGCCTATAGCTACTTCTTCCATCGCCTGCAGATTCTCTTCCGTACTAATCGTCTGACTCTCTGCTCCTTGAGCCACTTGTTCAACGGAAGATGCAATCTGGGCCGATTCATTGGCTGTCTGGTCCGCAATCTTCAGTAGCAGCCCAGTCGAATGTTCTGCTTTCTCCGCAGCCTGAAGTCCACCTTGAATGATGACCTGCAGATTACTTCTCATCTCATTGTATCCCGTACCCAGCAATCCGATCTCGTCTTGGACGTCGTCCACAACCGGCTGTGTGAAATCGCCCGTGCCCGCACGCTTAATCGCCATGGATACCCGTTCGATCCTTACTCTTACCCTGCGAACGTACAACAGGATCAGGGTAATCGCGACCAACATCGCGAGCAGGAATACAATCAGGAACGTCTTGAGGAACGAGGAGATAATCACGTCAATTAACGACTGAGAAGCGCCTACATAGAAAATTCCGATAATCTCTCCCGATGCATTTTTGATGGGTTCATAGGCCGTCTGATATTTCTGACCTACAACCACAGCTTCACCAAAGTACCTTTCCCCTTGTTGCAAAACGGTCTGAGCGACCTCTTCGGACACCTTCGTGCCTACAGCACGCTTTCCATCCACCATGACATTCGTTGCGACACGTTCATCACCTCGAAAAATCGTCACGGTGTCACCAGAAGCTTCTCCAATCTCATCCACCAGTTCAAAGTTGCCTTCCAGCGCGGTATCTCCCTTGAATAATTGTCCGTCCTTAATAGCCCAGTCTCCTGGATACTTATATGTAATGATATGATTCGCCATCGCCAGATCTCGCTTCGCCTTCTCTGTAGCAAATGTCGTAATCCCCTGTCTCATCTCCAGGATTACACTTACCGCCACAGCTGAGGAGAAGACGATAAATATACTGATAACGATCAAACTAATTTTGGTACCGATGCTCATGCTTCGCATGTGTGTGAGCCACCCTTTTCCCTATGTAATTGTGGGGATATTCAAGCCGACTTCGATGCCGTTTCGAATATCACATATAGTCTTATCGGTAGGACAGATCACATAATTTATAATGATGCAGTGATTTTTGTCACAAAACAATCCTCTTAAGATCTAATCTTTTACGTTTTCTCCGTAATCATGTGAGAATGTCCTTCCGTTTGGAAATTTAAAACGACTATCGGTATATAAATATCTATATTATGTTGCCAACCACACAAAAAAATGATATATTTTAGTTGCCGACAACATAATTAAGAAAGTTTGAGTACAGTATGACATCTACAGAAGAATAAAGACGAAAAGATAGATTCATCTTCAACCTATTCCCTTAACGACTGGAGCGTGTAGATAATGCATACAACTAGTATGAAAGCTATCCAAGTTCATCAATACGGAGGCCCAGAGGCATTACAGTTCGAACAGGAAGTCCATATGCCCCATCCAGCTGCCGGAGAAGTTCTGGTACGCATTCAGTATGCAGGAGCCATTCCGCTGGACTGGAAGATTCGTAATGGCTGGTTGCAGAACGTGTTTGTCAAAGAGCTGCCTTATACACCCGGAACGGCCATGTCAGGTATCGTTGAATCCGTGGGAGAAGGTGTCGGTACCTTTCAGCCAGGAGATCGCGTCTTCGGTAATGTGAACGGAAGTTATGCTGAATATGGCATTGCTCCTGCTACGGATTTGGTTCATATGCCGGACGACCTGCGTTTTGAGGATGCTGCGACCATCAAAGGCGGAGCCGAATCTGCATGGAAGGTGCTGTTCACCGAGGGTGAGCTGGAAGCAGGACAAACGGTACTGATTCATGCTGCTGCGGGTGGTGTCGGACAATTCGCGGTGCAGCTCGCAAAATGGAAAGGCGCTCACGTTATTGCTACCGCGTCTGGTGCCAATGTTGATTTTGTTGCTTCATTGGGTGCCGATCAAGTGATTGATTACAAGACGGCCCTGTTTGAAGAGCTGTTAAGCCATGTTGATCTGGTTGTTGACGCTGTTGGTGGAGGGATCGAAGAGCGCTCATGGGGTGTTCTGAAACCTGGGGGCAGGCTGGTATCGTTAACTCAATTGCCTTCTGCCGAAAAAGCAGCGCAGTATGGCGTTACCGCCAAGTTTAATTCCAAATTTCCGACATCAGAGGATCTGTACACAATCGCTCAGCTTATCGCTAACGGCTCCCTCCGTTCAGAGATTGATTCCATCTTTCCTTTAAGTGAAGCGAATCAAGCACATGCCAAAAGTGAGTCCAGACATGGACGTGGCCGAATTTTGCTGGACGTGCGATCGGTCTAAGCAGAACAAAAAGGGATTCGATCTGACCATCGAATCCCTTTTATCATTCTCCGTAAAACAACATTGTCCTCAGAGATATTTCTTATTTAGATGTAAGGCTTACTTGTGCAGCGGTTTGATCCCAATCCACGGTCAATCCCAGTCCTTCAGAGATGAATCGAACGGGCACGAGTGTGCGACTGTTTTGAATAATTGCCGGTGTATCCATTTCGAGTGTCTCCCCATTTACGCTTGCCGTGCTGCTTCCGATCTTGAGCACAAGGGACTGGTCATTCAGAATAGCTGTGACCGTCTTCGCTGTTTTGTCCCATGTCACTTCTGCACCCATTGCTTCGAGGATTGCGTTCAAAGGCACCATCACTCGGCCACTTTGCTGCAGCGGGTCCTGATCCGGGAATATGATCGATTTACCATCGAGTGTTACGGTAATGGTTTCGTCCGTTGCCCCGGATGATGTATTGGAATCTGTCTCTTCCGAAGTCTCAGGCAATGGTGTCACTTCACGCCCAAGTTGCTCTTGCAGATTCGCAAGACGGTTCAGTGCAAATGTCGTCAGTGATCCGGCAGCCATGGAGCCCATGCCTCCGCCTCCACCGCCGCCAAAGTTACCGCCAGGACGTGTCTGCGTAGTGTCTGTACTCGTTGTTGGTGGTGTTGTCCCATCTGGAGGTGTCATTCCTTCGAAACCTTCAGGCGGCGTCATGCCTCCCATGTCCTCGGGGGGTGTCATGCCTTCAAATCCTTCTGGTGGTGTACCGCCCATACCACCTGCTACATCTGCATTGGCAGAATAAGCGATGTTGGATTCAAACTGTTCTATCGTATAGAATTTCGTTGGATCTGCTTCCACATAAGGACGAATCTCAGCAGCAAGGCCAGTAATACGATCCTGAATGCCTTCCAGATAGTCCGTCAGTTCATTGACGTAGCTCAAATATTTTTCCTTATACTCCGGCACAGCAAGCAGGTTGTTAATCATCGGTACATTTTCCATGCCGATACCCAGTACAGGCTCGTCCACAGATACGTTCGTTGCGTTGGTGTTGGTTGTGGTTGATCCGGTTGTTGTGCCACGTCCGCCTCCACCCGAGTACCCGTTGAAGGACATGTTGAAGTCCCAAGGAACAACCGTGAACTTGCCGTCGGCATCACTGTAGAGCATGTAGTTGTGCCCTTTGTCGCCGTTATAGCTGTCATAGTTGCCGAAAACCATGTTGCCTGCAATATATTGAAGCGCCGAATCCACGTCCAGCACGCTCTCGATATCGCCTTTTTCACCTTCTGGCATCTCGTTCAGCGTTTGGATGAAAGTTTTCAGTTTTGCTTTGTCCTTATCCGTACCCAAGTCTTTGGTGATTGTACTGTAGTCGCTGCCCTCTTCATATTGAAGATAACTCTTCTCATCCGTATCATAGAGGACGCCTTCTTCGTAATCCTCACCGTAGTTGCGCTCCAGATAGCTGTCATCCACCGCTTCAACGCCGGTATAGAAACCAACCAGCTCGCCATTAACATACAGATTAACGTAATTCGTCATCGGTGCATCCATACCAATACTGCGAAGTGCTTCGTAGTGAAGTACCTCACGCATATACGATGGATCAGCGTAGTTGTTATTCAGCACCATTTTGTCTAGTCCAAGCAAGGTTTGTGTTTTGTCGTATTTATCAAACTTCAATCTGAAGCTGTAACGTTCCGATTCTTCCATGGAGGCTACGGCTTTCAGGGTCAGGTTCCCCTTGGTGGAGAAACCAACGTTGTCCAGCTTGTTGCCGTCCACTTCCACACTCACATTCTTGTAATCCTTATCCAGCGGGCTTTCGAGCATGCTCTTCCAGTCCGCATCATCAATCGTTACATTCACATCAATGACGTTATCCGTCTGGAACAACGACTCATAAGCCTGCGTTACGCCTGCACTCGTAATTGTCGCTGTACTCTCTGTGGCAAATGCCGCATTAGGACTTCCGATCAGACCCAAAGATGCCGTTACCATCGTGACGGATAATGCCGTTACTGCAACTTTTCGTAATATAATATTCAAATGATACATCCTCCTTCTTGGTTTCTGTTAAGCAACTGAGGCTTATGTAACCATGGTAGAGGACGAACCTTTAGCGAATCTTAAATGGTAATCATCTTCAATAAACACCCGTGTGGCTTGTGCTAAAGAAGTTTCCATCGACATACGTGAAGTCATGTAAAAACGCAATTTAATTCCAAGGAACCGGTTCATAAGTCCTATTTTACTTGAAATATCTAACATTAGTATGTCGAAATAACGATATAACTGAGGAGTAGAACTTTCCTGGAGTTCATATACGTGAATAGCAAAACATATTACAGAAGCCGTTTTACAGAAGTAAAAAAGAATCACATTAGATCTAAAATTACATAGCGTGTACAACGCCCAGGATAAGTCCTTCGTCACAATTGTAGAAGGAGTGAACAACCTTGTTTAATAAGCTTCGCTGGAGTACCATGCCTTTCTTTGTTAAAAATTTGGTGATCTCATTCGGTAGCATCACCTTAATTGGTATTATCCTGATTACCGCGGCTTACCAGCTGCAAAAGAACATTCTGGTAGAACAGTTGCATGACCAAGCCACTGTCATCACCCAGAAATCATATAACGATCTGGACATCGCCAAAGTCGCCCAAGCCGCCAGTGAAAAAAGCTACGCCGGTCCTGTACAGCAGGAAATGAAGGCTTATCTCGATTCCATCCATGAGTTCTATCCAAACATCGCGCAAGCGTACATTTTCGGTTCAGAACTTGAGCAAGGAAACGGAACGTCCATCATCGCGATTCCAACGAACTTGTTGGAGCCATTCGAGCAAGACAATCTGCTCGCAGGTGCCATGTACTCGCTGCCCGAGAATAACGTTGTAGTGCTGGAACAGATGAAGAAGGACGGAAAGCCGGCTTTCAGTGATTTCTATACCGATGACTACGGAACTTGGACTACACTAATCTATCCGATTAATAACGCAGATGGCTCCATGTACGCTGCTCTTTTCTTCGATGTCGATGCAAGTGCGGTTCCAAAAGGACTAAATGAATTACTTACGTACGGATTAATGTTCCTTGTCGGTTTCCTGATCCTGTTCATGGTGTTGCAATTCATTTTGCTAAAAAGAACGTTGCTGCCGATTCGCAACCTGATGAAGGGAATCGAGGAAGTCAGCACAGGCAATCTGGATGTCACCATTGATACAGGACGAGATGATCTGGGTGTCATTAACGAGAAGTTCAATGCCATGATTCATCGTTTCAATACAACCATCTACAAAGTACAGAATACTTCTCATCACCTCTCGGAATCTTCCAAACAACTACTGGGAATTTCCGAGAAAAATAATGTGAACATTCAATCCATCAGCCACAACATCCGGGAAATATCCACCGGACTGGTGTCACAGGACAAAGCGACTGTGGAGAATGCACGCGCCATGACAGAGATGTCAACGGTAGTGCAGACGATCGCCAGCAGTTCAGCTGATGTAGCAGACGAAGCCCTCAGCATGGAGCAGCGCTCAAGTACGGGTAATGTGGTAATGCAGCAAGTTATTGAGCAGATGCGCCTCATCTCCGGTGCAGTGCAACATACATCCGAGTCCATTCAGTCTTTGGAAAATAACTCGAACCAAATTAGCAACATTGTCAATCTGATTACGGAGATTGCCGGACAAACCAATTTGCTGGCCCTCAACGCTTCGATCGAGGCCGCCCGTGCAGGTGAAGAAGGACGAGGATTTGCCGTGGTTGCAGGCGAGGTACGTAACCTGGCAGAGCAATCTCAGGAATCAGCGAAGCAAATTCGACAGTTAATTGAGGAAATTCAGCGGGATATCATCCAGTCTTCCGAGGCGATGCAGCTAGGTTCCAAGGAAGTAACCAAAGGCTTGGAAGTTACGCAAGAGACTGGCGTATTCTTCGAAAACATTCTGAATGCTACAAATAAAGTTGCAAACCAGATTCAGGATATCTCCAGCTCTACCGAAGAGATCTCTGCAAGCACCCAAGAAATGTCTGCCACAGCCGATGAACTCTCTGCCAATGTCAGCAAGGCAGCCAATAGCAGTAAACAAATTGAGCAGTCCATTGAAGAGCAGGAAGCTTCCATGGCAGCCATTGTGAGTGCCTCCGACGAGCTCTCGGTTGTATCCGAGCAACTGCAAGAGCTGATTTCGTTCTTTAAAGTACGAGCAGAATAGAATTAATAGGATATATAAAAGTCATAGATACAGAAAAAAACCAAGGCTCATGAGTAACTGAACTCAAATCCTTGGTTTTTTTGTTGTTACCAGGGTAGGCTCTGTACTTTCCCGGTATCATTTAAATGACAGTATTTCTTCTGCATTTATCGTCATCTTCTTCTCGTCACTGTAGCCGGAATGTTCGGATCGAAATCCGGCATTAAGAACAAGATCGACCTCACCATTCGATATATATTGAACCTGCTCTGGTGTGAGTGTTATTTCAAATTCTTCCGAATACCAACGATCTTTCGTTAATTTAGTTGCCAATTCTTCACTGGTGCCCGACCTAGGCGGGAGAATCGTCTTCCCATTCATTTGCAGATTTATATCAAACACTTCTTTGGAATGATATATCTCATTGATGGCATCTTGGCCTATATATTTTATTCCCGGTTGAAATGTTAAGGTAGGTTCGCCTTGTTGTTGGACGATTAACTGAAGTTCATATTCACCCAGTTGTCTGGTTGCCGTCATCGTCTGTCCTTCTCTTTGAATTTGGTCTCGTGCTGTATCGTTGCTTTCCAGTGAGGCATCTGAACAACCGAGTAGGACAAGACACATCATAAGGATATAGGAGAAATGTTTCAAGGTTAGACCTCCTTTCATTCTGATTAAGAATTTGGCTCTTAGATTTTGGACGTAGAATCGTACCAACAAGTTACATTGTTCAGAAAATATATAGAAAATTCCCCCCTTAAGAGAAAGCATATCTAAACAGCCCATAGTATAAAGGTCCAATCCCGATAACTAATGTTATCAACATCAAAACTCTCCTCATCATAATCGGTAATCCACCCAAAATTTCTTTCCCTTCGTAATCCTTTAAAAGCATCGCGAATAATAAATCCCATAACAAAGCTGCCACGGTAATAAATTTCCACACAGCAGGATTTAGAATAGCCGTTTCCGTAACATATCCTAGCAGCCCTATCCATGTAATGACGGATACGACAAAATCTATTTTGCTAAGTTTTGACTCGTACATCCCTTTTAAAAAATACGAGAGTGATGCTGTGCCCAGCAACCCAAGATAGATCGTCCATAAAACGTGTTCCATACATATTCCTCATTCTTTGTTGAATTTTATAATTCACTGTTTCTTCGCTACCCCTTTGCTATTATAGCTATTCAACTCTATAACTGATATATCTAACACTTTTCCATATTATAGTAAATTCTCATCCGTACTTCTTTTACTCATTTATTGTTTTCATTTCTCAGCCCACACTATGACAATGATCACATCCACCTCCCCTCCTCAAGTGCTACAGTTATCAACGACCAACTGACCATAATGGTAAATCGGTCACCAAAGAGTTACCTTACCATTATCCTTTCAACCTACAAGGAGGTGTATATGTCATGAAAACGATAGATCGAAGGCAACAGGTGATGGACTCTGCCGAGAAATCCTTTGCCCTGTTTGGCTACAAAGCCACAACGATGGAGCAGGTTGCGAGACTTGCCAATGTAGGCAAGGGAACGATCTATACTTTTTTCGAGAATAAAGAAGAACTGTTCAGTGAGATTCTGCGCTCGATCATTGCGGATATGAGACAGATTACGGAGCAGACAGTGAAGGAAGAGAACTCCTTTCTGGATAACGTGCATATGAGCATGGATTCTTTACTGGAGTACCGGGAGGAACATGAGCTGTTAATCAAGCTCTTTCAGGAGGTCAATGAGTTCGGTACGCCGCAGGCCAAGGAAGGTTTGCAGAAAGTGGAGACAGCCATTCTCGAATATTTGGAGCGTCAAGTGAGCCGTGCCATGGAGCTAGAGCAGATTCGCAGGGATGATCCCAAGTTGGTTTCTTTTGTCCTGCTGAAGCTGTATGTCACCTTAACCTCGGATTGGAACAAAGCGCATCCTACACTGCACAAAGATCAGATCAAGGATTTTGTGGGCCTCTTTCTCAAGAATGGCTTATCCCCCACGTAGAGAAAGGCATGCCACTAGATTCAAAACATAATAGAGATAGAACAAATGGATTAGCGTAAGGATAGGGAGAGAACATGATGAAATCATTCCACGTATTTGGGCAGGATCTGAAGTCCGCCTTCAAGAAACCAAAAGTATGTATTCCGATTCTTGTCGTACTGTTCATACCGGTACTGTATAGCGGCCTGTTCCTGAATGCATTCTGGGACCCCTATGGCAAAATGAATGAATTACCTGTAGCCGTGGTCAACACGGATCAGGGCGCAGTCTACAACGACAAATCCCTGGAGGTCGGTCAGAATTTGGTCGATGAATTGAAAAAAAGTGATGATTTCAACTGGCAATTCGTCACTCGCGAACAAGCAGAACAAGGTATGGAAGACAACACGTATTATATGACCATTGTGATTCCGGAGGACTTTTCCACCAAAGCAACGACCCTGATGGATGAACACCCTGAGCCGGCAGATCTGATCTATGAACCCAATGAAGGATACAACTTCCTTGCAGGTCAGATTGGCGGGACAGCAGTCAAACAAATTCGCTCCAAAGTCGCTGCCAAAGTCACAGAATCATATACCGAAACGCTATTGGATCAGGTAGAAAAAATCTCTGGAGGTTTGGCGGATGCCGGGGATGGCGCAGGTCAGATTCATGATGGTGCGATCAAGCTGGATGAGGGTGCTGCTACATTAAAAGAGAATCTATCCAAACTGGCCGCAGGCACAGACAAGCTCGAAACGGGCGTAGTTCCGTTAAAAGAAGGTACGTCTACTCTCGCCCAAGGCATTGGTGATCTCCATAATGGCGCGAGTGCCCTGTCCAGTGGGCTGTCCCAATTGTCAGCAGCAGCCACGAAGCTGGGTGATGGAGTAACCCAGGCTGAGACAGGCAGCAAACAGCTACAGGTTGGTCTTCAATCTGCTCAGGAAGGCGCAGCTAAGCTGGATGCAGGACTGGCGGCTTCCGAGGAAGGCAGTGCGAAGCTGACTGCTGGGCTGCAAAGTTCTGTTGAGGGCAGTGGTAAAGTAAGCGAAGGTGCCAAAGCTGTTGCACAAGGCCTTGCCCAATTAGCTGAAGCCAGTCCGGAACTGGCCGCAAGTCCGGCTGTGCAGCAGCTCCTGGCAGCAAGTCAGGCCGTAGCCGCTGGCAGCGAACAGGTGTATCAGGGCGGACAGCAATTGGTTGCAGGCAGCCAAAACCTGTACACTGCACAACAGCAACTGCATCAAGGCAGCAGCCAGTTGGTACAGGGCGAACAACAACTGGTACAAGGAGCCACGCAATTATCCGCCGGACAAGAAAAGCTTGCGACTGGTCTACAACAATTCAATTCCAAATTATCCGAAGCTGCCGCTGGAGGAGCCAAACTTGCGGATGGTTCAGGTCAATTGGATGCTGGTGCAGGCAAGCTGGTTGCGGGTGTAAGCCAGCTTACAGACGGAATCTCAACCCTTGCAGATGGCTCACATAAGCTCGATGACGGTGCTGGTCAGTTAAAAGAAGGTACGCTTAAGCTAACAGACGGCTCTGGCGAACTCGCCACCAAACTGAATGAAGCAGCTGAGCAGACGGCTAGTGTGAAAAAGACGGATGAACTGGTAAAGATGTATGCTGAGCCTGTTCATGTTGATGAACATAAATATAACGAGGTTCCTAATTATGGTACAGGATTCTCGCCATACTTTCTGTCACTCGGGCTGTTTGTCGGGGCATTGATTGCCACACTGGTTGTACCAACACGCGGCAGCACGGTTAGCGAGGCAAGTGGCTGGAATCGCTTTGTGAGTAAAACGTTGGCTTTCACGCTGATGAGTGCTGTACAGTCTCTGCTTGCTTCATGGCTGGTCTTGTACGGCTTGGGTCTGGATGTTCAGAGCGTTCCATTGTTCCTCTTGTTCAGCTTTGTTACCAGTCTAAGCTTCATGTACATCATTCAGGCACTGGTGACTTGGCTGGAGAATCCGGGACGTTTCCTCGCGATTCTGATGCTGATCTTCCAGCTTACTACCAGTGCGGGCACCTTCCCGCTCGAACTAATTCCAAATTGGCTGAAAGTATTCAACCCTTGGCTGCCTATGACCTATTCGGTAACGGGATATAAAGCAGTCATCTCTAGTGGACAGTTCGGCGTGGCTTGGGATCAGATCGGCATTCTGTGCATCTTCGCGGTGATTGGTCTCGGAGGAACCTTAACGTATTTCCTGATGCATCGCACCACGGAGAATGAAAACGTCAGCAGTGAAGTCGCGATTCACGCATAGTACCGATAAAGGGAAATTAAAATAGATAAAGGCATATCCCCTGCCCTGACTCGCTGAATGACAGCAAGTCTGGCGTAAAGAGATATGCCTTTGTGCTTTTGTTAGTTTAAAAATCTAAGAAAATCACCTTGCATGGAGCCAAGGGTAAGCATTTTCTAGTGATGAATAGCATCGATATTATTCCTATTCCTTTTCCTAGTATGTAGAGTACATATCAGAACTCGAGATAGCGAAAGTAAATAACAGCACGAACGCAATCAGTAATAAGTATAAAGCTACACTGATGATTCCACAGACAAGGCCAGCAATGGCTAATCCTCTCCCTTGCTCCATACGGTTCTTAATTTCTTTGAGCGATACGGAGGCAATGATGATAGCAACAATACCAATCAATAATCCCACGTATGGAATCATGATGGACAGTATGCCCAAGACAAGAGCTGCAATCGATTTGCTATTGGTTTTTGGTACTACATAAGGTGGTGGTGAAGGTGAATCGTTATAATAACGATTCACCTCATTCTCGCGATGTTCCAAGGTAAATCCTCCCTATTTATTAAGTAATTTCATTATAATAGTTTAATAGAAATAGTCACCTCCATAATTTGTAAACTATGAATTATTATTAGTTTTATTTTATTTTCATCATCTGTACACTAAAATTGAAGTATAAGTTTCCACAGTGTACTCCAAGAGTATGAAGTTTAGAATCCATTTATCACTACAATGATCCAAACAAATAATTCTTCTAACATACAGATACTATTATAGTAGTAATATCTTTTTGGATTATATTAGGGGGATCGACATTTATGAAAATAGATAAAGTACTGAATATACTTATGACTTTGATGCTTGTGGTCATCGCTGTTTATCGAAATAATGTAGCTGTACTATGTTTTAGCATTGTTTTGTTTGGAATCATGAGTTATACGACTTTTAGAATTCGATCCCTTTGGAATGTAATCACTTATATCGTGTTGACGCTGGTATTGATCGTCTGGAACATATATCTGTGGACATAAGCCATTATTTTCAAAAAAAAAACGCAATCCCTTATTACTCATAGGATTGCGTTCTTTCACATTATATAATTTGAGGTTTCTTCTACCTCTCCACTTCCACCCGCTGCAAAAATGTCCGGGTACGTGCAAGCTTCGGATTGCCGAAGATCTGCTCTGGTGGACCTGCCTCAGCGATCTCGCCGTTATCCATGAAGAATACGCGATCCGCAACGTCACGGGCGAAGCCCATCTCATGCGTAACAATCATCATCGTCATATTTTCCTGTGCAAGTTGTTTGATTACACGTAGTACTTCCCCGGTCAGCTCCGGGTCCAGTGCCGATGTTGGCTCATCGAACAGGAGAATGTCTGGCTGCATCATCAGTGCCCGAGCGATAGCAACACGCTGTTTCTGTCCACCGGACAGATTGGCTGGATAGGCATCAGCCTTGTCCGACAGCCCTACTTTACCGAGCAATTCCAGACTGCGATGCCTAATGGCGCTTGAACTTTCTTTTTTCAAAGTCTTCGGTGCGAGTTCCAGATTAGCTTGTACGGTCAGATGCGGGAACAAGTTGAAATGCTGGAACACCATACCCATGCGATCCGTCATCTTGCGTATATCCGCAGCACCTGCGTAACGGCCATTATCGACCAACGTCTGATCCTGAATGCGAATCGTTCCGCCCGAAATATCCTCCAGATGAATCAGGCTGCGCAACATCGTACTTTTACCCGAACCCGAAGGCCCAATCACCGCAATCACCTCGCCTGGTTCCACGTTGAAGGATACCTGCTTCAGCACATCAAGTGTACCGAATGATTTTCTCAACTGATTTACTTCTATTATATGTGTCATATGCAGACAGTCCTTTGATTGATCAGATTTAATTTATTCAAATGAAAACCGCTTCTCAAGTGCCTTGAACAACAACGTAAGTACAAGTGTCATGAGCAGATACATAATCGCTGCCACAAAGAAAGGGATCAGCTGCAAGTCGCGATTCACCGCCGCTTGAGCATAATACAACAGCTCAGGTACAGCTACAGCATAGAGCAGCGCTGTATCCTTGATGAGCGTAATGGATTCATTGGCCGTTGCAGGCAATACTACACGAATCATCTGCGGAATGATGACTTTGGTCATCGTCTGCCATTTCGTTAATCCAAGTACCTTTGCTGCCTCATGTTGCCCTTTATCAATGGACAGCAATCCGCCCCTGAAGATTTCAGCAAAGTACGCCGCATAGTTCAGGATGAACGCAATTCCCGCTGCTACAAAGCGATCAAACACCAGATACTCTCCAATCACCGGAAGCAACGGTAAACCGAAGCAGAAGAATAGAATTTGGAGCAGTAGCGGTGTTCCTCGCATCACATATACATACGTATGGGCAATCCATGCCAGCGGTTTAATCTGGCTTCTCATGGCGAGCGTTACCGCAAATCCAAGCGGTACAGAGAGCACGATCGCGAGCAAGAACATGAAAATCGTGGTCTGTGCACCTTCTAGCATAGGTTTTAAAATGGTCGATAGATAATCCCAACTCATTATTTTGTCTCCTCTAATCTGTTAACCCCGCATTCCTCTGGGGCATGAATCGCTCCAGCATGGAATACGGGGTCCGTTTTGTTTCAAACTATATATCAGGTGTGTAACCTGCCTATTTCAGAACCTTGTCTTCACCCAACCATTGGGTGGAGATTTTAGCTGCTGTTCCATCTGCACTCAGCTCATCCAGTGCTTTTTGCAGCTGATTCAGAAGCTCTTCATTGCCTTTTTTGATACCAATGCCATATTGTTCCGGTGCAAGAGATTCATCCAGCAGTTTGAATGTTCCCTCTTCTTTGGACATGTAGTATCTCGCTACCACTTCATCAATGATGACCGCATCCAGACGTTTCGTTTTCAAGTCCGTCAGTGCAAGCACGTTATCCTTGAATTCGGAAGCTTTCACTTTATCCTTCAGGGGACTTGCTGCCAGTGCATCTGCCGCTGAGGACAGCGCCTGCAATCCCACATTTTTGCCATCGAGTTCATCCAGCTTCGTAATTGGTGAGTCTGCCAATGTAATGGCTACCTGACTGTTTTCCAGATACGGCTTCGTGAAAAGCACTTTCTCTTTACGCTCATCTGTAATGGTGTACCCGTTCCAGATCATGTCGATCCGACCACTGTTCAGCTCTGATTCTTTGGAAGACCAGTCGATCGGCTGGAATGTGATTTCTTTACCCATTTTCTCCGCTGCAGCTCTTGCGTAATCAATATCAAAACCTACAATTTCATTCTGCTCGTCTCGGAAGCCCATTGGAGCAAACTTATCATCAATTCCTACAACAATCTTGTTCTCATCCTTGCTTGCGGAACTGGAACAACCAGCAACAATCAACACACATATACTGATGAATAATAGTAGAATCGCTTTTTTTCTCATCTCTCGAACCCCTCCATGTCTATATCCAAACCCAAACGCTTTAGTTCGTTACCACGTTATCAGAGACTTATAATAACATAGCATGGGAGAAGAGTCGAGTATCTTGCCTATTTCCTTCTATTTCATGCAGCTTAATTGTCAACAATCTGTGAAAAAGCCTCTTTCACTTGTGCCGGTTCTACCAGCTTCTCGCGTACAGTTGAATTCCATAGCTCCGGGTTCTGAAGCTTCTTTAATTCCTTACCTGTCCATTGTTGGGCAGATTCACGACGTAAGGTATGGCTGGTATTCTCTAATTGGTAGACGATCTGCTCCAGATTATCGATCATAACAAAGTTCGCAACCGCATTATATACGAGTATCCGCTCAAGTTCCTCTGCATCCATCTCACGCGTATCCAAGCTATAATTCACTTGGACCGTGAACGTCTCCGGGTACAGTTGGTAACCATTCAATCTTTCACGTAAAGGTAAAGCCTGATTCAGATGACTAAGGTTTGAATTATCACCCATGTAGGGACTGCGATATTTGGCTAAAGCGGCAAAATCATGTGTCAGCGGATTCTGCTGCTCTTCCTCGTACCGAGCCTGTTTCGCCTCGATCTTCGGATTAACGAAGCCTTCAACAATCACTAAGCCAATGATGCCCAACACAACAAGTGTTATAATCCATATGTTTCTAATTCTCATAACGCATCACTCACTTCATACTTACTAACGATCCGATACGCCCGATGCACCACCAAAGGAATAATAACACTCAGTAATGGGATGGCAAAGGCAATGACGATCACTGCAAACTGATAGGGTCCATCCACCTGAATGGGTCGATTAAACCAGATGTTGCTTCCGAATCGCAACGCTGCCTGCGTTCCCCATAGTACGAGTATTAATGCCGCCCACAACCACCATATTCTGCGATTCCACTGCACTAAGGCAGGGATTCGAATAACCGTGGTTTTCACAGAAGTTGCAGAATCGTTCGTCTTGTTGATCAACAGATACAATACATACGTGCCACCAACAATGAGACTCACGATCATAAGCAGATTGTTTATGGCGGAGCCTTGCATCAGCACTCTCATTGGAATGGTAATGATCCAGGCTATGAGGCTATAAATCAGGGCAGACTGCAACAACGCTGTCCAGTAAGGAACACGTTGTACCCTTCGATGGTCACTCATCACTTCATCCATACCAGCGATATGCTGAATGGCGGTCTGGAACGCCTTCTCTTCACTCATCCCCTGCGAGATATAATCGTCAATCCGCGCAGCAAGATTGCTGTGAATCTCTTCTTTTAATTCTCGATTGTCCAATGTATTTTGTGCGTGAGCGAACAAACGATTCACATGACGGGTGATGCGAGCTTCCAATCTCATAGGTCTTCATCTCCTTTTTCTCCAGTTACAATCATGCAATCAATCAGTGCCTTGGCTGCCTGCCAAGCCTGAACCTGCTCTCTATATGCTTCGAGACCTTGCACGGTAATTCGGTAATATTTGCGTCGTCCTCCCTGCGTCTCTTCCCCCCAGTAAGACTCCACATATCCACTCTTCTCCAGCCTTTTCAAACTGGAATAAAGCGTAGGTTCCTTCAGTTCAAACTGTTCTCCGCTCTTGCGATAGATTTCCTTAATAATGCTGTAGCCATAGTTATCGGCTGGTATAAGTACACTTAGAATGATGGGATCAATGTTGCCCCGAATCAGATCACTATTAATCACTTGCGCATCCATCTGCGATATTCACCGACTTTCTTCCGTCCTGCGTATACTATAAGACATATTACTATGTCTGTAAAGGTAATATGTATCGTATGGTAATGATGCATTGCAATGAGCAATATTCCTCTCTCGCTTTTCGTCTGGATGATATGGGGTCTTTGTTATCCGTGGTGGCAAAAAAATAAAAAAACAAACAGGGCCCCTCCATCGGAGAAGCCCTTACTCACTTTTATCTATTGCTGCACTTTCTCGCGATCTTTCCCTTTATCGGATTCACCCGCGTTTTTGTTGGCAGCATCGCGATCCTGTTTCATTTCTTCCACCGTTTTCACCTTCAGACGTGCTGCACCTTCATATTCCTTCGTTGGAATAAGGTCGCCAGCAGCAAGTCTCTTTTCCGCGGCAGCAATCGCATCTCCGTACTGCGGCAACCACTGGGCTTGGGCAACCAGCATCTCGTCGACCATCTGCCAGATCTCCTTTGGATTACACACGGCACCCACGAGTGGGTCCATCATGAACGCCTGACGAAGTAATTTGTCATCTCCGTTCACCGCGGCTTCAACCGCAAGACGTTGCACGGAAATACTCACATTACATACCGCAGCCGGGCCAAGTGGCAGATCCCCTACATGCGGCATAGAGATCCCGTTGCGATCCACATATCCCGGTGCCTCAATAATCGCATCATCCGGCAGGTTCGAGATTACTCCATGATTAACGGTATTGAAATGTCCACGATAGACACGCCCCGTCTCCAGCCCTTCAATAATGTACGAACCGTGCTCCTCACCCCGTTTCTCCGGAACGAATTGCATCGGTTCATCCTTCATCCAGTTAGGAAAATCAGTCTCAAACCAGTTGCGTCCCTCGGTACACACCCGCAGATACCCACCTGTCTCTCCGTTAATCCAATTGCCCAGGTCGATCCATTCGTTGATCTCTTCCGGACGTTTGCGGTACCACGGCACATATTCACTCAGGTGACCATTCGATTCCGTGCTGTAGTAACCGAAGCGGCTCAGCATATCGATCCGTACTTTCTCGGTGCGGCTGTACTCTGGATGTTTCTCGAAAGCTTCGAGCAGATCACCTGTAAGGTCTTTACCCTCATGAGAAGCCTGGATATACCAGGTCTGATGGTTGATGCCGGCACAGACAATATCCACTTCACTCTTTTTCAAGCCAAAAGCTTCCGCAATCTGATGATGACCATGCTGTACGCCATGACACAGTCCGATCGTCCGCACACCGCCGTACTTGTTGCATGCCCATGTGAGCATCGCCATCGGATTGGAATAGTTCAAGAGCAGCACGTCGGGTGCACTCTGTTCACGAATATCTTTACAGATATCCAGCATCTCGGCGACTCCGCGTTGTCCATACATAATGCCACCCGCACACAACGTGTCACCGACACATTGATCTACCCCATACTTCAGTGGAATATCCACATCTGTTGCAAATGCTTCCAGTCCCCCAACACGAATTGTACACAGTACATACTTCGCATCTTTTAACGCTTCTTTCCGATCTGTTGTCGGCTGAATCTGAATATTCAATCCATTCTCACGGATATCCCGCTGACACAGCTCAGTCACCATGTCCAGATTGTGCTGGTTAATATCGCAGAACGCAATTTCAATGTTGTCAAACTCTGGTACCGTCAGCAAATCCCTTAGCAATCCCCGTGTAAATCCGATACTTCCTGCCCCGATAAACGCCACTTTAAACGACATGTCTATGTCCTCCCCTAATCCGAATCTTTCGCTTCGGTTAATGACTCTCTTCATGAAATCATTGTACCAACGGCAAAAGGGGAAGCGTTATCAAAATCATGACCTGTTCAAGATCTTGTTGTCAAAAATCCTAACTTTTACGCGCCAGTTCCACTAATCGAGATATATTCGAAAATAACTGCAATCGGCTCATTCATCCGACGGGTACTGACTAACATGTCGTTCCATAGAGGAGCGAAATTCAACTGGCGTCGAGCCTGTATATTTCTTGAATAACATATGAAAATACTGACGACTGCCTACACCGACATAATCGGATATCTCTGAAATCGGGATATTGGTCTGCTGAAGCAGCATCTTGGCCTTCTCCATGCGAAGCATCGTCAGGTAGTCGGTCGGTGTGCGCTGCGTGTGCTGACGAAAAATGCGATGTAAATAGCCTGGATGCAGATTGACTGCTGCCGCGATATCCTTCATCTGAATATTGCGATCCATATTGTGATGCATGAATTCAATGGTTCGTTTGACATACAGCTCGGCCTGATCTGGGGCACTCCGGCTCATTTCTCCGCGCAGACGTGCAACACGGACCAGCAACTGGATAAACAGTGTACGCACCAGCATTCCCTGTTCGGGAGACGACAGATTCCGAGCTTCGCGATGTTGTGCCCTTTCCTCTGTAGGAATAACTCCTATCGATACAGACGACCTTCCTTGCTCCAGCAGACCGCGCTGGTCGAGTTCCAACACCAGACTTTTCATAATGTGATACACCTCTTCCGGGTCAGGCAGTACCAGATATGGCGAAGCATTAGTGAGTAGAGTATGGACTTCTTCCTCTTCCAACGCGAGCTGACGGATGGATAGCTGTCCGGGAGGCGAGCCTGAGAACCCAAACTCCACATTGAGCATACGGCAAGGGACACCATCTTCCACCAGCAAACGGTGCGGGACACCTGCGTCGAGCATGATGAACTGTCCTTTTTTCAAAATAGTCTGCTCTGAACTCCCATCTGGCATCTGCACATCCACCCGGCACATTCCCGAAATAATGTACATGATCTCCGTGGAATCATGTTGGTGATAGGACATACGGTAGTTGTCCCATTGCTTGTAATAGTAAGCATAGAAACGCGGTCCACAATCCTCCGTTCGTAGTCCCTCCTGATACAGGCTTCCTGTCCAGCGCTTCGCAATGCTCATGTCCATACCCCCATTTCTACAACGATCAATCCTCACTTTTCTCCATTGTAGCAATTCTGTAGGTTGAATATAAACTGTCTTCGTTAAAACCATCATTGCATTATTTAATTAGATAAATGCTACCGAGCATCTAGACTCCAACGATGTAAAAGAATGACGTAACATGGATGGCTGGGAAAACGCCAAGCTCTATCCGCAGATCCTAATGTGAAAAAAGCTCTGAAACCTCCATGTGCCGAGACACATTGGAGCTCCAGAGCTTCCAAGCTTCGATGCCAACTCTTAAAACTAACGACGCTGCGTTACGTTACAGCCTGATCTTGAACACATGTTATGTTGCTATTGCTAGCTATTATTACTCCGGCCTGCTTACTTTCCGCCCTTACCTGGCTTGTAGAACTTAGGCAGCGTTACTTTGGACCAGTCGATATCCGATGCCATGTAGAAGGACGGATAGGAAGGCTGGTTGTATCCACTGTTCTGTCCGGCAATACCCACACGATACATCGCATCATGCATGAGCGTGTACAGCTTGCGGTCTGTCTTCTCGGTACTCAGATAGATGCGGATCGCTGAGCTGTCGGTGGTTCTCACCAGCATCTCTTCCCGCCAATCTCCGAAGATATCAGCTACGAGAGAAGGCGTACCTTTCGTGTGATTGTTGGTCAATGTGCCTGTTGCGGTCAGCAACGTACCACGACTCCAATCCTTGATGGTTGGGGTAACATCAATCGCACCATCAACGATCTGTGTCGTCATATCGGCAGCCCAACGGATATTCATATTCGTTCCCGGCATCTGATCACTGATTTTCTCACCCTTAGCTGTCCACAAGCCTACAGCCCATGTCTCCAGTCCACGACGAGTCGGATCAACATCCCCCACCATGCCGCGACCGGTATCTTTCCCTGTGTACCCACCATAGATGACTTCTCCGGTCTTCGCATCCCGCAGGGAATAGCCGTATGGCGCCCAAGGACCACCCTCATGAACCATGAAAATCTCAAGTCCCGGACGATCCGGGTCGATATCTGCCACATGAAGAGCGTCCCCATGACCCAGACGGGCAATCGTTCCCGGCGCAGCACTCTCGGCAGGCATCAGGTCTGTGGAGCTGTACAGCACGCTGCCGTCATGATCAATCGTGGCAGAGCCATAGATGATCTCCTGTTTGCCATCTCCATCCACATCCGCCACACTGAAATAGTGCGCTCCCTGGGTTGTTATGGAGCCGTACTCTGGATCTGTACCATCTACGCCGTGTGGCCCGTCATTGAACGGGTTTTTCATCGGTGTCCAGCCGCTATCCACTTTCCATTCCTTCTTCAGCTTCTTGCCATCCCAATTGTAGGCAACCATCGTCGAACGTGTGTAGTATCCGCGTGCAAAGATTGCGGACGGTTTCTTGCCGTCCAGATACGCCACGCCTGCCAGGAAACGGTCTACCCGATTCCCCGGTTCAATCCGTGCCATCGCATAATCGCCCCACATCAGGCCATCATCATGACGCTCAGGTTCATATGGAACGGTCTCTAGTTCCTTGCCTGATTTGCCTTCAAATACCGTAACATACTCCGGTCCATCCACGATAAAACCTTCGAACTTACGCAGCTCATTGCGGTTGCTGCGTTCTACCGCATATACATCAATGAAGTAGTCGGCCAGGCTCTCGGCATCCTGCTGAGATAATGGGTAGTTATATTTTTTCTCAATCCCAAAAGCCTCTTCCAATGTCGCAGGCCAGTTCCCCTTCACAACCTCATCGTGTTTATGCCAGTTCCTGAACATATCCACCACGTGATCATAGTAACCGTCAGCACTCAAACGATAATCATCTTCGTTCGAGTACCCTGCCTTGCGATCCTGCTTGGGAAGCGTGATATATTTCTCGGATGTCACTTTTCCTTTTTTGTTGTATTTAATAATCTTCGTACCGGGAGCGGTCTTGAACATCATCTCGGCCTTGCCATCCCCGTCAAAATCGTAAACAAGCATCTGTGTATAATGAGCACCCGCCCGGATGTTAACCCCAAGATCGATCCGATACAGCAATTGTCCGTCCAGGGTGTAAGCATCAATGTAGGTTTTACCGGTGTACCCTTTTTGAGATACGTCCTTGGCGTTAGATGGGTCCCATTTCACGAAAAACTCATACTGGCCATCCCCGTCTACATCGCCCACGCTCATGTCATTGGCGGAATACGTATAGGCTTCTCCTGCTGGTGTCACGCCATCAGCCGGTTTTTGCAATGGAATGTCCACGTAGCCGTTCGCCCATGGTTTGACAGATGCACTGCGTTTGCTCTCCTTGCCCTTCTTGTTCACCGCTGCCACTTCATAACGAGACGATGATATGCCGGTGGCATCTACATAGTTGGTGCTGTCCGTGACGGTTGCGATCTTTTTACCATCACGATAGACATTAAAGTCCGTACCTGTCAGCCCTTTGTCGCTGTACCCTGTGGCCTCGTCACCAAGCAATCTCCAGCTGAGAAACACCCCTTCAGATGTCGAAGCAGCCACCAGTCCCCGATCCAGATATTCCAGTTGAATCTCTTTCACGTGACCGCCTCCCTTATGTGATTGCAGGCTAGCCTCCGTCGCCCCATTACCGTTCGAAGCTGCTGCTCCCGTAACGCCAGCTGTTCCCCCAACAAGCAAAGCTACGCTGAGTGCCGAAGAAAGCACCTTTGCTGCAAGTGGCATACGTGCCTTCCTGCGACCGGATTGCCGACCTGAAGCCGATCCATTTTGTACCGGCGATGTTGTTTCTGAGTTCATCCACTTTCACGCTCCTTGAGACAGAATAGGTGACGCTTATACACATCGATGAGGATTAGACGTTCGATCATTCGTAAGACCCTCTTTAAAGGAAGATCCCACATTTTATGATTGCGCTTACAAAAGTAAAAAAGAGAAATCAGCTTGCCCGACTACCGGAGTGCGGTCCCCCTTCCATTCTCTTTCCAATCCGAGCGAGGGAATCCCGCCCATCGGGTTCTATTATAGACATCCTGCCTGTCAGACCCTAGGCAAATATCCGTCCAAAACGATTAATAATCAGTGTTTTTAGGATTCATTTGGGAAATCAAACCGATGAACCGTTCAGGCTGAAGTTTGATTTAAGCTCACCGCCAAGTTTTTCTAACGAATCTCACACACCCTATTGGGGCATTAAACTCCAACAACGAATCCTAACGAATCTCAGTAACCTTATTTGGACCAAAAAGGGTCTAAGGGGCTCAAAATCCACCTAAATCAACTGAATAGCGTGTCTACGATTCGTTAGAATTTTCAACTGTATCAATTCAACTAAATAGCGTGCCCTCTGTTCGTTAGAAAAGAAATAGGGCTGTCCCTTGATCATTTTTATGACCAGAGGATAGCCCCGCCTGAATAGCAAAAACCGCGATCCTCTAACACACTGAGGATCGCGGTTAAGACAATTACAAGTAAAGTTTAAGGCTCAATGCCCCACACCAGGTTTCCACCTTGATAGAGTGTTACCTTGTTCCAATCCTGATAGGATGTTTTGGTTGGATCGAAGGAGTAGTCGTTACTCTCGTCAAAGTTGGACCAGTCTGTTTTGTACATGCGAAGCTGGATGTCTCCAGTCTGTCCACCATCCTGAATGCTGCCAGCGCCAGATGTGAAGCTCAGCTCCACATACGAGTCTGTGAAGGTCCGCTGGATATTGGCTCCACCCACTTGAGCGTAATCGATGGCAGAATCCATCGCAGCCGAGCCTTCTTTGGAGAAGTAATATCTGATCTTCAGATCACTCAGATTCACAGCAGTACTGCCCAGATTTTTGATGTTGAAATACGGTTTGATCTGGCTATCCTGAGCATTGGTATCTCCAGCACGATATTGCAGGACAAGATCACTGGTCGGTACAACGACACTTTGAGGTGTCGCGGAAGCTACAGCGGAATTGGCACTTTGCCCTGCTGTATTCACTGCACTTACCACATAATGATACGTTGTGCCGTTCGTGAGGGCAGTGTTGGTGTAGGACGTACCACTCACATTCGCCGTGATCGTTGTGAACGGACCTGATGCACTCAGCGCCCGTTTCACATTATAACTTGTCGCACCTGTAGAAGCGGTCCACGTCAGGCTCACCTGTGCATTGCCTGCGGTTGCTGTGAGAGCAGTCGGTGCAGCTGGCGCCGTTACACCTGCAACGGGTGTAGCTGTTGCTGTTGCAGAGTTAACACTTTCACCTACTGCATTCGTTGCCGTTACCACATAATAATAGGTTGTACCATTGATCAGGCCGGTGTTGCTGTAAGATGTTCCACTTACATTGGCTGCAATCGTTGTGAATGGACCTGATGCACTCAGTGCCCGCTTAACACTATAACTTGTAGCCCCTGTAGAAGCAGTCCACGTCAAGGAGACCTGGGCGTTACCGGCAGAAGCCGTCAATGCTGCTGGTGCTGCCGGAGCTGTTGTTCCCCCCGGAGGATTGCCTCCACCGTTACTGGCAGGCAGTACAGGGAATGCGTTTTTCACCAGTGCCACGAATTGATCATGGAACCAGTGACCCGATACCGGAGCATTAGGCAATGCACCTGTTAATACACCATCCCGAGTTGTGAAGGTTGGATCACACATCCGGTCGAAACCTTTGCCTTCGTTATTCGGAATTTCGGAGCTGGAGCCATCGGATTCACCCGGAGGTTTCACCCATACATAAGCATCCAAATGCGCTGGTCCTGGTGCAGCCTTAGGTGCTTCACCAATACCTGCACCACTGGCATTACACCAGTTCCCCCGATGCTCCCGGCGATCTACACGTCCAGAATTCACATAATCATTGATGTTGCTGCCCGTAGCAGATGCTGGACGGTCTACCCCGCCCCACCCATTACGGCTGGTATCGATCAGGAAGCCCGTGCTGCTTGGCCATCCTGCTTGTACAAATCCAGAATAAAGCGCTGCAGTGAAATCCGTCTCGTCAAAGTACGGGTTCCACTCATAATAATCGGAGGATCGGATTGGTTGTCCACCAATATTCAGATCCGGATTAGGCAGATTCGGTTCATGGGTAGGCGTCGTATTTGCAGTGTTGGTGATAAAACCATCTGCGCTCTGCAAACCTGCTGCTGTATCATTTACCACGTCAGTATACAGGGCAATCGCACCGCTACGGTTGTTGTCCCATCCGAGCCAGCCGGAGTGGCCTATATCCAGGTAGTTGTACACATTGGGAATGGCATGCAGCTTGTCCAGAGCATACTTGACCCCAGCTTCATAGATACCTGTTGAGCTGGCTTGTGCACAGGCGGGAGTACTCAGATTGGTCACAAGGTTAGGCAGACTGTCCGGCTCAATGATCGCTACAATACGAATATCCTGATATTTCGGATCTGCGAAAATATCTGCGATCACATCAATATAATCCGTTTTGTAGGTCTGCAGCGCAGCCTGTGTTAGTGGAAGTTCACCATTGGATGCAAGTGCATGACAATCCCGACCTGGCAGGTTATAGATAACAAATGAAGCGGTTATTGGTGTGCCAGGTTTCTTTTGGGCGAGAACGGCATCGAGATGCTGCTCAACGCTTTTGCGACCAGCATTGTCTGCGCCGCCATAGATCGCAGCTATACGGTCAATCCACACTGCCGTTGGATACGATTTGACCGTCTCCATCTTTGCCTTCAGCGATGTATCATTCGTAAGCGCAATGGACGTATCCACGAGAGCCGAATAATCCTGGTTCAGATAAGCCGTGGCTCCCACAAATGGATTATCCACATGTGCTTCAGCAGCCTGAGTCAGACCTGGAGACATTCCCGGAAAAATCCCCGCCGCGAGCAGCGTTGCTGCCAGCATTTGTTTTACACCTTTGCGCAGGATCTTCTTACCTCTCGATTTGGTATTCAATTTAGTCTTCATAGTTCCACCTTTCCTTTAGTTAGATTGGGTTGCACTCATGTCTGATCCTCTGTGTCATTATGATGCTTAGCACGAAGAGAACGTTCGGATGAGTTGGTTGTATCACCTCCAAAAGAAATAGTTGCGTAGCTGGAATCTTGAGTGAATATACCGTGTGTGGGGTCGAACATGTGAGTATAATGTGGTGGGTGTGGTTGAATGTGTGTTGGACATGAAGAAGTGTGAAAAGGGATTAAGGGATATCTGACTCTCCAACGTGGTAAGCGCTTTCTTTAAGTGGTTTAAAAAAAGGTATTCGCCTACCCATCTACGATCACGATGTTCGGTGTTCACCTCCTTATGTTCTGATTATACGACATGTAAATATTACTGTAAATTGAATTATATAAATTTAATTATATTTTTTTCCATATTTCAGGCAGGAATCTAAGCATCCCTTGCCCCAAACGACACAAAAGGCCCATCCTGGCGATATGCCACAATGAACCTCCCGTTGATTAAGGTCGAATCGACCGCTTGTCTAGGGCAGAACGACAATATCTCCCGGTTTCAACCCGCTAACCACCTCCGTCTTGTCTCCCGACTCCATTCCAGCCTGGATGGTCAGTGGCTCTGTCTGTCCGTTCCCTTTATCCAATAAAACATAAGGTTCAGTCTGATCCCGCATAATCGCCAGGCTGGACACAACGGTCACCTTGTCCTTACGGATCGTCTCGATATCCCCTTCCAGACTCACGCCTCCATACATTCTGGCATCCGGCTTCAGATCAATGACCACGTCAAACTGGGAAGCCTGCTTGAGGTCCGCATCGGTACTCTTGCGCGCAAATTTGGACACCTTACTCACCTTCCCGGTGAATTGCAGGTCTTTCTGCGCTGTCATTCGCACCTTCACTGGCATTCCTACCTTGAGTTTGAACATTTCCTCCTCGCCAACAATCGTCATGAATTTCAGCTTGCTGATGTTCGTAATAGACCCAATTAGCTGTCCTTCCGTCACCGCACGTGTCTTGCTGTCCTCTTCATTCATCTGAAATATACCGGAAGCAGCAGCATAGACAATAGACTTGCTTATTACTGCCTGCTTTTTCTGTATCTCTTTCTCCTTGAGGACCAGCGCTTTCTGATTCAACTCATTCGTCAGGCGTTTGCCTTCCCGGTCTGCAAATGCCTTCTTGCGCTCTTCTTCTGTCACGCCAAGCGACTCGCTCATATTGGCCTGATCCAGGCTAACCTGATTCATCTTATTTTCCAGTTGAGCTTTCTCCAAATCGCTCTGCAACTGCTCTACTTCCGTTTGTAATGCGTACGTGTCGAGGGTAAACAGGATATCGCCTTTGCTCACCGACTCACCACTTTTCACGTGCCACTGCTTGATGTTGGAAGCATACGGAGCGAAGATATCCGTCTGATCGGTGTATACGGATTTCCCCTTCACCTGTATCGTTTGCGTCATCGTTTCCTGTGTGACATCAAAGGTAATCGGGGGCGGGATCTCAACAGGTGCCTCCGGTTTGGGCTTGTACTTTTCATACAGCCAGTACCCCGCACCTGCCAAAAGTATAACGGTGATGATGATTTTAATCCATTTCTTCATGTGCCCAATTTCCCTTTCGCTGATAAAATTACATCGATTTGATCACAGTTAATGCATTGGTCCGGGATGCGCTGATTGCCGGATAGATCCCAGAGATAATACCGACTAGAACAGCAAAAACGATACCCAGTGGCAGAGCAGACTGCTGAATAACGACGGTCATCGGACCATTCACCTGGTCTGCCATCTGACTCGCCAACAGACTGTTTACCCCGCCGAGGGCAGCAAAGGCAATACCGACACCCGCCACGCCACCCATCAATCCGAGCATCGCTGCTTCCGTAATAAACATCTGGCGGATCTGCCACAGATTCGCACCCAGTACCTTCATCACACCAATCTGCTTACGCCGCTGATGCGTAGACATAATCATTGCCACAATAATGGACAACGAGGCCAGCAGCATGATAAAACCACCGATGCCCAATGCCGCTTTTTGGTACATCGCCAGTTGGCCTGCCATCGCTTCCTCCTGGAACAGATTGCTCTGTGTGTTTAACGTTAGCTTTTGGATCTGTTCTTCTACCTGAGATACATAGCGTTTATCCTCTACCTTGACCAAGGCCGAGTTAAGATGTTTGGCCGCACTATTGTCTGCCTGTTGCAATCCAAGCTCATCCTGCAATGCACGAGCTGTATCGAGTGGCAGATATACTTTTTTGTCACCCTGAGCAGTCATATCATCCATATTGGAAGGTTTCATTAGTTCTCCAGATACACGTATGGAGCCGCTCATTCTGGTTTTGCCCGCATTCACAAAGTCTTCATATCGAAACTGAACATGCTGCTGGACGAGCTGATCCTGCTTCGATGCAATCGTCATATACTCTTCCAAAAGCGTATTGTTATATGGATCAGCATTCAACTGCTCGAATAACTTCTGAGTTACTTTGGGATCTACGAGTCCGAATGCGGTCCCATAACTGGTCACCGCCATACGACCATCTTCCGCACCACGCCCCTCAGCATACTTGTATCCAAACCCGCCCAGGGTCTCAAGCTGTGTACCAATGACTTCAACATAAGTACTGCGACCATCTGGAAGCACCATTTCCAGCGAATCCAGCTTTAACATGGGAGCCACGGCAACCACATGGGGAAGCCTTTGGATAATCTGAATCTTTTCCAACGTCAACGCGCCCCGTTCAAACTTCGATGTCTGACTGCTCCCCTTGCCGTTGCCCGTACGAATGCCTTCATTGGGCGTAATCGTAATCTCATCCATCTTGTAATTATCGTTTAATGTTCTCTCGCTATAGGTCTGCACGGACTGCCCCACACTAAGTGCAATGATCATGGCAGCAGAGCCGATGGACAGCCCCATCATGCACAGCAATGTGACCATTTTTCGGCGAATGATCTGTCCCCAAGCCATACGTGCTACATCCCGTATTCTCACATTTCCTCTCCTTTTTGCCTCAAACTTCCCTTACGCCTCTTCAACCAATATTCCATGTTGCAGGGTAAGCACGACCTGCATCTGCTCGGCGACCTCTGCTTCATGTGTCACAATGACGAAGGTTGTATTCATATCCCGGTTAAGCTGCTGCAAAATCGCAATAATCTCTTCCTCCGTCTCGGTATCCAAATTTCCTGTCGGCTCATCTGCAAAGATCACCGAGGGTTCGGTAATGAGCGAGCGTGCAATACTGACACGTTGTTGTTGACCGCCCGACAACTGAGACGGGAACAAGTTTGCTTTTTCACCCAGTCCAACCTGCTCCAACAGCTTCAATGCTTTTGCTTTGCGTTTCGAAGGGCTTACGCCCATGAACACCAAGGGTAACTCTACATTTTCCCGGATCGTAAGATTAGACAGCAGCTCATAGGATTGGAAAATAAACCCGATATGACTGCGCCTGAACTCAGCCAGGCGGTTCTCACTGAAACGTACAATATCTTGTCCCGCGATTAGAATCTTGCCCTGATCCGGTTTCATCAGCCCTGCCATCAGATTAAGCAGTGTAGACTTGCCTGAACCCGAACTGCCCAGCAGGGCCACCATCTTGCCTTCTCCAATCGTCAGGTTGATATCTTGAAGAACCGGCACGGTTCCCTGGCCATTGCGGAACGAGTGGGATAATTGTTCAACTTGAAGCATTACTGCATGTCTTCCTTTCTACTTGCTGAATATGTATAGATTCGCGTCGCACATTCCCTTTTATTATAGGGTGGAGATGTATCCGGGCTGGCCGGAGTTGTATCCAACTTGTAAAATATCAAAACAAAAGACCTTGTCCGCAGAGTAGCTATCGCCAGCTCCATCCAGACCAAGGTCTTATATTCGTATACCTTTCGCAGCTTACCAGGCTCTAAAACTAAAGCGGTACATCTCACTTTTATCCATCGTGCTGCCCACTGCAAATAGCTCATCGTCATTCCATTTCAGATTGATGAAGTTATCAATATTGCGGTAGATCACCGTATCCGACGAAAGCTTGCTGTCATTCAGGTAGGCAATATGCAACTCATTCTTCTGATTCTGATTATCCATCGGATAAAAGTAAGCGATTCGAGATTCCTCTGCATCCAGTTCGAAGTTCCAGATGGAACCTTTTAATACCAGATCATACTGCTCCTGTGCTGCACGATACCGATACAGCCCCTGTACCTTATTCATCGTTCCCTGGATGAGCATGTCACCACTTTTCAGTAACTTGAATTGTTGAATGTCTTCCATTACAGCATATGCCTTCACTTCATGCTCGTCCTCAAGCGATACACGATAGATGGCATAATTGTCTTTGAGCATCACCAGCATATAAAACTGTTTCAGGTCTTCACTAACCTGCAAGACATCCATCACGATAAACGTATCATTCGAACTTTTCCCTTGTCTTGGTCCTGTGAACATGTCCATCAGCTCATCATATGTGTAGATGACTTGACTCGTCCCCTGGCTCAGATCTACTTGTTTGAATAAGAGATCATCCTGACCGATGTAGGATTCGTTCCCTACAAACACTCTATAATAGGAGTTGTCGTTCGGAAGCTTGCGACGTTCCCCATTCTCAATCACATACTCATACGTCGTCTTCTGCGTCTGACCCACCCGGTACTGGGAGTATATGATTTTCTTGTGATCCGGGCTGATCGCTACACCGTAATCCGTATTACTCGCAATACTCTTCACTTCATTATCATCCAGATGCAAGAGAGACAGTTGAAGCCTGGAATAGGAAGATTCCAGTTGATTTAATATAATCGTGTTCCGGTCTACCACTTCAAAATCAAAGATCGGAAAGTCATTTGGAATCTTGGTAGCTGACTCGATCTGAATTGTACTGCTCGGGGGCGGCGCCAGACGGCTATTGAATTGCTCACCTGACAAAATTACGGTTCTTGGTTTGAGGTTCGCGATACTGAACAGGCTACCAATCCCGAAGATTCCGCTGACAAATGCAATTAACAGCCCTGACAGCATTAATCTGTCGCGGTTTTTACGCCAAAATCCGGGATGTCTCATGTGTTCATTTCCCCCGGAAGACTGATATTTACTTGTGTCCCTTGACGCATGATACTCTTCATCTCCACTGTTCCTCCGTGACGTTCAACGATGTTCTTCACAATAGATAAGCCGAGCCCCGCGCTGCCTTTCTCCGCCCTATTGATCTCTTTATCCTGGTAAAAAGGTTCAAATACATGCTGAAGTGCTTCGGCACCAATACCCTCTCCCTGATCACGAATTACGATAGCTATGACATCAGCCAACCGGAAAGATTGCACCTCGATGATTGAATTCACATCACTGTACTTGACCGAGTTATCCAGAACGTTAAGGAAGACCTCCTTCAACTTATCCCGATCTCCTTGTAGATACTGGTTTTCTTCCAGCTCATAGTGGATGCCTATATTGTACTTGCCCGCCTTAATCGACATGTCCTCACAAGCTTCACGAATGATGACCGATACATCTATACGTTCAAATCGGTACGCCTGAATGACCGCAGACGAGACCGACACCTCCAGAATATCAGCAACCATCGTGTTGAGACGCTGGCTTTCCTTGATAATATAATTCATGCCTTTGTCAAAAAAGTCCTGATCGGTGAATCCGTTATCCCGCAAAATCTGGGCGTAACCCAGAATCGTCGTTAGCGGTGTCTTCAATTCATGCGTCACATTGTCAAAAAAGACTTTGCTTCGCGCCTGCACTTGTTTCACTTCGTCCCGCTCCCGCTCAATCACATCAATCTGCTCCCGTACCCGATCAATCATGACGGTGAAGCTTGAAGCCAGTTCACCGATCTCATCCTTGGTGGTAATCTGGATGTCTGCATTCAGACTCCCTTGGGCCACTTCCGCAGAACGTTTCGTGAGTACACGGATGGGTTGTGTAATTTTCCGGGAAATAAAGATAGATGCGATAAATAAAAATACGAAAATAACCGCTGCGAACAGCTTGATCGTATTTTGAAAACGAAGGTTGCGTTTGAACAAATCCGTATAATCCTTCTCCATCTGTACGATTCCAATCAATTGTTGATCCATCTGGAGCGGGAAGGACAGACTAGCCGTGACCTGGCCTTTATCCACAACTGTGGTGTACGCGATTCGGGAGTGTTTGGCTTCTTCCATATCAGGATGGTCAGACCGCTTAGCCACGTTAACCTCGTTGCCCACCGATCCGTATGACGAGGCATCAGGACGAAATACTGTAATCTCCCCTCCAACGGCTGAACCAATCTGCTCCGCAAGCTCGCGGCTCCCTGCTTCGAGCGTGTCTCTGCTCATGCGTTTGTTATGAATCAGGAAGTACTGGTTCAGTGCGATGTCCAGATTTCTTTTGGATTGCACCATGTCCTCATGTACTTCCCGGTACATATTCTCCTGTGCCACCTTATTGGACAGAATCAGCAGAGCCGAGAATCCAATAAAAACGATGACCGAGAATAACACCACCATTTTGAACTGGATCGTCCACTTCATGTCTGCACCTGAATATTCAGCTTGTACCCCACACCGAATACCGTTTCAATCATCGAAATGCCTTGCACACCACTATCCAATTTCTTGCGAATCCGTTGCACATGAATGTCCACGGTTCGGGTATCCCCTGCAAAATCAAATCCCCACACCTTGTCCAGCAGTTCAGAACGTGTATGCACCTTCCGATGATGGGTCACGAGGAATAACAACAGATCATATTCCTTATTCGTGAGTCCTGCACGTTCCCCGTCCTTCCACACTTCCCGTTCATCCTTGCGAATCTCAATATGCTTGCCGAGCCTGACCACCTCATAGGACTGATTCTCCAGTGTCTCGCTAATGAGATCAATCCGGCGAAAGATCGCCCGAATGCGTGCAACCACCTCACGGATATCAAAAGGCTTCGTGATATAGTCATCCGCCCCCAGTTCCATGCCAAGTACTTTATCCAGCATGTCTGACTTGGCCGTGATCATAATGACGGGTATCTTGGAGTTCACAGATAATTGTCTGCACACATCAAAACCGCTCATGTCTGGCAGCATCAGATCAAGCAGGATCAGATCCGGCTTCGAATCCCGAAGCAGATTCAGACCCTCTTTACCCGTAGCTGCTTCCTTGATTCCGAATCCTTCTTTACGTAACGAATAGGATAAAATATCGCGAATGGACTCCTCGTCCTCAATAATCAAAATCTCTTTTTGTCTCATGATACCCTCGTAATCTCCCTGCTCTATGAATTTCATCTGCCTATATTTTGTATCCCAAGCCGTATGCTTGAATAGAGGGAAGCACGAAATGTTACAACTCCGATACAATTCTGAACCTTTTGGAAACAACCTCCCGATATACTTGGATCATAAGAGACTCATACCAGACCGGACCCAAGCCTGATCTGTATCCAAGGGGGATTCACATCATATGAACAGCACACGAATTAATGAAGCTTATATCAACTATAAATCAGAAATCACAAGGTATCTATCCCATATCGTCAAACAACCGCAAGATGCAGAAGATCTGGCTCAGGATTGTTTCATTCGACTAATGAACGTCACCGTTGATATCCCTGAAGATCGGCTTCTTTATTATCTCAAACGCATTGCCCGTAACCTTGCCATGGACAGTTTCCGTAGGCGGACCCGTACACTTAGACGAGACAGTCGTCTGGAAGTACCTACCCATCACCTCGATACACCCCATCTTGAAATTAATGAAGGGGTCGACGATCTGGTCTCCCATATTAACAACACCGAACATCGTAAAATATTGGAGCTGCGTCTCATCCACGGATACTCCATTAAGGAAACGGCAGAGCTGGTGAATCGCAGTGAAGGTATGATTAAATCCTCTGTCTTCCATGCCGTCAATCGAATTCGGGCCAAAGTCATCTCATAAGAGATGGCTTTTTTAATGCCGAAATCAATATACGTGGGTAGATCGGATAAATAAAGACAGGATCGAATTACCTATAGATATGTCAAAAGACCCAATTTTACAAATATCGAGTTAATTTTTACACATTGTTATGACTATGTGAGATTTTCATGTGGTAGAATATGGACGAACTCATGAATCAACTAATATTTGGGAGGGATTTGGTTGGGTAAATTAACAGGTATGCGAGGCGTATTTCTAAAATCACTCCTGGCATTGTCCATGGC
Organism: Paenibacillus sp. USHLN196; assembly: GCF_037144955.1. Lineage (NCBI taxonomy): Bacteria > Bacillati > Bacillota > Bacilli > Caryophanales > Paenibacillaceae > Paenibacillus > Paenibacillus sp. USHLN196. The sequence continues at coordinate 228,706 of NZ_JBBCYH010000002.1, read as the reverse complement.
TTTGCCGCTTCAGATCGGATTATGGAACGGAGATGCATCGGTTCATGCGGAAGGACCGACAGACCCGGCACCGTTCATCCAGGCAAAGGTTGTGAACCAAAATGCAGGTAAAAAGGTATTGTTCGACAACTCTCACGGCCAAACGGCTGGAGCTGCAGACTGGGTCATTGATGGTGGTTTCTCCGACTTCGGGAATGCACTCGCGAATGATGGTTACTATGTCAAAGAACTTCGCAAGACAACTCCATTTACCTATGATGATCTGAAAGAGTATAACGTATTCGTTATTGCAGAGCCTCAAATTCCTTTCAAAACATCCGAACAGGCAGCACTGAAACAATATGTTGAAACTGGCGGCAGTATCTTCTTCGTTGGAGATCACTATAATGCCGACCGTAATAAAAACCGCTGGGATGGCTCTGAAGTCATCAACGGCTATCGTCGGGGAGCTTTTGAAGATCCGACCAAAGGTATGAGCACCGATGAGCGTAATTCTGAAGCCATGCAAAATGTAACCGGCTCGGACTGGTTGTCCGATAACTTTGGCGTACGATTCCGCTATAACGCACTTGGCGATATCAACGCCAATATCGTCGTACCGGCAGATCAAGCCTTCGGCATCACAGAAGGAGTATCGGCTGTAGCCATGCACGCCGGTTCAACACTCGCAATCACCGATCCGGAAAAAGCAAAAGGCATTGTGTACCTGCCAAAAACCAATGCAAAATGGAATAATGCAGTGGACCAAGGCGTCTACAACGGTGGCGGGATCGAAGAAGGTCCTTACGTAGCCGTATCCAAGCTGGGTGCAGGTAAGGCTGCTTTCATCGGCGACTCCTCTCCAGTAGAAGATGCATCACCAAAATACTTGCGTGAAGAGACTGGCACACGCAAAACGACTTATGACGGTTTCAAAGAAGCCGATGATGCGGTGCTGCTCGTGAATACCGTGAACTGGCTCGCTACGCAAGAGAACTACACAAGCCTGACTGAAGTGAACGGACTTGAACTGGACACAGCTACAGCGTTGTTGCCATTCGAAGAGCCGGCTGCTTCCACAGAACCACAGGCTGAACCTTGGTCCGCTCCTGCTGCCGGATACAAGTGGTACGATCGTTCCACGTTCAAGGCTGGTTCTTACGGCGGCCCTGCATCCAGTGCAAATGCTGCCTACAGCTTCGTGAAACAGGATACTCTCCCAAATGCAGAAGACTTCCAGGTTCGTGTAGTTGTGGAGAACATGCCACCCAACACAACCGTATCCGGTTATAGTGCCGGTATCTATCTGACTGGCGGAACACAGGTCGCCATGATCCAGAATGAAAGTGGCACTTGGCCGACTTCGTACGGCTATAGCTCCACATTCAGTGTAACCTCAGACAGCAAAGGTCGCGCGATCAAAGACCTGAACGTACGCATCAAACCAGGTACAACTGGTGCTGCCAGCTTGCGTCTGCGTCTGAATGGTAGCAACCTGATCACCAATGCCGTGACCGTTGGCAATGTGCCAGCAGAACAGCTTCCGGAAGAAGAAGGACCGATCCCAGCAGCTATTACAGTGGCTGAAGCACGCACCAAAGCGGTTGGTACTACCGTAACGATTGAAGGTGTTGTGACGACAGAGCCGGGTGCATTTGGTGGACAAGCCTTCTATCTTCAAGATGAAACTGCCGGAATCTACGTGTTCCAGCATACTAGCGGCTTCCATGCTGGTGACAAGGTTAAAGTAACGGCAGCAACAACCATCTATAACAGCGAGTTCGAGCTTACCGATATCGTTGCGATTGAGAAAACAGGTACAGCTTCCGTACCTGCTCCAATCGAAGTTACAGCAATTACAGATGCGAACCAAGGTCAACTGGTTCAATTGAAGGATGTAACAATCGAGAATATCATCAGTGCTACACCAGTTGGATCATTTGAATTCGACGCGGTAGCAGCAGACGGAACAAGCACGCATATCCGTGTAGACACCCGTACAGGTGTGACAGATACTTCCTTCCCTTATGTTGCAGGGGACAAGATCAGTATCACAGGCATTTCCGCTATTTTCAAAGATGTGTATCAATTGAAACCAAGAAGTTTGAATGATTTTGTACCTGCTGAAGATCAAGGTGGAGGCGAAGTGCCTTCCACTCCAGCTGCGGGGGCACCAGGTAAACCGGTGCTTTCTTCTGATAATGGATATACAACTGGCCTGTTCGCAGGTTCGTATAACGTAAGCATGAACCTCTGGTGGGGCGAAAATGGTTCCGAGTACAAACTGTATGAGAACGACGTTCTAATCGATACACAGAAGTTGACTGCGGCTTCACCATCGGCTCAGTCCTCCAAAACGGCTATTACAGGCAAAGCCAACGGCACGTATACTTATGTAGCCGAGCTGACCAATGACAAAGGCACAACACGCAGCGACGTGCTGACGGTACAAGTAACCAATGCCGCTCCAGGCAAAGCTACGTTGTCCCAAAACAACTGGGATGGTGATGGCAACTACAACGTATCCATGAACCTCTGGTGGGGTACGAACGCAACGGAATACCGTCTCTATGAGAATGATGTATTGATTGATACACAAGCGTTGAACGCAGCAACACCAGCTTCTCAAAGCGCTACAACGGACTTATCGGGTCGTGCTAACGGCACGTACACGTACCGTGCTGAACTGATCAACGCCGCAGGCGTAACAAGCACAGAGACGATTACGGTACAAGTAACCACAGCATTGCCTTTGGCTAGCTAAGTCTCAGTAAAGAAGCCTAACGTTTAACGAAGAATATAAAAAACCGAAACCAACATTGCCTGATTCACAGGGCAACATGGTTTCGGTTTTTTCATTCATTTCAAACGTTCCGGCTCATATCCATTTCTTGCAAATAGAATGCTGTTCCATACAGCAGAATAGGCGGCCATGGTGATGACACAAATGACAAAAATCAAGTTTATGTGTGTAAACGTATAACTGCTTCCCGTGAAAACGATCAGGATTGCACTGAGTCCAATATTTTCTCTGTTATGTTTTTTAAACTTCTGAAAGACCATTCTGTATAGCAATAGGAGTACCATAAACCCAATCCATATATATTGAAATAATTCCATAGGTCACCTTCCTTATCCCTGAATTCCCTTTATATAGAAACTTTCATTTTACATATAATTGAAAAATAATTCAATCATTGTTATACATATTCTTTGAGCACTCTTATTCCTCAGCCGTTAGCAGAGCAATAAGAATACTGCATTGTTTATTTGCAGACACCAAAAAAGACTATCCCTGCCAATATTCTGGCACCGAATAGCCCTCTCCTCTTACTCTATCATCTACTATAATCGCAGCTCCACATTAACCCTACACCAACTTCTTACGAATATACCCCGAGATCAAGTCAATAATCGTGATCATCACGATAATCCCCAGCAGGATAATACCTACTCGCGGCCAGTTCCGTGTGCTAAGTGCGAAGATCAGCGGTGTACCAATCCCCCCTGCTCCGATTACACCCAGTATGGTCGCAGAACGTACATTAATCTCGAAACGATACAGCGTATAGTTCAAGAATCCAGGCATAACCTGCGGCAGGATGGCGAACCACAACTGCTGCATACGATTGGCTCCGGAGGCGAGCAGCGCCTCAGATGGGCCGTAGTCGATATTTTCAACTTCATCCGCGTACAATTTGCCTAACATGCCGATGGAGTGCAATCCAAGGGCGAGTACCCCTGCGAACGATCCGGGGCCCACTGCCTTGATGAACATCAAAGCCATGATAATCTCAGGGAACGTACGGATGAAGCTGAGTACCATTTTACCTGCACCTGAGATGGAGCGATGTCCACTCATATTGCGGGCAGACCAGAATGCAAACGGGATACAGAGTACTGCCGAGATTACCGTACCTAGTACGGAGATTGCCAACGTGTCCAGGAGACCTCGCAGCAAGTCTTCTCCCTCAGGCAGATATACAAAATCCCAGTCCGGTGAGAAAATCCCGGCTACAATAGCCTTCATAATCTGAGCAGCGGTTTCCTTGAAACCAGTAAACGGTACACCAGCAAGGGCCCAGGCATACACAAGGATCAGCAGTAACACAATAACCCAGCGTAGCAGGTTCTTCCGTGGTTTTGGCCGAATGCGACTTGTTTCATTTTTCATCATAGCAATTTCTCCCGCAGCTTAGTACTTACATAATCAATGACCAGAACGATGACGAGGGTAAACAGAATGATAACGCTGGTCTTGTCATACTCCAGGAATCCAAGTGTAGCCTCATAGTAGAGTCCAATCCCTCCGGCTCCCACCAATCCCAGAATGGCAGCAGCACGTATATTAATTTCGAAGGCATACAGCACATAGGATGTGAACTGGGCAGCCAGTTGCGGCACCACGCCATATACAATGAGCTGAATCCGGTTCATACCGACAGCCGTCATCGCTTCCAGCGGCCCCTGATCAATGGTTTCCAGCGTCTCATACGTCAGCTTTGCAATCAGACCTACGGAGAACACAGCCAGTGCCAAGATTCCCGGAATAGGTCCCAGACCAAACACAGCGACGAACAAAGCAGCAAGCAGCAGATCCGGCACGGTCCGAATCAGGTTCAGCAGAAAGCGTGCCGGATAATAGATCCAGCGACTCGGCATCAAGTTACCGGCACAGATGATCGAGACTGGAATGGCAATAATGGCACCAATCGTTGTTCCAATCAAGGCCATTCGGATCGTCTCCAGCATGCCTTGAACGATATTATCAAAGTAACTCCACCGGGGTGGGAACATATCCTTTAACAATTTCCACATTTCAGGGAATCCCTGAAATAACTCTGTGAAGCCGGCATCGGTCTGCTTGGCACTCGCCCATAGAAGGAGCAGAATGATAACTAAAGTGAGCAGATGTTTCGTACGCCCAGGCGGTTTTGGGCGATTTACAACCTGAGCCGGGCTGGAACCAGGTTCCTTCCCCACTCCGCCTGAATTCTGAAGTGGAACGTTGGACTGCCCCTTCATACCACAACTTCTCCCTGCTCATGCACAGCCTGCTTGTCCAGCAATTCGTCAGCCAGAATCGGTCTGCCGTATATCTCTGCAAAGCGTTCATCCGTTGCCTCTTCCACCGGGCCGTCGAAGACCACCTCACCTGCTCGTAATCCGACAATCCGGGTCGCATACTCTCTGGCCAGATCAATAAAGTGAAGGTTGACGATGGTCGTAATACCAAGCTCCTGATTGATACGTTTCAGGTCATCCATAACCTGCTTCGTTGTAAGCGGGTCAAGTGAAGCAACCGGTTCGTCGGCCAAAATGATTTTCGCTTCCTGTGCCAGTACACGGGCAATAGCCACACGCTGTTGTTGTCCACCGGACAGCTGATCTGCACGGGAATAGGCTTTCTCGGAGATATTCACGCGATCCAGTGCAGTGAATGCCAGCTCAATATCCTCCTTTGGAAAACGCCCGAGAATGGTACGCATGGTGGAATGGTATCCAACTCGTCCAGCGAGTACATTACGGAGTACACTGGACCGTTTCACGAGATTGAAGCTCTGGAAAATCATGCCGATGTCGCGTCTGATCATGCGCAGCCGTTTGCCTTGTGCCTTCGTGATGGAGCTTCCATTAATCAGAATCTCGCCCTCACTAATGTCGTGCAGTCGGTTAATGGAGCGCAGGAGGGTGGATTTACCCGCACCGGACAGACCCACTACAGCAATGAATTCACCCTCCTCAAATTTCAGATTAATATTATCCAGGCCCTTGGTGCCGTTAGCGTAAGTTTTGGTAACGTTATGAAGCTCAATCATGGCAATAATCCTTCTTTCATTCATAATGATCATACATACCTAAGTCCTTGCTATAATGGCACAAGCCAGCGCAGCGTAGATCACGCTGAACTGGCCTGTCCATTGCTACGATTAAGCTGTTCCCATCCAAGAGAGCTATTACAAAGTGAACAGATCCCGAACTACATTTGGGTCTTATTTACTCACCTTTCACTTTTTCGCCATACTGACGAACGATCTCGAACTTGCTATCATCGGACTCTACATAACCTTCATGCGTATAGATTTCTTTGATGATCTGGTGACCTTCAGTATCTTTACCGATATCGATGAAGGCTTGTTTGATCTTCGCAGTCCAATCTGCATTCATGTCTGTTCGAACGGCGATGGTATCATTAGGAATAGGCTCAGTGAACGCCAGTACTCGTGTATCTTCAAATACAGTCGGATAGTCTTTGGCTACCGTATTGCGGGCATCTTGGAAAATAGCTGCTGCGTCAACGTCACCGTTCAATACAGCGATAACACCCTGGTCATGACCTTTCAATGTTACAGGTGATACATCTTTCAATGGATCAATGCCTCTGTCCAGCAACAGACCTGCTGGCCATACATAACCTGCGGAAGACGTTACATTTTGATAAGCAACCTTTTTACCTTTAAGTTCTTCGATGGATTGAATCGGAGAATCTTTTTTTACAATGAACATGGATTTATAAGAATCCGCCAACTCTTCCGTTGGAGCACCTGTCTCATCATTTACACCAAAACGTTGTGCTTGCAAAATAACTTGTGCAGCGCCTTTTTCTTTTGCCAGTACATAAGCTGTCGGAGGCAAGAAACCAACGTCCACTTTGTTGGAAGCCATTGCTTCAATAATCGTGTTGTAGTCGGTGGATACGCTGACTTTTACCGGAATGCCCAGTTTGTCACCAAGCAACTTCTCAAGCGGTTTTGCTTTAGCTTCAAGCGTGTCTGCATTCTGGGAAGGTACGAATTGAACCGTCAGTTCAGTTGGCACATAACCTTCGACAGGTTTCTCTGTCTCTGTCGTAGACGTACCGGATGCATTGGAACTCGAATTATCCCCGTTAGCTGAACCAGTTGTACTACTAGACCCACAAGCACTCAGAAACATAACCAAAATCAACAATGGTAAAAATAAAGCAGACTTCTTCAAACGAACACCCTCCAAAGAGTTTCTATTTTTCAGTACTTATCTACTATAGTTGCCAAATATTAGCGCGATGTGAAACGGAATTTGGAGTTTTGTAAAGTTTCCTGTCAGGCTGTCAGCGCGACTTGTATCTGTTAGAATAGGCTCATTATGGTTGAAGATATAGGGAGAACATCGGAGATCACAGCGTATATTTCGATTCTTCATGTTAATCTGTCTTCTCCGTTTTATAGTAATTCCATATATCTGAACTTATATATTAGAGGAGATTGTAAAATGACATCCATAACCACCCATACGGCAAGCTTCGACATCCTGTTCACCAGTGATCTGCATGGAGCGATCCGCCCCATTCATTACAATACCAATGCATACCGCCCGGCGGGACTTGCCCTGCTCGCTTCGCTGATTCGTAAGGAACGCGAACGTTCACCTGAACTGATACTGGTAGATAACGGGGATCTGTTGCAAGGATCACCCTTGGCCTCTTATGCAGCTTCGCAAGTTTCCAAAAACGAAGTGCATCCATTTATAACCGTTTTGAATGAATTGGGCTATGATGCTGCCGTAATGGGCAATCATGAGTTTAACTATGGTCAGCATCTGTTACGCGGGGCGGTTGAAGCTTCCGACTTTCCTTGGCTGTCTGCCAATATTGTAAAAGATGAGCATCCAGACGTACCTGCCTTCGGTCCTCCATATCTAATCAAAACCCTATCTTCAGGCGTCAAAATCGCCCTAGTGGGCGCAACCACGCATTACATACCGAACTGGGAGCACCCGAAAAATATTGAGGGCCTACAGTTCCTTGATGCCTTGGAGACCCTTCGTACATGGGTTCGCTATATACGCGAGCATGAACAACCCGATGTCATGGTTGTGAGTTATCATGGCGGATTTGAGAGTGATCTGGAGACAGGAGGACCTGCTGAACGGTTAACTGGAGAAAATCAAGGCTATGCCATCTGCCGGGACATCGAAGGCATCGATGTGCTGATTACCGGACATCAACATCGTCAGCTTACCGCTAATATTCATGGCGTAACCGTCATTCAGCCGGGATTCAGTGGTAACGGTGCGGGGCATGTATCTGTTCAGTTGGAACAATCATCGGGCGGGAAGTGGCAGATTACCGATAAGAAGGCTCGATTGTTACTTCTGGATGAATATAGTGAAGTAGAGCCTGATGCGACAGTCTTGAAACTTACGGATGAGGTAGAAAATGAGGCACAAGCATGGCTTGATCAACCCATTGGCGAGGTGGCTGGGGATTTATCCATCACCAATGCTACGTCCCTGCGACTCAAGGCACATCCATTCATTGCTTTTGTACATCAAGTGCAGATGGAAGCGACCGGGGCTGAGCTGTCCAATACCGCAATGCTGAGTGAAGAAGCTCGGGGATTCGGACGCCATATCACCGTTCGGGACGTATTGTCCAACTTCATCTATCCCAATACGCTTACGGTGCTGGAGCTGAGCGGTCAAGACATCCGGGAAGCGCTGGAACAAACGGCTCGTTACTTTGAAGTGAATGCTTCTGGTGAAGTCGCCGTGAATCCTGCCTATATGGAGCCCAAACCGCAGCATTATAATTACGATATGTGGGCTGGCCTAGAGTACGAGCTGGATATCTCCCAACCTGTGGGCAGTCGAGTTGTGAAGTTGGAACGTGAAGGAAAACCAATTGATATGGATGGTACATACTCTGTGGTAATGAACAGCTACCGCGCTGCTGGCGGCGGGGATTATGCGATGTATCCAGGCAAAAAGGTACTGCACGAAGGTGCTACGGACATGGCCGCACTGGTGGAGGATTATATTCGCAGACATCAACCACTTACAGTAGAGCAGGCGGATAATTGGAAGGTTGTTGGCGGTTAATTGAGAAAGAGCAGATCCTGAACACAAGATCTGCTCTTTGTTTTTAACCTATATATTTCGTTTTTTACTTCTCGGCGAGGATCATATAGACAGACTGGTTAGCAACTTTGGTTGATGGGTAGATTTTATTCACAATGGAAAATCCAGCATCCAGAATTGCAACTTCCATATCTGTCGAAGAAACTCTTGGACCAGTAGAAGTCTCCGTCTTTTCTAACTCTATACATAAGAACAAACCTCTGTCTTTCATAACTCTGTTGATCTCTTTCAAAGCTGTTGTAAGTGGTTGAACTTCATGTAAGGAAATTGAAGCAATAGCTATATCAATAGTCTGGTTATCTAACGGAATATCGTTAAAGTGTCCTACAACGGATTTGATGTTTGCCATGTTTCTTTCCTTCGCAAGTGATTCAAGGTATTCAAGGATATCTTTGTCATAATCGAATGCATATACGGTTTTGACTCGTTCCGCAATCGAAAGTGAAATATAGCCGGTACCCGCTCCAAGATCCAATACATTGTCGTCTTTCTTGACAGGTAAGAACTCAAATAATTCTTCTGCTGGAAATCTCTCAATATTCTCTAGGTTGTTAATTTTTTTCTGTAATTTTGGATTCATATTGATCTCCCTTTCAATTAAAGATATTGAAACTCTTTTATAACTATATTAAATATATATCGTATTGTAAACAGTAATTTCTAATCATGAAGTAAATGTACTTGATATCAGAAACCGGTTGGTTGACCGGCTGCTTACTTGTTCTTATTGAACTATCTGGCCCGTTATCCGACATATTGAAGAATTAACTGATATATGGCTATGGAAAACCCTAAAATACTTGCTTTCATTTTAGATGGATGATTTCTTTCGCTGCGAAACAAATAAAAGAAAATTACCATAAACCCTGCAGGGATCCATAGCTCAAAGACACCTTTTGTTGTACTTTGAGAATAAATTGGAGTAATGAACGTACTAATCAAAAAGTAAAAGAAAACCGTAAAACGCCTTGTTTCTAATTGCTTGCTCCACCTTACCAGAAAGAAAAGAATAATTATTGTGATAATCGTAATGTGTACAGGGGGTAGAAGAATAGCACCATTCCCGAATCTAAATTCCATTCCGCATGGCCCTCCTCTCTTTTAATGCATCACTTGACTGACTAAAGGCATACGTCTGGCAACCTTCCAAAAACGGACCTATTCCATTATACCCATATTTTAACACGCAATCACAATTCCATTTCCCACGTTTCTCCAATAAAATATGCAAAAAGAGCAGAAGTGAGGAGCATCGTGCCCTCATCCCTGCTCTTTTTTACATACCTACAAGCTTTCTAATACATGTCACATATTATCCAAAATGACTACTGCGCCTTTTTACGCAGCTGACTGTAATACAGCTCGCTGTAGAAACCGCCTTGTTCCAGCAGGGCATCATGCGAGCCTTGCTCCAGAAGATGCCCATCCTTCAGTACCAGAATTCGATCCGCCTGACGGATCGTGTTCAGTCTGTGGGCAATGACAAAGCTGGTGCGACCTTGCATCAGACGTTGCAGCCCTTCCTGGATTTTGATCTCTGTGACTGTATCAATACTGCTGGTTGCCTCATCCAATACAAGGATGGACGGATCGGCCAGAATTGCCCGGGCAATGGCGAGCAGCTGCTTCTGCCCCTGACTGATACCGCTTCCGTCGGCCTGGAGTACTTTGTCGTACCCGTCCTTCATCCGTACGATGAAGGAGTGAGCATTTGCCAGCCGGGAGGCTGCTTCCACCTCTTCATCCGTCGCGTCCAGACGGCCAAACCGAATATTTTCCCGAATCGTGCCCTGAAACAGAAATGAATCCTGCAGTACAAACGCCATATGGGACCGCAGATTCTCACGCCGAATGGTGGTCATATCCCGTCCATCTACTGTTAACGTGCCACCCGTCGGATCATAGAAACGGGATAACAACTGGATCAGGGTCGTTTTCCCCGCTCCGGTTGGTCCTACAAGGGCAATCATCTCCCCCGGTTTGGCTTCAAAGCTGATTTCATGCAAAATGTTACGTCCTTCATCGTACCCAAAGGATACTTTGTCAAAACGAACAGCTCCCTCCACCTTATCCAGAGATACCGCTGCCCCTTCATCCTTCGCTTCCTCATCTTCGTCCAGTACCTCAAATACACGCTCAGCCCCCGCAATCGCGGACAATAACGTGTTCCACTGGTTCGCCAGATCATTCAGCGGACGTGTGAATTGACGGGCATATTCCACAAAGATAATAATCACCCCAACCGTAACCGAACCCTGAATCGCCAGAATACCACCGATGCCCGCAACAATCGCAAAGCTCAGGTTATTCAATCCATTCATCAGTTTCGGGATAAAACCAGAGATCGTCTGTGCCCAGAAACCGGAAATCCGGATGCGGGTATTGCGTTCCTCAAAACCGCGAATGACACGCTCCTCTTGGGAGAATGCCTTAATGATGCGCTGCCCGGATAATGTCTCTTCGATATAACCGTTGAGTTCACCCAGATTGCGTTGCCGTTCCTTGAAGAGCGGTCCGGTTCTGCGCGTAATCCAACGCATGCCGATGGCCATCAAAGGCACAACGATAAAGGTAAGCAGGGTCAGTAGTGGGCTGAGCCACAGCATAACGCCAAATGTCCCAAGCAGGGTTAATACACTCGAAAAAATCTGGATGGCCGAGCTGTTCAGCGTACCGCTGACATTCTCGATATCGTTGGTCACCCGACTCATAATTTCACCCTGCTGGCGTTTACCGAAGAATGGAATCGGCAATTTGTGCAGATGGGAGAATAGATCATACCGCATGCGGTATACGGTTTCCTGTGCAATTTCGATCATCCATATATTCTGGAGCCAGGATGTGAGTGAGAATAAGACATAAACGGCCGTTAATCCAATCAGAAACCGAGTCCAGCTTGAGCCGGCTTCGCCCGCGATGAAATCATCCACGGCCACCCCCACCATGTAGGGGCCAAGCAAAGCGAGTGCGGAGCTGGCAAACACCATCAACAGTACCATGGACAGCTTGACCTTACGCCTTGCCAGATAGGTCCAGATCCGGCCTAATGTGCCGGACCAGTTCTTCGCTCTTGCCTTGGGTTTGCGGCCACCACCTGACCGTAACGTCTCAGGATCAATCGGTGGCGGTGGCTGACGGAAAGGCTCAATGAATGCTTTGAACATGCTGTGCACCCTCCCCGTATTGTGATTCATGGATTCGACGATACAGCTCTGATGATTCCATCAGGTCTTCATGTTTTCCCTGTCCGATGAGTTGTCCATCATCAAGCAGCAGAATCAGGTCCGCCGATGTCGTCGAACTGATCTTCTGGGTGATGATAAACGTGGTACATGACAATTCTTCCAGTGCATCCAGCAGTCTGCCCTCTGTAGCTACATCCAGCGCACTTGTGCTATCGTCCAGAATCAGAATTCTTGGTCTACGTACCAGTGCTCGTGCAATGGAAAGTCGCTGTTTCTGTCCACCGGAGAGATTAACTCCCCGTTGACCCAGCAATGTATCATAACCGTTTGGTAAATTTTCAATGGTTTCATGGATCTGCGCACGCTTGGCGGCTTCCACGATCTCCTCCAATGTCGCATCTTCCCGGCCCCAGGCAATATTCTCCCGTACAGAGCCCGTAAACAGGATGACCTCCTGCGGCACATAACCAATCGAACCACGCAGCATGGACAGATCCAGCTCTGATGCATCGGCACCATCAATCCGTACCTTACCTTGATCCTCTGTATATAACCGCGGAATGAGCTGTACCAGCGAGGATTTGCCTGAGCCTGTTGCTCCCATAATGGCAATGCGCTCCCCCGCTTTTGCAGAGAAGGTGATGTTATCCAGTACTGTAATATCACTATTCGGATAACTGAAGCCTACACTACGGAATTCAACCGCTCCCTGCATAGCGCGCTGTTTCTTCACTGAGTATACCGATTGCGGAGAGTGCGTAGATTTCACAGATCCAGCAGATGGTGCAGACGTTGATAACGCCTTCGTCTGTTCAGTCTCCGATGTGTCCTCCGTATTAAACACTTCATTCAGTCGTTGCGCTGAAGCGCTTGCTCTGGAGAAGGTCACCAGAATCCATGACAACGCAGACATCGCACCAATTGTGCGAAGCAGATAGTTAATGACGGCAACCACTTCACCTACAGTTGCATTACCAGAGGCGATGTCTACTCGTCCAAACCATAGCACCGCGATGATACAAACGTTCATCATCAGCAGCATGAACGGCATCGTCGTCTCCGTCAGGCGTAGCGCGGAGATCGTGCCTTTCATCAGCTTGCCGCTGAAACCGGCAAAGCGTTCAATCTCGTGGCCCATCCGTACAAAGACACGGATCAGCCGAATGCCTGTCAGATTCTCCTGGATGACTCCGTTGACAGCATCCAGTCTGCGCTGCACATTGCGGAACAGCAGCGCTGCCTTTTTGATCATCCACACCACAACAATGAGCAGTACAGGCACCATGACAACCAGCAGCAGACCCAACCTCGGGTTCACGATCACTGCCATAATCATGCTGCCAATCACCACCAGCGGTACACGCGTCATGAATCGCAGACTCATGAAGACGGTGTCCTGAACCTGGGTCACATCCCCCGTTAATCGGGTAATCAGGGACGACGTTGCGAAACGATTAAATACGGCATAAGAGAACGTTTGCACTTTCTCATATAACTTCTCGCGCAGATCGTATCCGAACCCCAGACTCGCATGGGATGCAAAGAACGAACTTGCAATTCCGGCAACAAAAGCCACAACAGCACTGCCCACGAGCACGCCGCCCCACAACCAGACGACAGACAGATCTCCCTGCTGAATGCCGTTATCAATAATCTTGGAGATCAAGTAAGGCTGAGCCAACTCCACCGTCAGCTCAATTAACATCATGACCAAGGCTGCAATTGCGGCAACTCGGTACTTCTTCAGGTGATACAACAGCTTGATCATAAGCATTCCTCCGGCTCGGAGCACCCTAAACCGATTGCACGTTCCAGCTCAGAGTCTCCATTAGACATGTTGATTTCTCCACTTCGTCCAATATGTAATCATTTTCTATGTACACATATGGTTATTATAGCGTATTTTACAATCCCGCTTCTATTCTTATTACCCTACTTTTCCCATTACAATAAACTTATCAACATTTTGACAGTAAAAAAAGGAAGGTCTCCCTTCCACACGCTAGTTAGGTACCTATAGCTGATGTAGTTTTTCACTTAGATACTCCCGACGTTTCACCACATATTCGCGAATTCTTTCCGGTTCACCTGCAAATACATCCATGGGCCATTTCATGTAAGGATCTTTGCTGACATCTTCACGAATTTCATTGTGCAATCGATGGACTAGAGGCATAATTCGCTTCTCTGTAAAAGCATTCATCAGATGCTGGCGCATCAGCTTTTTATATTGTTGACGGAAACTGCGGAATGCCAGCAATCGTCCGGTAAGTCTGTTATACCCCTGAATTCGAACAAGATTGGGGTCAACTCGTGTTCCATAACAGTTCCTCCCCCAAGTACCCTCATAATCCCAAGGCAGGATGCCATATTTTCCGCTTTTGATTTTCTCATACCATGTGTAATTCTGATGAAATCCGTCGAAGTTCCCTGTAAGCACAGCTCCACTTAACCAGCGTAAATAATTGTCTGTATCCACCCTCGACTGTAAAAAACGAAACAATTCCAGCCTGGACTTTGTGTTCAACTGCTGAATAAAGTTACGTAGCCTTGTGCGATCCACATCTTTGCCACGAATTAAGCTGTATCCGGACAATAGATCGGTACTTGTTGAAGAGGAATTCGAATTTATCATAAAACCAGCATGATCATTCACCGCATAGAAGATGCTGCGCACAGGGATTTTCCGTTGGCGAAAAAAGAAGGATTTCACCCCTTCGATCCTCAGGTATACACCCAGAAGCTGCCCATTCAGATAGAGTACGCAGTGTTGTGTAGACGGTGCGGGTACACGAATCGACTCAAAAAAACGAAAAGAAAGTGCATTACGCAACAACGAAGGATCATCATACTCCGCATTAAAATGATACGTCCGGCTGGATGTACGAATCTCAAATGATTTTTTGGGATAACCGCGTGTATGTCCTCCACGGTATCGAAGCCGGATCGGAAACGGCTTACCGCCCATCTGCATCGTGCTGTTCACAAACGTCTCTGACCATATATTGGACGTTAACTGTTGATATTCGGTTGGAGACAAGCTGATATGGTAGACAGGTAGAGCCATTTCCATCCGCCTTTCGAATACCTGTAAGATTCGCCCTTAGGCTCTTACATCATCCTATGCAGATGCACAGAAAGTCGTACGGGCGAATGCACAGTCCTGATACTTATCACATCCAAATTCACTTGTCATAATGCGGAATAACCGGGTTATTAATCTATAAATTTACATCATTTTCATAGATTATAGCTGAAATGGTATAAATATAGTTAACTGGCTAGTCCCTCCAAGAAGCATGTCACATATGCTTAAACTACAGACAGACACGAATGACGAATGGAAGGGATCATAATTACATCCACCATTTCTGTCCATCTGAACTTATATCATGGAAGGGGTCAAACACAATGTCTATGAATGGTCAAGGAATAAGAGGTTTGTTGGGAAGAGAGATTAAGATTAACCGGGGAGGACCTGATTCAGTACAAGGTACACTTACGGATGTACGCTGGGACTACATGGCAATGAACTGCAAAGAAGGGATTGTCTACGTTAATGAATCACATGTCAAAAGCATAACAGATACAGGCCGTTCCGGTGGTAACCGAAATGCAGCCATGGGGAACCCTATTCCTTCCAACACGTTTTTGGGCGTTATGCAAGCACTCCGCTTCCGCCGTGTTCAGATTAACCGGGGAGGACCTGAAAAAGTCGAAGGCATCCTGGCCGATGCCAACCAGAACCAATTGATCATGACTTTGAAAAATCAGGAGATTGTTCGTATTCCGATGCAACATGTGAAATCTGTATCCCTCGTACGTGGTGGCGGGAACAACAACAACAACAACAACAACAATAGCAGTAATAATACAAGTCAAGGGAACCAAGCAGCCCAAGGTAATCAAGCGGCTCAAGGCAACCAGTCGCGTGGCAATCGTTCTCAAGGGAACCAAGCAGCTCAAGGCAACCAAGCTCAGGGGAATAAGTCCGGCGGCAATAAATCTCGAAGTAATCAAGGCAATCGTTCTCAGGGGCAACGAGTTCAAGGCAACCAATCTCAAGGCAATAAATCAGGTGGCAACAAGTCGCGAGGCAATCAAGGCAGTCAATCCCGTGGTAACAAATCCGGCGGTAAAAAGAAGTAAATAAAATAAACTGACAACTTAAGTTATCTACCAGCTTAAAGGGGGGAATTATCATGTTGATCTTCGTCGCATTAGTCTTGATTGGTGTGCCTTTTTACTGGATCGTTACACCCGGAAGGCCCACTCCATCCCATGAACATCTGCTTCAGGCTTCGTCAGGACTTCTCCCCCTGGGAGGTGAATCACAGTAAATGCCTGACTACCAGTTGTGGTTAACCTTCGGGGTCTTTATCATCACTGTCATTTTCCTGATGTGGCGTCCTGGCGGATTGAATGAATCTATACCCACCTCGCTTGGCGCCCTTCTTCTTATTTTAACTGGAGTGAGCAGCTATGCTCACATTGTTGGAATCTTCGGGATCGTATCTGGTGCAGCCGTAACAATCCTCTCTACCATTGTCATGTCGATTATTCTAGATAGCATCGGTTTTTTTCGCTGGATCGCTTTGAATATGATTGAGAAAGCAAGAGGTTCCGGCTTTCGATTGTTCTGGCTAATTCTATTACTTTGTTTTCTCATGACCATCTTCTTCAACAATGATGGCAGTATTCTGATCACAACTCCGATTATTATTCGAATCTGTTCTATACTTCGTCTGAAAATGCATCAACAGTTACCCTACCTGATCTCCGGTGCTCTAATCGCTACGGCTTCCAGTGCGCCAATTGGACTTAGTAATCTGGCTAATCTGATTGCTTTGCAAATGGTTGGTTTAAATCTGAATACTTATACTCAGATGATGTTTGTGCCATCCATGCTTGCGATCATGGTGATGACTGTACTGCTGTTCTATTATTTTCGTAGAAGTATTCCCAAAGTTATTCATCATTTCCCTGTATCCCTGCAGTCTTCATCAGGTTCAGGATATCATCCGCTGCAGACAACTGAATCTGAGAATAAAGTGGACTGGTGGCTGTTCCGTGTCTGTATAGGTATCGTTGTATTTATCCGTGCAGGATATTTTCTAGCTGAGCAAGTCGGTATACGCATGGAGGTAGTTGCAATCACTGGTGTTATTCTCATGCTCGCTGTGCGTTGGTATCGCACCCGGACTGGACTCAAAGATGTGATAACACAAACGCCCTGGCACATTCTACTCTTTGCCTTCAGCATTTATGTCATTGTGGATAGTCTTCACCGCGCAGGCTTGACCGCGTCAATCATTCAGTGGATGAAACCTATAATAGAAGGAGGAAATGCCAGCATCATTGCTGTGTCGGGGTTAATGCTCACTCTGCTTTCCAATCTATTCAACAATTTGCCCTCCGTCATGATTGGGACCTTTGCTGTTACAGATCTTCCACTAAGTGAATCTCAACTGCATCTTGCGTATCTTGCCAACATTCTGGGAAGTGATATCGGAGCCTTGCTGACGCCTATTGGCACCTTGGCAACGTTAATTTGGATGTATATATTAAAGACCCATCATATTCGAATCTCCTGGAAACAGTATATGAAAGTTACCTTTATTGTGATACCAATAAGTCTAATTGTTAGCCTAATTTCACTATATATTTGGACATCTATTCTCTATTGAGAGGAGGAATACTGTGGAACTTCTTACTCATTGGCTGGGTAAATCCGTCGAATTGGAGCTGTCTGGCTGTAAACTACCGATCCAGGGTGAGATCATTGATGTAGGCCAGGATCTGATTGTAGTCTACGGAAACCAGCGATTTGTTTATATTCCACTTCATCATGTTCAATCCATGCATGTCAATACGGCAGATGATTCAAGTATAGTTTTGCCAACACCTGACCCCGAGATGGATCACACCAACATCTCTTACCGCAAAATGCTGATGAACGCCCGTGGACGTTTCAGTGAAATCTCCATCGGAGGGAAAACATTGCATGGTTATATTACAAATATTATGAATGACTACTTTATGTTCTACTCTCCGTTATATCATTCTATCTATGTTTCCATTAATCATCTGAAATATATTATTCCTTCTCCTACTAACAGCACACCCTATTCTCTTAGTAAGCAACATTTCCCTATGCAACCTTCGTCCATGTCACTCTCCCGTACACTCGATCAGCAACTTCATAAAATGATAGGTGAACTTGTTGTACTCAACCTCGGTTGCAAGCCTTACCGAGCAGGGTTATTGAAGAATGCAGACAACCACTTGCTTGCGTTGGTAGAAGCAGATGGGACTTCTTTAATTATGCATACCGATCATATCCAAACCATTCATCTCCCTTGAGTATCAGAAGAACACAAAGGTTCATCTGCCTATGGCCGATGAACCTTTTTTTCACCTTTACACTTACTACCATCTTCTGCGTCCACGATCACCCCGGTAGTCATCATTCAACTCACCAAGACGATCGTATGTCTCTTTATATATCCGAATCACAGCCTGAACTTTGATAAAATCAGCATCTTCCGGTCCAAGTCCCTCCATAAACATTCTCTGAATGATCTGTTGGAAGAATTGCACTCTGGCCTCCATCTGTTCTTGCTCAAGCTTCAATACTTCCTCGAAGCTATGGTTCCCTATGTAATCCATCAACTCATCATCAGGACTGGAATAATCTGCGTTTCTTCGATCTGCAACCCATTCATCCGGTTCATTGGACTGGAGGTTAACACTGGTGCGCAGTTGAGATAAGATGATTTTCTCTTTGGCCAACATGACATGAAAATCTTTGTTACGGAGCAGCTCCGATACAATCAGACTGCACATTTCACGATTTTGGATCAGTATGCCGTCAAAAGGATGCAGTGTCCAATTCCTGTTAGCATAATACAGGTTAAAGTTAAAGAACTCACTGCCATATTTGTATTGAATATTAATCTTGGTCTCATCAATAATCTCGAATGAAAAGTCCAGCATGTTCAGCAAGCTCCTTCGCACAACCCCAGATTTTACCCTCATTCTATCAAATAAATGAAACAAAGAGACGCACTCAGCGTCCCTCGTAGAAAATAAATACATGTAGCAATCTCGATACGATATGCAGCGAGTCTTACCCTAATCCAGGAAAGATCCTAATGCACTGGAATCCGGTTTGTTTTTCTCCGGAATGGCAGCAGCTTTCGGCCCTTCGAGACCCAGTCGATCGCTCATTTTGGCGTTAAGTGTTGTCATCTTGTTGGTATAGTCATTACAGCTCTCGATAATCCGGCGATTGGACTGCTCGGACAGATCCAGCGCAGACATCAGATCACCCATCGCCTGATTGACCGCTTCAAGGGACATGGCCGGTTTGGACAACAGCTCATTCGTTTTCTCTGTCGTTGTCTTCAACAATCGGGCATTCTCCTTGAATTGATCTTCAATCGTCTTATTCGTAGCTTCCACAGCAGAAATGACCTTCTCCTGATCATTAAGTGCCATCGCAATCATGGCCGAAACGGTGATCAGATTCGCTGTTTTATCAATGGCGTTATTCACTGAATCAATCAACTTGTCATTGTTATCATTAATGATGTCGGTAGCTGCAATCGCTTGATTGTACAGCATGATCATCTCTGTCATGGATTGGGTACGTGTTACCACTTTGCGCAACCCACGCTCCAGATGTGCTTTGCGATTCTCGTTCTCAGGCTTGGCGATCTCGGTTTCAAACAATGCTTTTAACTGATTACCAAAGGAGATTTTGGTCTGCAGGTTGTAGATCTCCTGAATCGAAGAACGTTTCAGCTGACGCATGTTCACGATACTTTCTTCCAGGTTATCCTTACCGTCGCGCAACCCGTTAATGATGGCATCAATGTTCGTGCGAACGGATTGATAACGGTACACGTAGTTTTTCAGTGGGCTTTTACGTAACAACTTCCCGACAAAACTCACATTTTTACTCTGCTGCAGACTCTCACATTCATCACGGAGCTTCAGGATCATGTTCGATACCTCAGCCCGATTCCCCGACATCAGTTCATTGACTGGACGATCAAGCAGCTTGAGGGTCTGTCCTGCTCTCTCTTGTGTTTTCACACCCAACTTGCCGATATCATCCATTAAGGTATCCAGGTGAGCCGGATCACTTTGGGACACTTTCTGAATAAGCTGCGTTGCTTCCTGGTTAATCCGTTGCTCATCTTCCTGCTTCAACTGAGCCCATTCCGTTGCCATGCCAATCCCTCCTATAATTCAGAGCTGTTATACCGTTGATGTATCAGTTCCGCTTTGTTCTGGAGCTCCATTAAGTCTTTATGTTCAATCGTTGATACAATATCCGATATCTTGGAATCCACGTCTCGAAGACCATTCAGAAGCATACGCCGATTGTTGCGTTTGGCTTCTCCACTCAAACGTAGAAATGGATTAATAAAACCGTTCAGGTCTTTCAAAATCAGTCTGCGCACCGTATGGTTGATATCCCCGTTGTTCAGTTCCTGAAGGGAAGGAATCACACGCTGCAGACGGGCAAACAACGCCAGTGATTTCTCCACGATCTCATTATCCAGCTCGTTCTTCTGACCTTCGGAGATGATCATGTCCTCCAGAACCTCCAGGTACTCAATCACCGGATCAAATACAGGATCTGGTTCAGTCCGGGAAGGCTTCGCTTGTTCTGAGTTCGCATGTTGAGCCGGAGCGGAACTCGAATGAGGCTGTGCCGGAGAAGCTTCTATAGTCCCTGCTGGCACTGCGCTCGGCGCTTGTCCACCGTTCAAGCGAGATGTTTCATTTCCAATGTCTGTAATGGGCACAGGTGCTGATGACGAACCCTGGACCTGTGTACGTGGCGTGGAACGTGAAGGAATCAGTCCCCCCACCACAGTTGCCAGTGCCGGAATCGCCCACGTGATGACATCCGGTAGAAAGGGACTCGAGATTGCCGCGAGACCATAACCGACCAATGCGCCTATACCTATCTTCGTTTTCCGTAACATTACTTGTCCTCCTGCCTGTAACAACACATAAAGTGCATATTCAAAAAGTCTGGTTTCAGTACCGAGAAGATGGAATGAAGATAGAAATGAAGTAGCGGAGCGTAGGAAGGAAAACTACGTGAGCAACCACAATGTTTCCCAAGGAAACATACTTCGTAAGCCTCCCGCTTATTTCGGCTGAATTTCAACTTCGATGCTGATGATGCCGTAAGGCATTATTCGTAATCAAAAGTGGACTTTTTGAATAACCTCTTATCCGTATTGTAAAAAAACCATCCAGAAGGTGTCAACGTTGAGGGAAATTCTCAGCTAGACGTGATGTACTCCGCTTACCTTCTGAACGTCGATTATAAATGGCTGTTCGATATGACTTCCCAGAAGACCAAACTTCGGATAAAGTGGTCCAATATCATGACCAAGTGCAGACTTGACCGCAAGATAAGGGAAGTTCACGCCGGACAGACAAGACATGTGCAACCCACCCGACATACGCGGATTGATCTCCAGCAGCTTCGGTGTATCCTTGCGATATTTCATCTGAATATTAAAATTATAAGGAATCTGATATACCTCTGCCACATTACGGGCAATTGCCAGTAATTCCTCATTTTCTTCGAGCAAGCGTAAGCGTCCTCTTTCTTTTCTACGCGGAATAGCCGTTAATAGTTTCCCATCGCGATCCGAAAGACAATCAATACTGTATTCATATCCTTCCAGCACCTCCATCACCATGACATTGGGAAAGGACGGAGCAGAAGAGAACGCACGCAGGGCATCTTCATATGAAATCGAGTTAAGCGCATACCCGAATAACTCCTGCAACGGATCACGTTCATTGTTAATCACCCGGAATCCCATGCCGCCCTCCCCATTACATGGTTTGAAGCATACATCGTGTCCACGTGCACGCAGCGCCTCATAGGCTTGCTGGAATTGTGCAGCATTACTGACCGTGAAATAATCCGGAATCTCCATAATGCCCTTCTCACGCACTGATTCATAGAAGCGATCTTTCTCCATCAATTGTTCCAGCAATTCCGTATCCGAGCATACGATAACCCGTGTACCGATCTCTTCGAACAAGGAGATATGTCTGCTGATGTCCAGCATGTTCCAGCGCGGAATAAAGACATCAATCTGATGACGACGGCAAAAGTCGAGGCAAAAATCAACATATTCCCGGCCCGTTACACGCGGTTCAACTTCTGCAACATCACAGCCCTGTAATGCCATGTGTCCCGGATCAGGATGAGTACCGTAGATCTCAAATTCCAACCCATCCTCATTGTCCCGAATTGCATTCATATAATGATACGTTACAGAGAACCAACGGTTGAAGTAAATCTTCATTTTTTTCATTTATACGGTCTCCCTTATCTCGGCATGGTCTATCTGGATCTGTTGATCGTTATGGATACGGTGAACGTAATCGAGAATCTCATCTGCTGCAAAAGCACCGAATTGTTCCGTAAATTGATACGGTACCTGCTCGGGTACACGCTGTCTCTCGACATGCAGCTCCCCATGAGATGGAGCAATGGCATGCTGCGCAAAGTCCAGCAAACAGCGATCCAGCAAGGAATCGCCCGAAGCAATCACAGGCACATCGCCAATGCGTTGCCTAATGTGCTCCACTGCAGCTCTTTTGTTCACGGCCGAAGGCACCAGATAGAGCTTCCGACCCTGAATTGAACTCTCCCATCCCAGCGTCTCTAACACCCGAATCTTCTCAGCAATGCGCTCCATTGGAAGCTTGTCACGTTCGATCAGCAGTGCATAGAACAGCTCATCACACAATCGCTGATTAATCACCCATTCCGGGCTGAGTACATCGTCAAATAAATCCAGAATCTCTTCGGGAGTGGCTGCCTGCTGACGAAGTAAAGAGCGAATATGCAGGTTCCACTCATTGTCTACCTGACCATCAACAATAATGTTGCCACCATTGCTCGTCACCGCATATTTCGGAATACATTCGGTCTGAAAAATATGAATGCGTCGGTACTGCTCCACAGTACGTGTCGTCACAGGCATAAATACAATATCTTGCGGCAAAGACTGCAAACGCTCCAGTGCATATGCTGACATAAAAGCGGACAACTTGCCGTTAATCCACTCTGCGGGAACAAGTCCCGGTGTATCTTCGGGAATACGGAGCGCACGACGGGAGTACACCAACGTCTGGTCCAGATCACTTGCGTAGATCATCATTCTCCGCCACCTCCCAGGGATTGAATAATGCCGCAACAGGAATAGGTTAATCCCGGATATACCTCAACCGGCACATTTCTGTCTCTGGCGAGCATCATGATATGTTGCAAATCCGGATTATCCAGACGGTCCACAAGAATCTTCCAAGGGACCCGGCGCAGTAGCACCCGGGTTGTTTCTCCGATTCCAGGTTTAATCAGATTGATGTTAGCAATGCCAAAGGATTGCTGAATGGACTCAATATCCTGCCAGCCTTTCCAGGTGATTTCCGAAGTACCGATAACATTGGCGTCCGTACGAAGTTCCACTTGATTCATCACCTGTGGAAAATGCCGTGCAATGGTATCCACGTATTGGTTCGACACATCGTCAGAGGACCATTCACGATACCATTTGGCTCCGTGAAAATCTGTCGGCCCAATCAGATCATCCCGAAGCACTGTACGACTCACCAGTCCGGAGACGGTGGAATTCAGACAAGCGCTAGGAATGAGATAATCTTCTCTTGTCCCAAAGGTGCCTGAACATTGCCCCGGATCGGCCAACACGGCAAGATCATCATCAAGGTTTACGCCATAAGTCCGTTCCATTTGGTCACAGGATTCTTTCAGCACTTTGCGAATAGCCCCTTTGCCGGTCCAACCGTCTACAAACTGAATGGCTGTTTCCAGCCCATGCTGCTGTAAGATATATAAAATTGCGTTCTCGTCCATACCTTTGCCACGAATAATGGAAATGCTATAATGCGGAATCGTCACCTTGTATTTCAATTCAATATAACGCTTGATCAGGATGCCAACAGGGGTTCCCGCTCGAGCCAATGATACCAGCACAAGATTCAGGCCCCTGCGCTCTACGATCTTCTCAGCCACGATGGCGGTATGAAGTGCAATTCTTGCAGCGGATTGTTCCAACGTCTGGTGAAACAGCTCGATGTATTCGGCGGTGGGCTGATATTCCACAGGTAACATCTCCGAATAATGAACCCCGGATTGGATCGCCTGCTCCCGTTCACCTGTTCCCTTTTCCAGATCCACATGGCTGATATCCTTCAGTAGGAAAACAACGTCGGATGCAGCATAGCTGCCCATCGGCGCGGGAGACTGAATCTCACGTTGTCTGATTAGCTCAAGTGTAGTTAAGTTCATTGCTCGTTGTCCCCTGTCTTCTCTGGCAAGCCGCAGTATACGATATGAATGTGTCCGCATCCCAGCTGCTCCAGTACCTTCACCATCGGTTCCATTCGTTCTTCGGACATCTGTCTCTCCAGCAGAACAAAAATCTCGTCATATTGTCCCGGGGCGATGTTGTAGATAAAGTTACGAACAGATGCGTCTTCCGGTGAGGCATATCCAGCACCACTACGAACAGCATATCCTGGAGCCGGATGGGTGTGGATTGGACTGCGAGTCGTGGATTGATACAACACGCCTTCTCCCATCTCGGCAGCAATACGCATTGGAATGTACATGAACTCCCCTGTTCCCATCACCAAAGTCCGTTCTCCCTTACGCTGCGACCGAAGTCGTTCTGCAATCCGACTAATCTCCTGACGTAATACGCCATTATGCCGGGATTGCATACCAAACCTGCCCGTATGCTGGACGTAGCTCGCTGTGCTACGTTTACCTTCACCATCCTCCGAAGTGGCATGAAGCTGATCGAAGGCATCGGCAACGGTAGATATCTGAAGTGTTACAGCAGGATGGGACAGCTGCTCATCTTGGGGTGTTGCTTCCAACTGTGGAGTACCCACCACTTCAATGCGACCCTTCAACAGGCTTAATGGTGTAATGGTAATCCCAAGCTCAACTTCCAGTTCGGCAAATCGATTCTCGTCCGCTTCCGTACGCCAGTCCAGCAGTGAAGCAATCACATATTGCTTCCGGGGATATCTGGCCTGAATATCCCGAATGATATTCAACGTCGTTTTGCCCGTCGTAATCTCATCGTCCACCAGAACAATAGGACCCTCTCCTGCAAAAGCTTCGTGATCCAACGCATAACAGCGATGAGCCATCGCGTGGGAATGTTCTTCTTCAAATTGAATATCCGGACGCATCGCTGGAACATATTCGCGAGTGGTGTGAATGTAGGAAGCATGATCAGCAAACATCTCGTACATGCTGTGTCCCAACGCTGTAGCTGTCTCGGCAAAACCAACAAAACGAATCGTTTCTGGCAAACTCAATTTTTCTTGCAACAGCATGTTGTACACCTGCCGGGCTTGCTTGGGATCAATCAATCCTTCGACCATTTCCCGTTTCCACTCGGTGATCTGATCTTTGGTCTCTTCCGTCTTTTCAGTCAGGTGCTCATATAACAGAACAGCCAATGCAGCGCCGCTTAGAAGCGAGGTATACGGGTTAACCGGGATATGCTTGCCCAGCAGTCTGCTTACAAACAGAAAAGAACGTTTCTTATTGATTCGTGCAGCCATTGAAAATAACGATTCCAGTGGCAGTTGCAGCGGATTATGTGTGACCTGAACATGCAGACTGAATTGATCAAGAATTGGGAACGTAGTTGTCTTGTTGTTCGTGCTTGGGCAAGAGCCCGACAAAATGCTGCTGTTCATGTAACACCCCATATATTTGTGATCGGATTAGAATTCGATTTGCCCAACTCAAGTGTGGTTTAATCTCATTCATTTTGTTATAGTAATTACTTTTGAACACACCCAGGCTACCGTCATTACGAGCGATGATGTCTTGGGCATCAGAATATTCCTCATGTGTAACAACGTACATCGCTTGTACTGGCTTGATATGAGAAGGATGAATGATCGTTTTGCCTACAATTCCATTTTCCTTGTCCATCATGACTTCACGCATCAATCCATCCATTGTGTTCGTAATATATTTCATTCTCAGATGCAACCCTGATTTGCCGAGAGTTTCTTCGAATGGAGTCTGTCGTAATTGAGGCTTGAACACGCGCTCCCGCTGGCTAAAATATTCCCACACTGGACCCGAGATCACGTACGGCTTATCCATCCGACCGAACAGATTAATAATATCCGAGATGCAATCACGGATCGTGGCGATATCGTATATGGTCAATTCCGGGCTGCGGCGTAGTCCAAACAGGCTGGAGAAATCGGTCGCACCAATGCGTACATTGAGCACATATTCATGGTTCTCATCGAGGATGTTTCGAAGGTCCAGCAAGGTCTCCCAACGTGTCTCACGATAGATTATTGAAGCAGTCTCCAATATAGGCATTCCATAAAGAACGGGATAATGATCCGGTTTCCGTTGATTATACTTGCGGATCTGGTCGAAATAGGCTCTTCCATTGCCCACACAGAACTTAGGCAATGCCACGCCTGTCAGCATGGATACCAGTTCTCCCAACGTATCAATCAGACGTTCCAACTGTTGTGGTGAACGTACACGAGCAAACAGAAGAGGCATTCGATCCTGACTGAGCATGCCTGTCTCCATATAAGTCATCAGTTGAGTTAGATGCTGTACCAGACACTGTTCGGCAAACTCCACTTGGTCGTCACCCACAGCGTCCTCCAGATCAATAATAATGGTCGTCAGACCTTCATGCTTACCATTTATAATGTCGTCCGCGATATGTGTGCGGGTCGCGGGCATATATAAAGCAGCCCCAACAGCATATGCCAGTAAATCTTTGGAAGTCCGGTGATTGAACGAGACGGGTGAAGAGAAAAATAAAGTATCTTCTTCTTCCAGACTCAAAAAGTTAAAATATTTCAGGATTGTCTCCTCCTCGCACCTTTGGCAATAGCCAATCTGCTGAATTGATTCAAGCTGTCGGGGCATAAAAACCAATCCCTCCTTAATCTGGAGGGATTGAATAAATACGAATGATTATTTTCTTCCAGCAACCCACTGCATTCCCCAATCATGGGCCTCGTCCAACGCCTGATGCCCATTATAGAACTGCACAATTCGTTCAATACTGAATGTCTCATTGTTCACATTGCGTAACATGGCAATGCCGCACATGCCGAGTGGACTTCCGTATTCATTCATTCGGACAATGATATCTGGACCATCCTTCTGTTGGATGGTTACCACACCGTCTACTTGAGACCAGTTGGCCACGCCGCCATAAATGTAGGTAAATACCAGGATGCGCTCAATTTCCGAGATACGGCCACCATTAATCCGTAGATTCTCTCCCGTCTTAACTGATCCCGTCCGGTCATCCCCATCCAGAGCAATATAAGGAAAACGATTCAGCGAGCCAAATGTTTGTCCCAAGGCCTGGATCACATCCCGTGTACCATCCTTCATCTCGAACAGGCAGCCCAAGTCCAAGTCAATACTCTTGTTACGGCCAAATAACCCTTTGCCGCCCTGTTGATTCCAGTTCAGGTTAATCAGGATTTCACCAAGTCCCCCTGCATTTTTCTTGAGGTTAATGGTGTCACCTTTCTTCTTCAATTCAATTTTGCTGAAATTGATCGAATTCACAGGAGCAGGCGTCGGCTCAGGTACGGGTACCGGGGGTGGTGGAGTCGGTGCAGCTGTCGAGGGTATGGTTGATGTGCTTGGCGCAGAATCTGATCCACCATCCACATCCACACCAAAGTTGGCACATAGTGCATTCAAGCCACCTGCAAAACCCGATCCTATAGCATTGAACTTCCATTCTCCGTTATGGCGATACAATTCACCGATGACAATCGCGGTCTCCACTGTAAAACCGCTGCCCAGATCATATCTCATCACTTCCTGACCTGTAGCTGCATTGGCAAACCGTAGAAAACCATGCTGAACCTGTCCAAAATGATGGCGTCGTGCTTCACCGTCATGAATCGTCAGGCTGAAGGCGATTTTCTCCATTCGGGCAGGGATTTTGCCAAGATCAATGGCGAACTGTTTCTTCTCGCCACCAACCTGCCCACCATCCATATACGTGATGAACGAGGTAGTAGGCTGGTTATAGAAGATAAAATCCTCATCTCCAGCTACTTTATTGTCTGAACCCAGAAGGAATGCCGATGTGTCCAGTTCCACTCCGGAAGCTGCCTCCCAACCAATGCCTACGGTTAAACGAGACAAGCCCGGATTGGTTTTGGTCAGATCACTCTTCTGGCCTTTCACGACAGAAATCGCCATAGCAGACTCACCTTTCTTATGCCAAGTTATTGTGCATCCAGTCCGTAATGTTTGCATAAAGCAGATAGTCCGCCTGTAAAGCCGCTACCTACCGCCTGGAATTTCCAGTCCGCACCTGCACGGTAAAACTCACAGAACACCACAGCCGTTTCCGTGGAGTAGTCTTCTCCCAGGTCGAAACGAAGCACTTCCCGATCGCTTGCAGCATCAACAACACGAACAAAAGCGTTGGAGACTTGTCCAAAATTCTGCCCTCGTCCATCTCCATCATAGATCGTTACCGTAATCCCGATCCGGTGAATGTGCGCAGGGATTTTGCTGAAGTCAACGACTACTTGCTCATCGTCGCCGTCACCCTCACCCGTACGATTGTCACCGGTATGTGTGACCGAACCCGCACCACCGCTTGGATTGTTGTAAAAAACAAAATCATCCGTACCTTTGGCTTTTCCATCTTCATACAGCAAAAAAGCCGAAGCGTCCAGGTCAAAATCGACTCCACCACGATATTTGTTCGTATCCCAACCTAACCCAACCACAACACGGGTAAGGCCCGGATTGGTCTTAGTCAGGTCAATACGTTGTCCTTTGGCAAGACTGATCGTCATTTGTTTTTCCACCTTTCCAAGATATGTGATTAAATGAAAAGGAGAACCGTCCAGGAGACGGTTCTTCCCATCCTGTAAGTCTTACTGTACGTCCTATTGCAAACCGTAGTCGCGTGTCAATCCAACCAATCCATCCTGGTAACCACTACCGATGGCACTGAACTTCCATTCGCCGCTATGACGATACAATTCACCAACAACTACACCCGTTTCAATGGAGAAGTCTTCTCCCAGATCGAAACGAATCAATTCTTCGTTGTTTGCTTCGTTGACGATTCGCACATAAGCACGGGAGACTTGTCCGAAGTTCTGGCTACGTTCCGTAGCTTCGTAGATCGTGATAGCGAATGCAATTTTCTCTACATTGGCGGGTACGTTAGGCAGGTCGATATTGATCTGCTCATCATCACCATCGCCATCTCCTGTACGGTTGTCACCGGTGTGAACAACAGAACCATTTTCATTTTGTGGATTGTTGAAGAAGATGAAGTTTTTCTCGCCTTCTACTTTACCGCTTGCATTGGCACAGAATACCGATACGTCCAGGTCAAAGTCTTTTCCGCCATCATACTTGTTGGTATCCCAGCCCAAACCTACTGTAATTTTAGTCAGACCTGGATTCGTTTTAGTCAGATCGATCTTTTGACCTTTGGAGAGATTAATTGCCATCGTTGATCATCCTCGCTTATTTATAATTTATTGTAGTTATCGTTACATATGAATATTAGGATTATTGTCGAATTAGATTAAATCTTGTACTTAGGAGTACTTACGAGCGAGTTCGTTGATATGTACCGCATGGGAACCCTCTCCAATTGCCGAGAATTTCCATTCACTTCCATGACGATACAATTCACCACAGATCAACGCTGTTGAACCTGTGTAGTTATCGGATAGATTGAACTTCACCAGCTCACTGGAATTTTTACCATCCAGAATACGAATATAAGCCTTCTCAATCATGCCAAAATCTTGTTTGCGATTGACGCAATCGTAGATATTAACAACGATTAATACTTTATGAACATCAGCAGGAATACGGGACAGATCCATTTTGATCTGTTCGTCGTCACCGTCTCCCTGACCTGTTAGATTGTCACCTGAATGGATAACCGAACGACATGCACTTTGCTTGTTGTGGAAGCAAACCAGGTTGGAGTCCTTCACCAACTTGCCTTCTTCATTCAACATGATCGCCGATGCATCACAATCGACATCCGCTTGTTTCTTTCTTCCGAAGAACCCTTTGGCAGTTACCGGGTCCCAACCGAGACCAGCAATCACCTCAGTAAGTCCTGCATTGCCTTTGGTTAAATCAATCTTCTGTCCTTTGACCAAATTAATGCTTGCCACTGATTTTCACCTCCCTTCACATGTAAAATAGCTACTTAGAGATTGAATTCACTCGGGTTCAGACCAAGCACATTGCATATCTCGGCAACGACTCTTTTCTCCTGATCATCAAAGTTGCCATCAGCTGAACCAATCGCACTGCACACGCCCACAATAACGCGGCCTACATCCGGCTTGGATTTGAACTTCCCAATAGCTTTCAGCGCTTCCTGCTTCCCAATCTCCGGAGAGAATTCAAAGTTCGCCACGTAATGATTGAAGCGTGTAATCACTTCTCCCATGTCGAATACTTTCAATTCCTGACTCAGTTTAATATAACCGGCCATCTTGTTCTTCTCGGCTTCGTCAATGGAACCATCCGCAAAAGCAACCAGTGCACAACCTGCTACTACGGCGTCCATAAAATCTTTATTTTTAAACTTTTTGACTTGCTCTTCAAGTCCTTGTTTTGTTGAATTTAACCAGCCTTTAAATGAACTCATACTCAACCTCCAATAGTTTCATACATGGTGTTCTTTCCACCTTTTCATGATTTTCAGTAATTTTCATTACTACATCATGATTGAATATAAGTTAAATTATTCCTTAACTATACTCTGAAATACGGCAATATTCTACATTAAAAAACAATTAATACCTTATCATACGCATCGTTCTGGATATAGTTTCAAGCGAGATGCGAGAACTTTCTATTCACTTCATTTTTCAGGCAAATATTCACGTAAAAAGGCTCTGATCAGGGGATCAGAGCGCTTATTTCTACCAACACCAAAATTATAAATCTTATGAATGATTTGAATCCTTGAATTCACTTCGATTTTTCAAAATCAGCCTGTTGCTGTTCATAGATTTCATAGAAATCGTCCCAGACCAATACATTATCCTTTTCCTTGCTCCACCAGTCTTTGTACCATGCTTCAATCTCCGGGCCACCGCCCTGTTCCCACTTCTGCTGTGCTTCTGCAGCAGCCTGTTCCACCGTATATTTGCTGCCGCCAATGATGGAACGGGTAAAGATATCGTTAATGGCTGTCGTCACATTGGTCAGCTTCACCTGGAGTTCCTTCGGCAACTGCGGCATATGTTCCGAATGGGTAACGCCCTCTCCCACCGGAAGATCCGTCATGTATACTTCACGCGCTTCCTTAAACAGTCGAAGTCCTTCCTTCTGCGACGGAATCTCTTCGCTGAACAACATTTCAGTGTACCCACATTTGCCTTCCTCCAAGCGACTATACAGCATGGCGTAATCGCCTGCCCAGCTGATCTCCTGCTTGTATTTCTCCTGATCCGAGATACGCGGACAGCCTTGATCGTTCAACGTATAATGCGTGCCTTCAAATCCATTTTTGAAGGTTCGGCCTGACTCTGTTTTGGTCAGAAAATCGATATATTGCATGACTGCTTCCGGATTTTTGGCTCGCGCATTCACAGCTGCAGTCATCTGAACCGGGTTATTCCACACCATCGTGTGCTGTCCTACGGACGTGGTTGGCAGAGCGATGACCTTTAATTTAGCTTCAGGAACATTTTGCATCAGTGTATCCAGTTCCTTCGCTGCAAACCCTGTATAATCCGAAGTCATGGCCGCGTACATACCGATTTTTCCATTCAGGAAATCCTGCTTCGCCTTGGCCCCATCCTTGTCGGTCAGTAAGTCCTTATCCACCACGCCTGCTTCATACAATGCACGTTTGAATGCTGTGGCTTCCTTCATGTTGTTGGGACCGACTACCATCTCCTTGTCCTCCACATTCACCCAGTTGGCGTTGTACATATAGCGGAATAGACCCGCTGTATCGCCGAACTGAAATCCACCGATGCCATATGTATCCTTAGCTCCGTTTCCATCGGGATCATTCTCCGTGAAGGCCTTGGCTACCGCCAGCATCTCTTCCTCATTAGTCGGTACCTCCAGATTCAACTTTTCCAGCCAGTCTTCCCGTATGAAAAAGCTCGTCAGTGGAAACACCTCGTTCATACGTCCCACTTCATAGAGCTTACCATCGCTTTTAATGCCGGCCTTCTTGAGCTGGGGATATTTCTCCATCAAGGCTTTGTATTCCACGCTCGAGTTCTCGATCAACTCATCCAGCGGCATCAGCTGTTTCTGATTAAACAGTGTGTTACGGATAGGCGTACCGAATTCAAAAATAATATCCGGTGCACTGCCAGAAGCGAACAATACGTTAAGTTTGGACTGGGATTCCCAGCGGGGAACTGCTGTATATTTTACATTAGCCGGCCCATTCTCGTTGATCCATTTGGACCACATGTTATCTTCGATCGTACCCATGCCGCTCGGGACCGCGCCCCGATCATAGATCGTTGACGTGATGTTCCCCCTGTTGCCTTCGCCTTCCCCCTGTTCGCTACCGTTATCTCCTGTACATCCCGCCAGCAAACCACCGATCAAGCCCAGAACGAGACCCGACTTCATCCATGCCTTCATCGTTAATGCCATAGGTAAGACCCTCTTTCTCTCCTGTAATATGAACCCATGCGGGTTAACCTGCAGCCTGCCTTAACCTTTAATTGATCCAAGCATGACCCCTTTAACGAAGTACTTCTGCAAGAACGGATACACCGCCAAAATGGGTATGACCATCACAATGACAGCCGCTGCCCGGATGCCTTCCGGGGTCAGATTCGATATCATCGTTGGATCGGTAAAATCCTGTACATTCAGATTGGACATAATCATATTCTGGACGAGCACGGTCATGTTGTATTTGGACGTATCATTGATATAAATCATCACACTCATGAACGAATTCCAGTAACCTACGCCGTAAAAGAGGGCAATAGTCGCCAATAAAGGTTTGGATAATGGCAACACGATTCGGAACAAAAGCCCCAGTTCACCACAACCATCGATGCGCGCGGCCTCGTCTACTTCTCCCGGGAGATTTTCAAAATAAGATCGCATGATCAGCATGTTATACGTGCTCACCAGGCCCGGTAGCCAAAGCGCACCGTAACTGTTCACAAGACCGAGATTTTGCACGACCAAGTACGTTGGAATGAGTCCACCGTTAAAAATCATCGTGAATACCATCGCCATCGTAAAAAAGCGCCGGTGGTAAAAATGTCTGCGTGACAGGGGATATGCCGCCATAATCGTCACCGCCATGCTCAGCCCTGTACCGATCAATGTGATCTCCACACTATTCCAGAATGCATTCAGAATTGGTGTTCCCGTAATTAGGCTGTGGTAGGAGAACCAGGTGAAATCGACGGGCCATAACCCCACTTGACCTGAAACGACCGCTCTCGCATCACTAAATGACAAGGCAACGATGTTCAGTAAGGGCAGGATACAGCTGATGGCAACCAGTGACAACAATACATAATTGATTAGGTAAAAGACTTTTTCACCTTTGGTTTTTCTCATGTTGCTCTCCCTCCCTACCACAAACCTTCGTTAAATCGACGTGCGATATAATTGGCACTGAAAATGAGAATAAATGCAACCAGGGATTCGAACAATCCCATCGCCGTTGTCAGGCTGAACTGTGCTCCCTGAAGACCGGTGCGGTAGATATACGTACTGATGACATCCGCTATTTCGTTGACATTGGAATTCTGAAGCATGTACACCTGATCGAATCCGACCTCCATCACTCTTCCCATCGACAGGATAAGCAGGAGAATAATGGTGGAGCGTATACCGGGCAGGGTGACATGCCAGATCTGACGTATTTTGCTGGCTCCATCCATCTGTGCAGCCTCATACTGGCTCGGATCAATGGTCGTTAGTGCCGCGAGAAAAATGATGGCATTGAAGCCCATGTCTTTCCAGATCCCTGAGCCGACAAATACCGCAACCCATGAGCCCTTGTTGTACATGAAGGGATAAGGCGCTCCCGTCCAGGCCTCAACCCAGCGGTTTACGATCCCATTTTCCAAAGAGAAGACCGTCATGATCATCATCGCAATGATGACCCAGGAGAAGAAATGTGGCATATAGACTACCGTCTGTACCGTTCGCTTGAATGCCATGTTTCGCACTTCATTGAGCATGATGGCCAAAATGATCGGAATGGGAAATCCGATAATAATGCTTAAGAGACTGAGGAACAAGGTGTTGCGAATAATCTCCACCGTGCGCGGATCGCTGAACAGTGTCTGAAAATGCTGAAAGCCCACCCATGGACTGTCCCATAGACCGTCATAGAAGTTATAATCCTTGAAGGCCATGACCAGACCTCCGATGGGTGCATAACGAAAGGTAAGATAGAACATAATCACTGGCACAAACATCAAGATTAACGGAATATTCATCTTGAATCGTCGCAGTCGCTGTTGCCGAATCCGATGCTTCATCTCACTGTCCGGCGGTTGCAATCCAGACGGCGGACCTGCGGTCAGTTCCCCTTTCACATCCATCACTCCTCTCTGCTGTTGATGTCCTATAGTTGTATTTTAGATAAAAATGTAAGCGTAAACATTTGTTATTTAACGATCCTTTTATAATTTTCTACGCAAAAATAACCCCACATGGTGGGGTTGACCCTGCAGCCGTTCAAGAGGGATTGCTACATCACTAATCCGGGCACTTCACTTGGCTACTTGCTTGCGATATTCGCGGGGCGATACCCCCGTCATCTGTTTGAATACGGTTGTAAAATAACTGGAGTTATCGAACCCGGTCAGTTCCGCTATATCTGCCATGCTCTGCCGAGTGCTGTGCAGCAGCAGCTTAGCCTTATCAATTCGGCGCTTGCTGACATATTGGCTGAAGCCTTGTCCTGTCTCTTTTTTAAACAAATGGCTCAAGTAGTTGGGTGTCACATGAACATGGGCAGCCACGGCCTGCAACGTGCAGGTGCTGGAATAGTTCATTTCAATATACTGCATAACTCGTGTAACGACATGATCCTGCTGTTCCTGAGTTAGTCGCATCAGCATATCCACCCACTCTTCACTCTTGCAACGGGCCCAAGCGATGACTTCAGGAATGGTATGAATCCAGAGTAGTGGATCTGGGGAAGTTGAGTCCATCCCACCGGATTCCTGAGGCTGAAGCTGTTGTACCAGCAAGTCCGTCATGACCTTCATAAGCATATGAATCTCCGCTTTGCCTTGCGACAAGCTCATCCCGGATACTTCTTCCAGCAATATCTCAATCCGATTCATTATCGCTCCGAATTGATGATGGAGCACCAGTGAAGTCAGTTCCTCTCGCAGTCTCTCAGTACGGTCCACCTGGCTGTATTGTTCCCTGATCCGAATGTCAGACTGTTTCCGGCGATATCGTTCATGTGCCTTTTGCAACACCTGACATGCTTCATCGAGCGAGAACGGCTTCAACAAAAATTCAATCGCCCCATAACGGATGGCACGCTGTGCATATTCGAACTCACGGTATCCGGTCAAAATGATAATCATAATGTCCAGTCCACTCTCGTGTATGCGTTCGGCAAGGTCCAGACCATCCATCACAGGCATGTTGATGTCCGTAATGATGAGATCTGGTGTGCAGCTGTGTACAGCCTGTATCGCTTCTTCTCCATCGGCCGCTTCCCCAACGACCTCCCAGCCGAGGGGGTTATTACGAACCAGATGAATCAACCCCTGACGAAATAATGCTTCATCATCCACCACGAGCATACGTCCATTCACAAAACCTACTCCTCTCAGTCATCTGAATTTCCCGGCATGAGTCCCTCACCAATCTGATAAGGCAAACGAAGACGCACCAGCGTACCCTCACCCACAGTCGACTCGATCTGTACACCGTAAGGTTCGCCATGAATCAACTCAATTCTTCGAAGTACACTCCGCATGCCAATGTGCTGACGTTCCTCATCCACATGTGCCACTGGCGTCATAATGCGTTCAATGACCGATGCGTGCATGCCGCAGCCGTTATCTGAGATTTCAATGATGAGCAGATCCGGCTCTCCCTCATGTCCGTTTTGCCGCGAGCCACGAATCTCCAGATGGCGGTTGTTCCTTTTGTCCGAGAAGGCATGAACAAAAACATTCTCCACGATGGGCTGAAGCAACAGTCGGATCACCTGACAGCGAAGCAATTCATCAGGAACGGTAATTGTAATCGACAAAGCTTCCTGATACCGAGCCTGCTGAATCTGCAGGTAATGATCCATTTGCTTCATCTCATCCTGCACGGTCGTTAGTCGCTGCACGGGCTCCAGCGTATACTGCAGCATCTCCGACAATGCAGTGACCAGGCGAGCCGATTTCTCATCGCCAAGCATATAGAACTTCCAGAAAAACATGCTGAGTGTGTTAAACAGAAAATGGGGATTCAGCTGGGCCTGAATGGCTTTGAGTTCGGCTTCTTTTTCACTGAGTTCCCGTTCATACACTTCATGGATCAGCGTATCAATCCGAGACGCCATTGCATTGAATCGTTCACCGATGAAGCCGAGCTCATCCCGGGACTCAATCCTTACCCGTGTATCGAACTGTCCATCACGGACTCTTTTCATCGCGTTGACCAGGCTCGCAAGCGGACGCAACAGTCTGCCGCTAATTACGGTAATGATAAGCCATGAGCATAATACGCTGGCTAACGCAGAGAACACGGCAACTTTTAGAATGATCTTTCCCTTGTTCTGAATCTGAGCGAGTGAGACCTTGCTGACCAACGTAAAGCCCGCTTTGTCTGACGTTTGTTTCGTATACAAGTGGGTTGTTCCCTGCTCGTCCCTGATCTCGGTCGCTCCTAGGCTTAGCTCGGTAAGCGGTGGTGGATCTGCATCCTGATTATGAAAGGCATATAGAAGCTCACCATCTGCGTCAAACAAGTAGACAGCCACTTCCTCATTCAGTCGCAGATCTTTGAGATAAGATTCGAACAACGAGGTGTTAAACAGAATTAACATGACGCCATAGGTCTCCAGATCAACAGACCGCATTAATCGTCCCGCCAGAATCCAATTGGATTGTTCCTCCTGCAAGAAGGCATCC
Source organism: Paenibacillus sp. USHLN196 (assembly GCF_037144955.1). Taxonomy (NCBI): domain Bacteria; kingdom Bacillati; phylum Bacillota; class Bacilli; order Caryophanales; family Paenibacillaceae; genus Paenibacillus; species Paenibacillus sp. USHLN196. The sequence continues at coordinate 191,432 of NZ_JBBCYH010000002.1, read as the reverse complement.
GGTCCCAAACGATTCCAACCATATTCGCCGCCCGTTCCTTCCAGTCTATGAACCATTTCTGCAAGATAGGAAGGGTCCATCTGTTGAAACGAGCCAGCAAAGGCGCCGAGATTAAATATGTTTTCCTTCAGATCATATATGCGGAGCCCCATGATCTCCGGTGCATCCAGCCTTACCTGATACAACTGATCATCCAGTTCATCTTCCAGCTTCATCTGATCATAGGACGAGATGCCTGAGGTCTGTGCTTTGATGGCATTTTTCACGGAGGGATTCAGTGTGATATAATCGGTGACTTTGTACATGTCGTGTACCCGAGAATCCAGACGTGCAAGAATCTGCTCAGCTGTAAGGCTATACTGGCGACTGACCTCTTCATTGAACAGGTCGATATGGATGCGATAGGTGATTAACCCTGTGGTTCCCGAGATTAGGACCGTTGCCGCAGATAAAAACAAGATTAGCTTTGTTTTGAATTTAAAGCGTTTACAAAAGTTCATCCACCACATCTTGCACACGCACCTCACCTATTCCGTACATGTTTTACTTTTAAAAACATATCATACCCCTATTGGAAAAAACCAGAAAAACCCTGACCCCGCTTCAATCGGTAGTCAGAGTTTGAAGGCATTGTGACCCAGACATGTAACCAGGATTCTCCAGATTAACTCTATCAGGCTATTTTATTCCCCGTAGATCTCTTTGATCCGTTCTTCCTCATTTGTAGACAACACAACATTAAGCAATCCCATCGCATTATTGGCATCGGTTCTCGTCGTCTTATACATCTCAGCAAACGCCGCTTCATCCTGCTCCGGGTCCATCTCTGCAAGCTTGCCCCACGACGTGCGGGCCTTGTCGTATAGTGTAGTCAATGTGATGTCATAAGGATGCTGTGCAACAGGTGCCATGGATTCAAATTTCGCTGTAATGCTGAAGAAATCCTTGGAATCCTGGAACGATGTACTGCTGAAATCCTTATTTTTCATCGCATCTTCGGTAATCAGCAGACCTTCACGGGCGATAAACAGCGTTTTCACCATGGCACGTTCCAGATTCGTTGCTTCTTCCCAGGTTACATAAGATTCGTCAGGTGCTTGTACAGTTGTGAAAAAAGGAAAGGCATCATCAATCAACCGCTGCGAATCGGAATGAATCGGTACCTCCGCATTCATGTCCACAACGGTATCACTATAGTTGGCCACATTAATATTTTTGGAACCTTCCTCACTGACCCGACGTACGGGATGATCCGTAAGCGGGATACGGATATAACCAAGCTTATCGGCATACTGCTGCTTCAACTCTTCCAGTGTGGAATCCTTTCCAATCTTGCCGTCGTCAGCTGAAGAAGATTCTTCTGTAGCTGAACCTGTCTGCTCACTACCATTAGAACCGGATGCTGCTGTTTCTGTGACGGTCGTATTGGGACTGCTTGTCTCCGACGAAGTAACTTCTGTACCCGTAGCAGACTCCGGCGATGACGCCTCTTTAGCTCCACCACCACAAGCTGTCAAAATCGCTGCCAAACTGAACATAACGGTGAACGTCTTTATCGTATTATTCCATTTCATCGTATGATCTTCCCCTTATCGGTTGTATAACTTACAACAATATCCTTTCAGATAACATGCTTGATTCACAATTGGACATGGTCTACATTCTATCACAAGTAGAAAATCGGTTGTATACGACGATATACCTGTGTCTAAAGCCTTTTACTACCCGTGTATGAACTACCACCGCAACACAAAAACACTGTCGCCCATATGGACAACAGTGTTCGTGAAGCAAGATTATTTGATACCTTTGGCCTTCTCCATGTGTTCTGACCGAATCTGAGGATCCGTGGAATTGACCGATGAGAGCAGAGCGTAGATCGCCTGAATATCCTTCTCTTGAAAGACTGTCTCGGGAACTTCAGTCTCCAGTCGTTCTGTCTTGCGCTGAATGGTCTCTACCAATTCATGGTCGTAGATGATTAATTCATCCGAATTCACATATCTCACAGCAGGATCAACACTGATGCGGCAACGGTTCGTGAAGGTGACCATGGAGACGAGACGTACTCTTTTGTAATCTCCGAGGTGTGCATGAATCGCTTCAACATGGGCACGATGCTGCATGAGCGGATTGTACATTTTGACCCGGCTGCTGCTGACCGACCAATTGGCTTCTCTTCGGCCGCCGCGGATCTCACCTGTCGTCAGATTCCGGGTTTCGATGACGAAGATTGCCCGCGGACCGATCACGACATGATCAATCTGCGAATAACCGGAGCGTGACTTCGGATTGGTAACAAGTAAGTCGTTCAGCACTTTATATTCACTTGGGAGACCTATTAGCTGATCTGCTGTACTAGGCTCCTCCGGCTGACGTGTCCAATCCCCTTCCGCTTTTTTCTTGCGCTTACTTCGGACCATACGCGGGGGAATGGTTGTCGTCGCTGGTAACGCTGAAGCGGAGGCTTTAATCTGGTTCGCAAGCTCTGGTTGTGTCTTGAACAGAGACAGGATTTTCTTGAACATGGGCAAGCTCCGTTCTATTATAGTGTGGGTTACGGGTGACCATTACAGGAGGATTAACATCCTTTGACACATTCATTATGTAAACTTCTATTACTTATGTCGGATAAAGCGGGGTAAAAATAAAGGGAAAACGATCAAAATCTCTCCATTATGCAAAGTACATATGAACATTTAACCAATTTTGTGACTTTAGACGCATAAACAGGCCGGAAATCGAAAAAACAGCGCAATCTTTTCTGAATCGAAAAAGAATTACGCTGCTGTTCTCTTGGATGTTAAGCCTGTAGATAATAGGTGTAGAGCACCTGTGTACCTTTCTCATCCAGACCATTATTCGCTATTTCCTGATACAGGGATTCGGCCAGAGCCAGCCCAGGCGTTTTCATGCCCATCGCTTTTGCAGACTCCAGTGCAATTCCCATGTCTTTGATAAAATGTTTCACATAGAATCCAGGCTCATAATCGCCTGCGATCATGCGCGGACCGAGATTACTGAGCGACCAGCTTCCGGCTGCACCGGTAGCAATGCTCTTCAGCACGGTCTCTGCGTCCAGACCAGACGTCTTGGCATAGGCAAGTGCTTCGCATACGCCCATCATGCCAGAGGCAATGGCAATCTGGTTGCACATTTTGGTATGCTGTCCGGCTCCTGCGTTGCCTTGCAGTACAATGTTGGTGCCCATCTGCTCAAACAACGGACGAACGGCTTCAAAGGCCTCCGAACTACCCCCAACCATAATGGACAACTTGGCGTTCTGCGCTCCGATATCGCCGCCCGACACAGGCGCGTCCAGTGCATGCAGTCCTTTGGCTTCAGCAGCTTCAAAGATTCGTGCAGCCAGTAGTGGACTGGATGTTGTCATATCAATCAGATATGAACCCGGTTTGGCATTGGCTACGAGACCATCCTCACCGAGATAAATCTCCTCCACATCTTTTGGATAACCCACCATTGTGATGATGACATCACACGCGGCAGCCAGTTTGCCTGGTGTGTCATGCCATACGGCACCTTCTTTCACCAACGCTTCCGCTTTGGCAGCGGTTCGCGTGTAGACGTGCAACGGGTATCCTGCTTGCTGGATGTGCCCAGCCATGCTTTTACCCATCACGCCTGTACCAATAAAGCCAACTTTCGTCTCTCCAGGTGCCTTCGCTGTATTTGTCATCGCAGGTTTCCTCCCTATTTCTCTAAGTTTTGTGAGGTGCTTGTTCTGAGATAGATAGCTATATCTGTATGTTAAAGCTTTCGTACCCCGCCGTCTATCTTTTGTCTCCAAATCTAGCGAACTGACATGCGGTATTGGTTCGGGGACATATGAACAAAACGTTGAAACGCACGGTTCAAATTACGTTCAGAATAGCCTACCTTTTCCGCAATTTCCGTTATGGTACAATCGGTGTCCTTTAGCAGTTGCTTTGCTTTTTGCACTTTCATATTCATCAGATATTCGATAAAGGATACTCCCATCTCCTTCTTGAAGAGCCTGCTCAGATAGGATGGACTGACGTTCACGAGTTCCGCACAATCCGAGAGGGATTGGACTCCTTCAGGCTGAAGGTTAAGGTGCTCGCATACACGCTGCACAATATGACGGGATGAATGTGTACGGAGATCTTGACTGATCTCTATGCATAGCGGAAACAACACACCCATAAACCAATCATGCATCTCTCGTGACGTCTGATTCTCCTGCAACTGATCGAACAGATTCCCACCAAGACGTTCAAGCATGCCTGGTCCTTTCGTTTCCATATATTGAATAATAGCCGACAACAGCATGTGGTAGCCCTGGATCATGATTGTATACGATTCGGAACCACGGACCCTTTTGGAGAACCTGTGAAGTACATCTTCAGCTTCGGAAAGGGTACCATTCCATAATGACTCCATCATCTCCGTCTCCATCTCTCGCGGATACATAAACACCGGATTTCGCTCGATCGCTACAATATCTTCGTAGAACAGGACATTCTCCGCATCGTCAAATAATCGGTATTGCAGCGCAAGCTGTGCTTCCCTGAACGACTCTGCTACAGTTTCAAGTTGAACTGACCGGCCCACACCAACCGTAGCAGAGAAGGAGAGGTACTGATTCAGAGCGTCATGAATATCCTCTGCATAGCGACATACCCTCTGCCTTATATCAACAGAAGACATCTCTGCATCAAAGTGTAATATCGCTACGGAGTCACTATCATTTTTATCCACCACGTATCCTCTAAGATCATCATTCTGACTGAGAAGTTCATCCATTACATTTTTCAAAGCGAAAACAATAACGGGACCTTCACTTGGTAAAAAACGTTTCTTCTTCACCAGATTCTCTACTTTCACCACCAGCACAATGTACTGTCCTTCGGTTGAAACATCATGTCTGGCGCATTCCTCTGCAAACGGAGTGCCTCTCCATGAACCGCTGAATTGCAAGAGCTTCTGGAAGAAACGATCACGCAAATCAGGTTGTATGCCCTCAATATAACGGTTAAGCTTCTCCGTCTGGTCGTTGAGATAACTAAGTGAAGACCTGATATATTCAATTTCGTTCCCTTTGGGGGCTGATTCCTGGCCATTTCTGCGCAGATGTTCTCCGTAACGCAGTAACTGTTGAATTGGATTATAGGCCAGCCGTGAGCTGAACCAGGTAAGCAGTAGTCCAACGAACACAAAGATCGACACACAGATCAGGATTAATACGCGAATCCAGTTCAACTGGGCAATCATCTCCCGCTCGGGCAACTGGGACACATAGGTTCTTCCCATGGATGCTCCCACGTAGGCCACAAGCTCATTACCCTGTTCCCCCTTCAGTACGTCATGCCCTGACCTTTCCCTCCCCTTCAGATACGCAATCTGCTGTAATATGGCATCATCAGACGCCGCTGTACCAATTGCCTTGGGTCCGTCTGTATGCAAAATAATTCGTTGATCTGAATTCAAGATTGCCAGGGACTGATCTTCCAGACTAACGGAATAACTTCGTAGCAGACTTCGCAATGCCTGTTCTTTCATCTGCAGAATGATCACACCACTGGGTGGCCCCTGACCCATGATCGGCAGTTGTCTGACATAGGAGATATAACCCGCCTCTCCGGACCCAGGCAGATACATCCATCCTGCCCCTTGGCTTCCTTCAAGCGCGACCTTCATATCTTGCTTCTCTCGGTAATCTACCAACGGGACCAATCCATAGTAATGGGATAAAACCATATCCGTTCTGCCGTCAAAATAGATCATTTCTTCAATCAGATTATTGGTGTTTTTGTGAAGTTGAAACAACTCCAGCAGATCTAGATGCAGAAAGTAATCGCTCTCATAATTGGCATTCCCCAGTGCGTTACGCATTAAGGGACCACTGGCGAGCTGCATCGATTCATGCTCAATATTGGTCAGAATATTCTCGACCCGGTCTTTGAGCAAATTAAGAGAGGCCATGTTGTTATCCTGAAACTGACCGGTCAACTTGATCATGGAGAAATGATAATACGCACTCCCGGCAAGCACTACCGGAATGACCACCGACATGCAGCCCAGCCAGATCAGCCTTTTCAAATACCCATTCGTTGCGAACCAGCGATCCAATATGGATCGGACGGTATGCATGATACGTCTCATGTAATCACCCCCGTGTGCTGCCTTATGCTCATTACCCTCAACTATTAGGGTTCATTATATCAAGAGCGGTATGCGGATACACTCCCAAACATCAAGTCGGGGAACGTTTATTTTCAATTCACCTTCAACCCATTCCGTTTTCAGAAGATTTCCGGTAATTAAGGCTTCCGCTTCTCCTGCTGGCCCCCCCTCAACAGAGCCCACCGTAATCTCAATATCATGGAGCGGAAGGACGGAAGACAAGGGTCTGCGCCCTGCTCCGTTGACCAGATGAATAAGCAGCTCGTCGTCTTTGCGAAAAACTGTTAATTGTAGTCCCGGAATGGCTGTCACAGATACCAGTGCCTTTCCATCCAGCAAAAGGTCTACGGCGTTAGCGAAGAGTCTGAAATGTTCCTCCAGCTTAAATTCCTGGATTAGACTGCTAAGCGAAAAAGGTAAATAACACGCCTTCCCCCCTCCAAGTGTACGAAGCAGTGCCAGCGGCAGATCCGTCTGCTTTACAGCCAGTGAAGCCCGTTCAGGAGGTGCGCCCACACTTTCCAAGGGAGAAAATGGAGGCACCAATGTTGCCAATACCTGTACGTCTGTATCGATCGGTTGGCAGTACATTACCTTGCCGCGATGGGGGATAAGTTCGGTCTCTTCCAGTTCACGCTGCAATGGGTTCGTGCCTTTAGATGTGTCTTTGCCTGCAGGTGCCGAAGATTCGAAGCGCAAGTAAGAAGCGAATAAATACTCGCTTTCCTGCATTTCCCCGGCAATACCGAACAGATCAGCCAAAAGGGACTTGCTCTGCTTTTCTTCCATGGGCAACTGCCCTTCTGCAAACACACTCCCTCCTTGACTCACATATTCATGTAACGATTTGGCAAAATCAGGCGGATACGTACATCCTTCAGGCAAAAGAATGACCTGGTACCGATGCAGATCCACGCTTGCCAACTGTTCCGGCAGAATTATCTCAAACGGAATTTGCTTATGAATCAGCGCTTCAGCCAGACCTTCCGCAGAACGATCCGCGTTCCATAGTAATGCTACCTGACATATTGGCTGAGCACCGTCCATATATGAAGCAAGTTTTGCCGCATCCATGTTGACTTCTCTCACCGTACGCAAGATTCGCTTATCCGTAATCGTCTCCGGAATTCCGGTCAGGGAGTGCCAGAGTTGGCCTCCATTGGCCGGAATCTGTGAGAGCCAGAACCGGTACTCGGCTGGTGGAAGCCCCGTGTGGCGCCAGTCCATCCCCGGACAGGAATGAATGATGCCGAAGGGATCCGGACGTCCAGGAACGGAGCGCCCTACTTTGATACTGAGCGCCGGCTGCCAAAATTCCGGTATGCGCGTATGTCCCAGTGACAGGACATCCTGTGGCTCCGTGCAGAGCATATCCGTAATGGAAACCCTCTTCTCCAGATGATCCCGGTGCAGATTATAGTACAGAATCATTGGTACTTCAGGTCGGACAGTCTTGATCTCCTGATACATCCGTCCCAGATTATCATCGAAGCAACGTGCAGCAAAATCAGGCTCGCGTTCAGCAGACGTTCCAGGCAGATCCGCACCATATAGACCTTTGTATTTCTCCTGACATTTGGAGCATTGGCAGAAGACATATCCGGGGGCGTTAAAGAAAACACCGTCGATCTCATAACGTTCCAGCGCCTCCCGAATGACTGGAACAGCCAATTCCTCGTTCCGATAACCCCCGTTAATGCAGGTCGACATGAGAAGCGGCCAATCACCCGGGCGTGTAGCCCCAATAATGTCCGGTTGCCCTCCTTCCTTACGTGCAAACCATTGGGGCCGCTGAAGATAGACGGAGTCCTCTGCCTTGCTGAAATCAAAGCGGGCGATAAATCGAATTCCCCGCTGATGACAACTGTCGATCAACTCCCGCAGCAGATCACTGTCATGAGGCAAATAGTCATTATGCACATGAAATTTCACTTGGGATGAATACCAGGCATAGATCCCACCGGTATTGAACACCATCGCATTGGCGCCCATCTCCATGATCTGATCCGCAAGTTTTTCGGGATTAATCTTAGCCGTATCCTTGACCTGCATATTCGGCTGGATGATACGTAGCGGCTGCTGCCACCAGGGACGATGTTCCTGCTCAGTTATTGGGCTCTTCATCGCTTCTCCTCTATTCCGTTATTGTAGGTTGATTGAATTGATCATACGCTTTGGCCATTTCCTGGTACGCCTGCTTGATGTCAGGCTGATTATTCAATTGGTCTACATAGGCTCTGAGTTGTTCCACACTGGTTTGACCGACAATCGTCCGGGTTAGCATGGAACTGTATTCGTCTGCGTATTTAGGCCACGTTTCTCTCCATGCTTCTGAAGTGATGACGCGATAGAAATCAATCTTGCCTATCTCATCAAAGTTCTCGACTTCCTTGATTTTGGCATCATTATAAGCCTTGTCACCAGAAGCACTGATGACCTTGCCCCATTTGGCGTAAGCGAGCACACCCGCCCCTTTGCTGGTCGTATTCACTTCCTTAACGCCCTGTTCCGTCAGAACCTTCTGACCGTCCTGTTCTGTATAATGAACACCTTCAATTCCATAGTAAGAGAAATCCGTCATCTCCTGAGAAGCCGTCATGTCAAAATACTTCAGAAGCTGCTTCACCTTCTCTTCCGGCACCTTTTTCGAAATATAGAATCCACCCGCTACGCCCGTTTCCAGCCCGACTGCCGCATCTCCATGAGGACCCGTCAGGGACAGATTCAGAATCTTCGCATCCGGTTGGCCGGATTTCTTCATGGCCTGCTCCCATTCGTGATCCCACCAGATTGGACGTCCGTAGGAAGCGGCCCGATTGGTCTTGAAGAGTTCCTCAGCCTGGCTCTCTTTCATGACGGCATACTCTTTTGATAACAATCCATCCGCATACAATTCACGGAACCATTCAATCATCTCGATATACTGAGGTGTTAAGCCGGGGCTCATCAACCCGCCGTCATTATCATAGGTAGGATTATAAGCTCCGAATCCCGCCTGGAACATTGCTGGTGGATTGTTGATGAACAATAAGCCGACGGTATCCTTATTCCCGTTGCCATCCATGTCACTATCAACGATCTTTTTCAGGACTTCCCTGTACTCTTCGAATGTCTTGGGAATCGGCAGATTCAGCTTCTTCAGCCAGTCCTCCCGAATCTTCAGCCCTCCATCAATACGAGAGCGGGAACGCGGCACCGCATAGATTCCTCCATCGACTGTCAGATACTTCAGGGCATCGGGTGCCAGATTCTCCTTCAGATTCGGATATTCGCTGAGATCTCCAAGGAACGGCGTCAAATCCCAGAACGCACCATTTTGAATGGCAGTAATCAGAGTTGGACGAATCTGATTCTGGTAGGCCACCACTTCGGGCAGATCACCCGAAGCGAGCAGCAGATCCAGCTTCGTATCCAGATCTCCCGACGGTACCCATTCGATGTCCAACTTGGCGTTCGTTCGTTTCTCCCATTCGGTCCAATATTCATTGTCCATATCGGGAATCTCATTGTATAAGCCTGCAAACATCTTGATATTCAGCGTCTGATCTCCCCCAGATTCCCCTGTACCTGGATTAGTGGCTTCTCCCGATCCACTGCACCCGGCAAGCATGGAAACGGTCAAAAGAATACAGAGCCAAGTCGTCCATCGTTTATTGAGCTTTTGCATGGTTATTTTCCTCCCTAAAATCCTTTAGTAAGCGTTTGCATATTCATTTGATAAACATTTTGTTTATTCACTTTGTAACTGTCACCCTTTGACCGAACCAATCATGACCCCTTTGGCAAAGTGTTTCTGTAAAAATGGATATACGATCAGGATCGGTACCATCGCCAGTACAATGGAAGCCATTCGAATCGTCTCCTGCGGCACAACACTTTCGTCACTGGCTCCCGCCTGAGCCACGGCGACCGAATTCGAATCGATTACAAGAGTTTTGATAAGCAGCTGAAGTGTCCATTTGCTAGAATCGGATAGATAGATGAGTGCATTAAAATAGGCGTTCCAGTGTCCCACTGCGAAGAACAACGTAAACGTCGCGATGGCTGGCATCGATAACGGGATTATGATGCGGATGAAGGCCGTCAGGTCACTGCATCCGTCAATCTGTGCCGCATCCTCCAATTCGGAGGGCAGCGATTCGAGAAAGCTTTTAATCACAATCAGGCTCCATGCATTCGTCAGTCCAGGCAGAATCATGGACCAATATGAGTTCAACAGCCCCAATTCCTTAACAAGCAAGTAGTTGGGAATAATGCCGGCACTGAACACCAAGGTGAAAATGACCAGCCCCATGATCCACTTATGACCGGGCAACGACTTCTTCGTTAAACCATAGGCCATCGTGAAGGATACGATAATATTCAGTATGGTGCCAACCACCGTAATAAACAACGTGCTTTTGAAAGCGTTCAGGAAGCTATTCGTTGATAAAATGTAACGATACGACTCCAGCGACCATTTTTCCGGGAAAAGATAAAACTTCAGCGGCACATACACCTTCGGATCGGTAAACGATACGCTGAACACGTACAGAAACGGGAAAATGCAGGCTAGCGAGATCAAGGCAACCAGGCTGTAATTAATCCAGTCAAAGAGTGTCAGACCTTTTTTCTGCACAACAAAGCTCATTTCTTATCCTCCTGTCCAAAAAGAACAACGACCCTCCGGGTTAATAGATTCCCTCATGTCCAAGTCTTTTCACAATTTTGTTGGCAGCCACAATCAGGAACAATCCGACCAGTCCTTTGAACAGTCCTACGGTTACTCCGATGCTGATCTTGCCTTGCAATATGCCATACGTGTAGGAGTAGGTATCGAATACCTCCCCTACCGAGCGCACCAAGGGGTTCATCATCAGCAGGATCTGTTCAAAACCGGTATCCGCCATGCTCCCAAGGCGTAGAATGAGCAAGATGATAATTGTTGGCCGAATGGCCGGCAAGGTAATATGCCAGATCTGCCGGAAACGTCCGGCTCCATCCACAACCGCAGCTTCGTAACGCTGAGGATCGACCCCCGCCATCGCAGCAAGGAAAATGATCGTCCCCCAACCAGCTTCCTTCCACATGCTCTGAGCGGTAAGTAAACCCCAAAAATAATTCGGTTCGGATAAAAACGAAATCGTGTCTTTCCCACTCTGCGCAATCAGTTTGTTCACGATGCCGACGTCGGTGGAGAGCAGGAAAAACGTCATGCTTGCAACAACGACCCATGACAGAAAATGCGGTAAATATACAATGGATTGATTGATGCGTTTGAACGTCTCATGCCGGATTTCATTCAGCATTAGCGCCATCAGGATCGGCAATGGGAAATGGAACACCAGCGCGATCAGATTGATGGCGAGTGTATTGCGCAGCATGATATAGAAGTTGGAACTGCCAAACAGTTCATTGAAATGCTTAAATCCCACCCATTCACTGCTCGCAAATCCAAGGAATGGATTGTAATCCTGAAAGGCGAGCAGCAGTCCCCAGAGGGGAACGACTTTGAATAATAAGAAGTACAACAGCCCCGGTAGAATAAGTAAATATATCATCCGGTGTTTGTACATGCGCGATAGCAGACTGCCAGATTCCAACTTGCCACTTGAGCGGCTTATCGTCTTTAGCTGGGTGTTCATCGATCTACGTCACCTCTCTCTTCGAGGCATGATCCATGTCGATTACAATGGCCTCATACCGTGCCAACCTAGGGAGGCTAATCCTTGTTACACTTCCCTCTTGCTTGATGGGAACAGCCTTGGACGAACACAGGGAGTACGCATGTATGGATGTGCCGATGTTGTTAAGTTCAATTACAAGGTCGTATAGCGGTAACGCTTCCATATATGTCGTGCCATTGAAACCGGACAAGTTCAATAGCTGAACCAACAGGTTGCCATCTTCCATCCGGTTCAGGAACAGCTCTACACTGGCTGGAAGGTCTGTTCTCAATGAGCGTTCTCCAATGAACCGATCGAGGATATCCGTCACTGCATGTTTGTGATCTTCGAAACCGTGTTTGTAATACAACGCACCTGGATTCCAACCGTAATATATGCCTGCCCCACGATCTGCATATTGGGTGATCCCCAATCCGTAACTCTTTCCCATCTGATGACCATAGGCCCGCTCCGGTGGACCAAAAGAGGCTGGTTCAATATACGGCATATATCGCTCCGTATGCGATGGATTGAACTGCATCCGCGAAAAACCGCCGCTGACCGTAATCCACTCCCGATCCTTCAGACTGGGAAAGAGATCGTTGTCACCTACATGCAAGTAGGCGGCAGGCAGCATATCAACATCCCCTGAGTGGACAGCCCCAAACCATTCCTGCAAACATTCCGCATCATTCTTGAAGGCATTGCCTGTAGCAAGCAGCGCTACTCCCTGACTTTGCACTTCTTTCAATGCTTCTAATGGTAGTGGCTCAGGACGTTGCAACCCGGGCAAGATGACTACCTTCACTGCGGCGAGTTTATGCGCCATGGCTGCAATCTGTTCTTCCACGATGACATCAAACAGTATGTGAGCTTCTTTTAACATTTTGAACAATCCTAGATATTCCCTTCCCGACCCAGCCACTGACGGTTTGATCAAAATGACTTCTGCCATGGAAGCGAGATGCCCATAGATATGTTCATGGTCTGCATGATAGCGGAAGATACGCTGTGCCACGGCAAAGTTCCTTCGATCCGGATATCCCTCAAATGCCCCAATGATACAGAAGTCCAGCCCTGATCCGTTCGCGATATTCTGAAGTAACCGCACTTCAGTCTCATACGGAGAAACACCTGTGAACCGGTAGGTCAGGTCGATGGCATTGATGCTGCAATTGCTGATCAGCTTGTTATCCCAACTCTGTACGACAGAAGCTACATTTTCAGAAGCAGAGTACTGCCATAAAGGCAAGGCACGAGTAAGTGATGTGTTGGATTCCTTACGAATGATATCGACCTGGTGAGGATGGTAGGTGCTGATTGCCACATGAGGCCAGCGGGATTTGACCAAGTCATGGATTTTGCTGAGAATCTCTCTGGAAGTGAACTCTTGAAATTGAAGATACGCTGCATGCAGCTCATGCTCAGAGCCTGTATAGTCCAGTAGCTCACTCCCGCAGATCTCTTTGAAACGACGCTGACAATTGTCACAGTAACAAGGACCATAATAGTTACCACTGTAATCCCAGTGCTGATAACCAAACATATTGAAGAAAATGCCATCCACCGGATACTTCTCCAATACTTCCGTGATGGTTTCGAGCGATTTTTCCTGCTGATACGCACCGTTCAGACATGTATGCACAATCCCATAATAATTCACTTCTTGTCCTTCACGATCACGATAAAACCATTCCGGATGTGCTTCAAAAAGCGATTCATGGGCTTTGCTGAAATCAAAACGGGCAACAAACTTCATATCCAGCTCATGTGCCTTGGTGACGGCTTCCTGAAGCACATCCGCATGAAGATAAGGTGTGACGTATTGGTGCTCCAATGTGGAAGGATAGAAGGCAAAGATGCCTCCCGCATTCATCATCAACACATTGGCTTGAAACTCCTGAAGTTCTTTCATCAACAGGTCCACATTCATCCCCGCATCGATCTCACGGAGATTGTTCTGAATCAGGCGAAGCCGGTTCGAAGACCACCAGTTCATTCGCATCGTCCTCCTCTTGTCTGCGATGTACTTTAACCGTATACCTTGGATGACAGGCACAGTAGGGACATTTTTTGCAGAAATCGGTTAGGAAATATATGTCTGTTCTACAGAGCCAATGACCCGTATGAAGGCATACATACCAGATATGGCAGACAATAATTGTCCGGTTGCTACTTTGCTGAGTTTTTTGATTCAAAAAAACTGAAAAAGGAATCAACTTCCTATATGCTGTACAACCTAACGGAAACTTCCTTCATTGGAAAGGAGGATTCCCATGAGTCGTGAAAAAGGTCAAATTACCATTTGGTTGTCCTTTTCCATCATTTTATTAAGTGCCGGGCTCGTCTCTCATGTCTTGTCTGTTCCAGCGATTCTCGAAGCTGCAGGCAGGGATGGATGGTTATCTGTTGTGGCGGCTGGCCCCTTATTCATGGTGTTTCTAGGTATGATGTACATCATTATTCGGCGTGTACGTGGACAGCGATTAACCGATTGGATTACGCGAGAATTCGGTGCTGTTCCTTCCTGGATCTTCCGGATCTCCGCTTCCATTCTACTGTTCACGCTTGGCACACATACGTTGTATGAGACAACTAACTGGACCGTGTCCACATATCTTCAATTCACGCCTCCCTATGTTCTGGCCGGTGGCGGAGCACTGGTTGCCGCATGGGCAGCGGCTAAAGGTATACGCTCCATTGCGATGACTTCAAGTCTTCTACTGCCTTTTGTGGTTCTGCTCGGTTATTTTGTAATGTCCGCCAATATGAAATATAAAGACTACAGCCTATTGTTCCCGATCATGGAGAACGGCATGGGGCCCGTGTGGCGGGGCATGATCTATTCTCTTGCCGGACTTATGGAAATCTGGATTCTCATGTTGTTCCAACATGAAGTCAGAGGCAAAATTCGGTGGTGGTATATTCTGATCCTCGGCATTTTCATGCTCAGTATGGCTATCGGACCAACCATCGGAGCCATTGTGGAATTCGGTCCTGAAGAAGCAGCAAAACAACGAAACAGTCCCTATGAGCAATGGAAACTTGTGAATCTCGGTAAGCTGCTGCAACACGTTGATTTTTTGTCCATCTATCAGTGGCTTAGTGGTTCTTTCGCAAGAGTGGCCATATCTATGTATCTCATCGTGGATCTGCTGAATTTCCGCAGGCCGAAGAAACGATATATCGCTATTCTCACCATCACTGTCATCATGAGCTTCATGGCGATGCAATGGTGGCGCATTGATTATGTGGATTATTATGTGGATCATATTCAGTTCCCGGTCATGCTCGCCTATGTCTCCATCGTTACCGTAATATTGACCATTGCCGCATTAATCCATAAAAAGGACAAGGAGGCTCCCGATCATGCCGATCTCAACCCAGCCCAAGAATAATCCTGACGTTGAACCGTTCCGAATGAACGAGCATAACCTGAACACCTTTTTTGCCGGATCTGACGACGTCATCATTAATAGTCACATGATCGGAGAATCTCCGATGCAGATCCTTATGGTATATTGCAGCGGTATGGTGGACAGTGAGGCGATCTATGATATTATTCTTCCGGAACTCAAACGAACGTATGAGCACACACACTTTTTCCGTACGTCCGACATTGAGAAATGCATCAGCCTGCAATGGACCCGGATGGATCTGCAAGATCCGGCATTCGGAACCGAGCTGATGTCTCTCCGTGTTTTTGAAGGCCATATGTTGATCTGTATTCCTTCTCTTCAAGCTATGTGGAGTATTGATATTTCCAACATCCCCACTCGAACGCCGGAGGAATCGACCACCGAGGTTTCGATTCGCGGAGCAAGAGACGGGTTCATTGAACCCCTTGCCGTCAATGTTGCTTTGATACGTACACGTCTGCGTACGAACCAACTGGCCTGTAATATCGAACTGATCGGTTCACGTTCCGCAACCAAGGTAGCCCTGATGTATATCAAGAATATCGCCAATCCGGAGATGATTGAAGACGTCCAGGATCGGTTGCGCAAGATAGAGATCGAACGCATCTTGACCGCCAATGAACTGGAGGAATTGCTGTCCCCTTCGAAGATTACTTTGTTTCCTATCACCCATTATACGGGCAGGCCTGATTTTGCTGCGGAATGTCTACTGAACGGACGTTTCATTCTTATTGTGGACGGCAATCCCAGCGCCATTATTGGGCCAGTCAATTTGTTTCTTTTGCTCAAATCACCGGAGGATGCCAGCTTTCCGTTTCTTCCTGTCAACGTGGGGCGGATGCTGCGCTTTCTGGGTCTGATAATCACCGTGTTCCTGCCCGGGTTCTATATTGCGCTGACATCCTTTCATATGGATCAGATCCCCTTTGCTCTAGTCGCCACAATATCGGTTGGACGCATGGGACTTCCGATGGAATCGGGGATGGAGATGTTTCTCATTATGCTGCTGATGGAGCTATTTCGTGAGGCAGGGGTACGTTTGCCAAGTGCCATCGGCCAGACACTGACTGTCGTTGGAGGTCTCATTATCGGAGATGCCGCCATTCGAGCCGGGATGGTCTCTCCACTCATGATTGTCATCATCGCAGTCACTGTTGTAGCGGGAGCAACCATTGTAAACCAGGTGATGACCAGTTCCGTGCTGATCCTGCGCTTCCTTTGTTTTGTCCTGGGAGCTTCCCTCGGCATCTTTGGGTTCATCCTGTCGTTGATTCTGTTCCTCATCTACCTGACCGATCTCAAATCATTTGGCATTCCGTATCTCACGCCGTTAACCCCCCTTCATTTCAAACAAGCGATAGCTTCATTATTCAAACTGCCAAAAGGACTCGGTAAACGTAGACCCGTCTATCTCGAAACCCAGGAGCCTCGCAAGAAAGGGAACGGACGATGAAGCGTTTGTGGCGGCGATGTATACTGGGTGTGTTAAGCCTGTCGATGTGTGTGATGACGACTGGATGCTGGAGTGCTTTTGAGATTCAACAGGTGGACTACGCCAAAGCCTTTGGCATTGATTACAAAGATGGCATGTATCATCTGTATGTACAAACACTGGATTTTGCGAGTGTCGCCAAAAGTGAGAGTTTTACCAAAAGTGCAGATACGCCGCCTGTATGGGTCGGACATGCCGAAGGGAAAACCATGAGTCTGGCGCTGAACGAACTGTTCCGTACGGCTCAATTGCACATGGCTTGGGGGCATGTTACCGCCATCGTCATGGCCGAAGGGGTGCTCACCAGCAAACATATTAAAGAAGTCTTCGACATGCTGGGACGGTTCCCAGAATCCCGTTATACAACCTGGGTATATGGAACCCGCGAACCACTGGAGAAAATCCTGAGTGCAACGTCCATCTATAATATGTCGCCGCTGGATAGCATTCTTCACAATCCACTCCCGACTTATATGGAAGAATCGTTGTATCCACCCGTGCTTAGCTTCAAGCTTATTGCAACGCATAATGATCCAGCTACCACGACATATCTGCCGAGTATTGCATTGAACAATACCCAGTGGGCAGAGAACCAGAAGAAACATGATTTGTTTCTGATCGAAGGGGCTTTTTTTGAAAGGACAAGTGTTGACTTTGAGTTCCTGCCCCGCAGTCAGCTACCCGGTTATCATTGGCTAATCAAGGACATGCGGCGTGCCCCCTTGCTTGTGCAGAAGGATGGAACGATCTATGGAGCACTCAGTGTAGGATTGCCCAAGATCAAAATCAAACCTGTCATTCATGGTGAAGAGGTCAAGTTCAACATTGACGCCAAATATCTAACTGCTCTGTACGAATATCTGGTACCCACCTCTTATGAAGAAATGATCCAGATTAGTGAAGTAAAGTTACGCGAGCAGATCATGCAGACCTATCGTCACGGCCTTGAGCGTGGTGTGGATATCTATGGCCTGCAGGAGAAACTGTATCGTAAAAATCCGAAGCTCTGGCGGAAATTATCCAACAATGGGAGCAAGATGATGCTTACCGAAGACTCGATCCAGGATCTCAAAATCCATCTCACCATCCCGTATACAGGGAAATATAAAAGGAAAGTGTAACAAGAACGCGAAACCCCTTGCCCGTATGGTACGACGGATAAGGGGTTTTGTGTTTACGCTGTGGTTTGTTTGCAGTTCGGATCATGCGGATGATTACTCTGAAGTTTCCATTCCATCAGCCAACCTATTAATATGGACAAAGACAGGCCGAACAGCAGGATTGGCACGTTGTAAAACAGTGTGTTCGTGTATTGGTTCAGCCAACCAAAACGGTATACTGCCGAATTCGGATCATTCGTGAATCCGTTGAGTTGCAAGCGTAAGTCATCGATGATACGTAACTCCAGAAAGACTGAAAATACACACAGTAGGAGAGCAACCAAGGGTATACAGACATGCACCTTCCCTCCCCAGCGCTGACGCTGATCATATAACCACCATTTGGACAAAGTTGTCGTCCAGATACATAGAATGAAAAAGGTCAGAAGAGATGGAAATAACACCAAAATCCCTAGATTACCGTTACCAGACACGCCTCTACCGGGCTCATGCTGGAAGGTTAATCCACGTACAGCACCAATCATAAGTACGTTCCAGGTCAGGAAGATGAAGTATGGCTTGTTGATTCTTTTGATGCGACTCATATTTGCTTCCCCCTAATATAATGCATTACCCGCAACCGAGTAGTCAGAATTAAGGTCTGAGGAATGAGCACAAAGACAATATACATAAGTACAATTAACCATAGATGTGCGGCAAAATGTTCTGCACCAAACGTTGGTTTCGGACGCTCTATGTAATACCACCAGCATGGGATGGCAATAAACCAGGTCAATCCTGTCGAGAGGAACAAGTCTTTCACATCGCTCCACAGGAAGCAGAACAGCGCGACAAACAAAATGGGACCCGTCCACGAATCCAATATCGGGCCCCAGCTCTGGAAGACAAAGATAATGGCAGGATATAGAAGATTGATGGTCCAGCGCCATATCAAATTGTTATAGATATACATAATTCCCCCCAGTTCGGAAAATAAGGACGATTAATAAGGGTACTGAGCTTTGCGTCGATCTTCGCGGTCGGCCTCTTCCATCTTCCTTATATATTGTTTTAATTGTTCTTTGTGTGCTTCTAACTCTGCTAATTTGGATGTAGTTCCTTCAAGAAATGTCGACATTTTTGCAGACAACTGTACTGCAGACTCCCCCTTCCAATCGTGCAGTCTTCCATATATGTTTCGCATCTGCTGTTCCTGTTGAATCAAGCGTTGCTGCAACTGTTCACACTGCTGGATCGCTCTTCTCAAATCTGACAGAGAGACAGATATTCTCCCCATATGTACACCTCCTGTAGTTCATTGCAACTAAACTATTATCGATCTGCCAGAACAAAATCCTGTCTTTTTCGTTCGATATAATCTGCGATCTCTGTAATGGATTCTTGGTACCACCGATTGACCCGCTCCAACGTTGCTGTAGCATCATAGGCAATGGGTGTAAAGGACTGGCTCTCACTTGTTGATATATGCGCTTGAAACATCTGGATTGAAGAGCGCGCATCATTGGCAAAACCATGTAGACTATCCCGCATCTGTCTGGAAGCATGTCCAAGCTCCTCAGGTGTTAGCTGAATGGTGCTTCCGTGTTGGTCGCCAACATAGTACGCTGAGTTCTGTCTATTCATATCGACTGGGCTGATTCCTAGTAATGCTGCCGCAAGTTGGCCAAAACCTCCCATAGCAGAACCATGCTTCTCGACAAGCATATTCATCGCTTCCTTAAACTCTTCTCTTGCCTTCATCATCTCTGAATAATTTTCTACTCTAGGCTGACCATCCACACGTCGCCCATCTATCGTATACAATGTATTACTTATGTTCCCTTTCTCATCGAATGTAAAATGATCCATACTATGTGTTCTCTGACCCACTAGCATGGAATCCAAAAACTTAGATAGTACACTTTGTTCTCCGGATATAGACGGAACACGAATAAATTCAAACGACCACTTGTTACCAAACAATCTTTGTTCCCACCACGTCTCCCGAGGTGCCGGTAAGAACATGGGGATGGTCTCGTATCGATTAGCATCTTCAAAAGTCGAATTGATATAATAAGTAGCACCGACATGCTGCTCAGCATTCTTCACACCAGAACCCACAGAATCCCCTGGATGGACATAGGCCACATTCGTTTTCAGATAATCTCCGTTCCGAACCTTTTCTTGTAAATCATCAGGAAGTAAATGCACAATACTTGGCGGATTATAACTAGCTGACGATATTCCATTACGAATCGCTACATATTCCGCCTGAGCACCTCCCAACGAGTGTCCAGTCGTTGATATATCAGCTTCTGGGTACTCCTCCTTCACTTTATCAAAGAGGTTCATTGCCTGAACAAATTGATTATTCTGATACCTAGACTCAGCCTCAATAAAAGGCATGTTTATGCAGAGGTAGCGAGGCAATCTCTTCCTTATATTGCTCCATATAATTGTGAGTTTCCTCCAAATTCTTGGTTCGATTACCCACAACATCATTTAAATCAGTCTCCCAGTCTGTTAGTACACTCCATTTGGGACGATCAGGTGGTTCAGTTCCTCTATAACCAATAATAACTTGATTATTATCCTCATTGTAAAACACTGAAGCATCAAATCCCGAACCATTCGTATCGTGGAGTATTGCTCCCTTCGGTTCAACTATTGTCCAACCTGGAAGATTTTCATTTTTATATCCGGATGATGGTAATTCTCGTATGTATACCTCATCAGCAATGGTCCAATAGGTCTTATCATTTATGTATGTCATGATACCCCACCTTGTCTATTACAATAATTTGTATTAAAGTGTCTTTAGAGTTTATTTCCATAAAAGGAGAATTAACGCTTATGCAAATAAAGCCTATAGCTCTGACCGTACTTATTTTTCTATTCTTATTAGGAGGATGTTCAAGTATGTCTACCTCAGAGAAGCAAAGTATTGTAGAAACAGCTACACCAATAAGTGTTCAGTACATAAAGAAATACTATAATGCGGACTTTATTGTAACGAGTCACGATATTGATGATCCTTCCATTCATTCACGTCTATATCTATACGGTCATATAACGGGACATGAGGATGAACGTATCACAGTTTCCTATAACTACGACTCACAGGAGGTTATCAGTGTACAAGGACCAGGCTGGTTTATCGATAGTCGAAATCCAAAAAAGGAAGTACCTTCTTCCCCAGAAAAAACAGCAAAGTAATATACCAATGTTAATGTTTCATTAGGAATGACCTGGAGAAAACGTCCAGGTCTCTTTTTTTGCAGTTGTTAGACGTAGTTTATTTGTAACAATTTACCTGTATTTATATCCATTTATTATAAATCAATATCTACACACCCGAAAACACATGCCTGCAAAAATAAGTAGAAAGTCTGTAATTTGAGTTTAAATAGCAAATAATAATGAATCCTTCTAGGCCATTTTTACCAGATAAAATCAGTGATATGCTTAATTATGGGACAGAAATGAAGAGAAGAAGCATGATTTTGGATATTATAGCTCATACTACCTTCAGGAAAATTATCGAAGGAGTGACAGCATGAGGTTAAAAAGTATCATCGCCGTTGGAGCCGTGTTAACCTGCTCATCTCTGTTATGGGGCTGTGGTAATGGCACTGCGAACAATGCTTCCCAGCAACAGAATGACACCGTTCGGTCGGAGAGTTGGAGCGATCCCAAACGACTGGAAGCTTCCCATCTTGAGGCGCTTGAACGTATGGAGAAAGACCATATTCACCGAATGGTTTCGCTTAGTGCAAGTACAGATGGAGACAAAGTAATGACCACACTTGAACGGTCGAGCCAAAAGTTGGAGGAAATGAGACCGCTCGCCGAAATGCTCCAACATGAAGGACATCCGGCATTATTACAGCGAATCCAGGACATGTCCGGTGATATCCAAGGTTCCAAATCCGTCATTGCTGAGATGAAAAATCTGCCTCAGGACGGTAAAATTAAGATTCAGTCCGAGAATTCTGATTCCTTGCATCACATCAGCAGCTTCCGCGATTACCACCAGTATATTCAAGAGAAAATTCAAACATTGAACAGGAATACTACTGATATACACTAATCAGTTATAGCACTGCTTACCCAAGGAAAGTAAAGAGTTAGGTAGGAGGATCACTTCCTATCTGACTCTTTACTTATGAGCAGATTTAGACAATTACTGTATCTTACTGCAACCTTCCATGAATCGTACGTATCTTCTGTTCCTGTTGTATCAGTCGTTGCTGATCAGCGATTACGAAATCTTCTCTCCTTCATACAAATTAAGATAGGGCAGTTCCGAAATTTCCTTATATGTTTTATCAGTTATATAGGTATCCATAAAAACTCTTCTCTGTTTACTGATCTAAAAAGTTAAAGTATATTATAATGTGCTAAGTTAACATATATAGGAGGTTAAAGATTATTTTTAAAAATATTCAATTTGTATCTTTTATACTTATAATCTTATCCCTTATATTGGGAGGATGTAACTCTATAACGAATCAAGACAAGATTATTGAAGAAGCCACTCAAGTGGGTCATCAATACTTCATTAATCACTATAATACTAAAGTGGAATTCATTGATCATAAATTTATGCCGAAAGATCTTAGCCACAATATTAGTTTGAGTGGACATGTTAAAGATCATAAGGAAACCGAAATCACTATCCTAATTGATTATGATACATTTGAAGTTCAAACAGCTGTTGTACCGAAAGAGTTACTCGACAAGAAAATCAAATAAGTTCCAACAAGGAGTGGTAGATGTGCTCAATAAAAAATATCGTACACCTCTAACCCTATTAATATTGATTAGTATAAGTATCACTGTATTTTGCGGTTGCATGTCCAACGAGCAAAAAGAAATTGTACAAAAAGCCGAAATCGCAAGCCTAGCTTATTTTAAAGAAACCTATGGAATTGATGTTGAGTTTACAGGCCACAAATTCATTCCATCTGACTTGTCTCATACGGTATCACTAACGGGGTACGTAAAAGGGAATAAAACTCAAGAAATAGTTGCAATGGTGGATTATGATACTTATGAAGTCAAAACAGGCTCAGCACCTGATGACATCAAACCTCTTAAGTAGATGTATGAGCCTAAAAGAATTGATAGTACCAAGAGCCTTGTAGAGATGCATGGCTCTTGGGTCAGATCAGTTGTACTTCGTTATATGCAAAAGGTTAGACAGTGACGAGTAATCCTCCCCCCTCACTGTCTAACCTCACCTCTCTGCTACTCACTCGCACCCAGATACGTCAGTAACGCCGCCAGCGTCATCACAATAAAGATGTGAATCCATACGTTCGCAGCTCCATACGTCATGTTGAAAAACCCCAAATAGGTGAACGAGTCACCTCCGTGACTCACCAATTGGAATATAAGTAGCATACACAGCAGAATACTGAATACGACCACTGTCAGCGCTCCGGCTTTTACCCTTCGCTCCTCATCCATCCGAAAAATCAACAAAGCACCAAATACGATCGCAATAAAAAACACAATAAATAACATACGGGGTCCATCCTCCTTATCTCTCTAGCTGTCCACTACTCTACCCACAACGATACCCAGATGAACATGCTAAACAGCAAGACTGGTGCAAGTGCGCCTGTGGCTAATATGATCCAAAGTGTCGCGGGCTTGATCTTTTGGCAGTATGCATCGACTTTGCTCATCCGGTCTTTGCGCCACTTGGCGAACCTGAGCTGTTTGATCATCCGATTGAGAACTATTTCTCGCTGCTCGCCCTCTTCCACATCTTCGATCTCACGCCGCAACTCCTCGTATAATTGAGCCTCTTCCTGCCCAGCCACTGTAGGTGTACCCATCTGACCCTTCCTCCCATAAGAACATTATTGAGATATAGCAACTACTTAAATAACACATTACAGACCTTCAAAGTTTGAAGTTTTTTCAAAAAATGGACAATCCAAAAAGCCCGGGCATGGCCCGGACTTCGTTAAATCATATTGAACTATTTATCTAAGTGCTTTTTAGCCCGCGTTAGCGATCAAAGCATTCAGACATACTGCGCCTTGTGCACGCACATTAACGACAATAATCGGCGTTTCCAGCATGTCGTGCATCCATGACATATACTCTTCTACTTTTTCGTTTGGAAGGATCGTCAGAATAACCCCTGCGAATCCACCACCATGAATACGACAAGCGCCATCACCCAGGTTTTGCAGATAATTCTCGGTCAGTGCCAGCGCGATGCCAATCTCTTGTTCCTTCACAGCACCACTCTGATATACATTCTGCAACCACTTCCATGACGAGTTACCAGACGCCGTAATCAGTTTCAAGAAATCAGCAAAACGTCCATCACGCAACGCCTGAACCTGACCATCGACACGATTGTTTTCCTCCAGGAAATGAAGCGCACGCAGCACGGCACGATCCCCAGCAGCTTCACGAACCTTCTTGAGGTTGGCATAGATGGCGTCTGCAGTAATTTCCCGAACATACTCACTGCCCAGTGCCTGAGCAACCGCTCTCATCTCATATGGCACAGCAGCGTAATCTTCTGTCAGATCAGCGTGGTTACCGCCCGTATTCACAATGACCAATGAGTAGCCGTTTTGTTGGAAATCCCACTGAACAGGCTCGATGACTGGCTGTGCAGGATTTTCAAAATCAATAGCAATGAGTCCGCCGTACGCACAAGCCATCTGATCCAGCAGACCGGAAGGTTTGTTCCAATAGTGATTCTCCGCATACTGACCAATTTTGGCCAAGGTTACAACATCCAGTGCTCCATCGTTATAGAAATGATTCAAAATCGTACAGATCAGCATCTCAAATGATGCCGAGGAACTCACTCCTGATGCCGAGAACACATTACTTGAGAGGTACGCCTGGAAGCCGCCTACCTTATATCCGAATTCTCCAAATCCCGCAGCCATACCACGAATTAATGCAGTTGTGCCATCGTCTTCCGTATTTGGCGTAAGATTCGTGAGATCGATTACATATTTCTTGTCATAACCTTCTGAATAAAAGGTAATAACCGATTCTGCCGTTGGCGCAGCCACCGCAAGTGTATCCAGCGTAATGCTGCCCGCCAGCACTTTACCATGGTTATGATCCGTGTGATTGCCGCCAATCTCGCTGCGTCCTGCCGCGCTGAACAACTTGCTTCCCTCTTGCGCGCCGAAGTACTCTTCGAACATTGCGTTCAACTTCGTGTAACGTGCAGTCTGTTCCTCTACTTGTGATTGTCCATACATTTGAGCAAGCAATGCTTGGCCCTCCGTGGATTGGATCAGATTCAATGGTTGTGTGGTCATTAATAATCCTCCTATGGATATGCAGCTTTTATTTTTAGACTATTGGTGAACATGGTTGTCGCGTCTGTTTCATGCGTTATTCCTCTCCCATTATCTCAGCTTCGTAGCGGAAAAGGTAGGGTAGAATTGAAAGTTTGTAAGCGTTTTGTGAAGTTATTTGTTGTAAAAATAGGATTGAAAACCATTTTAGAATAACTTAAATTTGGTTTAAGTGAAAACACATTATTTTCCAACCTCAATGTTACTATGCTATACATCTTATTGGCGGAGGGAACGATGAAAATCAAGTCGAATTATACCAAGTTATTTGGTGCATTTTCGCTTACATTTTTGGGTGATGGACTTACACTTGCTGCGGTTCCTTGGCTCATATCAACCCTTACAAGCGATACGCTGTATGCCTCTGTCACCATGACTGCACTTCGTTTACCCTGGCTGCTATTCAGTCTGCCCGTGGGTGTCCTCATCGACCGTTACTCACGCAAACATATGCTGATTGGGGCAGGATTTACGCGAATGATCCTTCTGCTTGCCCTGACGTTATGTATCTGGGGAGGATGGGTGAGTATTCCGATTCTGGCTCTCTTCATGTTTGGTATTGGCATGAGCCGAGTTGTATTCGACAGTACGGTGCAGACGGTCATTCCTCACTTGTAGATGAAAGTAAATTGGAGAAAGCGAATGGGCAGTTCACCGCCGGACAGTTAATCACAAGTGATATTCTGGGCGTTGCTATGGGAGGGTTCATTATCACCCTGCATATTGTTTTTCCTTTTGCCATAGACGCCGTAACGGCTGTTATTGCTCTGCTTTTTTTAATCAGTTTGAAGGGAAACTTCTATCCAGGTGATACGGAAACATCCAAGAAGGAAGTTCGCCCGATGAAGAATTGGAAACGCGAGATGTGGTCCGGTATTCAATATGTCTATCGAGATCGTTTTCTCCGCGGACTAGCGATTCTGTCTGTCACCATTACGCTGATGTATTCGATCATTCTGGCTACTCAGATCTTTTTTGTACGCGATGTGCTTCAGTTGGATGCTTTTGCATTCGGTATTCTCATCTCCATTGCAACAATAGGCAGCATTGTAGGGAGCCAGGCTGTTGCTTATATGCGCAAGAAATGGAGTACAAAACAATTGATTATCTCCTCCATTTTGTGCATGGGAATTATCTACGGTGTGGTGGGTCTAACTACAAATGCGTATATGGTAGGTAGTCTGTACTTCTGTGCTGCATTTTTCATCATTGTCTACAATATTACCCGTTCCTCCATCCTGCAACGTTCCGTTCCTAATGAGATGCTCGGCAGTGTCGGAAGCGTTTTTCGCTTTTTGTCCGTTGGCATCAGTGCCATTGGTACGCTTCTTGGCGGATTATTGGTGCGGGTTAGTGAAACGACATTTGATCGAGTGTTCTCGCTCCAACTTCCTTATCTCTTGTTAAGCCTGATCTATATCCTGTCTGCTCTGATATTCGCGCTGAAAATGCATAATCATTCAGAGAGCCAGCAGCACAACATCAACGCTTGACTGTAACGTTAGGTCATACTTGATAATGATCTCAAGCTAATAAGAAGGAGAGATTAAGGATGAAAATTACCGCGTTACGTTCAGATAAAATCTATAAGGAGATCATCCAGGCTGCACCCGATGAGAAATTGGAGTTATACCGCGAGCGAATGATGAGTCCATTCATGAACAAATGGAACATTCAACAGATCCCGTTTCGCTCTCAAGAGCCTCACGGCTTCGATGTGATCATGATGAATAACTTTATGAATATCGCTCCCGCAGATATCACACCTGAGATTAACGAATCGTTAGCAGCGATTTCTTCTGAATCATTTTGGCAACAGTGTTATGAAGCTGTCCGTACGAGTCTATCGACCTTTACAGATCACGGGATTGAGCTATCGGTCTCCGAATATCTATATACGATTTTATTAGGCGACAAGAACAGTCCATCACTCACCATGAACGAAGGCATCAGCGGAGATGGTGGAATCCCGGGTTATATTATTGCGAACCTGATCCCCAATGGGTATACTCTACCTCGTATGCAATCCGTGTTGGCCCATGAATGCAATCATAATGTGAGATATCAATATATCCAGTGGAATCCACAGATTACGCTTGGTGAAATGGTTGTTAGTGAGGGGTTGGCTGAGAGCTTTGCGACATCCCTGTATGGAGAAGATTTGCTAGGCCCCTGGGTAGCCCAAACGGACATGGAGACATTGAATACCTTAATCAAACCCAAGATGAAAGACCAGCTGCATGTCACCGGTTTTGACCAAATTAATCCGTATCTATACGGCGATGAACTTGCCATCATGCAAAATTTCACGCCCGTAGGTATGCCCTATGCGGCTGGCTATGCCTGCGGTTATCACTTAATTCAATATTATCTGCACAAAACAGGTACACCGATTACCAAAGCAACCATCACTCCGGCAAGTGTCATTCTTGCTGAAACAAAGGACTTTTGGAATGAAGACACCCTATTTCACCGTTAAAGATATCATTCAGATTACTGGCATCACCAAACGCGCATTACATTATTACGATAAAACCGATCTCTTAAAACCGAGCAAAGTCGAGGACAATGGCTATCGGTATTACGATCAAGAGGCACTAGGGAATCTGCAAATGATTCTCTTGTTCAAAGAAATGAATTTCTCATTGAAAGACATTGCAACCATGATACGGCTCTCCAAAGAAGAACAGAAAGATATCCTGAGAGAGCATCGCAGTACACTCGTTCAACGAAAACAAAATCTCGAAACCATCATCGACCAGTTGGACGAGTATGTAGGTGGAACGGATATCTCTCATCTTAATCTGTTTGACGACTCTTCCATCCTGTCCATTCAAGAGCAATATGAATCCGAGGCGAAGTTCATCTACGGAGATACCGAGAAATATCAGGAATTCGAAGCTAATGTGAGCCAGCTGTCTGTGGAAAAACAAGAAAAAGCCTACCAGCAGTTCTCGGTCAACATGGAGCAGGTATTTCGGGAGTTGGCGAAGCATCAGGAGCAGTCCCCTGCTTCTGGTGAGGTGCAAGCGTTAGTGCGTGAATGGAAGAGTTTTCTGGAGCAGTTCATGGTATGTGATGATGAGATTCTGAGATGTATCGCAGAAGCCTATACGATAGATCGTCGCTATGCGGGTTATTTTGATCAGTTTGGTGATGAGGATTTTTTGAGGTTTTTATATCAAGCGATTATGGTTTATGTGGAGGGTGGGGAAGCATAAGTTGCTTTCAAGCTCCTCCAGACGCGGTAAGACGACAAGCGATTAATCACACCCGTTCCTAGAATCCAACGCTCCTTGACTTTGTTGCCCATAACTTGTCAAGCTTATAAGTTACGGAGGACTGTCTGACACAGAGGAACAAGAATATCATCAGAAGGCGATTACTATTTCGAGTCGCATTTTTTTGTGAATTTAATCTATTTTTTAAATATTTCTGAAACTTTTCTCGATTTATTTTGTTATATATTATTATAGTTGGAAAATAATTTAATATATATTATATTACATACAATCATTTTCTGCTTAAATAATTTTAGGAGAGTGAAGAATTTGTCTAAGGGCAAGGTGAAATTGTTTGGATTACTTGGCTGCATCTCTTATGTTCACAGTGACTAGCTCATCCTTGTATGCAGCTCCTATTGAACCAAAAGAAGGGCTGTTTTTTGCTACAACCTAAGAAATTAGCAAAAACGTGTCACGGTCAAACATTACACTTGAGACTCCTAGTTCTGATTTACCTAATCTTAATGACTACAGCTCTTTCGCCTATGATGTAAAGGTAGTGGAAAACAACCCTGAACTGAGATCGTTCTTACAGAAAGCGCTCCAAGGTGGGAAAAAAGTTTACTTATATGGCGGACTGACTCCAGGGAAATATGAAGAGCTTTTAAATCAACCGTTAGAGTTTAAAGTCGAAAATGAAGCTGAAGGGGAAGTAAGGTCGCTCTTCATTGATGATGTTCAACAAAACGAAGGTCAACTAAATGGTGGACTAAAAGAAACAACCGAACAGGACATTGTCGGTTACACCCTGGAGGACAAAAATAACAAATTGTTGATGCTTAACTATCAGAACATGGATGAGAAAGGAAATGAAATACCTACAGATGCATCCCATCATACATATTGAATCAAATAGTCAATCACGAAGAAAGAGCAAATCAGATTACTCCTATGTCTACTATCGTAAAAAGTAACACATCTGATATTAGGACTGTGGGTGGTCTCTATGGAGTAGATAGTGCAGAAATGACAACTCAATGGCTGCTATACAAAGAAAAAAATGAGTCAGATGCAAAATTTGATTATTTTGCAATTAAAGATATTATACGGATCAAAAAACTTAGTGGTACTACCAATGCCAAGAAGTTAACTGCCACTCACGATGTCATGTACTCAAAGGATGATTTATACGATGCTGCTCCTGGTGACAGTAGTAGTGGTCCTTATGAAGTTATATTTACGTATCCTTGGGCACTAGAGTGGAGCTTTAGTTATGATGGTAATCCAAACATCGATCTCACAGAAAATACAAGCAAAGACACAGCGAAATGGGTAATTACACCAGATTGGTTACAGAATCTTCAATCAACAGATAACTTTCAACTCGGCACCAGTTGGAAGGCAGCTTCTGCATATCCTTATACAGGACTCCAAAT
Source organism: Paenibacillus sp. USHLN196 (assembly GCF_037144955.1). Taxonomy (NCBI): domain Bacteria; kingdom Bacillati; phylum Bacillota; class Bacilli; order Caryophanales; family Paenibacillaceae; genus Paenibacillus; species Paenibacillus sp. USHLN196. Next base: position 161,602 of record NZ_JBBCYH010000002.1, on the reverse strand, counting down.
AAGCCATGTCACGGAATGGCACAGTGCTGTTGAACACATGTTTGATTTAAATAACACATTTAACGTAGGGTACAATTGGTAATGAATAATTTCCAAAAAATTGTATCTGTTTCACTGGTGCTGATAACTGTCTTACTGAGTCTTATCTATTCTGAAATGAGGCATAGCAACAAAGTACAAGACGGTATTCATAAATATTTTTATAATGCTGATTAAAGCATAAGCCCCATTAAATTTCTGTTTTCAAGGAAGCTTAGTGAAAGTGAACACTAGGCTTCCTTTCCTTTGTCCTTAAAGGTATACCTTTACAGATTATATGTACGCCTAATATGGTCGCACTCTTACGAACATGTAATGTAATTCTAACTTTTCTTTAAGGGTAGTAAAATCAGAAAATACAGGACAAAAAAAGCCCTTGTAGGGCTTTTAAAATTATTATAAAATAATTTACCATTGTTTGGGTAATATACAAATAATCTCTTTAACTTTCTCTTGTCGGAGTATGAGAAGCGACTCTCCATTGACCTTCCTCATAGGTTAAAGTTATTTTTGCAGAGAGCGAACCCTCATTGGAACGATACTTACTGACCTCTATGGTAATGTTATTATCTGACTGTTGCTCCTGCTTTTCAATTTTCAGTAAAACCCCTTTAAGCTTGCTTTCAGACTGTTCAGACAGTCCTTCTTCAACCAATTCTTCATAGGTTAGGTTATATATCTTTACATTATATTTGCTTTGAAGGTAATCCTCGATGCTTTTTTTATCAGAAGCCTTTATTGGAAGTCCTTTATCGAAATCCAATGAGATATACTCCATGTTTTCATTAAGAGCCTTATCTGTTGAAATTAATTCATCCAACGCCACACGATAAGGTTCACCTAGTTCATTCTGCTGACTTGAGCCAGTAACACCACTTCCGCAAGCTGACAGTAAAAAAACCGCTACAACACTGAGAATAAAATATATTGACTTTACTTTTATGACAATCCCCTCCTTGGTACTCGTTACCTAATCAACGTAATAAAAACCATAAATGTTGCATTTTAATTTAAAAAGCAGCCCACACGGGCTGCTTTTTTTTATACCGTTCAAGTTAAATATTACTTTCTTGGCCTTCTGGAAGATATAATTTCGGAATGTTATTTACTTTGTTATATTTTTCGATCAAATTAATTTCATTCTGAATATTGTTAAGATCCAGACTGTGAGTATCTGTACTATTTTTCGCTACGCCTTGTGACTGTGACTGGATACCAGAATCAAACTTTCCTTGAGCTTGTCCTACCAAATAATAGCCGAAATCGTTCTTATCCGGTCTCGATCCTTTATTGCCAGTAAGAAATACAATGGCTTCTTCTCCAATTTTAAATGTAGGAGAGGCTTCTTCATTGAGGGTGTAAATCATATTATCTGTTTCCCCACCCTTAACCCGTATTGTTACTGTTTCACCAGGTTCTCCTTTATAAACAGTTTGAACCCGAATGGTAGTATCTGTGACAGGGAATCCTTCAAAGTCTTTTTTCACTTCTTGAGAAATAACTGTTCCAGACACAATAACATCAGCTTCATTTACAAGTTGATTTTTATCATATTGAATAACTTCAGCTTCAGAATGAACAACAACCTTATCACTATGATCTGATTTGGAGCTTTCATCATCATTTGTTCTCAGTGAATTAGTTATCCATCTCGACACTGAAGCTTGGGCTGCCTCCCGATCAGCAGTTGTCAACGTTCTCTTGTAGTCTGTATTCAATGATCCCTCGCCAAACATGGTATCTTCATAAATCGGAGAATGCCCTACACGAAGAGAATGACCAAATTCATGAGTCATCGTACTTTGAATATCACGAAAATTTGGTTTTGGAGAGTTGGACCAGTTGTGGCTGCTGTTAACTCTTATATCTGATTCAATTACTTTTCCGGCAGAATTGAGATAAGGCACATGTTCACCGGTAAACCCATCAGCTCCGTAAGGATATTTTGTTATAGTATTGATGTTGTTTTGGCTTGGTGTCGAATCATTGGTATCTGAAGCCGATTTATAAAGAAAGCTGCCTGAAGGCAATGCGTTATTCCATTGGCTCATTGCAGTTTGCATTTGTGTTTTGGTAGTAGAATCAAAAGTAGATTGGATAGAATAAGTGACACTTGATCTTCCCTGTGGCCAATAGTTAGGGTACAAATCATGACTGTAGGCAGCGAAAGACGTTCCTGCGCTACTCATTAACAAAAGTAATGAGCCAGCTATAATTAAAGGTTTTTTCAATTGTTTTTTAGACATCTTGTTTCCCCTCTCAATAAGTCTAGAATTTAGTAGCTTAAAAATAACGTGATCTGAAATGAACTCGAACCTTAGAACATACAGAATCCAAAGAGCACCTCCCTTCAAAGGTTCCCCGTGAAATGCTTATAAAGCATTGTGTTCTATATTCTAAGTTGTGCTAGGCCTTACTAAGCAAAAGGGCACATACCATATATACCCTATCAAAAAGGTAAAAGTTTCATTAAAATGTTATTTTTTATCGAATTAGCAATCCTTAAGAAAAAAAGGGCGATTTTCTCATGGCCCCCCCTTACCTTTATGGTATTTTTTCCGGGCTTTATTTGGCAGCTTGAAAAGATATACCTTTGAGACCCGTGAGGTATATAGTATCAGTGAAAATGGAGATCACGATCACATGGTTTCATGCTACAAAGTAGTATTTCTTGATTGCGAAATGGTTCCAATTGCTTCATATATCTCTTCAAAAAAAGATGGGGGTACTATCAAGGAATATCATCGATGAATAATTTAGTTATAAAAATATTACTAAACTCTTAATGTAACCGCTACTGTCCCACGTTCAAAATACGCATGCAAACGATACTGACAAATCTCCTTCGTCCAACGATACAGTAGCTCCTTTTCCTCCGTATCCTGCACTTTTACATTCAGCGAGAACATGCCATCCTCGAAACGGGTCATACTACCCTTCGCCCCGCTCCACATAGACATTGGCATGTCGATTATCAGTTTTTCAATCCGTGTTGCCGTCTTCTCATTCCATTCCCAGATCGCAAGTTTGCCTTTGTCCGAAAAGTCCTTCCGTTTCCGGTACTCCTTCTCCGTCAGGTACGTATGGAAAAACCTTGCCATCTCCCCCGGTGTGATCGGGTCCATCCAGTGCGCTTCGCCTCGCTCCAGCATGTACAGCAGCACGATCATTTTATAGCTTTTGTTCATGAGTGTCTTCTCCACATCGCGCAGCCAAGCCTCATGCCGGACGTAAACCTCCCCCTCAGTCGGGGACAACAGCTCCGTCCAATAGAGAAATCCAACATAGGAGCCAAATTCGTTTCGGTACCCGATGCTCTTCGAACGCCCCATCAGATGCAACTCCAGATAGTTCGGAATACGCCCCAGCTCTCGTTTCACATCCAGAAAATCCTGATGCAACTTCTCGCGGCGCGGCAGCCGTTTGCGGCTTAGCTCCTGAAGTAGGTTCACCACTCGAGTCTCCAGATGAATCCCACAGTTAGCCGGAACTTCCGGCACAGCCGAATCTCGGACCTTCGCTGTTCCCTCCAGCTCCCCGCGCACATCCAGTAAACTCAGCTTCACATCCGCATTTCGGTAGTTTCCGATCAGATCGATGATCACACAATGCGATTTCCCCTCTGCCAGCCGCAGACCGCGCCCTACCTGCTGGGTAAACACGGTGAGTGACTCCGTTGGACGCACAAAGAGAAGCGTGTCCACACGCGGTATATCCGTTCCTTCATTGAATAGATCCACCGTCAACACAACCTCCAGCTCACCCGCATCAAGCTGGCGAATGGCTTCCTCCCGCGACATCTCCGATGTGCGCGAATGCAGACTGAGCACCTTCACGCCCTGACTGCGAAAATACGCAGCCAAATAGTCCGCCTGCCGGATCGACGAGCAAAAGCCAATCGTTCTCGTCTGCTTGTGCCGCCGCCAAGCTTCATAAATGGTCTCCACATGCTCCTCTTGCAACTGAACAGCCATGAGCTGTTCTTCATCATACTTCGTACCGATCCAGCGGATCTGCGAATAGTCCGTATCGTCGAATACTCCGTAATATTGAAATGGCGCCAGCCAACCTCGCCGGATCGCTTCAATAAAATGCATCTGGTAAGCCACATTCCCATCACAGAGCGCATACACATCCTTGCCATCCAGCCGATCCGGGGTAGCCGTGATGCCCAGAAGGAACTCAGGCTGGAAATGCTCAATCACCGACATATACGTCTTCGCCGCCGCATGATGGAACTCATCCACCACGATCAGATCAAAGGCATCCACCGCAAATCCATCCCGGTGCTTCTGCATACTCAGCGTAAAGATCGAAGCATACACACAATCTGCCGCCCCATCCTTATACTGTCCGTTATATATCCCATGACTGCGCTCTGGCATAATCCGTTGAAAAGACTTCTTCGCCTGGAACAGAATCTCTTCCCGATGCGCCACAAACAACACCCGCTGGAACCGTTGGGCGAAGAAACCCGCCAGATACGTTTTGCCAAGCCCGGTCGCCATGACGACCATCGCTTTGTCGTACTGCTCCTCCATCGTGCCATGGAGTGCTTCGAGGGCATCCAACTGAGCCAAACGCGGCTGGATCGGCGCAAGCGAGAGCTCGGCGGAGGTTTCTTCATCATTTTCCTCTGGTAGCCCCGTACCGAACTCCGCTTCTTCCATCTCCATGATCCGCTGGATCATCTCTGGGTTCTTCTGGTGATATTTGAGGTACTCTTCCTCATACAGCGCAATCGAATCCAGGTTCACTGGCAAGGTTGTCTCGTGGTAGAAGCTCTGCATGAACTTGTCCAAAGCTGACTGGAACGTATACGGCTCCGCCTCCGCATTCATCGCCAGATTCCATTCATACCCTGTCTTCAGGGCCGTGAACGAAAAGTTGGACGAGCCAACGATCAGCAGCCCTTCCCCATTGTCATGATCGAACAGATACGCTTTCGGGTGAAAAGAAGTGCCCATACTTCGCCACAAACGTGTCTCAATTCGTGGATCAACCTCACAGAGCGCACGCAAACCTTCCGGCTGTGTGATATACAGATAATCTCCTGCGAGCATCCGTACTTCTGCCCCACGTTCTGCCGCCCGTTTTAAGTGCGGGGCCAGCAGTCTCACCCCGGACTGCATAATAAAGGACGTCATAATATAAATCCCGGACGCATGCTGCATCCGGGAAATGAGTTCGTCTGCCAAGTTATCTGTAATGAGTTTAACGTTAAGCTTCGTCGACATCGATCAGATACACCCGTTCCTGGAATCCACCGCGCTCCTCGGCCTTGTCCGCCCGCAGCTTATCCAACTGTGCTGCATTCGCTCCATGCACCTCCGCCAGCGCCCGGATCACCTCCAGCATGTCAGCCAGTTCTTCTAGGGCTTCCTGATCACTCGCTGCATTTACGTACTCATCCGATTCTTCTTGCAGCTTCGTTCTTAGTTCTTGCTTATACTCCTCCAGGTCCAGAATGCGTGTACGGCATTCCTTACCGCTGGATGTGATAATATGCGGAATCTTGTCCCGCACCAATTTGTTGTATGTAGGCATGTGGTATAACATCCTTTCTGCTATGAGAGCCTTCAAGCCTCGCGCCAGAATCTCCCTTTTTGCCATTATACCATTTGCTATGGGGAGGGATGGGTTGATTTTGTAAAGTGGTTGGGATGGAATGAGGAGATAAAAATAACCCATGACTACTCGTATTCGAGTTGAAATGGGCTTTCTGCCATTATTAATGTCTAATTATTTTGCATCAAACTCTGGTTCAGAAGGATTCTAAGCCAACAGTTTTGAGACAATAGCATTCATATTCGTTGTTTCTTTATCAATCTCGACCAAACAAGTGTCATCATCCATAGCTGGTTCATAACCGATTCTAACTTTTTCAATTGCATACTTCTTCATAATATCAAGAATATACTCTATTAACTTCTGAGCATTTAACGTTGTCTCTGAATTTTCTCCGCTGAACAACTCCTCTTCAGGAAAATTCATAACGATATCTCCAGATTCCTCATCGAATGAAAATACAATCATCACGTCGTTAAAGGTATGACCCAGGTTAAGCTGAGACAATAATATATTCCCCGTTCCCTTAGGAGAAAGAATCTCTTCAAGGCTCTCTATTTGCTGAAATTCAATATCGTTTTCACTACGGTTATCATAAAAGTGAGAACTTTTGATATGATTCAACTGAATGTTCAAATCATTCTTAATGAATCGATCTAGATTATTTTTGTTAAAATCAATCAAAATAATTTCTAAACTTTCCATATCCAAACCTTCTTACATCATATAATTCTTTCATTTTCCCAATGTTTTCAATTCGGTATTGTAGGCGGATGTAGTTGCTTATGTTCCAACTCAAACCATTGCTCAATATGGTTACATAACAATGGGATGTCTTGAATCGCTTGCTCACAGATTTCTTTATATGAATCTTGAAGCACTTCTTCAAGTTCCAAATTCACCTGATATGCCTCAGTTTGTTTCGCATGGTATACATCAGCAGGCTCAATGACATAATTTTTATTTTTGGTTAAAGGACTTACATAGATCGTCCACTCAAGGTTACCCTTAAAGTGCTGAATACAATGCTTTAATTCCTCGTAAAGCTGATCAGCGTTATGGAATCTAAAATAAAAACCCGCAGGTTTCTCATATATCCGATTCGGATTATACATCTCTGTTCTATTCCATTCATACGAACCTAATTTGGCCAAGGTATACGCCATAAGTTCCGGTGCAAGCACCTCTTCTTTTTTCTTCATATAAATACTTTTTGACACCATGCCACCCACTTTAGAATCCGTTTATTCATTTGTTGAAAACTATGTTTTCCTGATTACTTTCAATGATCTTATTATTAATCCTCCATTGATTGGATCGCATATTCTATGTCTTGCTCCATATCCAGATCAGGATACTTCTTTTGCAATTGAAGAAGACAATCTATAAATGCTCGACTTTGGAATTCAGAAGATAGATCTTCAAATATCTCACTGAGCCAATATAAATCTTCTTCTCCGCATTGATTTAGAAATGATATGGCACTCTGCTCATTCTCTTTTAGAATGTCTACCATCTCATTCCATATCGTTTGAATAGCTGGATCGTCGGGGTGTAAATCTTTTCTCTTCTTTACTAATGAGATCACTTTTTCACTGTAGTCTACCATGGTTCGCTCTCCTCACGGTTGTCTTGAGTTATCTGGAGTAATCGTTCCGATCTGTCCATCGTTCTTGATCACTCCTACTCTAACGTTATTATAGTTTCCAAACATCCATTCACCATCACCTTTAACTCTGTTCTTGGGAAGATTTGCTACGTACTCACCTGACTTTTTGATATCTTCCGATGTCCACTCCTTAGGGAACCATGCTTGGCCCTCTCCACTTCGCTTTGCTTTATTTTTGTGATTAGGTATATTACCAACTCGTACACCGTTTGCATATTCTTTAGTAATGTTGAATGGAATTTTATTTTTATTTAAGTAATTGATATTATCTTGACCATGACCGCCATTGATCAATCTATTTTTAGAATTGAAATCTCCAAGTGAAGCATGGTGAATTCTTTCATTACTTACTGTAATTCTTCCACCGATCATACCTTTTGGGAATCCTAAACCTCCATTCGGAACCTTATAACCCCTATTATACGTTCCAGTAAAAGCCAACACGAGCTTAGCAGTCTGTAACCCCCCTATAGAAACTGCTGCTTGCCATGCAGGAATGGATTCTCCCGTTACGGGATGATGACCTTCCTTAAATGCGCTGATCTGTTCATCATATATATCCCCACCACTAGACACCGGTTGCTTCGGCCCAGCTCTCATTTCCTCATAGGTGCCACCCTTTTTCCAATACTTAACGAACTCTTTTTGCCCTGGCATCCCATCCTCTGCTTCACTGGCAGGCATGTTAACTCCAAACAAAGGATTATATACCATTCGTCGTTGCTCTTCTATGTTACCTGTATTATGGTTCATCATTGTATGGGCAGCAATCTGTCCAGCAACGGCTCCCAAGCTCACTTGTTCCTGATCTGCTTGGTCGAATCTCTCGGCAATCGCCATTAGATCCTGAGAGGACTTCACCATACTTTCCAGTGCTCGATCCAGTACAGGACGTGACTGCTGAAAATCATAGAAAAATCGTTCCTGCGTTGCTCCCGCCCACTGAGACTGGATAAATCCGATCCGTGCAGTCAGGTCATTACGTATACCCTCCAACTGTTGCCTACCCTGCTCGATCTGCCTGGATATATGCATCAGTTGCTCAGGTGTCACTTTAATTGTATTCATATCATTCTCCGCCGTTAAAATTAGGATTTTACAATGTTAGCAGAAGTTTGTTGCAAATACATCCACCTATTATCCTGATTTCCCCTTTCCTGTGAAAGGAACCTCCAGATCATTATACACGTCTTACATCAGAAAAACTTTGATAAATCATCATTCAATCGAGTGGCTAACTCCTCCAATATGTCTTCCGTTCGTTGATGAAGCTTTTCGATGTTATCAAGGTCTAAATATTGATCCTCTTCGCGTTCCTCTAAAGATGACATATGTTGTATCGTGCCGATGAACAAGGCAATATCCAGTCCGGGTTCAGTGTCCGTATGAACTAAAGGCAAGATTTCGTTCATGGTGAGTTCCTTGGGTGGATGTACTGAGTGATACTTATGGATATAAAGCGCCTTAATCATAGAGGCTAGAGCCCAATCACATAGAATTAGGCAGGCTTTGAACTGATTGTGATTACACATGATGGCGGCAAGTTTGAGATGATACTTAGCATGTTGGTGATAGGCCATTATTGTGGTACGTAGCATATGGTAAGCAGGAATATGTTTGGACCTAGGTTGTGTGGAGATATCATGGTCTTGCAAACGTGGGGTAAAATCTACTTGGTGATTACAATGTGCTTCGGTTATGGACCAATTTCTTGCCATTGTCATCCCTCCAAAGAGTTAATACCAGTATTATACAATAAAATGATACATATAGTAATCAAATAAATTATTTGTATTCTTCGTTTGGTGTTTACCTTGAGGAAACTTGTCTACACTTTTGAACATAGAGAGGTGAATACCATGAACGAGGACAGAGAAGTTTTGAAGCTGGTCGGAGCCAGAATTCGCGCACTACGCAAAGAAAGAGGGTATTCACAGGAATCCCTCGGAGAAAAAGGTGGATTTCATTTTTCATACATAGGACAAATCGAACGTGGAGAAAAGAATGTTTCTTTGGTGAACTTGGCAAAGATCGCTGAGTCACTGGATGTTAATTTGATTCAATTATTTGCTTATGTTGATGAAGACTTTCACTCCACAGAATCAGAAGTAGTAATTCAAGAAATTGTAGGCATGTTGAGAGATACTTCGCCACACAATATTCAATTAACGAAGAATGTGATACGTGAAATATTAAAAGGAACATGAAAATCGAGAAATACTATCACCGGCTTAGCCGGTCGCTTCCATCAGTCCTCTAAGGGCGTGGTACAAGCAAGTGCTGAGAAGGCACGCTGAATCTGCCAACCCGCGTGGCGTCTCTGTCTGCCCCTTCAGAGACTTTTTTTATTTGTCCTTTTTTACAGACTTACCCGTAAACGGGTTCAGCTCTTCTTTCATCGTCAGTTGTTCGTAGTTTCTTGTCTTCTGTCAGTTGATTCAGAATGTACTGTTTCTCCACAGTATCTACATAGTATCCTCTACACCAGAAAATGGATATTTTTGTATCGGTATTTCAAATTGGCGAACTTATTGAAGATCATCATCGATTCCCTTTTAAATATCCCATAAACTCTGAGGCACTCTGCTTCGGTGAATTACTTACTAAGACTTACTAACATATGGATATAGTCTACACATGCCTCTCTTCAATAATTTCTTCCTTTTTGTTCACATAACTCACATGATCTTTCTAATCTCACGTTTCCAATTTTTCAAAAATCGCTTGTTCTATATTTCGTGCTATTACGATAGGATATCTGCAGTTCAATCGGATATGTGCTAGACTGCATTTGTCCATCCGTTTTCCTCCTCTGATTCATCTAAGCGGTTGAAAGACCAGTTTCAGATTATTATTGAAGTTCAAAGGATGACTACTCATAGCTATAACCTTTCTGAAAAGCCCCAGTTCAACTGGGGTTTTCTTTGAAATAAAAAAGGCAACTTTAGATCTGCTAAAGTTGCCTTTTCATATATTGAGTTGTAATTTACAAGTTATATCACCAATTAAATAGTTACCATTTTTATTCTCCATAACTAGCTTAAATTCGAAATAATATGAACGGAATGTCTCTTCGCATATTTTGCTAAGGCATCTTCCTCTCGAGCCGATATTGAGAAACTAAGTTGGATAGTTCTAGGACATTTTCTGCAAAATTTTCATACTCTGGTCCGTATTCGAGACAAATTATATTATAACAATCATGCCAAAATTTTTTGATTTCTTTATCTACTCCTTCTTTTAAAACAACATAATGCGGGCAACTTATAGCGCTTGAATTTGCCGAAATTGTCTCAAGGATAAGGTTGATATCAGGATCATTTAAACTGTAGCCTAAAAAAAGTACAGAATTTGTCATAAATAGCGCTTGGAGTAAATTGTAAAATTCAGGGTAGTCTTTTTTTGCATTGTAGTACTGCTTTTGAGTAAAAACAAGTTGATCTATATCATCGATTGTCCCATGTGCTTTTATGATAAGGTTTGTGGTAGATTTAATATTTGATAATATCTTTCTAACCTCAGTATAATTGGCAACAGCATACCCATGACTGTTACACAAATTGTCGTATATCTTGTCAAAATTTGTTGTTATTAAAATTTTTGGATCTATTTCTTTAAGAAGATGATGAACGTTTGAAGCTTGATAATCAGGATTACTAAAAATATCTCTTAAATAGCTACTATATATACCAGGATCACAGCTATCGTATATTGCTTGTAGTGCTAGTAAGTAATTATTCTGCGATAACATCTTCTCTATAAAAGGTATTGAATTGTTATGAACGGGATTAATCAATTTTTTTGCACCATTAAGAAATCCCCCCCATGTTTCAGGCGATTTTCCATCTTTATCTATTGCAGTAGCTGATACTCCAGATCCTATAAATAGAATACACCTTCTGTAAGCTATCTCTTCTATTAAATTTCGCGGCCATCTTATATTCATCTATATTCACCGATATTTTCATTTAATTTTTCACAAATAATAGAAATCATAGATTTAAATTTCTCAGCTGAAGCGATTTGTCCTCCGACCAATCCATCTGAATATGACAAGTCGTACATAGGAGCATTGTTAGATTGAGCAAGAGGAACCAGGCTATAAAGATAGGGAACATCACCTAAATTTAGATCTTCAACTGACAAATCGTTGTAAATTAAAAATCCGAGTTGATCTAAAACTGTATTAGGGATTTCTCTAATTATTTTATCATAAGAGGCTACAGCCCTTCTCCCAGTTGAGAAGTTCCTTGTAACATATTGTTGGATAGAAAAACCAACTAATCTTGTGGTATTTTCCAAATTAAAATTCAGAGGATGTTTATTCAGTGCTGAATCTCCATAAGTTTTTTGCTTTAATAAATCTATAGCATTTGTATAAATTTGCATCCAACTTTTTATCCAAACAGATATATTTGATACTCCAATTAAGCTGAAAATATCAGACCCCATAGGTGTTACCATATAATCTGAATTAAGTAGGATACTTCGGTTGAGTGCGCCTAAAGAGGGTCCAACATCTACAAACATCAAATCGTAATTTTTAAAATGTTCTTTGAACGATAATAGCCAATTTGTTTTTCTAAATCCACCCAGATCTCCTGAAGAACATTTATTCCATGAATCAGATAAAATATCTTCTACAATCGATAATCTTTGATGACCAGGTATAAGATCGAAATGAAATCTACTCTGACTTTGAGGAAAAGGATCATAACTAAAATCCACATAAGAATCACCTTCACTTATAGGTGACAGGAAATCCATTAATGTCGGATTAACAGCATCTTCACCATAAAACTCACTCCATTTCTCCTCAGGCACAACCATTTGAGTAGAATTGGCCTGAGGGTCTGCATCTAAAAAAAGTACTTTTTTCCCATAATGGCTTGAGAAGTAGGATGCTATGTTAACAGCCAGTGTTGTCTTACCGACTCCACCTTTATTATTAAAGAAGGTGATAATTTTCATTCAATACACTCCCAATAATATAATTATTTAGTATAACTTGGGCATTATTCTCCCGATTCTATCATAATTTACTTCTAAAACAACTATCGGTAAATTGGCTGCTTCTTTAAAGTCAACTTCTAAGCACCTTAGTACATCCTTAGCACTTGGTGTTCTATCGGTTAAATAAGAACCTGTTTCATCATTTGGTACCACCAAAATACAAGCATCGATGTTATCCGCATAAAAGCTGTTACGAAGTAGCACAATGTCTCTAGTCAGAGAGTCACTCCGTGAAGAAATTTGTAACATAACCCCCAACCGCACAATAATTTCCTGATTAACTCCTCTTTCTTTAAACCAATTGAGACCATTCTTGTTTTCTTTAATCCACTCTCTTGAGAGAAACTCGTTATCCAATCTTTTTCTGACCTCTCCTGCACTATTACTATTTGTTTTATCAAGGATCTCTATATAAGTTGAACTGATTATATCTTTCACTTCAATATATATATCGGTAAGGCCTAGTCTATTAATCTTATTCATTGAGCCACCATAAAAATTCTCATTGGTAATAATCATTTGACCCTCCCATTTTCTGTGATTTATAAAATTAAAAGTTCCGCAGGCGGTACGTCCAATGCCACTGATATTTTATAAATATTGTCTAGAGAGATATTTCGAGTTCCTCTCTCAACATCGGAGACATATGTCCTATGTAACCCACATCTAAAAGCCAGTTCTTCTTGAGATAATTTTTTATTTATTCGTAAAAGTCTAACATTTTCACCAAATTTTTTTTTTATGTCTGTCATTTAGACACCAACTTCCGATAATTGACACTTATCTTTGTTAAATGATAAAATCTTTGTAGATTATAAGTCAACAGACTTTAAGTTACGGAAGTGAATACAAAAATGAAGTACTATTCGATCTATGACATTATTATGGATAAAGTGAAGTTAAATGACGAACCTGAAATTTTCAAATTCTTTAAAGATCAATTTAAGTTGAATAAAAAACAAGTCCTATCTCTAAAGGAAAGTACGTTTATACCTCATGATAGGGAAGTTCTTGATGCTTTTTTAAAGTATCTTGATTTAAGTGAATTAGAACTTTCTTTGATGCTGGGAGTTGTACCTATTCACTATCAAGACACTTATTTGAAACATATTAAAGATATTGCATATCTTTTAGAAAAAAACACAGACCTTCCTTCTCAAGTTATTAAGCCAAATCATAAAAATACTGCTTTCTTTTCAACTCCAAATGGCATTTTATATAATGGCGATGTAATGGAAATGTTCCATTTTGTTGAAGACGAGTCTATTGATCTTATCTTTGCGGATCCACCTTTTAATTTAAATAAAAGTTATGATGCTGGTGTTAATGATAAAAAATCAGTTAGTGATTATATCAATTGGTGTATTCAATGGCTAAATGAATGTGTAAGAGTTCTAAAACCAGGAGGATCTATTTTTATATACAATCTTCCTAAATGGAATTCTATTCTTGCTAATCATTTAAACCACTCATTGAAATTTTATAATATGATAACTGTGGATATGAAGCATTCTTTACCAATTACAAATAGATTGTATCCTTCTCACTATAGTCTTCTTTATTATGTCAAAGGAGACCGTCCTAAGTCATTTAACAACCAGCGTATACCGCTTCAAACCTGTAGGCATTGTGGAGGGGAAATAAAAGATTACGGTGGGTATAAGAGAAAGATGAACAGTCTAGGGGTGAATATCTCAGATGTTTGGACTGATATCTACCCCGTTCGCCATTCTAATTCAAAGAACAGAGACTTTAACGAACTACCTATCAAACTTCTTGATCGAGTTATTACTATTGGGTCAAATGAAGGAGACACCATATTAGATCCATTCGGGGGAAGTGGTTCCACTCTCGCTGTTGCGGAATTATTATCTCGCAAATGGGTAGGATTTGAATTGGGAAATTGTGGAATTATACAAGATAGGATATCGAATAATCATAATGATTTAGTTTTACTTGAAAAGATTTATGCAGAAAAGAATAAGTTATTCCCAGAAAAAGCGAGAAAATTGCGAAAAAAAAATAATTTTTGGTTACCTGAAGATTTTGAATTGGCTCCACATTGTGATTGTAATTCATAGCTTATTTCCAAAAAAATAGTAACAGTGTCAGTGTCTTGATAGCTTTGACACTGACACTGTTACTATTTCCTTCCTGTAACAGTTTATAGTTTATCTCAATTTTTTTTGATAAATTAGAACATATCTGATAAATTCAAATGTGATACTCTATCATTTCATCAGGCTTTTTTTATTGTTTTATATATTTTATCAGTTAATATTTTTATATGCTCTTCTAGTCGAAATGTTTTTGCTTCTTCTGGCAAAACTGCATCTCCAAAAATATTCGTTATTAAAAGGATAATAGATATGCGATTTTTTCAGCTTTTATTGCTGCCATATATTGAAGTATTCAGTAGCATATCTATTAGATTTTTTTGAATAATTCACCAGTGGTTTAACTAATCATACAAACAAGTATTGAGCTAATGGAGAATAAATAAGTATAATTTCCCCTTATAAATTATCATTGCCGATAAGAATCCAAGAATATTGAACTTGCAACACGAACTACAAGTATAGTCACTGAGAAAAGCACATTAGCATTTTTTAAGAAGCCCTAATTTACATACTTTTTTTTGGAAATAGTAGATTTGTATTAAAACTAAATAAGATACTACGACGACCCAAAACAATTAACAATTGCTATATTTATGTTCCACTCAATTTTAGTTGAAGTTAACGTTGTAATGAATTCAAGTTGATCTTATACCTTTTTTATTTATTCAAACAATACACTTATTCGCCACCGCCACCATCTTCGCAGGCATCTCTTCCCGCAGTCGCCATACAAAGCTCATCGGTTTGTTTCCTTCATGACTCACATAATCCGCTTCGCCCAGGAATACAAATGGAGACGTATAGCCATGCTCCTCCTTATACTCCCGCACGAACAAGGCGATCCGGTTGCCTGTCTCGCGATGATGAATATATCGCTGCGCGGTAGCCGTATGCTCTGATACCCGGCTCTGTGTCTGCCAGTGGAATAGACGCTCGTTGATCGCATAATCCTCATACAGCGTGGAGGGTGAGAAGTCTTTGTCCGATTTGTTCAACGTAATGAAGAAGATATCGGTCTGTTCATCGGCAAAATACTTCACGCCTTCACGGAAGGCGGGGGATTGCTGGGCATTCCAGTAACCAAAGGCAGCAAGAACTTGGTCAATAGAGTACATACAGTGGATATCCAGTGGACAAGTGTACGGGAACGAATTACTTTTATCCACAAATCGCAGATGAGCCAGATTATATTTAAAAATATCCACAAGCTCTGCTCGGAATGCTTCACAAGACAGCACACGCTGCACACCCTCTTCGATGTTGCTCAATCCTAGTTTCTCAGGCGCGGCCCGATGGAAGGTGTAATAGAACATAATCAACATGCGCCGTTCATCGGCGGTGGTTGCTTCTTTGCCTTTTTCAATAAAGTCGATCAGGAACGTCAGCCAGCTTCGGGAGTTGATCGTCAGCACAGACGGCAGTCTGCGGATGTACTCTTCGTGTTCATCTTCAATGGGTGCTGTTAATCCGGCTTCGGCCAACATGCCACGGAAATACCTTTTCCCCGTGCGTCCACCATACAATTCAACCAGTGTCATCCCGTGATGCTCTACAAAATGAGCCAAGGTTAGCGGCAGTCCGGTGTCTTGCTGGAACTTTTGCAGCTTCTGGATCAGCGCTCTGCGATTACGACTCATCTGCTTGAGGTTGCGCATGATGTATTCTTTCGCTTGCTTCTCTAATTGAATGAACGTGCCGCGTGGCAGGTTAGAAAAGCCGTTCTCGACGTAGTACGAGATGGAATGTTTGGTGACGCCGATCAGAGCGCGGAACTTATCTTGGAACCTGTACTCCTGATGCGCTTGCCCGATGAAGTCGAGCACGGTCAGGCACTCTTTGCCCTCCGCCATCCGTAGTCCACGTCCCAACTGTTGCAGGAATACGGTCAGACTCTCGGTAGGACGCAGGAACAGGATGGTGTTCACCTCAGGGATATCCACGCCCTCATTGTACAGATCCACGACAAAGATCATGCGCAGTTCCCCGTTCACCAGCTGTCCTTTCGCAGAATGACGCTCCTGTTCGTTCGACCCGCCATGTAGGGCCATGGATGGAATGCCAGCTTCGTTAAATATTTTTGCCATATAGAGCGCATGATCCACCCCTACGCAGAAACCAAGCCCCTTCACATCGTCCAGATCGGTTACGTATTTGTTCAGACTTTGAATGATCTGGTTGGCACGGATTTTGTTATGGGTATAGAGCTTCTCCAGTTCGTTCAGGTCATAGCCTTTACGAGACCACTTCACCTGAGATAGATCGACAGTATCGGTGATGCCAAAATATTGAAACGGACTCAGCAGCTTCCGATCAATCGCATCAGTCAGACGGATCTCGGCGGCAATCGTATGATCGAAGTAGGCGGTAATGTCTTTGCCATCCATCCGTTCCGGGGTCGCTGTGAGTCCCAGCAAGATCTTCGGTTCGTAGTGGGACAACAGCTTCTGGTAAGAAGGTGCAGCGGCATGGTGGAATTCATCCACAATGATGTAATCGTAATAATCTGGACTGGTGATCTCCGTCAGCTTCATAGCGTTAAGGCTCTGAATGCTAACAAACAGGTGGTCCAGCGCCTCCGCTCGGTGATTCCCGACATGCAGCTCACCAAAGTTCATATCCTTCAGGATATACCGGAACGTGTCCCGGCTCTGCTTTAAGATTTCTTCCCGATGGGCGACAAAAAGCAGCTTGGCTCCCGCATGGCTTGTCCGGAACCGCTTATAATCGAAGGCTGAGATGACCGTTTTGCCAACACCTGTGGCGGCCACGATGAGGTTGCGGTTTCGTCCATACAGCGTACGCTCGGCGTCCAGCTGTTCCAGCACTTCTTTTTGGTAATCGTAAGGCTGGATGTCGAGGTGAAAGTGGTTGGACTGATCTTTTTTACGATTCAGAGCCGCCTTCAACTGTGCCTCATGGCCATCATCCTCAGCCATATACCGCGTAAATTCACGGTCATTCCAGTAACTCTCGAAGGTCGCTTCAATCTTGCGCAGCACGTCGAGTGAATCCTTCTCCGTCACCTTGAGGTTCCACTCCATACCACTGGTCAGCGCCGGGTTGGACAGGTTAGAGGAGCCGACATAAGCTGTAGTGAAGCCAGTATCGCGGTGAAAAATGTACGTTTTGGCGTGTAGCCGAGTCACTTTGGTATCATAGGAAATCTGGATTTCAGTGTTAGGTAATTTGCTGAGTTCAGTAATGGCCTTCAGGTCGGTTGCTTCCATGTATGTAGTTGTGATGATCCGCAGCTTCCCGCCACCCGCCGTAAATTGCTGGAGCTGTTCCAGCAGCAGGCGAAGCCCGCTGAATTTGATAAACGATACCAGCCAATCGATCCGATCGGCGGTCACGATCTCCTTTTGCAACTCCAATAACATACTCGGCTCGGACTTTGCACCTGTGAATAAAGAGCTTTGGGCGATAGGCGTATCTGGACGAACGATTTTGGTATCCCGGACCGCACGAATGCTGTTCAGCTTGGAGTACACATGGGTCAGCACTTCCCCCTGCTCATCCAGTTGCAATTCGTTGTATTCTTCTTCCCCCAGTGTGCCTTTCAGGGTAGCAATAATCTCATTACACGTTCGGATCTGCGCCAACACTGCTGTCTTATCTTCCGTCTGTTCCCGCACAATCTTGAGCGCTCGCCGGGTCACCGCTGCCAGATACGTGGACAGCAGTTTACGTGCTTCCTCTGCATCCAACTTCTCGGTCCCAATGTTATACACATCCGGGTCCAGCGCCGAAATCTCATGTCTGGTGATGGTGTTGATAAGCTGTTCATATATGCCTTGTTTCATGAATGTACCTCGTGTGGGTGTAGGATGGTTGTGGATAGTTCTTTATGTATATGTTAGCTGAAAGTTGCTTCTTCTATATTATCGACCAATCTGTGGAAGATTTCATTAATTGTTTGATTTCATAGAAAAAGCACCTCTACTTATGGTCTGGTAGAAGTGCTTCTCTATGAATACGATTATGCGAAATATTAGCCTAGTGATCTACAGATTATTAAATATCAATCGGATCTTTCTCAACAAATTTTTCATACCAATTATTTAATGGGAAATGTGAGACTTGTATAATTTCTAGTGAGAGTGGTTTGATGGTAAAAGAACCGCCCCGTTCAAAAAGTTTAATTAACGGTTCATATATGTCTAGATATTGACTGATGCTCGGAGTATTCTCTGCGTACTTCGCCAACTGTAAATAGTATTCAAATATTCTTTTCACATAGGAGTTTTGATTCAAATACGCAACAGCCTCTGAACTACAATAAGCTGAAATATCTAATTCCTCTCCGTGATCCCCTAGCAGTTTCGCCACATTTGTAAATGCAGGTGGCATAGGCTTCAGCTGCTCCGCTTTATAAAACTGAGCCATTCTTCTGAGGAATTCATATCCGAGTTTAGTATCCTCCTCAGAGATAACAGTACCTACTAAGGCCCAATTTATATTATTTAGTTTGGATACTGCATTTTCCAATAACATTCTGTTTCACCTCAACATTTAGTAATCAATCTCATATTCGTAGTACTTGCTAGTATCCGCATTCCATAAAAATGCACCTCTACGTTTTTTCCGGTAGAAGTGCTGTATGCTTTATCTGTAATTCAGTTGTGATGTTTCGTTTAAAGGCTTTAGGGATCGATGTAGCACTACTCCTTTTCCCACTCTCATAATTCGTTGTAACTCCTAAAATATGATCCTTTACCCTATAAAAACAATTACGTCCTGTCTTTGAAATGCAAGTGGCAACTTTTCTCGAAGTCCCTCTATTCTTTCGACTATTTTATCCCTTTGATCATCTTTTAAATTCTTTACAGCCCATTCCTTTACCAGAAGTAGTTCCTCAACAATCATCGGCACATCTTCCCCTTCTACATCAACACCAGTTGAGAAAAGATCTATCCATTTTAAATCTAATACTTCAACTGCGGGTGTCCAGCAATCTTTAAAAAAAGTTTCTGTTGCAACTGGAACAAAAAAACTCTTTTCAAAATCATTTTGTGGTTCATGTATCACAGCACTAATAGACATTCCTTAATTCCCTCCGAAATTTGCGCAAAATCCCACGCCTAACGTCCACAACTTTGCCCACTGTCATAGCATATACAAGACTGGTTACAGTATTGAACGAATGATAGATGAGAGCCTCAGCCGTACCCGTGATTAGTCTCTCTATCACGGGTAATTATCCTAAAAAGAATTTCAATTTATTTCTATTAATTATTGATTTTAAAACATAGTTATCGATCATTTATCATTATTTTGGTCTTGGTAACTAGCAGATCCCTCCTTAATATGTACTTTGAGTATTCCTGAATCTACTTTATCAAGATGCCACCACCAATTGTTAATAGGTAGGTCTCTATTCTCATCCCCAGCAGTAATCAATAATTTTTCATCATCTATGTCCAATAATCTCAAAATCAACTCATCTACATGATTTATCTTTTCTTCAAGAGATTTATTTATAGATTGAACTTTTAGATCTTCTCTCATCTCAAAAAGGTTCTTAAATAAGTCTAAGTATTGCAGCTCCTCACCATCCCATCCACCTTCTTCTTCAATACACTCTATTCCACCGACAAGCTCTTCGTTTAAACATTGGATAATATCTTCGATTACTTCATCATTAATTAGTCTAGAGTCATAAAATTGTTGAGTGTTTTTAAATTTTAAATTCTCTATCTCATCATTAACAAATAATCCACTATCACCATGATATATAAACACATCTTTGCTTTTATCAAGGATTGAGTAAATCTCTTTACAAAAAGATAACGCCAAAAAGGTAGCATTTCGATCCTTGCTAGGTTGAATAAATAATGCAGTTTTCAGATTAGTATTTTTAACCTTATCCTTAGAAATATCAAACCACATATTCCTTATCTCATCATGATCTTTAAGAATATAATAGTTAACCCATATCCAACTGTTGGATTTTTCTATTCCCCAAGAGGATATTTGATCTTTGGCACCAAACTCAGACAGCACACTGTTTAATTTCTCAATACTAAGTTCTTCTTCCATGTACATTACTATATTGGATTGTGACATTATCTTTTGTCTCCTTTTAGGGTATTAATTAATTCCTCTGGAGATGTTACAATTTCAACACCAATTGAACTTATATTTTTTGCTTTCACAGTATCAATACCATTTGGGGCATATAAAATAACTCCTTTATGATCAGGATTTATATGTGGCTGCTTAACATCGCCTTCAAAGTATTTATAAAAATCACTTATTGATTTTGATTTACCTCCAGTAGCATTGAAACATTCAATAATATAATTCGATGTTCCCAGATCAATCTCCCCTATCCTACCACCTAATTCCTTAGCATTATAAGTTGTACCAGCCTCTGTTATTTTTATTTTATTATCAAGTAATAACTTAGCAGTATCAGCTTCCAGTCTAAAACCTTCCCTACCAGATTTTGATCCTTCTTTTAAATTTTTTAGAATCTTTTTTAATGTGTCCTCACTTGCTAGTCCTGAACTTATAAGTTCATCGGAATTCACTCCAATGTACTCAGATATCTTTTTTTGTTGGATTTCAGTAAGTTTTAAATTCTCGTTATACTTAAAAATCCCACCATGCTCCGGCTTAGCTCCACCCGATCCACCCAGATCGGTATGCTTATCATCCATCGAACGAAAAGCTTTGCCAAATAAAACATACGCTAGGACCTGTCCCGTCATCGCTCCACCGTAATACCCTGCTCCACTCTCATCGATCTGCTTCTTCTGCTCTTCTACAAATTGCTCTATATCAGACCTCGCCGTTCCCGTACCCCAAGCGGTATCCCATGCAAACTGAATACCACGCCCAACGTCTACAACTTTGCCCACTGTCATCGCATATGCCACACTACTTAATGTACTGAACGAGTTAGAGAAGAAAGCTTCTGCCGTCTGGCCCATTCCTGTTAATGTTTCTCCTACTGATTTATCAAGCAGCCCTACAGCGAAATTCCGCTTTAGTTCTTCTGGAACATACAGCGCAACCTCACCTGAGCCATCCGTTGTTCTGAAGTTCATTGCGATAAACGTAAACTCTTTCTGGATTTCGTCCAACAGCCCGAGTGTAGTCGGGAACACTTCTTTCACCTGCATAAAATCCCAGAAGAAACGCTCTCCTGTCACACCCGACCAATCAGATTGCAACATATAGATGGATTTCTCCAGTTCCCTGACCATTCGCTCCAGTTCCTGTTTCTTCTGCTGGACCAACCGGACCTTTTCCTCCAATAGATCGGGATGTACCTCGATTCGCTGCATTTCCTTATCACCCGCTAACCTGACCGTAGTTTATGTAACCAAATTTTAACAAGTAAGAAGGAAGATTGGAATCAAATGGAAGGATCATTTCCTCAGTGGTTATCCGGTCGATGGGCAACATCCTTGGGTAACTATTTTTGCACATTAATGCATGGATGAATGCGGTTGTGTCGACTGGGTATCTTGTACAAAAAGAACGACTTCTATCACAGATAGAAGTCGCACAAGATAACGATACAGTAGGATTAAATCTTCTTTAAGACACTACAAATTGTACGACAATTGGAGTCCCATCATTTAATGCATCTCCACCGGGAATTGTAATTGTAGTCGTCGTAGCCGAGGATGTATCTGCTGTTTGCATAAGGCCATTAATATAAAGATTGTAGTAGTTGTAGGTGCCTGGAAATGCGGTTGCAGCTACACCAGCGTCGTTTGTAAAAGCAGTCGCAGCAATGGCAAACGTTGCCCCAGTGCCGGTCCCATCACCAATGGTTGCAGCAAATCTTAAACTGTTCTGAAAGGGTGTCACAAGTGGCATGTTTCTCACCTCCTACCTAACATAGTATATGTGGTAGGTTTGGGAGTAGTGAAGGCAAAGGAACCAGCAACTAAAACCAATTTTAACCATTTATGATATTGGCTGTTATTATAATTATCTCAATAGTAATAGGTGTCCCTGCAAAGATCACACCGTTTTGTGGCGGAAAAAACAACCCCTCCGCACTTACATTGTATGAGTTTCCTGGTTGGACGATCCCGTTTATATAAAGATTGTTGAAACTAGTAATTCCAACCCCGGCAAACTCTGTTATGCTGCCGCCATCGTCATTTGTGAATGCTGTGGCAGGAATTATAACCGAGGTCGACAAATCCAGATCGGTGTCCGGAAAATAGAAGTAACGGTTTACCGTAGGAATGATTTCAATTCCTGGTACGCTGCCCGGCGGACCTTGCTCACCTGGGGGGCCCGTTGGTCCTTGGACTCCGGGAACTCCCGGTTGACCCGGTTCGCCTTGAGCACCTGCAGGACCCTGCGCTCCGGGAACTCCGGGTAGACCCGGTTCACCCTGAGGACCAGCGGGACCCTGTGCTCCCGGAACTCCGGGTTGACCCGATTCACCTCGAGGGCCTGCGGGGCCTTGCGCTCCAGGAACTCCCCGTTGCCCCGATTCACCTTGAGGACCAGCCGGGCCTTGCGCTCCAGGAACCCCTTGTTGACCCGTCCCGCCGTGAGGGCCTGCAGGGCCTTGCGCTCCAGGAAGCCCCGCTTGCCCCGGCTCACCGTGAGATCCGGCAGGGCCCTGGGCACCTGCCACACCTTGCGTTCCAGGGAGACTCACAGTCTCCAATTCGTGCTGTCTCAACGGAGCGAGCTGGGGGGCGGGCTCACAGCATACCGGGTTGCTGCCTCCCCCTCTCGGTAATGCAATGACTTTTTTGTCACGGGCCATTTTCTGTGATCTTAATGGACGCTTCAGTGAGCAGCGCTTTCTCCGATAAGATCTACGGATAATATGGCATTTCTTTCGTTTTCCCAAGTGTTTTTTTCTGCATTTCAACGTAGAACGACTGGGCCTTAATTTGTTGAGGGTGGCTGTCCTCTTGTTCAGATACTTCAAAATGGTCATCTCCTTAGGCCAAGGCACACAGTATATATGCCTTATACTATGTCCTTAGCACATTCGGAGAGTGTGCGAATAACTATGAGGAAAGCCCAATAAAAAAGACAAGAGTCCTGCTGTAGTTGTCCTTTGTCTTGCCAGCATGGCTTCATTGTTTAATTATGAGGGAAGCGAAATACCCTTATGAAGCGGAGCTCAACTTCCTTTTTGCCGTCCAATAACTCCAGCCTTGGAATACTACAAACAACGCTACCGTTATGGTCAAACTCATCCCCATCTCCACCAATCGCTGCATATTCCCATTCAAGAAAACGCTGTACCCCCTGAGTTACCGCGGAACTGAACTGTTCTGAGGCGAAAAATACATAATAGAGACTAAACATCAGCATATGAACAAAGGTATACACGATGGAGAAGGCAAAAGGACAGCGGGGGACGGGATGATCTATAATACAAATATTACCACACCACACAAGAGACAAATTCCGTGATAAACTAACGCTATGCTCCATTACAGCGCCGATGCGTTGCTTGATAAGATTTTATATTGAAACTCGGAGGAATATGGATGAGAACGGCATTAACGAAATGGAACCGAATGAGTCTTATTAAACGAATTTTACTAGGAATTGTCTTGGGGGTTGTCTTGGCCCTGATCGTGCCCGGTGCAACAGGAATTGCACTTTTCGGTTCCTTATTTGTCTCAGCATTAAAGGCGGTTGCTCCAATCTTAGTGTTACTTTTGGTGATGGCCGCTATATCCAACCATCGAAAAGGTGTTCAAACCAATATGAAAAGGATTATCGTCCTTTACGTTATGAGTACCTTTCTGGCTGGGCTGCTCGCGGTTGTGGCAAGTTTCTTATTTCCGGTTACATTGACTTTGGTATCGAGCGTGCAAGAGTTGACCCCACCTGATGGCATTGTCGAGGTCCTGAAGAGCTTACTATTGAAGATGGTTGATAATCCGGTAAGTGCACTGATGAACGCTAACTATATCGGTATTCTGGCTTGGGCGGTGCTGTTTGGTGTTGCTCTCAAAAGCTCCAGTGATAACACCAAAAACCTGATTACTCAATTCTCGGAAGCAGTATCGAAGATTGTGAAATGGGTAATCCAGTTTGCACCGTTCGGGATTATGGGTCTTATTTTTGACTCCATTACAACAAGCGGACTTTCGTCTTTGTTGGGTTACGGAAAATTACTTTCCGTTCTTGTTGGATGTATGGTGTTCACCGCGCTTGTTGTGAATCCACTAATCGTATATCTGAACATTCGTAAGAATCCATATCCCCTCGTCTTTCAGTGCTTAAGAGAAAGCGGGATTACGGCATTCTTTACACGAAGTTCTGCGGCGAACATTCCAGTCAATATGAGATTGTGTGAAAAGTTAGGCTTAGACAAGGATACGTATTCGGTATCCATCCCGTTGGGCGCTACGATTAATATGGCGGGGGCAGCCGTTACCATATCGGTCTTATCCCTTGCGGCTGTTCATACGATGGGTATTCAAGTGGATTTTGGAACAGCGCTGATTCTCAGCGTGTTATCCGCTGTAGCCGCTACAGGTGCCTCGGGCGTGGCGGGTGGCTCTCTTCTTCTTATTCCTATGGCATGCAGCTTGTTCGGCATATCGAATGATATTGCGATGCAAGTCGTTGGGGTTGGCTTCATCATCGGAGTGTTGCAAGACTCATTTGAAACGTCCCTGAATTCATCCTCGGATGTCTTGTTTACCGCTACAGCAGAATACGCTAAGAAACGTAAAGAAGGTAAGAAAACAGCAGTTCAACTCTAAACCAACAGCAGTTGGCCTACCATATCCCCTCCTGGTTACAGTGAAAAAAGATCACATGATGACATGCGATCAACACCGTGGACCCGAGGGGATTTCTTCATTACAACGTAAAATGGAACAATAACTTCTGCAACATTTTTTCTCCATAGAAGAAGGCATGAGCGCTCCGTTTTCTTGCATCAGCGTTACACATTATTAAAAAATCCCCTTCAAGTAACCACATGTTCTGAACGAACACCGTTTACTTGAAGGGGATTGATCTGTACTCTACTTCTCGAATCGGAACCAGCCGAAGTCAAACTGACTGCCTGGCAGGAAGATAAAGCTTACTTTCTGCTCACCTTTCACCTGTTCAAGCTCAAACACCCGTTCTTCGTATCCACTCGACTGTGTGAACTCAACCAGCTGGTTGCTCTGTCCGTCCGCACCTGCGAAGCGAATATGAATCGTATTCTTATCAATCGGTGAATGGCCGTAGATCACGAGCTTCGACGTGCCTTCTGTCGTAAAGTCCATGTTTTCAAACTCCAACGACACGTTGTTCCCGATGCCTTCAACACGGTCACCTTCAATTTTAAACGTATCTCCATAGAGATGATCACAGGATGCAGCAGCATTCTGCTCGAAGGCCCGACTCTGACGTTCGAAGGAGAAGCCTTTAATATGAATCTTCTGCTTCAGTACAAAACAGATCGACGTAATTCCGCTAAGACGTTTGGATAGTTGGTACGTCTCTTCCTGGTACACATTCCAAATGGACTCTTTGTCATACACCACATCCGCGATCATCGTACTTCCTTCTTCATCCGGCATACCTTCCCAGATCTGAATGAAGTAGTCCTCACTGGACAGCGTGAAAATAGGAATCGTTATGGTATCGGAGCCGTACGGTCCGAAGTCAATATTACGGAAGCCCACGTGTGTCTCCCCATCCCGACTTGTGGCTACCCCACGTTCGTTGCCGTTACCAACTTCACCTTTGGTGTAATCATACAGTCCGCCCGTGATGAAGCCGTATGGATCTTTGTACGCTGTGCCGAGACCGTCGGCCTTGAATTCCAGCTGCGAGATGAGTTTCGTTTTATCCGTACCGTTGGTACTGGTTGCGCGAAGCCGGAACTCCCCATCACCTATAGCCGATACCTTCACCGCATGTTGATGCTCACCGTTGTCGCCCGTTTCCGCTTGGACAGCTTCCACTTTGGCAATGTTAGACTCGATCCCCGCATCATTCACAACAGCCCACTCGATATCCCGGTAGGAAGTGTTCTCCGGGTACAGCTTGGCGGTTACGACCAGCTCCGGGTTAGATGGATCGAGCAACTGTCCTGCTTTACTGATGATCTCAATTTTCCGCAAAGGAATCTCCTGAGCATTCCCGGTAAGCACTGGACGTTCTTCATTGTTCATGAAGACAGGTTTCGCTTGTTTCTCATCAACCAGTTCCTCATTCACAATATGCGATTCAAACTCAGCTACAGCCCCTTCCAAACCTTCGGAAGAAACTTCAATTCGGACCGTTCCAGGTTCATTTGTTGCTCCGATAATGGCCATCAGTTTGCCGCTGAACAGTCTTCTGCTCAAACCTTTGTATGGATCGTAGTCCGTGCTGTCCCCGTTATCCAGACCCAGCAATCGTCCTGCACCCGTCACCTGAACTTGTACGCGATTGTTCGCATTGTGCACCGGATTACCCGCTTCATCTTCCACATCAATTTCTACAAAAATAAGGTCTGTGCCATTCGCTTGCAATTGTTCCCGATCCGCTTGCAGACGAATCTTCTTCGCATCCGTATATGATCTTTGCACATCGGTTGCAATGATCTGACCGTTCTCATCGTAAGCGATCGCTTTCAGCTCGCCCTCTTCGTACGGCACTTTCCACCAGCCAGACAGCTGTGTTCCATTGGCATGATCGATATCGTACGTGCCAATCGTTTTACCATTGAGTTGTAGCTCAATCTTCGGTGCGTTGCTGCACACGCGTACATCAATGATCTGACCCGGGCTGAAATCCCAATAAGGGAACAGGTGCACCATCGGACTTTTCTTATAATCCGTCCAAGCCGCTTGGTAGATATAATAGGAGTCTTTCGGGAACGTTGCTGTATCCAGCTGTCCAAAATACGAATTCTTCGTATGATACGGTGTCGGTTCTCCGATATAATCGAATCCAGTCCACAGGAACTGACCCAGTGAATACGGCGTATCCCGCTCTGCCAAAATGCAGTATTCTGCCGACTTCGCGCCCCAGCTCGTCGTACTGTTACCCAAAGCCGAACACTGCTCGTCATCATCTGCCAGAATCGGCTGTTCGAACGGGAAGTGATAGATGCCACGACTCTGCACCACAGAAGACGTTTCACTTCCATAGATGATCCAATCTGGATGTTCTTCATGATGTTTGTCGTAATATTTTTCCGCGTAGTTGTAACCTGCCAGCTTCACGATATCTGCGCATTTTTGTGCATTTTCCCATGGCATGTAGTTGGAACCAATCGTCACGCCAGCATTACCTTTTGGATCAAACTCCAGCACATAATCCATCAGCATCCGAGTTACTTCCTGTCCACGCTCATCCGCATGGGTATCATAGATTTCATTCCCGATACTCCACATAATCAGGCTGGCATGGTTACGGTCGCGCTTCACCCAGCTCTTCACATCGGTATGCACCCACTCCGGGAAAAATCTCGCATAGTCGTATGGCGTTTTGGCACGTTCCCACATATCGAAGGCTTCAGACACAACCAGCATACCCATCTCATCCGCAAGTTCCATGAACTCTTTGGCAGGCATATTATGCGCGGTGCGGATGGCGTTAACGCCCATTTCTTTGAGCAAAACAAATCTTCTACGCAATGCCGTCAGGTTAAACGCAGCTCCCAGCGCACCGAGATCATGGTGTTCACACACGCCGTTCAGCTTCATCTTAACTCCGTTCAGGTGGAACCCTTCATTGGCATCCAGCTTGATATCCCGGAATCCAATGCGCTGTGATACCGATTCAACTGTCCGATGTTCCTGATCATCCGAGGTCAATCGCAGCTCCGTCACCAGTTCATACAGATGCGGTGCATCCGGGCTCCATAGGTTAGGATTCACAACCATAAGCTGTTGGCTATCTACTGATGCTGCCGCATTCTCACCCACCGAAGCCGTAACATTCGCTTGGCTGGATGCCACCACCTGACCTTCATACCGGATCGTATGCACCAGCTCTGCTTGTTGATTCTGTTCCAGGTTCAGCTCCGTATCCACTTCCACCTGCCAGCCATCCGGCTGCTGCTGAATCGATACATACGTTCCATCCGTCACGATGTGGTTGCGGTCTCTCGTTTTTAGCCACACATGGCGATAGATTCCGGCCCCGGAATACCATCTGCTGTTCGGGCTCTGATGCACCACTTTGACTACAATCTCATTGTCGCCTTCCACCAGTGCATTCGTGATCTCATGCTCAAAAGCGGAATAGCCATACTTCCACTCCCCAACCAGCTGCCCATTCACATACACGGAAGAATCCATGTATACGCCATCAAAACAGAGCAAAAGTTGCTGCTCATTCTTCGTGTAATGGAACGTCTTGCGGTACCATCCAATGCTGTCCTCATACAGTTCAAGCGTATTATATATCAGCCAATCATGGGGAAGTTCCACAGGTTCATACACTAGACCCGCAGGTTCCGTAACATCCAGCTTACTTTTCGCAAATTGCCATCCATCATTAAAAAGCCTCTTCTGATTCATGGTAGATTCTCACTTTCTTCAAGTAAATTATGATTACGGTTACAACACTAAATATCGCTTTTTACGAAAACCTTTTCGGAAGTATTCAAGTATGACTGTAACACATAACCCGATTATACCACCAGTCTCTTCCCTATACCTCCATTTCGCAAGATTTTTTAGCCAGATTGATGAACATTTTATTCCTTCAAGCATTAGAACTCGCGATAACAACAAACCAAAAAGGCAACCCCTCAAACGGGTCACCTTCTATACTATAGCACGCCACTTCTTCTCTCTACACTTCTACACCAATCATACCCAACCTCTATCCCTTGTAAAAAGGGTTCCACCCTATGCCTTTGCCCGATGGCATCGCGCCTGGCACCCCATCCGCTTCAAGCAGCGGACGGACAACTAACTTCACGGGCCACTCCCTGCTCTCGAATATCGTATGAGCGAGCGCGGCCCGATCGGATTCGGGAAGCTGCACATGTTGCAGCGCTTCCTTCCAAGCTTGCTCTGTGATCTCCCATAACTTCGTTTCCGGGATGTGATACACCTCGCTCAAAGCCTCCATGATCGCAGCCAGATTCACCTGCGTCCCCAAAGACTGCACATAGAAGATCAGCTTCTGGATCGTCTCGTTATACAGGCTGTTCGAGTAACCCGGCCGAATATGGTATGCAGGGTCTGCAATGCCATGCTTGTCCAGATAAGGCTGATGCAAACGCACCGAATCATGATCGCGGAACAATATACCTTTTACCTGATTATCCCGTAACACCAGACAGCAGTTCTGACCATGAATCTCGGGTACAACGCCCACCTTGAACAAACGCATCACGATATCATAGAACGTCGTAGCTATATTATTGTAGAAATCTACCACGTCCGTACTGCTCGGGTTATCACCCAGAATGTCCGTCAATAGATGATGCCCTTCCAGATTCACACCCAGTGCAGCCATTGGAATGACTTTATAATCATCATCCAACAACTCAGAGGGATACACACGAATCTGTGCAGCCAGGTGGCGGGGATGATCATCGAACAGTCCCATGGATTCCGGCATGAAACCCCACCAGTTCTGCTCTTTGCACATATACACCTTGTCCTTCAACGTCTCGTCACAAGCTACAGCTTGCCTTAGCATCCGTTCTCCAGCAAGACCATTCAACAGTTTGACTACCGGAAGATAACGAGCAGCCCCCAGAGACAGAACACTAACCGGTAGCT
The DNA here is from genome assembly GCF_037144955.1 of Paenibacillus sp. USHLN196. Lineage (NCBI taxonomy): Bacteria > Bacillati > Bacillota > Bacilli > Caryophanales > Paenibacillaceae > Paenibacillus > Paenibacillus sp. USHLN196. Next base: position 131,510 of record NZ_JBBCYH010000002.1, on the reverse strand, counting down.
TAAGCATCCGGGTGGACTCGGTTGATGGGGCCATCGAGCGCAGAGAGGATGTGGCCTGTACTTCGCCCACTTCTATGTCTAATACGACTATGCTACCCTCTTCGATCTCTCCCGTGAAGCGAGGCAGAATCACATGTTCCAATTGCCACGGGTGAACAGGCATTGGCAGATATTCGTCCAACGTGATCCCTTTGCGGGTAAACTCGGCTTCCACTACTCCACGCTGAACATCGTCTAACACGTCCAAAATGGACATCCCATCTTCGCAACCTTGCTGCACGGCATCCAGCCGTATAGCTACCCAGCGCAGCGAAATCGCCTTCCCGAATTCTGCTGCATACCGAGTTACATCTTCTGCGTTGAATCCCACTTTGGCTTTGGACGATGGGTGAAATGGACGATCCCGCAACGCCGCAACACGTTCACCTTTGATAAACCATTCATAAGCAGAAGCTGGGACGTTGGTGGACAGATACTGGACTTGTTCCCAGCCCAGAGCATACTGCTCCACAGCAATGTCCAGACTAGCAAGAAACTCCGCCACTCCGGGCTGCGCATAGGCCTCATCCGACAAAGCCTTCTGTAACACGGCACGTCCAACCTCTACCGGAGAATCAAGGAGAACCCAGCTTCCATCTGGTTTCTCCTCGTAGATTGGTGAACCCTGAACCCATTGAGTCCCCTGTCTTACTCCTGTTTCAACCAAACACAGCACGCCTTGAGTGTGTAATCTATAGCGAGAAGCTACATTATGATTGTGCTCTTCTCTGTCATATTCCTTATACAATCGACGGAACGGTGCAGGGGCCGTAGCAAAATCATTGAACGAATAACCTTCTAATGGAAGCAATTGCTCCGACAAGAAGGCGTTCATCAGATCCGCCATAATCCGGCGTTCAGCGGCTTGCAGACTGGTATGCTTCATCAGTGTTGACATGATTATTGTCCTCCGTTAGATAATGGAATGCCGGGTGCGGATGCCCCAGAAAATCATGATGCGAGATGGTCCAGCAATAAGCTCCAGACTTTTCAAACAAAATAATATCTCCCACGCGCAGCAGTGCTACCTCCGCATCGGAATGCAGGCGATCCTTGGGTGTGCATAGCTCACCTACCACATGAACTCGACGATCTCTTACCTCTGGTCGGGCAAACGAGTGTTTCCAGCGATCTGTCGCCATAATCTGAAACGGATGGTTATGCCCCCATGAAGCAGGCAGACGATTGTGGTGCGTACCTCCCCTTAACACGGCAAAATACTGATCATGAGAAGTTTTGATATCCGTAACCTCTGCTGCGTAATATCCATGGTCTGCCACCAGCAGTCGACCCGATTCAAAATACAGCTGGCCTCCACGTGAAACAAGGCGCTGTCTGGCTTCACTTTGCTCCAGCAGAGAAGTGAATAATGGCCAGTCGAATCCGGGACTGCCATCATACGTGACACCGAATCCACCTCCTGCATTCACCACTTCCACAGGTAGATCATACTGCTGCTGCCACTGCTCCACCTTTTGCAAATACAGCTCGATCATCTCGGCATGCAGCCTGGCATCCATATTGTTAGACAAGGAATGGAAATGGAACCCGCTTAACCGAACCACACCCGCGCCTTCCACACGAATGAGTTCAATGGCTTCTTCCACTGCCTCTTCATCGATTCCAAAAGGACTCGGCCCACCACCCATAACAATCTTCGTCCGAGGTAACGTACTGCTTCGCAGGTTGATTCGGAGCAGTATGCGCACTTCCTGCGCTTGCTCCTGTTGTTGCTTGTGTTTTGGCTCATGTCCCGGGTTCTGCTCCCATTCTTGCTTCTGCCTGCTCTCCTGCACCTGCTCCTGCTCCATCGCCCTCTCTTTCGCAATCGCAATGATGCGCCGAAGTTCCAACAGACTCTCCACATGGATGTAGCTCACGCCATGCTCGATCGCCAGACGCAGTTCGCTCTCCTTTTTCCCCGGACCTCCAAACAGAATCGGAACCTCGCGACTTACCGCTCTAACCTTGAGTAGCTCTCCAATCGAAGCCACTTCAAATCCCTTCACCAATGGAAGCAACGCCTCAATGATGCTCGGATCTGGATTCGCCTTGATGGCGTAGAACAATTGTGTGTTCCGGGGCATGCTGTCCAGCATCTGACGTACCTGTTCCTGAATGCCAGCCAAGTCGTAAACGTACGCACATACCGGTTCTTCCATCCCGCGTTGCAGTTCATCAACCGCATGCCATACACTAGGTTTCATATCTGCCCACCCGCATTCCTGTAGTCATTCCGTTTTTGGGCATATGCCCGAAACGCCGTATTCCGATCATCACCAAGCACATATATATGTACTCCCCGCTCAGCCCAGAGCGACATATCCTCCACACCTCTGGTGACCGTTGCATAAGGTACTTTGCACTGCTGGGCAGTAGCATGCAATTCATCCAGTACATGTCTCACATCCGGGTGCTCTGTCTGCCATGGCACTCCGAGGGATTGCGACAGATCCGCCGCCCCTTCCAATACAAAACTCACCTGAGGGTGAGACAGAATCTGTGCACTTTGCCGCACGCCCTCCACGCTTTCGATCATGGGTACAACCATCACTTGTTCGTTCGCTTCCCCAATGTATCCCGTGAGCGGATATTTCCCGAATACACCGGGACGACCGCTATTCAAGCTCCGCATACCAACCGGATGATAGTAGGCGTGACGAACAGCTTCCTCCACCTGCTCCAATTGCTCGACATGCGGAATGACGATACCTTGTGCGCCACAGTCCAGCACCTTAAGAATCTCCGCTCTCTCCACCTTCGAGATCCGAACCAGCGGGGTTAGGCCGACCAGTTCCGCCGCACGGACCAACTCTTCCACCTGCTCCATCGATATTGCGGCATGTTCCAGATCAATAATGACAAAGTCATATTCCGCATGTCCGATCATCTCAATGATCACCGGGTGTGGTATGGATACAAAAAGGCCATAGACGGGCTGTTTGCGTGCAATTTTTTCCTTCAGCGTGTTAATTCTCATTCGACGATTCCCTTTAATTCGGGTGTTCTCTTTGATTCAAGTGCATCCTTCGATATCTTGAGCGGATTGCTCGCCTTGCGGAAATATAACTCTCCATCCCCATATAGACGGCGCTTGGTCATCTCTTCGATCATTGCATCTTCGGCAAAAAGGTCAAATGCAGCGAATCGCTCTTCGTACTCCGGGTGCTCGCGCTGATAATCCACAATCACACCTGCACATAGCTGCCAGAACGCTTCTTCCGACAACCCAAACTTCTCCAAAGCCAGCGCAATATCCGTCATACAGATAAAAAAGAATGCGTCATATGTATAGTCACGGACTTCCGACACATCGCCGGCATAGATGAAGGAATACCGATTGAACTTGCGATGAGTTTCGGGCTCTGGATTCAGTTTCGGTGCCCGTTCCGGGTACAACAGTTGATCCGGCACATAGCGAACACCATCATGCAGATCCTTGATGATAATTCGTTTGGGCAAATCATCTTCCAGTACCAAAATGATATTCTGAGCATGAGATTCCAGCGCAATCCCGTGTGCATAGAGCAGATGAATAATCGGCAGTGTAACTGTGCGAACAAGGGCCTCGCTCCACTTTTCCACACCATGTCGTTCTACAGCATCCTGAATAAATGGAACACCATCCGGCTGCACCAACATCAACGCATTCAGCGGCCATGCTGTCTCGCCTTCATTCAGATGAACCGATACATTCTCCCGCCAGATCGCACCAAGTGTGCCGTAGGCTCGTCCATATTGGGTTGCAGGCAACTGTTCATAACGGAATGACAGTCCCATGATTTCTTTTAAAATGCCAAACTGCACCTGCTGCAACAGCTCATCTTCACGAATGAGTTCTTCCAGCCAATCGCTGATCAGCGGTGCGTTCTGGGTCGTATGCTGTGCCAGAATACGTGTGCTCGACGTGTTGGTGATGCTGAGGGCCAGTTTGATGTAAGGGGCTTCCGGGTTCACCTGGTTCGACAGCGAACGGATCGACTGCTGCGCGCGATAGGGCGAAGACGATGGACCGAGATATACGATGTCTCCATCCATGCGCTGACGGGCAAATACCGATTCCAACTGGTGCTCCCACTGCCATGGATGAACTGGAATGAACACATATCGATCATCCGCGTCAGAACCTATTTCCCCATCAACCTTGCTGCCTTTGCCACCAACGCTAGAGCCTACTAAGCTATCTTGAGCAATGGTTATATCACGAACATCGGTACTGCTCCCAGGCTGATCTGCAATCGTCGCATATGCGTTGACGTTCTCGCCCGTGTCCGTACGACCTTGTTGTTGCAGGATCTGTTGAAATCGCTGCATATCCTCTGCGGTCAGATGTTGCCCCACCAGTTTTTCAGAGCTATACCCTGCGGATACAGCGGTCTGAGCCAAATCTTTTTTCACAGCAACCCAGACTAATGCAACTTCCGTGTTAAATTCAGGGCCATAGGCCAGATTGTCTTTCAGAGAAAATCCCAGCCTCGACTTATAACTCGGATGGTACAGATGACCGTCGGTCATATGACTTTCAAGCGCATCATAATGCCGATCCTCACTCGGAATGTTCAAGGGTAATATCGCCCGGCACTGACTATCCTTTGCCATCGTTTCGAGAAGTTCCTGGATAAAAGCTGTCACATTTGCACCCTTCAAAGCATTCAGCACGATTTCCTCCAGAAACAGATCCAGATCGGTGCAGCGGACGCCTTCCCTTTGGATCGAACCCTTCTTCACCTTCACCCGGCCAAATGAAAACTTCCGCTCGGCTTCACACGTGTACGCCACAGGTTTTCCTGACGATGTAAGTCCCTCGGTTCGCCATTCGCTCCCACTTACATGACTGTCCAGAATGCCTTCGAACCACATCGCCTCCAGCGTCTGCCGCATGATCCGTTCCTGTACACCCACGTAGACTGCTTCTGTCCTGCCGCCTGCTTCAGCCCTGTATCCCACGACTCCCATGTACTTCACTCCCCATTCGTTTCATTACATTGCTCACCGGCACGTAGGCCGGGGTCTGGCTGATACCCCTTAGACAACTCACCAAGTTTTGTTTGGCCAGAAAAGCATCCGTTGTCAGCAGATGTTGCACATATGCATTGCCCGTTCGTTCCAGTTCATCCACAAGTACCTCACGTACCTGCTTCCAGAAATGCTCCTCGGGTACGTTCACATCTCGCGCCATTGCATGAATTAGAGACCCCAGATGATTGACGATAAAATAGTAAGAAGTCCGCGCCCAGGCTTTCTCTCGCGAATAAAATAATAAATCGGACGCAGCACGATCCTGCTCACTTATAAGTTCCTCATCCACACTGACCCCTTCCAGATCGCGGACGATAAAATCCACAGGCAACCCATCCTTTAAGGTCACAAGGGTATTCTGCAAATGGGCTTCAAAATGAATGCCTTTCTCGCCCGCCGCCCGTACAATCGGCAACAGAGAACATGCCAGATAACGATCCAGCCAGCGCTCCGGTATGTCACGTCCACCGCCCAGCATTGTCATTAGTCGCGACCGCATCCCAGGAAGCGGTGCTTCAACCAGACTGGATAAGACATACGTATTCGCAGGGTCGAACTCAATGGGACGATAAGCTATCGTAAACAGACTGGTTAACTCTTCATCATCAAAGGTACAAGTCGCTACGCCTGTCTCATACGCAATATGCGTGTTCTGTTCATCAGCACCGAAACAGTCATGCTGGCTGACGTATTTGGAGGCATCCAGTGTTCTGCGCATCTGCTCAGCACTGTTGGTGCGAATCATGTTGGTGATCTGCATGTTCAGTGACAGCTTGATATTGCAGTTCCATGCCGGAATATAGACTGTACGGACCGAAGAAGTTGGATAGACGGTTGGCCCCGCATTGCCGAGCAGAATCAATTTTTGATCTCGAATATAGTGCTGTACCTCGGTCAACTGTGATATGTACGCGTATTGCCATGGATGGACGGGCAGCAGCCCATACATTCCACTCTTTTCTTTTAAAATTGGCTCCACATGGCTCCGCAGGAGATCATGCAAATCCATTACCGCCTCGTCATCCACCCATTCCTGCACGTAGACGTCTTGCCTCACGGCGATATAACAGAGTTGAAACGATGTCCGTAGTTCCGGACTGTACTTCTGAACATCCTGCTCGCTGAAGCCTTTGGAATTCTTCGGGAACGGATGGAATGGATGACCATACAACAGTGACTGTTCCGATGTGCGATAGTCGTGGATGTCGAGACCGGCTGCTTGTTCGATATACAACGTAAGGTTACGCACACTGTTATCTACCTTTTGTGCAAAATCTCTGGCATACGCCGCCTCTACGCGATTCTTATTCTCATCAACTGGATGTACATTCTCCAACTCAAGTGAACTCTTCAGGTCTATCGCACTCTTCAGCATTCCATGTTGATCCGAACTCTCACCCTGTGCCCCATCTCCACTTAGCTCACATGTGATCCAGCGAACCAGGTCGCGATAATGCACCGCTTCTCCGTCAGATTCCATGCTGAGGTATTCATGCTCACCTATGGCCGAGTAATAGGATAGCTGTCCTGTCACCTTCACCCTACTGGCTTGAAAAGCAACAGCGTACGTCAGCGTATTTGGGTTGATCCGAATATCGTTTTCCTTCTCTAGCGCAAGCTCACGGATGTAACAGTTCAGCAGCAGTTTGCATGAATGTTCATGGGCCTGCTGCTCAGCCTCAGACCGGAGCTTGTTTTCCATCTCGAACAATGATGCCAACCTTCTTTCGGGTTATAAGTAAGACCAGGGGAAGTGTAAGCAGTATGGCGCAGCCAAGTCCGATACAGATCTCTTTGAGCGCTCCCCATTTTGCCATCTCCATGGATGTTCCTGCCCCGGCAAGCCATTGCCAACGCATATCGTAATATAGGGTCAAGCCCATCACCGCAAACGAAGAAGCGAGCCGCTCAATTGTGGTCGATAATACCGACCCCTCATGCATGTCTTCGTCCGGTAATGCTTGCAGGCCCATCGCAGAGATACTCATGCCTGACAGACCAACGCCAATTCCGCGGCACGCCATGAGCATCCCGATGATCCAGATCGATGCTCCCATGGGCAGAACTGCAAACGACAAGATCGATATGGACACCAGCAACGTCCCCCATGCGATAAACTGCATGGACCGACCGCGATCCAGCAAGCTGCCGCCAATCCACATGAACAGACTTGTACAGATCGACAAGGGAATGAACAACGCACCGGACAACGCCGGCGACAGGTGGAAGACGTCCTGGAACAACAACGGTAATGCAAAGATCACGCCAAACATGACACAATCCTGAATGGTCGAGATCAGTACAGTCAGCGGAAAGACGGCATTACGCCGCAGCAACTGGTATCGGATCAATGGTTCCTTGCGACCATTCTCGGATTGGACAAAACGAATAATCAACACCACACCAAGCGCAATAAGTATCCAAGGTACCCATACTTTCACGACAGGACTTGCGTACAACTGTACCCCCAGACTAAGGGCACCTACCGCGCAGATCAGCAGCATGACACTGGATGGATGCCATTTTTTCCTGCGGGCTGGGATATAGGTCTGAATGACTCGACCGCAGCCGATGAACGAGAATATAGCCAGTGGCACATTAAGCCAGAACAACATTTCGAGCCGTCCATACTGAATGATAAAACCACCCAGTGTTGGTCCGGCAGCCGGAGCGAGCATAAGCAGCAAGCCCCACGCTCCGGTAATTCGCCCTCGTACCTCCGGTCCGTATACATCGAACAACAGCACAAGTGATAAAGGAATCATCAGCCCCGCGGCAACCCCGTGCATGAATCGGACCAGCAACAGTACTTCGATGGAGTGATAAAACAATGCACCTGCCACCGAGAACAGTCCGTAGATACTGATGCCCAGCATATACGTCTGCTTACGGCCCAGTCGGTCCACGATCAGGGAAGCCAGCGGCATCGTTAACGTCATGGCGAGCATGTACAGCGCGATGATCCATCCGCCTGCTGTGGTAGAGATCTGATAATATTGCACAAAATAAGGCAGCAGCAGGTTAAATGCACTGTTGGTCAGCACCAGCGAAAAAGCACCGATCAGAATCGCGATTAATACTGCATGCCTCTTCATCAGGGAAAGCTTCAGCATGCGGCTGTTGCCAAGGCAATCGCTTCAGCTACCGATTTCTCAAAGATCGCAAGGATTGCGCCCGTTTCTTGCTCCGTAATATTCAGCGGCGGCAGAAAACGAACAACAGCTGAATGACGCCCGCCCACTTCTACAATTAATCCATTCTTGAAACATTCACGCTGAATAGACTCAGCCAGCGCACCATTAGGCAGATAATGACCCAGACGATCCTTGCGTCCCATTGAATCAACCACCTCAACGCCAATCATCAGTCCTCTGCCTCGCACATCACCCATCTCTGCATACCGCTCTTTCATTGCATTCAGTTGATTCATGAACTGCTCACTGCGTAGATGCACGTTGTGTAAAACATCCTGTTCCCGAATATAACGAAGTGTCGCAAGTCCCGCTGCCATGGCTAGTTGATTGCCACGGAATGTACCTGTGTGTGCACCAGGCTGCCATTGATCCAGTTCTTCTTTGTAAATGACGACAGACATGGGCAGACTTCCGCCAACTGCTTTGGAGCAGATGATTACATCGGGTATGATTTCGGCATGTTCAAATGAAAACATTCGCCCTGTTCGTCCGATGCCTGTCTGCACTTCGTCGATAATGAGCGGAATGCTTCGCTCTGCCGTAATTCGGCGCAGCTCCCTCAGCCATTCAATGTCTGCCGGAATGGCTCCACCTTCACCCTGTACCGTCTCCACAATGACCCCACACGGTGCGGCAATACCGCTCTCGCAATCATCGAGCAGGTTCTCGATATACTGTGCGCTCAACCGGGCCGTCATGCCTTCACCAACACCAAATGGGCAGCGGTATTCATAAGGAAACGGCAGGAAATGAACATCGGGTAACAGGCTTTGCAGATGTTGTTTCTTGCTCAGGTTGCCACTCATCGACATTGTCGCTTGGGTCGAACCGTGATAACCTCCCTGAAAGGCAAGAATAGACTTGCCACCTGTAGCATGTTTGACCAGCTTAATGGCTGCTTCTACTGCATCGGCCCCCGTTGGACCACAGAACTGGATTTTGGCTTTGTCTCGCATCTCTGCCGGAAGAATGGAGAATAGTTCTTGCATATATGAAAGCTTCAGCGGTGTTGCCAGATCCAGTGTATGAAGCGGAATCTGCTGATCCAGCACATCGCGAATGGCATTGACCACCGTGTCATGGTTATGCCCCAGCGCCAATGTTCCTGCACCAGCCAAGCAGTCGTAGAATACGCGGCCTTCCGTATCGGTAATCTTCACCCCATGGGCCTTGCTAATGACAAGCGGGAAATGTCTGGGGTACGATCTTGCATTGGATTCCTTCTCATTTTGCATCTTCAGATATTCCGTCTGCACCTCTACTGACATAGCCCTCTAACGCTCCTTATAATCGATTCAGGCTGAACCTGCTGCCTGTGTTTCTTGTTCTGCATCTTTTATCCGTTGTTATAAGCTGTACATCTTATATTCAAGTTGCTCCTGACACAGGTATTCCAGGTATAACCGAACCACATCACGGGTTGTTCCACCATGGGGAAAGACGTGGTGGGTCAGATCTGGCAAAGCGTTGACTTCCAGAATGCCCCCCTGTTCACCCGAGATGGGAGTTCGGATATCACGACAACGAACATCGACCCCTGCTACATCGATCTGAAGAGTCTTTGCCGCCTGAATGATCATTCGCGCATTCTCGGGATGAATGATTTCGGTACAATCTTTGTAGAATTCACTGATTTTTCCGGCGGCTGAGTTACGGAGATCATATAGCTCAATTACTTTTCCGGCGGCAGGAACTTCATCCAGAGTTGTCCCTTGTGCATGCAATACCCCCAGCACTCGTTCCGTTTCTGCATCAACCTGAGGAAAAGCTTCATACTCGCCAATGTGCGTCATCTCGATTCGATCCTGATTCAACTGCTCAATTAACGCCCGAACGGTTGAAGTTCCGTCTCCCTCAACATAGACAGGCCGATACTGGTTCACAGCTGCCACTTCACCGTTAATGATCAGCACTCTGTAATCGATTCCGGTTACAAATTGCTGCAACATGATGCTACTGCCATGGACACTCGCAAGACAAATGGCTGCTTCCAGTTCATCTGCGGTACGCACATCCAGCGTCACGCCCATGCTGCTGCTCGCATCCAGCGGTTTCACCACAATGGAGCCGTATCTATTCAGAAAAGCTACTGCGTCGCTTCCCATCGCCGGGATCACGCTAAACGATGGTACAGGCATCCCCTGCTCATGCAGCAACATATTGCATGCCTGCTTGTTCTTCGCGAGCAGTCCAGCAATTAAGGGCAGATGGTGAGATCTGGTTTTGTTAATGATGATCTCTTGGTCCCGTACAGACAGCTTCAAAAAATCTTCGCATCCCTCAAGAAGTGGCTCACAGGTGATGCCCATTTCTCTCGCTTTGCTTATAATGAGTCGGTTTTGCAGATTATGAATCCCTTTCGGAAACACTGAAAATCCTCCTCGATCGAATGAAAGTATTCGCTCCTATATAAGTTGAATAACTGCTTTTACACGAAACCACTGCGCGGTCAGAACCATCTTCCGATCGCTGTTATCCCCAGATTTTTTTGAATCCCTTATACAAAGGGGAAATCCGGTGATAAAGGCGAAGCTTATGCTTCCGATGCAGCTTTCTTGCAGAAAGCTTGTAGCTCCGCTTCTTCAGGTTTTTTCTGTCCTCTCCGTTGCATGTAAATGATTAATTAAACTTATATTGCTCATACTCTCATCAATTTTTATTTTAATTTGATATTGATAATGATTATCAATATCATACAAAATCTATTTTATGGCAATTCGAGTTATTTTGTCAATAATAAACTTTTAAGGAAAAATAAGATTAAATTTTATGTGAGTTTAAGTCGCCTTATGTGGTTTAGGATCGAATAACAGGCACAACAAACCAGGCAAGCCTGGGACATGGTTTTACCAAAGGCTTGCCTAATTTGTCATCTGTATGCCATACAATGGAGTTGATGTGGAGTTTTGAATAACTGTTGAACGAATCAAAAGCGGACTTGTTGATCCTCAAGCCAGTTGTGTATAACGCTGTTCCCCATTCAGCCTCCTTCCTCTTCCATGTGGGATGCAGGTTGGTGTGCCAAACAGTGGATCGACCGCAATCTCACACTCCATCTGGAAAACCTTACGAACCATCTCCTGTGTAACAATATCTTCCGGTTTACCTTCTGCGTAGATGGACTTGTTGTGAACAGCCACAATGTGATGCGCATAACGACATGCCAGATTCAGATCATGAAGTACCATAACAATCGTGCGTCCTTCCCGTTCGTTCAACTCAAACAACAGATCGAGGATATCAATCTGATGTGTCATATCCAGATAGGTTGTAGGTTCATCCAATAGCAGCGTTTCGGTACCCTGCGCAAGTGTCATCGCAATCCAGGCACGCTGACGCTGTCCACCGGACAATGCATCCACAGGTCGATCCGCGAGTTCTGTCAGATGTGTGGATTCCAGTGCCAGCTTGACCATACGCTCATCCTCACGAGACCATTGCTTCAGCCATGTTTGATGTGGATAACGTCCTTGCTTCACCAGTTGGTTCACCGTCAGGCCCTCCGGAGCAGTGGGACCTTGCGGCAGGATGGACATGCGTCTTGAAATTTCCTTGGTCGGCAGCTTTGCAATCTCTTCGCCATCCAGCAGTACCGAACCGGAGCTGGATTTCAGCAACCGGGCCATCGTACGCAGCAGCGTAGATTTACCACAGCCGTTGCTGCCAATCAGGACGGTAATCTGTCCCTTGGGAATGGTCAGGTTCAAATTTTCAATAATGGGATCTGCTCCATAGGAGATCGTAAGCTCCTTGGCTTCCAGAATACTCACAGCTCGCTCCTCCTCAAAACTGATTTCGATTCTTGAACAACAAATACAGGAAAAATGGTGCGCCTACGCCTGCAGTGAATACCCCTGCGGGAACATCTAACGGTAGAAAAGCTGTGCGGGCAATCAGATCTGCCGCAAATACAAGCAGAGCACCCACCAGTCCAGACACAATCAGCATACTGCCAAACATCCGTCCAACCAGCTTCCGTGCAATATGTGGAGCGATCAGGCCAACAAACCCAATGGTTCCGGCTACTGCAACGGCAATTCCCGCCAGCAATACACTACATAACAACAACGCCGAACGATGCCGTTGAACGGTAACACCCAATCCCGTAGCCAGATCATCTCCGAACTCCTGTGCATTCAGGCTACGGGCGAACCAGATCGCCAGCGGTACAACGATCACGATAACCGGTAAAATCGTTTGGACATCGGTCCACGATGCTCCGTATACACTTCCTGTCAGCCAGATATAGGCTTGACCTGCCGTGTAGAACGGACTCAGGATCAGCATAAAGGTCGTCCCGGCCCCGGTAATGGCCGATACTCCAATCCCGATCAGCACCAGACGGATCGGACTGACTCCCTTTTTCCAGGCAAGCACGTAGATGATCAAAGCCGTCACAATTGCGCCAGCGATGGCGAACAATGGCAACAACTTGATACTTACCGCTCCACCCAGCAACGTAACAAAACCTACAGCTGCAACGGCCGCGCCGCCGGTGATGCCGATGACATCCGGTGAGGCCAGCGGATTACGGATAATGCCTTGCAGAAGTGCGCCTGACATACCGAGGGCTGCTCCTACGAGCAGAGATAATAACACCCGTGGCAGTCTTAAGGTCAGCACGACGAAGTCATGCTCCCCTTCATTCAGACCGAATATCGTTCGAAGCACATCCAGCGGAGAGATAAAGTCACTGCCCACACTGGTACCAACAACTCCGGCCACCAGGAACAAGAGGATACACATGCCGATGACAACCAATGATTTTCGTTCCATTTGCACCGAGATGGTGTCTTTTTTGTTGCGGAAAGTCAACAGCTTCCTCATATCTTCGTCACCCCCTTGCGGGCAATATACACGAAGAAGGGTCCGCCAATCAGTGCAGTCATGACACCAAGTGGAACTTCCTGCGGCATAATCACCAGCCTTGCAACCACATCCGCAGACAACAGCAGAATCGCTCCCCCTACAATAGAGTAAGGAACGAGCCATCGGTAATCATTGCCCACCAGTGCACGCATGATATGTGGGACAACCAGACCAACGAGCCCGATCGAACCGGCTACGGCAACCGAACCACCCGCCAGCAATACCGTAACAATTCCCATGAGCACCTTAACCAGAATTACATTCTGTCCCATGCCTTTGGCGATATCATCACCGGTCAAGAGCAGATTGATGGCTCTGCCCATGAACAGAGAGACAATGGCTGCGGCTGTCATGTACGGCAGAACAGGATATAACATATCCAATGTCCGACCACTTACTGAACCGGCAAGCCAGAACAATACATCCTGCAATCCGGTTCCATCCAGCACCAGAATGGCCTGTGTGAACGAGGCAAACAATGCTGAGATAGCCGTACCCGCCAGTACAATTTTGATCGGTGTCAGGCCATCACGACCGAGGGAACCTAGCCCATATACAATCGCCGCGGCAACCGCAGCTCCGGCAAAACCAAACCACATCATGGTGGTGAGCGAAGATACGGATAATACCACGATGGCAATGACAATAAAAAAGATTGCACCCGCATTGATCCCGAACACACTTGGTGATGCCAGCGGGTTACGTGTCAATGCCTGCATCAGTCCGCCTGCCACAGCCAAACTTGCTCCCACAACAGCAGCAATAACCGTACGTGGCAATCGTTCCGTCAGCAGAACCACATGTTGCACAGAACTCTCGTCATAGAATTGCAGTGCTTCCCATGCCATCTGAAACGTGATATGTGTACGTCCCAGAATCATACTGGCTAGGCAAGCAAGTAGAAATAATATGAATAAACCAGCCAGTCCATAGATCTTGGCACTTGCCTTTGTAAGAAGGGGAAACATACTCTCACTCTTTCATCTGTAAAATGATAAAAGACCTGCCTGCCCATACACTTCGTTAACGAATGTCCTGGTGCATGGCAGGTCCTGCTCCTGTTAGTTAGTTCAGGTTGAACTGCTTATATAGATCGTCCAGCATCATGTTGGCCGATGTGTATCCACCTGCCATGTTCCAGGCCACTTCATCGACCTGAACCAGTTGGTTGTTCTTGACTGCATCAAGGTTTTTCCACAGCGGACTGCTGGTCCAATCATCATAATTTTTCTGAATGGCATCGGTTTCTGTGCCTGAGTTGAAGTTAAAGATCATGTCTGCATTCATATCCGGAATGTTTTCTTTGGAAGTCAATTCAACTCCCCATGTGTCTGCGTCATGTCCCGCAGGTCTCGTGAACCCAAGTTCTTTCAGAATCTTACCTGCATATCCCATGTAGAAAATACGAACCTGATCGGCTCTAAAGTTCGTGATGGTTGCTTTAATTGGCAGACTATCCCCCATTTTCTCTTTAAAATCAGCTACACGGCCATCCCAATCAGACAACAATTTATCCGATTGCTCAACCATATTCATCGCTTCTCCAACGGTTTTCACCGTTTCCTTCCAGTCAAAAAGCGTCTCCGTCACTACCGTTGGTGCGATCTGCGACAGTTGCTCATAGATCTCTTCATGTCTGATCTTCGTAGCAATAATCAAGTCGGGTTTCAATTTGTTGATCTCTTCCAGATTGGGCTGCGATTCCTGTCCTACTTGTGGAACTCCGTCCAGATCTTCTCTCAGATATTCATATACCGGCTGCTGAACCCATGATTCCACCACGCCTGTCGGTTTCACGCCAATTGCAACAACGACATCATTTGCACCCTGGAACAGTGTCACGATCTTTTGCGGGGTTCCCTTGATTGTGGTTTCGCCCATGGCATGCTTGATCACTCGGGTCTGATCTTCAGTCGCACTGGCGGTTGTATCACTTTCATTATTGCTCTCATTGCTGCTTGCAGCTTGGCTGGACGTATTCGTTGTCTCGGCACTTCCACCCGAAGCACAACCAGCAAGTAGTGAAATCATCAGAAGAAGTGCTGCATAAATGTATAGCTTTTTCTTTACTTTATACATGAAATCCGTCTCCCCTTTTTTATCTAAATGATATTGAATCTCATTATCAATTGTATTGTAATGGAGATGAAATCATTATACAAGCATTTTATTTGGAAAAACTTCTCACTCCCTGTCGAACTCTGTAACTTCATAAAACAACATTAAATAAAGATATATTAACCCAACCAATACAATATATATGAATACAATACGCCTCCACATAAACCATATATGTAATTTTTTCTCTATAACTTAACATGCACATTTCTCTTCTTACTTGTAGCTTCATCTAATACATGTCCTTTTGGATAGTGAATCATTATTCATTCATATGCGTTTAACTGATGAATCAACTGTAAAACAATTCCTGTAATTTCTTGTCGTACTATGTTAGATTATCCATTGGAATAAAATCACATCTATAGATAGGGGAATTTTTAACGTGAAAAAATCTTGGATTTTATCATTTATTATGAGTTTTGTATTGCTCGGCGGGGTGTTCGCACCTGCAGGGTCCTATGCCGCTGCTGCGGATGACTCAACCACTACATATTCGGAAGACGAATACTATGAAGAAGTTGACACGTCTGAACAAGAACCGATTCCTACAGTCGAAGAAGAAGATTTCCTCAACTACCTGGATGCATTGACTGATCCTGCCGTATACGAGAAGAAAGCCTTGAATGCAGTGGGTGGCAGCACGTACATCACATCTTCCAATCGCAAATCCTTCTATCTGAAACTAAATAATACAGCCATCCCTAACTACACCAAGTATGTCTCCATGCTGAAACAGATCAAACCGGAGAACGCTGAACTGAAAAAAATCCATGCCAAACTGATCAAAGGCAGCTATGCTCAGCTTGAAGGATATCAATTGTTCAAAAAGTCTGTTGCCAAAACAAAAGTAAACAGCAAGCTGCTTAAACAAGGTAATGACAAGATTGCATTAGGAATCAAAAGCATTCAACAATACCATGCTGAAATTAAAGCCTATGGTGAAAAACTCGGTTACCAAATGTAAAGCAGCCACACATGTATAACGTCAGACTGCACTATTCTGGCGTTCACGTGTGAATGGAATCATCGTTTTATCCTTTTTAAGAATTTTTGAAATTTAAGGAAAAAAAGTGTTTTCTTTTGCTGCGTTAGTTCGTATAATAGCACTATAATCAAAAGGCTATGCTGCCGAAAGGTACAACCTCGTGAACAATTGAGGTTGTGCCTTTTTTGCGTTTAATGGCCGCTTTTATCTGAATTTCATCATCTGACGAGGAGTGATTTACATGATTCTTGAAGCCATTTACCACCGCCCCAAACTCAATTGGTCTTATGCTTATGACCGCTCGACCATGCACCTGCGACTTCGGTCCAAACGTGGGGATCTGGATGCGGTGATTGCCATTACCGGGGACAAATATGCCTGGGATCGGACGATCACACACATCCCCATGCACATCTTTGCCCGGGATGAAATGTTCGATTATTGGGAAGCTGAGACTTCACCTCCCTATCGCCGATTACGGTATGGCTTCCAACTGATTCAGGGAGAGGAATCGGTCTGGATGACGGAGCGCGGATTCGAGCAGGCGCTGCCTGATCATCCACTCGAATTCTTTGATTTTCCATTTATGAATCCGGTCGACATTTTTGAACCGCCTGCCTGGGTTAAGGACGCTGTGTTTTATCAGATTTTCCCAGAACGCTATGCCAATGGCGATCCATCCATCAGTCCCAAAAATGCTGAACCCTGGGGAGGAGAACCTACACCGGTGAACTTCTTCGGCGGTGATCTCCAAGGTGTGCTGGATCATCTGGATCATATAAGTCAGCTCGGCATCAATGCCATTTACTTCTGTCCGCTGTTTGAGGCCACGACGAATCACAAATACAATACAGGCGATTACATGAAGGTTGATCCTCACTTTGGAACCAATGAAGAGTTCAAGGCGTTCGTGGACGCCTGTCATCAGCGCGGTATACGCGTTGTTCTGGATGCGGTATTCAATCATTCCGGTAGAGAGTTCCCTCCTTTTGTCGATGTCATGAAGAATGGTCCCTCTTCCCCCTACGCAGATTGGTTCTATATCAAGGACTGGCCGCCACGTGTGGAGGATGGCATACCGACTTATGACACTTTTGCCTTTGAACCGCTTATGCCGAAGCTAAATACAGAACACCCTGAGGTGAAGGCATATCTGCTGGAGGTAGGACGTTTCTGGATTGAAGAGATGGACATTGACGGCTGGAGGCTCGATGTAGCCAACGAGGTGGATCATCAGTTCTGGCGCGAATTCCGTCAGACGGTAAAAGCGATCAAACCTGACGCCTATTTGCTTGGTGAGATCTGGCATGATTCGCTCATGTGGCTTCAGGGAGACCAGTTCGATGCCGTGATGAATTATCCGTTTACCAATTCGGTATTGGACTATACGGTGCATGGCAAGCTCGATGGACTTGGATTCGCCAATGAGATCGGCAAACTGCTTGCAGCCTATTCACAGCCTGTAACGGAAGCCGCCTTCAATTTGCTCGGAAGTCATGATACACCCAGACTGCTGTCCTTGTGTGATGGAGATGAGCGCAAGATGAAGCTTGCCGTTACGTTACTACTTACGTATCCAGGTGTACCATGTATCTATTATGGAGATGAAGTGGGACTTGACGGGGGATATGATCCGGGTTGCCGCAAGTGTATGGAGTGGGATGAGACCAAGCAGAACCGCGAACTTCTGGAATTCTTCACCCGTACGATTGCCCTGCGCAAACAGCACCCTGCCCTGCGCAGCACAGAACTAAAGATTGTATATGCAAAAGCCGGAGACCCTTGTCTTGCTATTGAACGATTGGATTCGCATACGGGAGAGCGCATGCTTCTTGTGCTGAATGCGGGTGATGAGCCGTGTACCCTTGAACTCCCTTTGGCAGATCGTAACGTCTGGCGAAATCTGTTCACATCAAACACCGTGGAAGCTCGGCAAAATAAACTGACCCTCGATCTGGAAGCATACGGATTCTCCTTACTGCAAATGGAGGCCAAACAACCCGCGAAAGCCTGATAGGAATACGGCTAACAAGGTAAAAAAATCAAAGAGGCTGTCCCCTAGGTCATATTGACGACCGGGGAACAGCCTCTCCTGCATCTTATACGTCTGATGCATCTTATACGTCATATCCCAACGAACCCAGCACACGTTATTTGCTTCATTATACGCGGGTTAAATGCCTAACGAATCAGAGAGACCTTATTGCGTCCAATAAGTCGATTTTTGCAAGCAGAAGCCGTATTTTTGACGTAATAACGTTACTGAGATTCGTTAGGCTTTACTTTTCTTGATTATCCCCTCAATACGATGTTTGAGGTTCGTTAGCGATAGCGATTCAAGCAAGGTGAAACTCTTCAAAAAAGCACCTTTTCTGTTCCCTTTCGCGCTTTTCGGATTGGTTAAAGTTCTCTACTCTCCAGCCTGATGTTCAGTGGTGGCCGCGACCTCTCCCTCAGACGAGGCGAAAGGCACCGGAATCATCGGTTTTCGTATTTTCTTCATTCTTGAACTTACGAGCACCTCTTGTGTAATCACAATTTTCTGAGGAATCTTGTATGAAGGCAGCTTGTCCCGACAATATGCCCAGATGGATCGCCGCAGATCGGTGAGAGTACATTCTGTAGCCAGCCGGATCGTCACCTTCACCCTCTGACCGGTGATACCGCTGTGATCTCCCGAAACTACGGCCGCTTCAATACATTCCATCTCTTCCAGAACACCCTCGACCTCAGCAGGATACACTTTCCGTCCCCCTACGTTAATGATCTCGGAACGACGTCCCAGAATTCGAATATACCCCTCTTCCAGCACAGCTTCATCTCCTGTTCGCAGCCACCCATCCTCTGTAAAGGGTGATGGTGCATTCAAATATCCAATCATCGCGGTTTCCGTATGAATCTGCAATTCTCCTTCCACGACCCGGCACTTGACCTCTTCATCTTGAATGGAAAACAGCAACGAACCTGGCTCTTTGGAGCGGGTTGGCAGAATGCCAAGTTCAGACATGCCATAGGCCTGTATCGTCCTTAGTTGTGGAAATCTCCGGTTCCAGGCTGCCAGTACGGATTCAGGCATCACTTCCGATCCGTATGACACAACTTCAAGACTGGATAGATCATACCCCTCATCATTTCTGCCCAGCAGCAACAGATTCATGAATGTTGGAGAGACCGGAAGAGCCTGCACACGAAACTTCTCAATCGTTCGGCACACTTCTTCGGGAGATCGATCCGCAATGATACACAGACAGCCCCCACTGGACAGGGATTGCAGCATGGTATTTACACCACCGATATGATCAAACATCATGAATGGAATCGTTCGCAAAGGCCGAACTTGCCGCCGAAAACCATGTAACAGCCGATCTGCACGATGCACAGTCGCTTTACTCACTCCGGTTGATCCGGATGAAAAGAGTACCAATCCCCCTACGCCATCCTGTGCCAGCGAGGATAACAATACAGGAACCTCTCCAGATAATTCACCCGTTTGCCGAATGCACAACTGGCCATCCTCAATGCCCAAACGCCACTTCACCTGTGCCAGCTGGATATATTCCTGTCGTTTGGCTTCAACCAGGTACCGATCCATGGGAAGCACGATACACCCTTGTCCGAGCAAAGCAACCAATGCTGCCGCTGCATAGGGGGAATAGTCTTCCTCCAGCGTTACAAGTTGCCCAGTCAGCCCTTCTGCTGTAATCCACTTACTCATGATGCCAACCTGTTCCAGCAGCCACCGATAGCTGTACTCCTGATCTTTCCAGATCAGTGCAGGATGCTGTCCCTGTTCCGCGAATCGTTCAAGTAAGAATTGGTTCATCATCTTGCATCCTCCTCACGGTCAGGTGCCCATTGCTGTGCAAGATAATCAACAAGTGAACCTACAGTCTGATATGGGCTTTCCGGCATGGAAGCAGCAGCTATCTCGGCCAGTGCGGCTCCCATCGCCGTCCCCCATCGATCTTCGATTCCCTGCTCTACCACTGCAAGTAATGACACGAGTTCCAGCGAATCCAGTTGCCCACTTCGTCCGTATAGCGGAGCATTACCACCCTCACCAAGTGGAATCGATGTATTATGGTACGCGTTTAACTCCCGACAACTATCCAATACGATACGGAGCAAATCCTCCCTGTGTTCTTGTCCAATCATCGACACAGTCTGGCGTGGGAAGCAATCTGCCTGAGGTATGGACTGTCGAAGTGACTCATACCAGTGCCATTCATCGGTGACCAACATTTTAATTACACCTGTTAGCTGTACTTTCCACTGCTCACGCTGTTTTATTCGACTGACCTGAAGCATATTGTAGGCCTTCTCCCAACGTACGATAATTTCGCTAAATTCTCTTGCATATCGATCAAGGGGAGAAACGAGCCATAAGGCCGACTCTTGAAGCAAATCCCTGAGAAAATATCGACTCCATCGCATATCAAACAGCAGACCGGATATCAGCATTTCATTGTCCTGCTCCCCTTCACTCACCACATGCAGTGCATGTAACAGTTGCAGCGATACCGCATGTCCAAAATAATAATTGCGCTCTCCTTGTGTAATCGTCCTGCCTGTCAGAAATTCTTCAATCTGTGTTGTCAGCGCCTGGGTCAACATCTCGCGATAACCCGCTGAGTCCAGTTTCACAGTCGCCCGAATGTCCATGGTGCCATACGTTCGAAGTTCTTCTTTGCGCTTGGCCTGAGCAAGCTCGGGTATACTTTGGTTACCTTTCCAGAAGTCATGAAAGGCCGCTTGAGCAACCTTTCCCATATACTTGGAGGGAACGGGATCATAGACGTGGACATACTCATCTTCCATACCATACACGGCAATCCAATGGTCTACCAGATGCAGTCGGGAGCCTTGCTTCACGTGTTTGCGAATGTACTGGGGATTCTGATAATCCTCACAATAAGGCAGATGATAACTGGTTCCTGTAGCCAAAAAAAGCCCACCTTCGCCGATATGCTGCCGGATCAGCGTCTTCCCCTCTTCGAAGCTTCCCAGCTCCCGCTGACCATACATCTCCCAGATCGGTTCTGCATAATCCAGCTTGTGAAAATAAGGCTTCACCAGTCCGTTATCCCCGCACGAAGGAAGGCTGTACAACCGACTTGCCGCCAGCAGTGCCAGACTTGTGATGGATCCTTGCCGATGGAGCACTTCATGAATCAGAGGAAAATTGCAGGGATAATAATAGGGAATGTCCAGCACCGGAGCGAATGAGTGAATGATCATTTTTGGCCTCCTGTTCCCATTTTGGCAGACGTATTGCCCCATGACTGGATTTGGTAATGCACAGACATATCATCTGTTGCCCGAAATACCCGATTGGCAATAGGCTTGCCATCCACATTAGTCTCAAAACGCCGGAAACCACGTGTAAACCGGAAGGAGAACCCACTATCGCGCGGGACTCGGTAACAACCTTCATATCGACCTTTACCGGAACGAACCAGCTTCATGCCCATGCCACCATATATCGTTTCCTCCGAATCTTCATCGGGAGCTACTTCTGCACGAATGCAGACCTCTACGTGCGTAGACAATTCAGGAATGACCGTATAGATGCGTGTAGTAGACAGTTCTCCCACAGTCAGCGTGATGGATGCACTTCCAATACCGACCGGAATTAACTCTCCACTCGCACGAACCTGAAGTACATCCGGGGCACTCGATGTATAGTTTCCTTGCAACAGACTTTGAACCAATCCGCTTTCGTAGTGGATTCGTGCATTAATGCATACGTTCATTCCACCCTGTAGCCCGATGACATCCCTACCAAGCAGTTCGAGCGAAGATGGCTTACCCACTTGACCGAACATGCACAGTAACGGAAGGTGAGCGCGTGCTCCCCAGTCGCCTTCCTGATGACATGCATTCGGCTGTTCGAGAAATGCCAACTCCTCACCCGATCTGACTCCCCGTTCAAGCAATTGATGAGCCACCCTTCTGATCTGGGAGGGCAGAAACAAACCTTCCGTATCTCCAATATCCATCCACATTCTAACGGCAGGTACTTCCACTGGCAGACGGTACATGTTTTCTTCCAACAGTCCGCTATCCGACGTTTCGTCCAGCTGCACATCCACATAGAATGGCGACATCATGATCAGTTTTCCGAAAACATCCGGATTTCGCATCCCCATGTGCAATGTACAAAGCGCCGCGGCAGATGAACCCAACAGCCCGGTATTCGACTTGTCCGGCAGTGTACGGTAACGATGATCAATGAGCGGTTTGAGCTCATGAATGATGAAATGTTCATAGGCAATGCCTGAGCAACCCACGCTCACGGCCTCTCTCTCAGGAGCGATGAAGTGGTAGAATTCGTTGTGCGTGACTGGACGGACATGTGCAATACCGACAATAATCAGTGATTCAATCTGCCCGGAGGCAATCAGACCGTCCGCTGCCTGATCCATATTCCACGTTTCATTGCCTGGCCCAGATGGACCAAAAGCCCGCTGCCCTGCATGAACGTACAGCACAGGATACTGCCGGTCTGTCTGCTCGCGGTAACCTGGCGGGAGATACACATAGATGTTGCGAATATTGCCGAGCTGCGAGGCCTGAACACCTTCCAAACATTCGATGACAGAATGGGTACTCAACTGATCATCAACCGCCTTTCTTCTCCCGATTCGACTGCATCATAGACAAACAAATAACCCCGCCTCAGAAGAGACGGGGTTGTCCCAGAACATGTGAATGTCCCTGGAATACATAGCCCTTATATTGTGAATCTGCGAATAGTTTAAATCCCCGGACATGCTTTTGTAAACATAAAAATAGAAAATAAATGCTCTCAAAAAAGTTATTGACATAAGATCCAATATTTCTTACGATAGCGTTGTGATCATAACTCGAGGGCCATGCTTTTAAACCAGAGCGGTTTAGGACAACCCCGGTAACTCCCGAAGGAGATGCCGGGGTTGTTGGCGTGTCAAAAGGAGGGAAGTCTTCAATCCACTGCGTAACATCCTGTTGTATTGAAAGCGCTATTATTCAAGATCCAGGTTGGTTGTTTATCTAAACTACTACATTCACGAGAAGGGTGGATTACTATGTTTCAAATGGCCAAACGCGTACTCCTCAGCACAACACTGACACTCAGTTTACTTGCAGGGGGCGCACTTCCCTATCTGCCTGCTTCAGCGATCCATGCCGATGCGGATACCGCGGTTACCAACAAGCAGAACTTTAGTACAGATGTTATCTATCAGATCTTTACAGACCGATTCCTGGACGGCAATCCTTCCAACAATCCTACCGGAGCTGCCTACGATGCCACTTGTAGTAACCTGAAGCTGTATTGTGGCGGCGACTGGCAGGGTTTGATTAACAAAATCAACGATAACTATTTTAGCGATCTGGGCGTAACGGCATTGTGGATCTCCCAACCGGTTGAAAATATCTTCGCTACCATCAACTACGGCGGCGTGATTAACACAGCGTATCATGGCTACTGGGCACGTGATTTCAAGAAGACCAATCCGTATTTCGGAACAATGGCTGACTTTCAAAATCTGATTACAACCGCTCATGCCAAAGGTATCAAGATCGTAATTGACTTTGCACCGAACCATACGTCTCCTGCCATGGAAACCGATACGTCCTTTGCTGAGAATGGCAAGTTGTACGATAACGGTAATCTTGTTGGCGGATACACGAATGATACGAATGGATATTTCCATCACAACGGCGGCTCCGATTTTTCCTCCCTGGAGAATGGTATCTACAAAAACCTCTATGACCTCGCTGACCTGAATCACAACAACAATACCATTGACCAATATTTCAAAGATGCCATCAAGCTCTGGCTTGATATGGGCGTGGACGGCATTCGCGTTGATGCGGTGAAACATATGCCTCTCGGCTGGCAAAAGAGCTGGATGTCCTCCATCTATGCACATAAACCTGTATTTACCTTCGGTGAATGGTTCCTGGGATCTGCTGCATCCGATGCGGATAACACGGAATTTGCCAATGAATCCGGAATGAGCCTGCTTGATTTCCGCTTTAACTCTGCTGTACGTAACGTCTTCCGGGATAACACATCCAACATGTATGCTCTGGATTCGATGATTACAGGCACAGCGGCAGATTACAATCAGGTGAATGATCAAGTTACGTTCATCGACAACCATGATATGGATCGGTTCAAAACAAGTGCCGTGAACAATCGTCGTCTGGAACAGGCGCTGGCCTTCACGTTGACTTCACGCGGCGTACCTGCCATCTATTATGGTACCGAACAGTATCTGACGGGTAACGGGGACCCTGATAATCGGGCCAAAATGCCTTCCTTCTCCAAAACAACCACTGCCTTCAACGTGATCAGCAAGCTGGCACCTCTGCGCAAATCCAATCCGGCGATTGCCTATGGCTCCACTCAGCAACGCTGGATCAATAATGATGTGTACGTCTATGAGCGCAAATTTGGCAAAAGTGTAGCTGTTGTTGCGGTGAACCGTAATCTCTCCACACCAGCAAGCATTGCGAATCTAAGCACTTCACTGCCAACAGGCAACTACACCGATGTATTGGGCGGTGCACTGAACGGTAATAACATCACTTCCACCAACGGCAACGTCTCTTCATTCACGCTGGCTGCCGGAGCAACCGCGGTCTGGCAGTATACCACGAGCGAAACGACACCAACCATCGGGCATGTGGGTCCTGTCATGGGCAAACCGGGTAATGTCGTTACGATTAGCGGACGCGGATTCGGTTCCACCAAAGGCACGGTATACTTCGGTACATCAGCCGTTACCGGTGCAGCCATTACATCCTGGGAAGATACACAGATTAAAGTTACGATCCCAGCTGTTGCCGCAGGCAATTATGCTGTAAAAGTAGCTTCGAATGGCGTCAACAGTAATGCGTATAACAACTTCACCATCCTTACGGGTGATCAGGTCACTGTACGATTTGTCATTAACAATGCTTCCACCACACTGGGTCAGAACATCTATCTGGCAGGTAACGTGGCAGAACTGGGCAACTGGAGTACGGGTACAACAGCTATTGGCCCTGCTTTCAATCAGGTTATCCATGCCTACCCAACTTGGTACTATGATGTGAGCGTGCCAGCCGGGAAACAACTGGAGTTCAAATTCTTCAAGAAAAATGGTGCAACCATTACGTGGGAAGGTGGTTCCAACCACACGTTCACCACACCAACCAGCGGTACAGCGACTGTAAATGTCAACTGGCAATAGAATATTCAGTCCACAAGCTAACCCGGAGTTACGCTAACGCAGCGTATGCTCCGGGTTTTGCTGTACCTAGCGAGGTTGCTTAGATTGCTTCCATCCTCTCTCTGTTGAATGTGTACATGTGGGTTCAATTCATATCATTATGATGTATCATAGAATGTTATTGATAGGTTCGAATCGACTTCAATGTTGTAGCGGCCAGAATACCTGTCGCCAGCAGTAATATGCCCACGCCTTGTAGCACAGAAGCTGCTCCCCATTGATCTGCCAATACGGAGACTACCGTTAATCCCAGAATAGGCGCTGTACTGGTGATTGTTCCAACCACGCCATAGACCCTTCCTTGCAGCTCGTCCGGAACCGCTGTCCTCAGCATAATCTGGGTGAGCATCGTACAGCAGGCGAACATCGCGCCTCCGCCCACGATGAACGGCAGTGCCATCATTGGCGAGGATATGTTCGATAAAAGAATGTATATCGGTCCCAACACAATCAGACCGATAAATACCCATCTCCCTCTTCGCTTCAATCGTTTTCCCGAAGCAATCAGCACTGCAGAGCCAATCATGTATCCGAGTGGAATACAGGTTTCAATTAATCCAAACTGCACCGGGTTTGCCTCCCATACCTTGACCGCCATCACTTGAACCAGCATCATGGCCGACATGAAAAACAAAATCAGCACCGGATTGAGCAATACGATGGAACGGATCAAAGGGTTCCGATAGATGTAGCCAAACGAACTGCGCCACTCCTGAGCAAACGTGGTCTGCTGACTAACGGATCGCTGTACCTCTGGAAAGTGGCCCGCCATCACTACACAGACTGCGGACAACAGGAAGGTTGCCCCTGTAATTAATATGGCAACGAATCCGCCAAATGCAGCAACAGCCACTCCCGCCGCGGCTAGTCCACTGATCCGGGCAAGATTATCCACCATATGAATGGTTCCGGTTGCTTGTTGAATATGCTCCCTGCCTACCATACTTGCTACAGAGGCGTGGAATGCAGGTGCCTGAAAAAGACTTGAAAACATGGATAACGAAAGCAACAACAGCACCACCGGGAACGGCGCATGCCAACCGAACAAGCTAATCGCAATCAGTACAGCCATTACGCCCCGAAATACATCCGAGGCCAGCATCAGCTTCCTGCGATCCAATCGGTCTGCAACCGTACCCGCCACCGATCCAAACAGAAAACTGACGACCATATTGCAGATCTGTACGGCCGCCATGCTCTTCGCACTCCCGGTGGTCTGTAGCACCCACAGGCTGATTGCAATTCCATTAAAGCAATCCCCAAAGACCGAGATCCCGTAGCCGTACAATATCCTGCGGAAAGTGACATTATGCCATAGTGTTCGCGGAGCTTTGGTATTATGCAATGCAGCTTGTCCATCTTGGTATCCCATAACCTCGGGCTCACTGGACGGGTTCATGCCCATATATCACGTTCCTCCCTAATCATCATTCGAGCCCATGTAGAATCAGGCACTTCCGCTGCAGTGCCAGTCGATAAAGACATGACATCACGGAAGTGCCTGGTTAAAGTGCCGCAGGGATCGCGGCTGACTATGCTGTTATGGCACGGTTTACCCCTTCGAAGCTCCTGCCGTCAGACCCTGAACAAGGAATCGTTGCAGGAAAACGAACAGCAGTGTAATTGGAATCGCGATCAGTACCGCACCCGCAGCGAACATCGTAAAGTTACTGTCCTGATAACGGTTGACCAGATCCCACATACCCACCGCAAGCGTCCAGTTCTCCTTTGTCCGCAGCACCAGCCGGGCGAAGATAAAGTCCATCCATGCACCCGTGAAACTGGTTAGTGCCACATAAGTCAGCATCGGCTTGGATAAAGGCAGGATGATGCTGGTGAATACCCGCAGGTGACTTGCACCATCCATGCGGGCCGCTTCATCTAGACTGCGGGGAATCGTATCAAAGAAACCTTTGACGATAAATCCGCCCAGTACCGCCCCTGAAGAATAGACCAGGATGAGCGCAGCGTGGGTGTCGAGCAATTTAATTTGCAGTAAAATGATATAGATGGCAATCATGCTCATGAAACTCGGGAACATGCCGAGGATTAGCATGGTGGAGAGAATCGTTTTACGTCCACGGAAGCGGAAGCGGGACAAGGCATACATCCCGAGTGTCACCATCAACGTGGAGAAGATCATTGTGAAAAAGGCAATTTTCAGCGTATTCATATACCATCTGCCGTACATAAAGGACGGGTTATTGAACAGTTCCCCGTAATGGGTCAGCGTGAAAGCTTCCGGCCATAACCGTTCACTGAACAATGCCGCACCGGGTCTCAGGGAAGAGAGAAAGATCCAGAGTACGGGATAGATGGAGACAACGGCGATGATCAGCAACAGCACATAACTCAGGGCCAAACGCAGCGGATTATTACGTGTCTTCATTGAATCATGTCCTCCTCCTTGAATGATTTGGAGCGGCGGAAGTTCCAGATAGAGAATGAAGCGATAATAAGGAAGATGATAATGCCTACCGCTGAAGCCATGTTGAATTTGTTATTGTCGAGCGTGAGCTTGTAGAGCCAGGTCACCAGCAGGTCCGTTGCCCCTGCGTACTGGTAGTCTCCCCGCAGCGGATTCCCGTTGGTCAGCAGGAAGATGACATTGAAGTTGTTGAAGTTTCCGGCGAATTGCATGATGAGTACCGGGGTTGTGGCAAAAAGAATGAACGGCATGGTAATGATCCGGAATTTCTGAAACGCAGATGCTCCGTCCACTTCGGCAGCCTCATAGAGGTCACGAGGGATGGCTGTCAATACACCCAGAATCAACACCATACTGACCGGAATACCGATCCACATGTTGACGACAATAACGGTGACCTTAGCCCAGAATGGATCTGTCAGCCAGGGCAATCCTTCCAGTCCAAATGCTCTCATATACGTATTGATTGGACCAAACTGACCATTGAACAGATTACGCATGAGCAGCAAGGAGATGATCTGTGGGATCGCATAAGGCAAAATAAAGATCGTCCGCCACAGCTTCTTGAAGCGTATGCCACGCTGTTCAATCAACAGTGCTACTAACACGCCGCCAAAATAGGTGGTGACTGTCGCCAAGATGGCCCAGATGACCGTCCAGGTCAGAACGCCGTAGAATGTCTGACTCCAGGATTTCAGCTGGATCAGATCACTGAACGTCTTGAAGCCTACCCAGTCCACGAGTTTTGCTGGCGGAATATGATCCGGGGCCGAATAGTTGGTAAACGCGATCGTGATCGTAAACAGGATGGGCATAACGGTGAAGAAAAGAATGCCCAGGGCCGGGATGGACAGGAACAGATACGGAAAGTTTTTGTCCATCATGTTCCGAAGCGATGCCGCTGCGCCTAGGGTCTGTTTGCCTTCCTCCCTCGCGAGCCCCGTGACGTACGCATCCCGAATATTCAGGATGTAGATCAGGATAAACACAAAAAACACCAGCAGTACGATAATGCCATCAAGCAGCAAAAAGATGGAATGGTCTCCCCTTTGAAGTACGGTAGACCCATTTACTTTGACAAAACGCTGTGTATTTTCCCCCAGTGTCCATATGCCCCATACGGCCTGTGACAGGCGAGGAAGCAGGTACGCAAGCCCTGCCCCCTCCAGTAACAGTAGACAAATCCCCTTAATCCATTGTCGATTGTACAGCTGTCCAAGACCTTGCAGTATGATGGAACATATGGCCGCTGTCATCCGATGCTGTCTTTCCGTGTTCGGTCCAACAGGCACCGGGACATGCTGCTGTTGCATTCGCTCTCTCCTCCCCGCCTATTGCTAACCTGCATACATTGAACAAAAGTGTACTTACACTGACCACTCCGATGACAGAATAAGCTTCCGATCGCTGTTATCCCCAGATTTTTTTCGATCCCTTTTCCAAAAGGGAAAATCCGGTGATAAAGGCGCACGTTCCACTTCTTCAGCTTCCTTCTGTCCTCTCCGTTTTTGTGTAAATATGAAGTTCAATTTATGCAGCTCTTATTCATATCTTCGCACTCGTCGTTCGTCCTCATTGGACGGTTGCAAGGCTTTCCTGGATCTGTTTCACAGCGTTATCCAGTGACGCCTTCACGTCCTTATCGGTATCCCATATATCCGTAATGGCCGAAGTGATCGGTCCCCATACGCTGTCCATGGCAGGAAGCGAAGGCATTGGTGTTGAGTTGTTGAACTGTTCCAGGAATGCCTTGTTGATTGAGTCTTCCTGCAACTTCGGATCAGCAGCCACGTTTTTGTTCGCAGGAAGTGTACCGTTCAGGTCAAAGTTCTCCATCTGGGCCTCTTCATTCGAAAGGAACGCTGCCAAGAGCTTCGACGCATTCGGATATTGCGTAAATGCATTCACATAATAGGCTTTAACGCCTGAGAAGGAGGTCATCGGTTTGCCATCGATTGCAGGAAGCGGAGCAACACCAAAATCAATACCTGCATTGCGATAATCGGCAATGGTCCATGGACCGTTAATGTCCATAGCCAGCTTGCCGCTGGAGAATAATCCCTTTTTGATATCATAGTTCACGTCACCCATCTTAAGCGGCAGCACTTCCGACTTCAGCGTCTGCAAGAACTGTCCACCCTTCTGGGCTCCTTCGTTATTCAGACCGAGATCCGCGCTGTCCATCCCGTTGTCCCCGAAAATATAACCGCCCTGCGAAGCCAGGAACGCATAATTATAGTAAAATTGCTGCAATTCCCACATCAACGCATACTGATTGGACTTCACATTATTGAACGTCTTTGCGAAACTGATGATCTCATCGAAGTTTTTCGGAGCTTCCGGATAGAGTGCCTTGTTATAGAAAAGGGCATAGGTCTCCACGCTGTACGGATAGCCGTACAGGATATCCTTGAACGTCACCGCCTTCAGTGCGTTGTCGCTGGTGTTCTCTACGGTCTCTGCTTCGAATATGTCATTGGGCAGAATAAGTCCCGCCTCTGAAGCGCTACCAATCTTATCGTGTGGGAAAACGACGACATCTGCCGCCAGACCCGCCGGGCCATCCGTGGTCAGCTTGGTTACCTGATCGGTTGGAGGCAACTCCTCCATTTTGACCGTTACCCCATATTTTTCTTCGAATTTTTTGACCCTTTGCTCAATAAAGCTACTTTGATTTTTATCCTCCCAGATCACCAGAGTCGCCCCTTCTTCCGGTTGAAGGTTTTCGGCTGTCAGCTCTACAACTTCCTCCGGATTCTCGCCTGCCGTTGTTGGAGATGTGCTTCCACCTCCCGTAGAGCACGCAGCCAGTGTAAAAGCCATCATGACGGACAATGTTGCCCCTTGCCATTTTCTCATGTAAAATGTCCCCTTCCCTCTGCTTGGTCCAACAAAGTTCGCGCTTTTCACCCTTTTGTCTGCGTATGTTGTCAGGTTTCGCATTCCATAATCACTGTTGTACAAACGTTTGCTCAAATGGAAGACAAGATTACCTATCCGTTCAATATGTAGGGAGAAACAAGTCAAGAAGTATGTAATTCCACCGATGTAAGCGCTACAATAACAATCACATCATACAATACTGCACTTTCTTTGCACAAACGTTTGCACAAGCCATATTCGTTCAATTTTAACCATTTTCTTTCTTCTACCTACAGTAATTTCCTGTTTCCTTGTTCTGACTCTTTCTTCCTTAATTTTACTTCACGTGCATCCCTTACTCGGCAGTTAGCAATTGATTTCTCATATCCTTTGGATTACCATAGGAGAATATTTATACGATTGTTCAGAAGGGATTTTTTCACATGATTACGATCAAGGATATTGCCAAATTGGCGGGTGTTTCCCCTTCTACAGTGTCACGGGTGATTTCCAACCATCCCAGAATCAGCACCGAGACGTCTCTCAAAGTGAAGCAAATCATGAAGGAATTGAATTACCATCCCAATATTATGGCGAAGAGCCTCGTGTCCAAAACAACACATACCCTTGGGATTATGCTTCCGCGTCCTGCAGAAGAGCTGTTTCAAAATTACTTTTTCGGAGAATTGCTGCGAGGTATTATTACGCATGCCACCCGTATGAATTATGAATTGCTGTTAACAACCGAAACATCATCAGACAATGAATTGCATGCGATATCCCGCCTTGTGCATGGCCGTAGAGTGGATGGCATTCTGCTGCTTGGGTCCAAACGGGATGATCCCATCATTTCATTTTTGGAAGCGGAAAAGTTTCCTTTTGTGTTAATCGGTCGCAGTGAAGCCCATCCAAATGCTCCCATGGTGGATAACGATAATGTGCAGACCGCTTATGATGCGACGCATCATCTGATCGCCCAGGGACATACTCGAATTGGATTTGTCAGCGGACCACCGGACATTACGTTATCGCATGATCGCATGCTAGGATACCAAAAAGCGCTTGCCCAAGCCGGGCAGGATGCGAATAGTGATTGGATTGTGGAAGGCGAATTCCTCCAGGAAAGTGGATTCAGAGCCATGTCGCTGTTCATGTCCTTACCGGACAGACCCACCGCAATTGTTGTCATTGATGACAACGTGGCCTTCGGGGTATTGAGAGCTCTTGCCGAGCTTCATTATCTGGTGCCTGAAGATATCAGTGTCGTCAGTTTTAACAATATTGCTTTATCAGAACTGGCTTCACCCCCACTAAGCTCTATAGATATCGGAACCTATCAGCTTGGCTACACAGCCGTTCAGGTATTGTTGAAAATTCTAAGCGGGGAATCACAGCCTCATAATCCGGTCATTATTCCCCATCGTCTGATCGTGCGCGAATCCTCACTCTTTTCCAAGCCAAAGCCACCCTCAGATTGATTCATTTCGAGTATTCGCGTAGTAATGCAAACGTTTGTCCTACACGGAATATGATGCTGTTATCCACCGTACGTAGGTGCATAGATGCAAAAAAGAAGCCGCATATACTCATGCGGCTTCCTTAATTCACACACTATTTCCGTACTCCATGCTCGACTGCACTTGAATGGATTAATAAGAGCTCCAGCCAGCATCTGCTGTAACAACAGTTCCGTTCACGAAGCTGGACTCGTCAGATCCAAGGAACAAAGCCACTTTGGCGATCTCTTCGCTCGTCCCGATGCGTGGGTTAATTGCCATCCCAAGCTGTTGCCGCCCTGCACCGAAATGGCTAATACCTGTCATGGAAGAGCTGATATTGGTTGCCACAGCGCCTGGAGCGATCGCATTACAGCGAATGCCTTGCTCAGCATACATGTACCCTGTATTTTTGGTGAAGCCCACGACCGCATGTTTGGAAGCCGTATAGGCTGCTCCTGCACGTCCGCCGTGTAGGCCCCCTGCCGAAGCAATGTTCAAGATAACACCTTTTTGTTTTTCCAGGAAGATCGGCAATACTTTACGCGTTGTCCGCATCACACTGGTCGTGTTCACAGCGAACAATCTCTCCCACTTCTCATCCGTTACATCTGCTGCCGGTTCCATGCCATCCATAATTCCCGCATTGTTAACCAGAATATCTACTGTACCGTATGTGCTAACCGTCGTATCAATCAGATTTTGCACATCTTCTTCTTTGGCTACATTGGCCAGAACGACAATCGCTTCTCCGCCCTGTGCTTTAATATCATTGACTACCGCTTGTGCAGATTCTTCGTTAATATCCGATACGACGACTTTCGCGCCTTCTTGAGCATACAACGTGGCAATTGCTTTCCCCATACCTGAACCAGCACCTGTAACAACTGCAACTTTATCTTGAAGTTTCATTCCATGTATCCTCCTTTGTGTATTCGTTTACAATAAGTTAACAAACAAATGTTCATTAACTCCTATCCTTAGTATAATAAGTCATAGCGTTTTACTTCAATCAGTAAAAGCTTGTCCAGTTGTACGTTAAACAACACTTATAAGTCTAAATGTACTTTAACTAATACAGTGAACTTACGAGGAGGAAAATAGATGTCAGAAACTCCGAATTCGATGGACCGAAGAATTAAAAAATCAAAAGCTGCACTGAAGGATGCACTCATCCATTTGATGCAAAGACATCCCTTTAAAGAAATATCGATTACGGATATTGTGCAGCGTGCCGACCTGAATCGGGGAACCTTCTACAGGCACTATCAGTACAAAGAAGACCTGTTCAACGAGATTATCGATGATGTAATTCAGGATCTGGTGACTTCTTTTCGCAAACCCTATCAAGGGTTGAAAGAGTTCGAGGTTGGTCTGATGCCCTCTTCGGCAATCACCATATTTGAGCATGTGCACCAACACGCACAATTCTACACACTGGTTGTGCAATCCGAGGCTTCTTCCAACTTCCAGCGTATGATCTGTGATGTTCTTCGAGATCTCTCCTTACAGGATCTGAACCAAATCTTCCCGCAGCACATTAACCATGGACTGCTGGCAAGTTACCAGTCTCATGCGATATTCGGCATGATCATGGAGTGGATCAGACAGGATTTCAAGCACAGCCCCGCCTACATGGCTGAGGAATTGTTCAAGATCATTCATTACAGGCCTGAAAATGTCGTGTTGAAAGACTGAATATTCAAATCGTCATACAGCATCTCATTGAGAGGGATTTTAAGAAAGGTTTATCACCCTAATTTTGTAAATACATTCCTGTAATTTCTGGTATTGATATGTTAGATTATCCATTGGAATACAAACAAAAGGAGGATGACATTACATTTGAAGAAGTCGTGGATTATATCATTGATTACCAGTTTTGTTTTGCTTGGCGGAGTGCTTTTCTCTCCAGCCGCTTCTGCCGATGCAGCCAAAGTATCAACCTCTACATATTCAGATTCAGATCAGAGTTATAGTGAAGACGAAGATGATTTGAACGAAGAACTTATGGACGAATTAGAATTAGATGATGCAGAACAGGAGCTCACTAAAGATCAAAAGGAATTCGAAAAATACCTTGAACAAATATCTCGTCTGGTACCTTATGAGAATAAAGCAATCGACACGTTGGGTAGTGTGGGAGGTGAGGTGAATTCAACCAATCGCAAGTCCATGTACCTCAAACTTACGAATACGGTGATCCCTAATTATACAAAAACGGTCTCCATGTTAAAACAAATCAAACCTTCCAATCCTGAACTTAAGAAAATACATGCCTATTATGTCAAGGGAAGCTACCTTCAGCTGGAAGGATACTTGTTGTACAAACAAGCCGTTTCCAAAAACAAAGTGAATTCTAAGATACTGCAACAAGGTCGTGCCAAAGTACGTGCGGCTGGCGTTCTCCTCGACCAATACGAGCAGCAGATATACCCTTATGCACGGAATATCGGGTATCTACATTAGTACCAATCTTCATTGAAGCCCATAAAGCGACCATTCCCCATGCTTAATGAGGAACGGTCGCTTTTTCTAATTATAAAAGAAGATAACCAATCTAATACGCAAAATTATTTTTTTCTTCTAAAATTACAGCCCCAGTTTCTGCCCTTTCTCCAACCGCTGAATCTGCTGCTCTCCGGTATCCGCAAGTTCACGGAACTGGTTAATCGTCTCGCGCATTCTTGGCAGAGCTTCCTGCTTATAAAGACTGATCGAATCAAGTGCTGACAACACATCGGTAAACGCCTGTTTCATCGTATCCACGGAGATGCTAGCTTCATACGCCTGCTTCTGGATGGCAATCCCCTGATCCTTGAGCATCTTGGATGTTCCGGCGATCAGATCGTTGGTTGTCTGGTTCAACAATTCAATCTTCTGCAATACAATTTTCTGGTTATACAAAGCACTCGCTACAGTAACGGCAATCTTCAATGCCGAGATCGTTACATTCTTCGCCCGGTCTACGCCTCGGATCAGTTCCTTGTTGTTACGGATCACCACTTCAATCGCCATGATGCCCTGCTGGTTCACAACCAGCATCTGCTGCAGATCCATGACCCGCTGACGGAGCGGGAACAATACTTCTTCCGTAATAAAACGAACTTTCTCGGGGTCTTCATTGCGGACCTTGGCCGCTTCAATCTGCGCATCGATGGACTCATCCATAAGCACGCCAAGATGAATCTCCTTTTGTAGTCGTTTGGTGAGTTCCCGCAAGTTCTGCTGTTCAATCTCCAGCGTTGTATTATCGTTACGGAGGGTGGATCTGCCCTTATCCAAAGAGGTTACGATGTCAGCGATGACTGCGTCAGCCTTCTGATATTTCAGGAAATAAGCGCGAAGCGGATTGAACAATTTCCCGAGGAAACCGGTCTTGGCGAAATCGACCACGCTCGGGTCGAGATCCTTCAGTTGCATATGCAGCTCGGTCAAACCTTTGGCGACCTGACCGCCCTCGTCTCCCGTCTTGGACAGATGTCCAACGGAGACTTGAAGCAAAGCGTTTTTCTCAGAAGAGGATCTCATCGTGTTCAAACCAAAGCCGTCAATGGATTGCAGAATTTCTTTGCGCTTCTCCAGGGATTCGAGATCCAGTGTCATGATCATCTCTACGTTGGCATTTGCCACTTGTTGAAGCTCCGCGACCTCGGCGGGCACGGGTTTCACCTCTTCTTCAATCACCTTCTGAATTTCCTTCTGGCTTGGTATTTCCATTGAAAATGACATCTACAGTTCCCCCTTTAGATTACATCTGTACGTTAAACAGGTTTCCGATCTTGTACACAACATCGTCGGTATCGGCATTGATGCTTGCTGCTTCGTTAATGCTGGAGATGCTCTCCAAAGCCTTGATGTCCGCGTTGTATCCAATCGTATAGATCGGTACTTTGTACGTCTCGACCAGATCCCGGATATCCTTGAGGGTATGACCTTCGTTGGTCTCGCCATCACTCAGGACAAAAATCAACGGCTTCACGTTCGGATTAGCAGCCATATAATCTTCCAGCATCTTCATTGCTACCACGATCCCGTCAAAGGTCGCCGTACCACCACCAGCTTGCAAACTATCAACTGTTCCGACAAACATGGACTGCTGATTCGTATCATACTTGGCAATCGGCAGGTTCACGGTTACCCCGCTGGAGTAAGAAACCAATCCAATACTGTTCTCGGTGCCCAGGTACTTCTGACCTTTGCGCAAAGACTCCTTCAGTCGGTTAAGCGGTTCGCCGTCCATGCTTCCAGACACGTCTGTCACGAACACGGCGGCAATTGGTTTGCTGCCGTTTTTCTTCTCTTTCCATACTTTCTGTGCAGACAACAACGTGCCGCCATCCACGGTAGCCAGTTCGGATTTGTAATCCTGTAACCCGTTGAAACCGAACTCCTCCGCCGATTGTTGGTACTTCGCTTGGGTTACGAATTCCGCAAACTTCTGGATGATCTCCTGTTTGTTCTGTGGCAATTGTCCCAATGCATACAACGGGCTATCATGTCTCACGCCAAATGGTGTAAAGACGTATCCACTCTTCAGATCAGCGGTATTCACATACGTCTGGTATTCGAGTACAAAGGCATCCAGTCTGCCAGACTTGGCAGCTTCCCGCATCTGAATCGTTGTCGACGCTGTAAACGGTACATTCGTCTGGAATTTTTCGAACCCTTCAATGGCCTTCTCGCCGAGTGGATTGGTACTGTCATACGTATTCAGTGCGGTCACCAGGAAGTTCAGTCCTGTAGAACTGGCAAACGGATCGGTATATCCCATCGCGAGTTCATTGTTGGCAATCGCTTCGGTTACGGTCTTCACATTAACGGAGCCGTACGTATCAACCAGTGCGTCATATTTGGCTTTGGAAATAACAATACCCGGAACGTTCCCAACCAGTCGCTCAGACACCATCTCCGTCTTCACCCCGCTAGCCTCAACCATCTCGCCCCATAGTTCGTTAGAAGGTGTAAATGCATCCGGCATATACTTGCCAGACTTGATATAATCGGTAGCCGTACCGGAGGCGATGTTGCGGATTTTGACCGACACCTGTTTGCCACCAACGGTAATATTAGCTTTGTTGAACTCCTCACCCACCTCGGTTAACCAGCCGTCTACCCCGCTGCCCGACTTCTCTGTGGAAGAAAAGATTTCGACGTAATCATTTGTTGTATTCTCTACGGCAATTGCAAATTTGGAGATATCCGGCAGTGATTCTGCCACATCGACCGGGTCGAGATCAATCTGTCCTTTGACCGGTTCCGCCGTTGCTGGTGCAATGTCCGTATACAGTTTCCCCAGTTCCTTACCTGCATTCTCTGTGCTCACCTGTGTGGTCGACTTGCCAAAGTTCGACGTCAGTGTAATCCCTGCATAGACCAGAC
Source organism: Paenibacillus sp. USHLN196 (assembly GCF_037144955.1). Classification (NCBI taxonomy): domain Bacteria; kingdom Bacillati; phylum Bacillota; class Bacilli; order Caryophanales; family Paenibacillaceae; genus Paenibacillus; species Paenibacillus sp. USHLN196. The sequence goes on along the minus strand of NZ_JBBCYH010000002.1, from coordinate 93,852 downwards.
CAAATACAAGTACCAGCATTACAATCGATATGAAAAAAAACTTTCCCTTCTTGGCCATACGAGCAACCCCTCACTGTCTGTATAATTTGGTGTGCTTGATTAACTGATCAATCTCCTGCATACAAGGCATCTGTTCAATATCTCCAGCTTCAAAGCTGTCGAGGCGTGAAATCTCCAGTAACAACTGATCGAGCTTGAGCAAGATTTCCTCATTGGTGTGTAATGCATTTTTCACATAAGACAGATAATCGTCGTATACCTTGGTTTTTTCCTGAAAAAGCTTCTGGGGAAGTGTTGAGGATTTGGATTTCATCATGTTGGCATAGTCAGCTTCATCGAATACATTTAATCGGTTCAGCACACTGCGGATGTTCAGGTACAACAGCTTCTCCACTTCCAGTGTGACCGAAGCAAATTTCTTGTAGCTCAGTTCTCCTGGATCAAACCGTTGATGAAGCACATTCAGGAGGGTTTCTTTTTTCTTTTTCATTCGACTAAGTTGGGACAGCCCCAGCGTAATATCTTCTTCGAGCACTTTGATGCGTCTATAAAAAGATAGTGCTTCCACATAATCTTCATGTGTTTCGATATGCTTCACAGGCAGGACTACCGGCTGTCTGAACAGCAAGGTGTAACTGCCATATAAAAGTGCCATGGCACTGCCGAACAGAAGGGTAACGGATAGCGCAGTTGTGAATGCACCCTCTTCGAAATTCAGCCCGATAAAGCCGGGTGAGAATGCCAAAACATTCACAGCCACAATACCGAAGATCAACCCCAACAATTTTATGTACTTGATCATGTTCAATCATCCGACCTCCTTTCATGTTATATATTGGTGCTTATTGTCGTAATTTTCCTATTCAACTTATTCTTATTGTACATGATGTTAACGCTCTCAGGTGGATAAGATTGGATATTTGGATACTCATAATATACGTGGTTTGGGCTTATCCCATTTCATATTTTCAGGGACAACGTGGAACTTGGCAGGAAATTTGGTGGTCAATCCATTAAAAGTGAGTTTTACGAGACAGCAGATTGTTGAGAAGAAATGTTATCAGGTAATACGTGGAAAATAGCTATGCGTGTCATTTTTTATATAAGACTTGTCTGAAAAAGAGTAATGCAAAAAGGACGAAACGTTGATCATCCCGTTTCGTCCCTTATGCGTTGGTTCATCATTTTCGTGCTTCCACTACCTCAGTTTGAACAACGAATCCAGCGAAATGCGCAAGTCAGGATACACGACGGATTGAATCGTTTCCTGTTCTGTATACAGATGACGGGTCTGGTAACTGCCATCCTCCAGCGAGTACACATGGACGGTTTGATTGCCGGGGTCAACAATCCAATATTCGTTCACGCCATATTTATGATACAAGTTAAATTTTTCGTTAAAATCCTTTAACGCAGTAGAAGGCGATAACACCTCTATAATTAAAGAAGGTGCACCGTGGCAGCCACTTTTGGAAATCTGGTCTTTCGAGCACACCACCGATAGGTCAGGTGTACAATTTGATCTGGTACATCATATTGTTCATTTTCGCTAAAAATACACATCGAAAGGGGCTACAAACACGAAACATTTTCGATTCTGAAAAAAAGTCCGCAAGGAGAAGTACAGCTCACCCACAATAAACTGGTGTGATGAAGTAGGTACTGGCGACATATTAAAAGCTTTGCCGTTAATTAATTCCCAAGATCCTTCCCATGTTAACCAATCCTGAAAGTTATAAGTACCTTTATCGTCGGGTTTTGCCACACTTCCATCCTCCTCTTCCAACGAACCGTAATTTATCTCCATTATAACATTGTGTTTTGCGCCTTTTCACACCATGCCTCTTATTATGAAAAGATGGATTCCGGTTTGCTCCGCGTGGTGCGTACCTCCACGACTTTTCCGGCACAGCCATTGTCATCCAACACTTGGAACACTACTGTAACGCTATCTCTGCCCGATGTAACGTTCTCAGGAATATCATAGGTTACATAAAACACGTCGCCGATTTTGTTCATGTGAATTCGCTGCTCTCCGATAACAGTTCCATCCACGGTAATGCTGAATCGTCTATCATATAACGTACCTTCCCTTTCAAATGGGGAATGATCTCCGCCCCAATAGGCCACGCATAGATAATTGGATGCCGTTCGATCCACTGCCAGTTGGTAACTGAAATAAGCCCCGCTGACACCAAAAGCCTCCCGCCACATATGCAGCTTGTTGCGGCTGTCCGTATACGACCCGTTGTGATGCTCACCGCGGCAATTGCTATCCAGTTGATGCCCAATCTCATCCTGCTGACCATCCGCCTGAACCCTGTCGATCGTAATATCATTTAACTCTTTCTCAAGTGCATCACCTTCATCGTTAAACGGCCAATACACCGTATAGAACTCATGATGCACATCATAAAACGGAACAAGCTTCACGGCTTCGCCCGTGGAAGTTACATCCTTGCTAAGTTCAAATGTTAACGTGCCTGCATCTACGACCTTGATCCACTCTCGTACATCCTTCTGCTCCGTCCAGATCACAGGTACGGGAGCAGTCTTGGGATTCAGTGCTGTTTCGTCCACAATCGTATCCTCGGGCAGACCCTCACTTCCAAGTGCACCGGCGAGTACAATCGGGCCGTACAGGAAGGCCACTTTGTGCGAATCATCCCGGGAAGTGTACTGGTGGAGCGCCATTGGCAGTGTGATGGTAATGACATCGCCCGCTGTCCATGTGCGGTCGATGGAAAGATAACCGGGTTGCTTCCGTGTATACGGATGCTCCGTATCCCCGTTGACGGTTGCCGTCATTGGCTCTTGCAGCCATGAGGGCACGCGTAATCTTAGATGGGCCGAGGCGGTGCCTCCGGTGATCGTCAGGGTTACCTTTTCCGAATAAGGAAAGTCGGTTTCGAGCTTCAGGGATAATCCCTGTGACGCCCAATCCAATTGGGAAGCGATATACAGGTTGACGTACAGGTCCTGTTCATCCTCAAAATAAATCGCCTCGGCATATTTGCCCGGGTTCTCCATGCCTGATCCTGTACAGCACCACCAAGCCGTATCGTGTGTACCATAGATTTTGTAGTGACCTTGCAGCGTTGAGGCAAAATACGTTTTGTTCCCCGTATCCGGGTCCTGCGTGCCCAGGATGTGATTGTAGATGGCGTTTTCATAATAGTCCATGTAGGCGCTATCGTGATTCCAGGCGAAAAGTTGTTTCGTCAGATGCATCATGTTGTGGGTACAGCAGCTCTCTCCTGTCTTGATCCCGAGACTCTCCATACCCTTCGCTTCATAATGCTCCGATATGCTCGTTGCGCCAAAGACGTAAGAACGATGATGCACGGTGGTGTTCCAGAAAAACTCTGCCGCTGTCCGATAACTCTCATGAGTATGGTCCTGGTTGTAGATTTCGGCTGCGCCGATCACTTTGGGAATCTGGGTATTGGCGTGTCTGCCTTGAAGATCATCCTGCTTGTGTTCCAATGGTCTCAGAATCAATTGATGGGTAAACTTATTAGCGATCTCAAGATATAAGGCTTTGCCCGTGATTCCATACAAATGTGCAAATACTTCATTCATGCCCCCGTGTTCACTTTGAAGCATCGTCTGCATCTGTTCTTCTGTCATCGGGAGCAAACCTTCTACTGCCCAATCTGCAAATCGAGTAACCACCTCAAGTGCCTGTCCGTTGTCAGTCAGTTTATAGGCGTCAATCAGACCACGATAGATTTTGTGCACACTATACCAAGGAACCCAGTATTCACCGATGTTGAATCCACCAATATGTTCGGCGCGGAATGCGATGTGGAATGCTTCTTCGGACAAACCGCCGATATATCCGCTCCCCGTAGTCTGTTGGATTCTCGCCAGTTCGGTAACCGCATAGTCCAACGTTTCTTTTAATGTGATATTTCCGGTGGCTTGATACGTTACAGCCAGCGCCGACAGATAGTGGCCGAGGGAATGCCCGCTGATGGAACGTGCCTCCCACCCCGCGTAGCGTTCTTTTCGGGCCGGTAACCCATGGGCTTCGAAGCACGGAGCCAGGAATCGATCCATATCCAGCGATAACAGGTAACGCTCCCCAACCTCTTGTGATGTTTGAAAAACACCATTTAACAGATCTACATGTTCCGGTCCCAGAAATCCTTTTTTCGTATCAATCATTACATTCACTCCTTCTCGGGATGTACTACATAAGTTGAACTAAAGATTATTTACACTGACAATACGATGACAGAATAACCTTCCAATCGCTGTTATCCCCAGATTTTTTTGATCCCCTTTCTCAAGGGGAAAATCCAGGGATCGCGTATGCTTCCGATGCAGCTTTCTTTCAGAAAGCTTTTAGGCGAACGCTCCGCTTTTTCAGGTTTTTTCTGTCCTCTCCGTTATCATGTAAATGATCTTATATAGATATCCATTCATTCTTGAGGGGTAAAATCCGTTTTATTAGCTATAAGACTAATACTCATCAATCCACTGTAGAGCTTGAATATCCTCATATTATCAAATAAAATACAATTACATCAGACTCATAATCCAAGAAAAGGTGGATAAATCCGTCCTATGCAAAAGCCACTGGAACATTACCTGTGCGGCAAGTTCATATCCGAAGGGAACTGGAGCCACATGAGACGCAGCATGCCTGTTCACGAGATTATTTTGATGCTGGAAGGTGAGATGTACATCGCGGAAGAAGAGGAACAATATGTGGTTCGTGCCAACGATCTGTTGTTTCTGCGCGCTGGTCGCACCCACTATGGCTACCGGATTAGCGACGCACCTGTTAGCTTTTACTGGGTTCACTATGATGCCTTGCAGGCTGAATTCAATCGCTTTAGGACACATGCCACCATTCAGGTGCCTTCCATGGCCAATCAGTTATTCAAGCAATTGCTGCATGTGTCCTCTTTTTCACCGGAGGAAGCAGACGCAGCTTTGCTATTGTTGTTCAGAGAGCTGGAGCGTAATATAGAGGCGGATTATCGCCCCCACAATGCGGTTGTGGACCATATCTGCAAGTGGGTCGATATTCATCTGCATACGAACATTACGGTGAGTCAGATTGCAGAGAATTTTAATTTTAACAAAGACTATATCTCCAAAATGGTGAAACGCGAGAAAGGTACCGGACTCAAAACCTATATCCTCACAGAACGAATTCGCCGGGCGAAACAGTTACTGCTGAATACCAATGCCAGTGTAAAAGAAATTGCCGGACAGTGCGGCTTCTCCGATTACAAGCTGTTCCTGCGCATGTTCAAGCAATACGAAGGCAATACGCCAACCGAATATCGCAATCATCTGTATTCCACACAGCTCAATCGCTGACGCGCTCTGATCCATAGAAATGACTGAGTTAACTATAGAAAATTTGAATAAATCAGATGGAGTCAATTATGGTAAAATGCAAGAAAACTATATTCCATACTTAACCTATAAGAGAAGAGGAATTATACGATGACAACGGCTGCCGTTACGATTCAACCTGCCACAGAAGCTGACCATCCAGAGATTGTTGATATTCTTGTTGCAAGTTACGCCGAGTACCGGGAGACATTTGAACAAAATGATCGATGGGAAGCCTACCTGAAAGACATTAGAGAGTCTCTGGACAACCCGCATCTCAAAGAATTGTGGATTGCCAAGATTGAGGATGAAATTGTTGGGACCGTTCAATTGTTCGAAACCGCGCACAAGGCTTATCCGAATTTTGAATTGCCAATTGATTATCCGTTTATTCGGCTGTTGGGTGTCGATCCACAATGGAGAGGCCACGGAATCGGCAGAGAATTGCTCCAGCAATGCGTAGATTCTGCCAAAGAGATGGGCAAAAATACGGTGTACTTATATACTGGTGGTCAGATGGTCAACGCCATTCGTTTATATGAGCGTTTCGGTTTTAAAGAGGATGAGGAATTCAGTTCCGAGAGTAGCGGGGGCAAGGCGATCTGCTACCGTTATGATTCCTAGTGGAGTGTTAAAGCGAGCCGCGAGCCGCGGAGTATGATTAGTGGAGAGCAGTTAGTGAAAGATGCGTGCTCTACTTGAATAACGTGAAATGACCATTCATCCTCATGAGTGGTCTTTTTTCACTATTTTAAATTTATACATCAATTATTTGTTTTTTTGAAAAATCTATCTTCGTTAGCGAAAGGGCTTTAGCCGCCAATCTCCACCAAAATCTTCGCATGGCTCTTGTCGCTCATCAACAGCTCCAGTCCTTCCTGCACGATGTCGTCCAGTTTGATTTTCTTGGTGATGACCTGTTTCACATCGAGAGATCCTTCCGCAATCAATGAAATTACTTCAGGGAAAATGTGGCGATAAGCTAGGGTTGCCGTCAGATTCGCTTCTTTGACCAGAAGATCGAAGAAGTTCACTTGAAGCGGATTTGGAATCGCTGCGATGACAACGATTTCTCCACCTTTTTTGACCACCGCAACGGCGCTGTCCATCGTTGGTTGCACACCTGCTGCTTCATAGGCCACATCGATGCCACCCGATTGTTGCAAAATCACCTCGGTTGCATTGACTTTGGCACTGTTCACCGGAATGGCTCCCAGTTTGGCTGCAAGGTCCAGACGTTCCTCAAATACATCAACTGCATAGATTTCAGAAGCTCCTGCAGCTTTGGCAGACAGAATGGTCAACAATCCAATTGGACCGGCTCCGTATACGGCTACCTTGTTGCCCACTTTCAACTTGCTATGACGAACCGCGTGAAAGGCTACTGCTGTAGGCTCTACGAGCGCACCTTCTTCGAAAGTTACGTTATCCGGGATGGGATGAACCATGTATGCTTCAACAACAACATACTCTGCAAAACCACCATCACCATTCAGTCCAACGAATCCAAATTGAGTACATTGGTTGTAGCGACCCTGGATACAGTATTCACATTTTCCACAATGGTACAACGGCTCTACCACAACACGATCTCCTACACTGATACCGCTTACATTATTGCCCAATTCACGCACAGTTCCTGCAAATTCATGACCCAATGTCAACGGTGCTTTCTGTCCTGAGAGCGGATGATTCTCGCCTTCTTGGATGCCCACACCATGATGATAGGCATGCAGGTCACTGCCGCAGATCCCCGAATATTCGACTTTGATTTTGACCTGACCAGCTTGAGCAACCGGAACTTCTCGCTCTTCCACACGCACGTCTTTATGGGCGTACCATACTGCTGCTTTCATGAAGTTCATCCCCTTTGTATGATTGTCTATATATTATATCGCTGTTTATGTATTATTCATATTTATAGATACTAATGTTAACATTAGTTATAGTAATGCTAAATGGAGATGAAATCATGAATCTGGAACAACTTGAATATGTCGTTGAAATTGCGAAGACGCAATCATTCTCCGCAGCCTCAGAGCATCTACATGTCACGCAATCGGCGATCAGCCAATCGGTTCATCGTCTGGAGAAAGAACTGGGCTTGATCCTGTTCGAACGTTCGCGACAGGGAACTCACCCCACTCCCGAAGGCAAACAATTCATTGCCAAGGCGCTGGACATTTTGCAGCGGATTGATGAATTGAAATCGGTGAACGCCGAAGCCTCCTCTCTTAGCGGAGAGCTTCATGTGGCTACTTTTCCAAGTGTCATGCCCTATCTTGTCCAGTCTGCTGCGGATATGAAGCGTGAGCACCCGCAACTTAACATCTCCATTGAAGAGAAAGGGTCCATGGAAATTATCGAGGATATTCGAAACAACAAAACTCATCTGGGCTTCATTGCGATCTATGCCAAGCAATTGAGGGAATTCGATGGACTTCACTTCAGTCCCATGTATTCAGGCAAGCTCGTGGTATGCACCCATCACCAGTCTGAACTTGCCAAGCACAGCCGGGTTACACCGGATCAATTAAAAGAACACAAGTTGGCCCTCTATCGAGACGGTTTCATCGAAGATTTCATCCAGGAATTCACCTATGATCGTGGACCACTGTCCATTCTGTTCAAAACGAATAATTCAGAGGCCATCAACATGGTGTTAAGAAACAATATTGCTGCAACAATTGGTCACGACTTCTCCTTTTACCAGCATCCGCTGTGGAAAGAAGGCATGGTGAAGATGGTCGAGATCGCTGGAATCGATCAACCGAAAATGCAAATTGGCTTCGTCCAAACGGAATCGAAGGAGACCGCCTTAGCCGCAGAACGATTCGCCCGACGCTTCAGACAGGCGATTGAGCTGGATCATTTAACGGTATAAACGTAAAAAAGTGCTCCACGCCTCTGAAGGAAGTTTGGGATACACACCAACTTCTCCAAGAACGGAGCACTTTTTTTTACTTTTCACAGTCACATAACAACCTATATTTTATACTCTTGTCTGACTACCTCTTGCGTACCTTTACTACACCTTACTCAAACTATACTTTCACTTTTCGCACCGCTTCGCTCATCTCATTCGTCTGCTGCTCCAGCATGGTGGAGGTCTGCGCCACTCTGTTGAACATGGCCGACTGTTCACGCATTAAGCGATAGATTTCATCCGAATGATCCGACACGCCGACTGATATCTGGGAGATCGTATTGACCGAGGCTGCTGCCTCCTCCGATCCTGCCGAGATTTCCTCTGCAGCTGCGGAGACTTCCTGAATGCGACGAGTTACCAGTTGGAACGCATCAACCACATGGGCGAATGCTTGCTCCGCTTCGGCTGTAATCGTAACCCCTTGTCCAATCTCCGTTGCGGTAACCCCCATCTGTGAGCCAATCTGCTGTGATTCTTGTTGAATGCGAAGCAGCAGATCTGAGATCAGTTCCATCGATGTGCTTGAGGCCTCTGCAAGCTTCCGTACTTCGTCCGCCACAACCGCGAAACCTTTGCCGTGTTCTCCTGCATGTGCTGCCTCAATGGATGCATTAAGCGCAAGCAGCTTCGTCTGACTCGCAAAATCACGAACGGTGTGCAATGCACCACCAATCTCCTGGGAGTAATTGTTCAGCACCTGAACCATCGCTACGACTTCACCCGAGACATCTGAGATGCTCTCCATCTGCTTTTTCATCATTGTCATGCTCTGTTTACCCGACTCTGCCGTAGCAAGTGCACTTGTGGCCGCATCTGATACAACCATCGAGGATTCGGATATATCCGTTATGCCTTTTGCGATCTCTTCCATCGCATTCGCACTATCGCTCGCACCCTGCTTCTGCGTATGTGCACCCTGCCTAATTTGTTCGACAGATTGATCAACCGTCTTGCCCATCTCAAGCATCTCTTCGGTACTGCGATTAAATTCCTTCGTTGATTCCGATAAAATATCTGTAGTTACTGCTACGCCTTCAACCATGTTACTCACAATCTTATTCAAGTTACCAGACATATGTATCATCGCTTGATATGTTGTTCCAATCTCATCTTGGCTGCGCAAACGATACGACGTCAAAATTTGGTTCGCTTCTGCAAGCTCACCCTGTGCCATTTTTTCCACACTCGCCTTCAGCGGTTGAAGTGGTCGCAGTCCTCTTACGATAAACCACGTGACAACAGCAATGCCTATAAGTGTAATTAAAAGCAATAAAGCATAGAAAGGAATACTCGATTTCATTATATCTGACTCAATGCTTCCGATCACCGATACCGCCGTATCGATACCAATTACACCTGTTACAGCGCCATTACTATCGAGCATGGGAGCATAAGAGGAAATATAGTCGCCATACTCCTCATTGTTAATGATCGAAGAACTGGCTGTTTGCCCCTGCAACAGCTTCTGAACAGCCTCCTGAGGGATATCGGTTACTTCATTAATCGGTGAGGCTTTATCTGCATCCTTCATGCCGTCCACCATAATTAGTGGCGTACCTTTTTCATCTATTTTGACGAAATACACATACATTGCACCAATGCTTACGCGAAAGTCATCCAGTTCATCACGAATCTTCAAGAATTCGTCATTCTCCTTGGGGTCCTTGGCAAACTCGGCATAAGATGCTGTATCCAGCTGATTCACATAACTCTGAGCAATCTGGATGTTGTAACTCGAAATGGCCTCCTGCGCAGCTAGCTTCATATTGGCCACCTGTAACAGCATGCTTCCAACGGCTATAATCGTAATGACCAATGTGACTACGGCAACAATGCGCACAACCAAACGTTTTCTAAAAAAACCGATCATCCGCTCCTCTTCCTCTCCCGTAAACCTAAGCCTTTTTGACTAGGCACTACCCAAAAAACGCATGCTTTAAGCACTATGTATGGGAAAATAGTAAACGAATATGTCGAATTAGGCAAGAAAATATTGGGTTAACGTAAAAACGCTATTATGGCCGTGATAGCTTTGTTCATTGGAACTGCATTTAGGCTTTATCTCAGTTTGTTTGCCAAACAAAATCTGCGTCATTATAACTGACCATGCAGATATTAATTAAAGGTTTCTTTCATAAGGAATTCATGAGTTATGTTTATTCGGTATTAGGAGTTTTGTGTATACACTATTGAGTTATCTGTGTTGAATATAAAGTTCATTTTTTACATCCTTTACACGGAGATTGCATTTTTCAATCTCGTAACCGCATCTGGATTTTTCGTATTGTAGCAGCGGATCTACGTTTAAGTTTAACCCTTCGCAAACAAATTTAACTATCTGTATTAGTTTGTAACGGCATTAATAAAAACGACAGAATATATGGCAAGGAAGGTGGATTGAATCAACACATGTACTATAATAATGGAAATTAAATGAGGGATGGTGTTTCTCAATTGAAAACTTTTTATTGTGATCTGGAAATTACCTTGGATGTCATTGGCGGAAAGTGGAGACCTCTTATTCTGTATTACTTATTAAAAGGTCCTAAACGGACCGGTGAATTGAAAAGGCTCATGCCAACAATTTCTCAGAAAATGTTAGTCCAGTCATTACGGGAGTTGGAGGGTGATAATCTGGTTATAAGAAAAATGTACAATCAGGTACCACCAAAAGTGGAATATTCAATATCAGAAATGGGTATGTCACTTGAACCCACTCTGCGGGCTCTTTGTGAATGGGGTAAGAATTATGCAGAGAAGACATTGAGCAAGGATGAATATCAGAGAATAAATGTAGAATAGAGTAATTTCAAAAACCAAGTTATTTTGTACTTCGTCCCAATTATCACCTTTTAGTTACTATATAACCTAAAAGTACGTACTATTTTAAAAGTAATACATGGTACATAATGAGACTTGTGACCATGAAGAAAATCAAAGAATAGTAATTCTAATATGCGTTTCAAAATTTAAACCTGGTAAGGAAGGAGCTTTCTGCGACAGTCTATGGTCATACAACTGGTGAACGATCGGAGAGTAATGATTAGATTAGTTTCTAATTGTAAGATTTACAGCAGTATATTAATAAAAGTCCAAAGGGGTTATTAATATGGGTAAAATACTTATTACTGGAGCAACAGGTAATCTCGGCAGCAGGACACTAGAGCTTCTTCTTAAAAAAGTTCCGTCAAGTCAGGTCGCTATATTGGTCCGTGATCCGGAATCTGATAAAGTGGAAAGGTTTGTTAAAGAAGGTGTGGAAGCTTACCAGGGCGACTATTTTGATTATAACTCCCTTCTGCGAGCTTTTAGTGGTGTTGAAAAAGTGATGCTTATTTCCGCGCAAGCATTTACCGACCGCAATACGCAACATTTCAATGTAATCGCAGCTGCAAAGCAGGCTGGTGTTAAACAAGTCCTCTTCACGTCGATCATACGAAGAGAAAATTCAAATCTTATTGTGCCCGAAGTATCGACGTCAGACCTATTTGCTGAACAAACACTTAAAGCATCTGGATTAGCCTATACCATTCTGCGGAATCCACCGTATCTTGAAGTCATGCATTCGTATTTCGGAGATGCGCTTAAAGTTGGCGTGCGAGTACCAGAGGGTTCCGGTAAAGTAGCCGCTGCATCTCTGGATGATTTGGCGGCAGCCATCGTAGCCGTTCTCACCCAAAACGGGCACGAAAATAAGTCATATACTCTAAGTGGCAGCGAGGGAAGCTCTTTTGCAGACATCGCTGCAGCCCTCTCGGAGATTAGTGAGATAAATATCCCTTATGAGGCAATTAGCGAAAAAGAATATATAGACACTATGGTAACGAATGGCTTACCTGTTCTTATGACTGATTTCTTATTAGGTTGGGTGCGAGGAATCAACACTGGAGAATTCTCGGAGACGTCTGGGGATCTTGAACGTCTGATTGGCCGAAAACCAATGACATATAAGGAATTCTTTAAAATCAAATCTCAGTCTTCTAAAGTTGAAGATTGAAAGCTGACATGTTACTAACCTGACTCTAAGAAAAATCAGAGTTATTTTGAACGTGTTAATGTCCATTCTAGCAATCGGTTCTGGTTATAGAACAAAATATATTCGCTCACTTGCTGCTCAACATCCGCTTTTGCTAACTGCTTCATTCAAGTAATTTTCTCAGTCTTTAAATGAGAGAAGATGACTCGATACAGGCATTGTCCAGGCAATTCTCACGCCTAGAGTGAATTCTTAGCATTTTAAGTTGTTTCAGTTTACTGTTGAAGGGCTTAGAAGTGTATAAAATAGGGACTGCTGAAAGCAGTCCCTATTTTACTTATAAAGTTTTCTCATTAATTATGACTACCTAACCATACTACACTGTCCGTCCATTCGTCTTCCTGAATCGAATCAGGGACCAGATTATCAGCAACGCGAGCACGGCAAGACAGATGCTAATGCTGAACCGATTACCTGCATCAAACACAAACATGACCGCAATGACACTGAGACACAACACGACGACTCCGGTTATATAAGGAAATCCCCAGACTTTGAATGTCGGTTGAACCGGATATCTCTTCCGCAGTTTCAGCTGAGATGAGGCAATACAGATCCACACAAGGATTACCACAAACCCCGGAACCGCAAGCAATACGCGGAACAGTTGATCCTGCGCGAACAGGCCAAGCAAGGAACCTCCAAGCAGGACGACCGAGCACACCAGAAGTGTGTTAACAGGGCTACCGTTGCGATTCGTCTGCGACAATGCCTTCGGAGCTTCCCCGCCCACTGCCATGGAGTGCATCATCCGGGATGCACCGTAGATCCCTGAATTCGCAGCAGACAGAACCGCCGTCACCAAAATAAAGTTCATAATGTGTGCCGCTCCTGGCAGTCCCGTGGAGGCGAGCACCTGTACAAATGGGCTGCTCTCCGGCCCAATCTCATTCCATGGAATGAGTCCACAGATGATGAGAATCGGCAACGTGAAGAACAGAATAATTCTGAGCATGAAATTGCCTACGATTTTGGGCATGACTTTTTCTGCATTTTCCGTTTCGGTCAGGGTCAGACCTATCAGCTCCGATCCCCCATAAGAGAACATGACCACAAGCAGTGCCGAGAAGATCGATGACCATCCGTTCGGGAAGAACCCGCCTGCTTGCGTATAATTTTGCAGATAAGGAGTGTTATCACTTGGAATAATGCCAAAGATCAATCCTGCACCCAGAAAAATAAAAATAATGATCATGGCGATTTTGATCCCGGCCAGCCAAAATTCAAATTCCCCGAACACACCCACACTGAGCAGATTAACCAGTATAATAAACGCTGCACAAGCCAGACTCAGCATCCACAGCGGTACTTCACTGAACCAATACTGCAAAAAGCTCCCGGCGGCAATCACCTCAATGACACACACCGATAACCATAGAAAACAGTACATCCATCCCATAACAAATGACACTCTGCTACCAAATGCTTCTTGTACGAAGTCTTTCATATTTTTGTTCTTGTAGACCGTAGCCATCTCCGCCATCGCGGCCATAACGACCAGCAGCAATAATCCGGCAAAAATGTACGTGACGATCACGCCCGGACCTGCGAGTCCGATCGTCTCTGCACTGCCTTTGAAAATTCCCGTTCCAATGACACCACCCATAGCCATAAAACTGATGTGTCTTGGTTTAAGCTTCTTCTGTAGTGTTCCTTCTGTCTGAGCCAATTCAAGTCCTCCTGATGTAAAAAACGTCTATAATGCTGTCTTGTTTCATATTTTTGCACAATCTCATAAACATAATGTCCAGTATACCCTATTGTCCATCAATCAGCCCAGAAGTTCCTTATGGCCAATTCATCCCAAACGTATACGGACATAACCTATGTTTTATACCCCACAATGGCATCAAGCAATCTATGTACAGTCATCCAAGCACCACAGCAATTATAGGACATAACACCAAGATGGCAAACAGCGGATTCATCTGATCGAACCACCAATATATCATACACGACTCCCTCCACCCTTTTCATAGCATGGTCCATGTTACATCATTGAGTTTATTTTACTCTTTTTCCAAACTTCAATATGTGTGATATGTTGCATATAAAAAAACCAGCATTCTGTAACAACAGAATACCGGTTTCTCATGCGAATCCATTTAGATTGTCTTTGTCATAAACGTGCTGTTCGGGTCCAAAATATAATCTGCGAATGGTTCGCAATATTCGAACCCGAAGTCTTCATACAACTTCCGTGCTGGGATAAACGAATCCATTGAACCCGTCTCCAGGCTGATTCGCTTATAACCACGGTCTGTGGCAACCTCTATAATATGGGACAAAATCTTCCTCGCTACGCCTTTTCTCAAGTGAGCCGAAGCGGTACGCATCGACTTCAATTCGGCATGCTCCGAATTCAGTTCTTTGATAGCCCCGCAACCGAGTAAGTCGTCCCCTTCCCATGCGCACCAGAAAGTAATTTCAGGCTTCTTGAGTCCATCCAGATTCAACGCATGAATACTCTCCGGTGGTGAATCGGCTGCCATTCCTTGCAAGTGCTCTGCAATTAACGCTTTGACCTGTATTCCACTCAAATCATCCACTTTGATCTCCAAAACGTATCACTCCTGCCGATAATTTTATTGAATCTGTCATTGAATGTATATCGATTATTCCATATTACTACCGTGTTAGGTTTCATGACAAGAGGCTGCTTAGCTCCACTGAAATACGCTGTTGTGATTCACCTATAATTTCCAGTATGATGGGGCTATTCATACACCAAAAGGAGACCCCTATGACACTAACAACGGATAACCTGTTCTATAGCACACGATTGAAAATGACGCCACCACGTCCTGAAGACGTACAAACGATGCTGCTCTGGAACGAAGACCCGGAATACCTTCGGAATGTGGATACCGATATGGCCATCCCCTATTCGGAGAAACAGTTGGAAGATGAGGGAGAAACGAAGAATAAGGAAGTGTACTTCCGACTTCGGACGCATGAAGACGATACCCTGATTGGTTTTGTCGTCATTCATAGCATTGAATGGAATAACCGCTGCGGACAGCTCGCTATTGGTATCGGCCTTGCCGAACATCGCAACAAGGGATATGGCACCGAGGCGTTGAATCTTATTTTACGGTATGCATTCCATGAGATGAACCTGGACCGGGTTGGCCTTGATGTCATCGCCTACAATGCCAAAGCAATCCGTTCCTATGAGAAGGCTGGTTTTCAGTTGGAAGGTCGGGCACGCTCAGCTGTATATCGTGATGGTAAGCGTTACGACCGCTTGATGATGGGAATTCTAAGACCAGAATGGGAAGCACACAATCAGATCCATACGGAGGGTGAACAAGTATGACCAAGAATGCAGAAGTTACTGCGTTTATTGAACAGATTCAGATCCCCTGGCAAGTACAAATCGCTGAACAACTGCGTCAGTTGGTACATGATTCCATCCCTGACGTTCAGGAACGCGTGCAATACAAGAAACCTCATTTTCTGAAAAACGGGAAGTACGCTGCGGTCATCTCGCCATCCAAACAGGCCGTATCCTTCACCATCTTCCATGCAACCGGACTCGATCTGCCCGATGGGATATTCGAAGGCCCGGAAGATCGCAAAACGATCAAGCTCAAGGAAAAAGATACGCCGGATTATGAATGGCTGTCGGGACTGCTGAAGCAGGCATCTGCAGAATTGTAGGAAAATCTGAAGATACATTAAAGAGGCATACCATGAAGTTCAAGAACTTACGGGATGCCTCATTGCTTCAACCATCAAGATTGCTGGTAGGATACGGCGGTCATCTGGCATGGCTCACATATGAACATGTAGTACATCCCCTCACCATATTCCTCAACCTCGCCCCAGTCCAGTTGTGCGACAGCCTTCATTCTCGTGGAACAGTGTGGACATGTTGGGTACTCCGCATCCTGAACCCATCCCGGATGGCCGCCGACCTGAGATAGCGATGGCTCCATCGCCCACTCACTGGCATGGAATACATGACGTGGTGCGTTTGCAATCCGAAACTGTCGGCCCACATCTGGTGTAAGTTTTACATCGTCCTCCGGGTCAATGTCGTCCGCTCCCACGGGCATGACATTATGTGAACTCCATAGCGGTTCCCCCGCTGCATCCATCTCCATGTAAACCACACCGTAACTGCTGCATATCACACAAGTCTGTATCTGAAGTCGCGGGGTATGCCAAGACACGTCCTGCAGAGCTGGATGCTTAACATCCAGATTAATTAAGGTCGTTAAAGCACTACCACACCATGGACAGCAATTGGTGCTCGAGGTCAGCATCGAGATTGAGTCTCCGGTTATTGCCACATTAGTTGTTTCACTCTCTTTTACTTTATAGAGTGAATAACTTGGGGTGGTGAATAATTCTCTGCGCTGCCCGTCTTTCGTGAGCTCCCAGCCAGCTTCCGTGGTGTAATGCTCCGGTGCCACAACCAATTCGCTCGCCCAAGATGGCGGAGACTGTCTCCACTGCCGGAACTGCTGCTCGACAACATCATCCCCGATATGGGCCAGCGTGAGCAAAATGTGGTTACGATTCTCGTCATCGGTGTTCACCTGCTGCAAAAGATGATTCCGCACTTCTGCCGAGGCACTTTTATACAAAATGGCCGGATAATAGATTTCCTGTTCCAACAACTCAGGAATTTCGACAGTCAACGATACATCATGGTAACAGACCAGATACAACAGGATATCTCTGCCGGTATCTTCATCGCCTGTACGAATCCGTTGCATCGCATAATCCTTCATCTCATCTTGTTGTTCAGCTGACAAAGACAGATACACCTGTTCCTTGGATTGTCCATATGACACATAACGAATTAATGGATCGCGAACCTGAGGTTCGTGCATGATTTTCAAAACTTCCACCGGGTCTGTGATGCCCGCATACAAGTTCACGTCACGCCGATTCGCTTCAATGTATCTCTGACGCTCTTCACGCTCCATCTCCTGCTTGCAAGGCATGCAGTATCCACCTGTTTTCGCCGCTGTTGCTGGTAAAATGGTATTTGTACACCCTTCTCGTATACATGGAATTCGTTCTGTCATCCCTCCACCTCCTCTGCTGTCTGCTCGCTTCATCATGCCATGAAAAACACGCCACAACGTGGCGTGCTTGTCTCATGATCGTACACTCAATGCCTATCTCTTATCTAAATAAGGAGATCAGTGATGTCCCAGCTGGTCCTTGGTGAACTCATAAAAGGCAAGCGCATCTTCACTGCTCGCAAAACCTGCCTGAGCCATTTTTTCACTGCCTCCACCTTTACCCTGGTATGCTCCAAGATTGCCTTTGAAGAAAGGTCCACAAGCCCATTCAGGGGGTTGTCCATTCTGTGCCAGAACAACTTTGGCCTCCGAGATACTGGCGAACAGTACAAGCCCCTCATGTTCTGCTGTCAGCTTGGTAGCCAGGCTCTGCATATCCTTGAGCGATTTGTCTTCAAAGACCTGAGCAATAACCAGCCCTTGCCGAGCAGCCAGCAGTTCCTCCGCATAATAGGCATCATTGGTTGTTTTCACTGCATTCAGCTCGGTTTGCAGCTGTTTTTGCTCCAGTTCCATTTTCTCAATGCGCTCCAATAATTCGTCCTTGCTGGTCTTTAATTTAACCATGATGCTGTTGAGCACATTTTGTGTGGATGTGAATTCATTCAGCGCCCTTGTTCCACATTTGAAATAAATGCGAGTGCCGCCCTTCACTTTTTCGGTTTTCAACAGTTTGATGATGCCGATCTCGCCTGTCGCCGACACATGGGTTCCGCCGCAAGCATTATACTCCACACCCTCGATCTCAACGATGCGAATGTCTTCCGTTACCGTAGGCTGCTTCACCAGTGGCAATTGTGCGGCCTCTTCTGCTGTAACCCATGAAGTGTTGATTCGAGCGTTACGATAGATCTGACGATTCACCTCTTGTTCAATGGCGGTCAATTGATCCGCTCCCAGTTCAGCCGCAGCCACATCAATCGTGTCATACTCCGTACCAAGATGGAAACTGAGCGTCATCGCTTCCGTCAGCTTCAGCGTGATTGCCGATAACAAATGCTGTCCGGTATGCTGCTGCATATGATCGAATCTTCGCTCCCAGTCAAGCTCACAATGTACTTCAGTCTGTTCAGGCGCGCGTTCCAGCTTATGCCACACGTCACCATCTTCAATGTTCACATCCAGAACAGCGATGCCGCCAATTTGTCCCAGATCACAAGGTTGTCCACCCCCATGCGGGTAAAAAGCAGTCTCCGCCAGTGTGACATATACGCCGTCTTCCTTGTCCACTCTGCCTGTAATATGTGTATTCCACTCCCGTGTGTAAGCAGAGTCATAATAGATTTTTTGCGTCATTAATGATCCCAATCCCTTCTCGTTCATATGGATTATCATAATCTCCAGATTACACTATCTGGAACCCTCAATCCAGTTTATGGCATACAAGATCGCACTTCATATCCAAAAGAACGCTCTGTGAGCGAAAATACCTTCTGATCAAGAATGAAACGTTACAGGGGGATGCTTCTGGTCGGGGTATGCTCGACTTTTATCAAAAAAAAGTAGAGTGAAATGATCACTCTACTTTCGAAAACCGTTTTAACTAACAACTTGTTATTGCGCCTGTAACTAATAGATCGCTATCGGTCCGTAAGGTCCATCAATAATTTCAATTTTCGTTTCAAAAATATCTGTTAAAGTTTCGGGGTCCATCACTTCTTTTACGGTTCCAAAAGCAGCGATTTGTCCATCTTTCATCGCACATATTCGATCTGAATATTTGGCTGCAAAATTGATATCATGCATAACCGTCAGAATGGTTCTTCCAAATTCATTAGCAGCATATCTCAAATGCTCCATCATCCGAACAGAACGAGCAACATCAAGGTTGTTTAGAGGCTCGTCCAAAAGTACGTATTCCGTCTCTTGGCACAACACCATTGCGACATAGGCTCTTTGCCTTTGACCACCAGAAAGTTCATCTAGATATCTATTTTCCAGAGCAGTTAAGTCTAGAAAATCAATATATTTAGATATAATAGCTTCATCCTCATCCGTTAATCTGCCCTTAGAATAAGGAAAACGTCCAAACCCAGCAAGTTGTCTAACGGTAAGCCTTGTGACAAAATGATTTTCTTGTCGTAAAACCGTTACTATTTTAGCCAAGTCTTTTGACTTGGTCCTAGAAACATCCATATTGGCAACCTTAATTTGACCTTCATCCAAATCCAAAAGTCTTCCGATCATCAGAAGTGTCGTCGACTTCCCCGCACCGTTGGGTCCAATTAAAGAAGTAAGACCGGCTTTGGGTATATGAATATTCAAAGGGCCTATCTCTACCTCGGCTGCATAGGACTTTTTGACATTACTGATCTGTATCATAAAGAACCCTTCCTTAAAATCACAATTAAAAATGTTAGTCCGCCAACCAATTCTATAATGATGGAAACAACACCTTGGGCATTGAAGACATGATTCATAATAAAGTACGCACCGGTTAAGATCACAAACCCTATAGCAAGAGCCATTGGGAAAACATATCTGTGATCATAGGTTTGAGCTGCCTGATAACTCAAAATCGCAACCAAAAATCCATAGAATGTAAGGGGTCCAACCAAAGCCGTCGAAATGGCCATCAAAATGGAAACCAGGACCAGCGTATAAATCACACTACTTTGATGTTTAGTTCCCAAGGAAGTCGAGACATCCTTACCAAGCGACAGTACATTTAACCTCTTGGCATTAGCAAGTAGCAGGATTGCTGCAATGATGACGATAGGAATCGCAATCGGGAAATAGGCAGAATCCGCATTATTCACGGAAGCAAACATTCTTGCCTGTAAAATATCAAATTCGGACGGTGCAAGGAGTCTTCTCATAAAAGAGGATACAGACCTCAGACCAGTCCCGATAATAATACCGACTAAAAGTAGAAGTTGTAAATTGCCGTATTTTCCGGAAAGCAACCATCCATAGAGGATTAAACACATGATGACCATTGCAGCAACTTGATATAAAAAGGAATCAACACCGCTAAAATTCACAAATACCGTAGCACCAAGGAAAAATATAGTACTCGTATGAATGGTTGAATAAATAGCATCAAAACCTAAAAGGGACGGAGTTATAATTTTGTTATTCGTAATCGATTGAAAAGCAACCGTAGATAAACTTTGGCAAATTGCAGCGATAAGCATTGAAACCAGAGCGACTACCCTTCTTGTAACGACAGGTATGAAAGAAGGAGAAGATACCGGGACCGGATTGTTATAAATCAGCAGTCCAATCGATGCAAAAACGCCCAGAACTATCAATGTTATCAGCAAAATCCAATAACGCTTTTCTTCTTTCTTGGTACGGAAGGCTCTAGCTGATCTTTTTTTAGGACGACGGCTAGAATCGATTTCGATATTTAGTGGATTACTACTTGCTAAGTCGCTCATCTTACCCTCCTTGTTGACCTCCTTTGTCTTAACAAAATGACAATAAATACGACGGCTCCCACTGTTCCAAGGATCATCGAGACAGGTATTTCAAAAGGCATGATAATGACTCGAGACAGGATATCACACACAATGATGCTGCCCATCCCTAATAAGCACACCCATGGCAGATTGCTCCTGAGATCGTCACCTCTAAACATGGAAACGATATTGGGGACAATTAACCCTAGAAAAGGCAGGTTCCCAATGACAGCTGCAACGATTCCAACAGCTAGTGAAATAAGCGCAGTCCCCATAAGAATGATCCTGTCATAATTTACGCCAAGACTGGTAGCCACATCTTCCCCTAGTCCGGCTAAAGTCAACCGATCAGCAAAAACAAAAATAAGAATAGTCACCAATACAATGAGCCAGAGATATTCATACCTGCCAATTTGCACAGATGAAAAGGAGCCTGCAAACCAGCTTTCGATATTTTGAGTCATTTGAAATACAAGCCCAACGAAAGTTGAAAATGCAGAAATGACTGCTCCAAGCATCATCCCAATAATGGGCACAACTAAAGACGAGCGGAGTTTAACTTTCTTTAGAAACATAAAAAAAATCATCGTTCCTATAAAAGAAAAAATGATTGCGCCGGTCATTCTTAGTGTTAAACTCGGGGCAGGAAAGACCAGATAAATAAACATGATCCCCAGACCTGACCATTCCATTGTTCCTGTTGTGGTAGGTTCCACCAAGCGATTCTGTGTAATAAGCTGCATGACCAGTCCTGCCATGGCCATTGCGGCACCGGTAAGCATCAATGCAACAGTTCTTGGGACACGAGTGATGAAGAACATCTCCATTCCATCCGCTTGTCCCCGTATGTCATAGACTCCAATAAGCAGTGATGTAATGCCTAAAACAATGGTGGCTATAATCGCAATGATAAAAGGCAGGGTCCATAACCTTTTGTGATTATGACGCTGGGGTTGAGAATTCTCAACCCCGGCTATTTTGGGTATTAAATTTTTCAGCACTGCAGTATGCTCCTTTTACTGTTTAGCTAAAGCTTTCGTAAGGTTGTTAATCAACTCCAAGAAAGTTTCGATAGATTCATTAGTGTACGTATCGTTTGGAGCATAGACAATTTGCTTTTTAGTAATAGCAGTGGTGTTTTGCAGAGCAGGTGAGTTATCAATAACGTCCTGAGCCGGAACCGAACCTTCTTCAGCAGATACAGCTGCATCACGATCCAGTACGAAAATCCAATCCGGATTGCTTTGTGCGATCGCTTCAACAGAAATATCATCACCTTGATGATCAGAAGAAGATTTGTC
This sequence comes from Paenibacillus sp. USHLN196, assembly GCF_037144955.1. Lineage (NCBI taxonomy): Bacteria > Bacillati > Bacillota > Bacilli > Caryophanales > Paenibacillaceae > Paenibacillus > Paenibacillus sp. USHLN196. The sequence goes on along the minus strand of NZ_JBBCYH010000002.1, from coordinate 71,785 downwards.
CACTTCTAGTGCCGGAACCCAGCCGAAAATGTCATACAATGGTCCCCACACGCGTCCAGTAAGAGGAGCCGAGAAACCAATGTTTCCACCAGATACGACAACACTCATAATTTTATCTTCACCGTTATAAGCGGCCTTAGCTTCTTCAATAGCTTTATCAAAATCAGCAATCAATTGAGTAGCTTCTTCTTGCTTTTCAAAAATTTTACCTAGATTGGTTGTTGCATCTTTAAGACCATTAACAAAGTTTTCTCCAGGTGCTGCTGTTTCTTCAAGCTCAATATTAAGGTCAATGACTGCTGCATTAGGCACTAATTTTTTGATGTCTTCATAAAAGCCAGCAAATCTTTGACCAACAATGACAAGGTCAGGCTGTATAGATGCCAATAGTTCAAGATTTGGTTCACGATGATTTCCAATATTCTGTACCGATTCATCCGCCACATATGGTGAATCTGCTGGCATTACATCCTTCGGCGCTGCTGCTAGTTTGACTCCCCAATTAGACAGAGTCTCAAATGTTCTGTTATCCAGAGCAACGACTTTCGTTGGATTTACAGGTACAGTTACTTTTCCATGAGCATCCGTAATTTCAACGGTTGTAGCTGTAGTAGCAGCATCGGAAGTTGCGGTCTCTGTATTAGCAGTACCAGAAGTAGCAGGTTCATTACTTGAACATGCTGCCAACACCAAAGTTAAAGCTGCAACCATAATAAACATTAATTTTGAAGAAATAGACTTTTTCATTTCATTTATATCCCCCTAGAATTTAGAAAATTTGACTCAAACGCAGCCTATTGTATTGGATAAAATCAGTATCATATACCTCCTCAGGCGTAATCTAGTGACAAAAACAAATGATAGTGATTATCAATATCAGTAGTTTATATTATAACAAGTTAGCAGGCATTTACAATAACCTAATCGTTTTAATTCATGGCGAAATTATGAACCAAAAATTCAATTGTATGTATTTTCATGCATAAAAACCGACATTTCTACAACAAAAAGAAGTATCACAATGTGATACTTCTTTGGCAGTAAGAACACTTTATAGATTTATATTTCTCATCGAAATGATCTAATTTTTCACAACATTCTTATTTTATCGACTCAGACAGCTCTGTGAAAATAACACCTAACGCATATGCGCCAGCGTCAGGGTAGCCCAGACTACGATCGCCGACGGTACCCGCGCGGCCCATCCGTGCCACGATGTCTTCGGTTTTCTTCGCACCTTCAACGGCTGCTGCTGCACCTTTGGCAAATGCGGTTTTGAAGTCATCTCCAGACTCCGCACTTTGCGTCCAGGAATCGGCACATGGAACGAGTGCATCGATCAAGGTCTTGTCGCCTACAACGGCACCACGTCCGAAGGATCGCTCTCCTGTAGACTGAATACCTTGCACGGCTGCATGTAACATTTCTGCAAATTCAGCAATGTTCAATTGCTGTTTATCCCCTACTGCTTTGCCAGCCGCACGGAATGCCGAACCCCAGATTGGACCGGATGCGCCGCCACAATATTCCATGATGACCAGTGAGCATGCATCGAGGAATGAACCGATATCTTTTTTATCTTCGTTAATGATGTGACTCCATTCGCGTTTCAACTGGCGGAAGCCTTTTGCCACACTCATACCGAAATCGCCATCACCTGCATGGGAGTCCAGTTCACAGAATGGTACTTCATTCTTGATGATGATCTCGCCCATTTTATCGATCAGATAGACGATGTTGTCCAACGAGAATTGATTATTGCTAATCACCGCAGATGTTGCAGGCGTCTCCACTTCGTAAGATACCGGAGCGTCTTCACCTACGACAGCTTCCAGAGCCTCGGAATACGCTACTTGTGCCACTGGAGGACCGGATACTTTAAACGCAGGTGTATCACTTTCCTTGAACAACAGAGTTTTCAGTTCCTCATCCAGTTTCAGGATCGTAACCGACGCACCCGCCATATCGATGCTTGTCATGTAGTTGCCCACAAACGTTGTAGCGACCTTCAGACCTGTATGTCCTGCAAGTTCACGCTGCACGGAATTGTTGAGTAGGTACAGTTCTTGCAGTGGTGTTGCACCAAAACCATTCACGAGCACCGCAATCTCAGCGGATGCATCCTTATCTAACTTCATGTCTGCGAGCAATGCTTCGATCATACGCCCTGCCAATTCATCAGCCGAAACAATTTTCTCCCGGCGAATCCCTGGCTCACCATGAATCCCTACGCCGAATTCCATTTCATCTTCAGCGATCTCGAATGTAGGCGTGCCTTTGGCGGGCACGGTACAGGATGTGAATCCAAATCCAATACTGCGTACGTTCTGAGCTGCTTTCTCGGCAACGGATTTCACATCTGCCAGACTCCGGCCCTCTTCAGCTGCTGCTCCGGCAATCTTGTGAACCAGTACAGTTCCGGCAACGCCGCGACGTCCAACGGTATACAAGCTGTCTTGTACAGCGATGTCATCCTCAACACGCACATACTGTACGTCGATGCCATCTTCTTCAGCCAGATGCGCTGCATTCTTGAAGTTCATCATGTCGCCGCTGTAGTTCTTGATGATCAAGAGTGTTCCCTTGTTGCTGGCTGTTGCTTTGATTGCTTGGTACACCTGGATTTGGGAAGGAGATGCGAACACATCTCCACATACCGCTGCATCCAACATGCCTTTTCCCACATAACCTGCGTGAGCCGGTTCATGTCCACTTCCGCCGCCACTGATCAGGCTGACTTTATCCGCCTGAATCTCTCTGCGTTTGATGACTTTATATTTCTTCAGGAATTCCAGCTCCGGATGCGCGAGCGCGATTCCGTTGCACATTTCCATAACAACATGTTCTGCTTGGTTAATAATTTTCTTCATTATTTTGCCTCCCGGCGAGCTGCTTTGTACTCACGGCCCATGCGGTCAGCCGCTGCAATGGCAGCAGCCACTTCAGGAACGGTGATCGGGAATGGCATCGCGTGAATGGATTCTTCCGGAATACAAGCGATCTCTGCAACTTTCAACAACTCTTCCTGACTAATCGTGTCTACACCGATATCCGCCAAGCTAATAGGTAGTCCTACTTCGAGACAGAAGTCCATGACTTCGTGCAGCTCTTCGGTTGGTGCATTTTCGAGCACGAGTTGTGCGATCGTACCGAAGGATACTTTTTCACCGTGGAAGAAGTGATGTGTTCCCTCCAGAACAGTCAAACCGTTGTGGATTGCATGTGCTGCGGCCAGACCGCCACTTTCGAATCCAAGACCAGACAACAAAATGTTGGTCTCCACGATGTTTTCCAGCGCTTGTGTCACAACGTTGCTGTCACTCGCTACTTTTGCTTTTGCACCGTCAGTCAGCAGCATTTCATAACACAGTTTTGCCAGTGCAAGTGCCGCATTGGTACCTACTGCTGAGGGTGTGTATCCTTCGCGGGAACCCATTGGCAGACTTGCGTTTACACGGGAGTAGGATTTCGCTGTTGCTCTTGCTTCGAAGTATGTAGAGAGCGCATCTCCCATACCGGATACGAGGAAACGTGTTGGTGCATTGGCGATTACCGTTGTATCGACAAGAACCACACTTGGGCTTTGTTTGAAGTAAGCATAGTCATCGAAAGCACCTTCCGGTGTGTACAACACAGCAGAGTGACTTGTCGGTGCATCCGTTGCCGCAATGGTTGGACAGATGATCAATGCTTCGCCTTCAGCTACACATTTGGCAGCATCGATCGCTTTACCGCCACCTAGACCAATGGTAGAGTGACAACCTTTTTCCTTCGCAATCTCTTGCAGACGAGCAACTTCCTCACGGGAACATTCCCCTTTAAAACCGCTTTCAACAAACGTAATATTGAATTTCTCAGCTGTTGCATCGAGCTTCGCTTTGACACGCTGCACATCATCCGGATGTGCGATCAGCAATGCAGATTCTCCGAAGGATTTAACAAAGTACCCCAGGTTCAACAACTCATCTTCGCCTTGTACATATTTGGTTGGGCTGATAAATGCTTTTCTCATATTATTATATGCCTCCTAAGGATATGGAATGGTGTAGTAGATACATTAAATTTTAATTTCTTGCAATTGACCTTAATATAACGCATGGACAGCAGCTTTACAGTGGACTTTGATAACAAATTATTATAATTTACAATCGTAATTTTTTGCTTTTTAGTGCAATCATGGTATGTTATTGTCATGAGATGGTTCAATTTTGACCTCCCATAATACATTACCCGTCATCATTACATCTTAATATGTACAACTTGCTAACTTTTAACGGCCTAAATCATGAATTAGGTTAGCTATGGAGGTCTCATCCAATGATTAAAGAATATCTGCATATCAATAAAATTCTGGATCTTAATAAATGGAAGCGCCTACAGGATTCTCTTGCTACAGTCACCAAACTCGCGATCCTCACCGTTGACTATAAAGGCATTCCCATAACCAGTCACAGCAGCTGCCAGGCCTTCTGCCAGAATGTACGCAAAGACCCCGAGCTTCTCCCCTACTGCCAAAAATGTGATTCGCGCGGCGGTCTGGAAGCGGTTCGGTTGAATGAGCCCTATGTATATCTATGCCATTTCAATATTATTGATATCGCGATTCCGATTACGATTGATGGCAAATATATCGGTGCCGTGATGGCAGGACAAGTGAAACTCGCCGACCCGGACAAGGGTAGTGATCTGGAACAGATTGTTACTTCCAAGAACGTTCCCCTGCATGCAGCCAAGCTGGAGGAATTAAAGGATGATTACGCTCAGCTGCCTGTGATGACCTATGAAGAGATTGTGAAAATCTCCAACATGTTATCCCTGCTCTGCAACTACATTGTAGAAGAAGCGCTCAACAAAAATCTGTTAGTTGAAATGTTCGAGAAAGCTTCAGGTCATCAGGAGTCACTGAACCTCTCCACCATTCTGCCGGGTTACTCCATTCGTAATATCGAGTCGATCAAAAAAGAGATGACGAATGCGATTGCGGACGCCTATCTCAAAAATAGCCCAAGTGACATGGAAAGCTCCAGCCCGGTGCTTCAGCCTGCTTTTGAATATATTCACAGTCATAAAAGCGAACAAGTTTCGCTCAAACAAATGGCCGATCTATGCCACCTGAGTCCGAGTTATTTCAGCAGGCTGTTTGCCAAGGAAACGGGTGAAAACTTCACAACCTACCTGGCTAAACTCAAAGTTAAGTGGGCCAAGCAATTGCTGGAGGTCACCGACATGCCTGTCTCACAGATTAGTGATGAGCTGGGATTCAATGAATCGGGATATTTTATCAAAATATTCAAAAAGTTCGAGGAGATTACGCCCGCCCTCTATCGCAAATATATCCAGGAAAAAATGTAGATTCACTGATACTTTTTTCGTATCAAAGATGAGGTTAAAAGATATTTCACCTATTAATCTGCCATTGCTACAATGGAGTCCAGATGACTTAGGGAGGCGACATGAATGGAATATCGCAAATTAGGAAACAGTGGATTAACCGTCAGTGAGATTTCACTCGGCAACTGGATTACGCATGGAGCGCAAGTCGAGGATGGAATAGCAGAAGCTTGTGTGCGAACTGCATTGGATGCAGGTATTACCACATTTGATACCGCAGACGTGTACTCTAATACCAAGGCTGAAGCCGTACTGGGACAGGCTCTTAAGGATATACGAAGAGAAAGTATTGAACTGTGTACCAAAGTCTGTCACCCAACCGGCACAGGTCATAATGACCGCGGACTTTCACGTAAACACATCATGGAAGCCTGCAATGGTTCATTACAACGGTTACAGACGGATTATATTGATGTCTATTACGCTCACCGTTATGATTACAACACTCCGCTGGAAGAGACGTTTCTGGCATTCTCCGATTTGGTGCGTCAGGGCAAAGTCCATTACATTGGCGTAAGTGAATGGAACGCAGATCAGATTGCAAGAGGAGCCGCTTTGGCGCGGGAATTCCATGTCCCCTTCATTGCAAGTCAGCCCCAATATTCAATGTTATGGCGTGTGATTGAGCAAGAAGTGGTGCCTGCAAGCGACCAAGCAGGACTTGGACAGATTACATGGTCTCCACTGGCTCAGGGTATACTATCGGGCAAATATGCGCCTAACGAAGCATTGCCCACCGGATCACGTGCAGCTGCTGAGGCAGGAGCACCCTTTTTCAATAAACTGGCTGGTCAGTGGTTACGTGAAGATGTTCTTACCGCTGTGCAACAGCTTGTTCCACTCGCTAAAGAGATTGGTCTAACTCTTCCTCAACTCGCTGTCGCGTGGGTTCTACAACATTCGTATGTCAGCTCCGTTATTATCGGTGCATCCCGGCCAGAGCAGGTCTTGGAAAATGTAAAAGCTTCTGGTGTGAAACTGGACTCTGCGATCATGACTCGCATCGACGAAATACTGAACCCATGGATTGAGCGTGATCCAGCCAAGACGGGATAGTTTCTTTTTTTACTACTCACAACATAACTAAGTTGTACTAATCATTTACACGAGAACGGAGAGGACAGAAAAAACCTGAAAAAGCGGAGCGTTCGCCTTTATCACCAGATTTTCCCCTTGAGAAAAGGGATCGAAAAAAATCTGGGGATAACAGCGATTGGAAGGTTGTTCTGTCATCGCAGTGTAAGTGTAAATAACCTTTAGCGCATCTCATATTCCCCATCAACAAAATTCATAAAGCGGGACACTACTTCCTGATTCATATCCGTCCGCCATGCCGTGTACAACGGTACGGAGGGCGGATTTTCTTGTAATGGAAGAAAGACTACACCCTTTCGCTGGAACACATCCACCGAAGAAGGGACAATGGAAATGCCCATGCCTGCCGCAACGAGATTAACAATCGTATACATCTGGATCGCTTCCTGCGTAATTCGAGGATCTACGCCATGCTCCCTGCAATAATCCAGAACGAGACGATGGAACGGAGAACCCAGATGCCTTGGGAATAAAATAAAATCTTCATCCGCCAGCTCTCGAATTGAAACTTGAGTCTGAGAAGCCATCGGGTGATGATCTGGCAATACGGCAATCAACGTTTCCATCTGGCAGGGACGGAACGAGACATGACGAGTATCTTCCTGATATCTCAAAAATCCAATATGGATCTGTCCGTCTTCCAGTGCCTGCAATTGTTGGGATGAGGTCATCTCACGCAGCGTTAGTTCAATCTGAGGATACGCAGCGCGAAATTTCCTAAGGACATCCACCATAATGCTCCCCGAAGCCGAATCCACAAAGGCTATGGTTATATGCCCGATGATACCCTGATCTGCCTTTTGCGTAAGCTGAATGGATCGTTCGAGCTGGGCCATGATCAGTCTCGCCTGTTCCAGAAATACCGCACCAGCTGGTGTGAGACGAACCATTTTTCTGGTGCGCTCCAACAGCTTCACTCCAAGCTATTCCTCTAAATTCTGAATTTGCTGGCTCAGCGGTGGTTGCGTCATATTTAATTTTTCCGCTGCACGGTGAAAATGAAGCTCCTCCGCCACGGTGATAAAATATCTTAACTTGCGAATATCCATAAGCCGATTGCGCATCCTTCCGTCTACCTTGTTAATTCATCTGTTCCTGAACCCAGATTGCCGACTCAGCCAGCATTGTCATTAATTCATTAATATCCACAGCAATCTCCTTTAGAGGAGTTTCCCCTGCATCGTGGAACAACATCATTATCTTGCCTGAGCTTTGATCCAGTATAGCCATACTGCCTTCGCCAAAACCACCAATCGGGAACGGTTGGAGATCAGCTGAAAGCTCGTATTCCTTCTCAACTTCTCCGTATACTTCCAGAAACTCGGGATAAGCCCAGTTCAGTTCTTTCACAGTATACAGGGCAGGATCGCCGAAGTTACACGCACCGAATTCGAGCAGAAGCGCACGATACGCTGCGGGCAATTTCACGTTATGCTTTTGCTCGAATTCCTCAATGCTCTGTTGCGTTTCGGGAGCACACCCTTCTCCCATTGTCGTATCGTAAGCTTTCACCAAAAGATCACGAATCGGTTCCAATTCCATAGACTTCACTTGAACCCCTCCTTTTAATACGTGTTGAACAACCTCTTTCAGGTCGAGCATTTAAATCAACTTATGATCTCACCTGTTTACGTAACTCCTGATCCAGCCATTCCAATGCTGCACGCAGTTTGTCTGGAGGAACCTGCTCATACCGATCGCCCGCAGAAAATTCAAAGGCACAGCTGTTCCCACTCGTCTTGTTCAGATATGAAGTCATTCCTATGCCATACTGCTGAGCCATTTGCACCAGAATTGGTTCAACTTCGGCAGCAGCGAGCGCAAAGTGCACATGAAACATATTCGATACCGGTACCTCGGGCAAAGTATGTATCCCATGACAGGCATTCAATAAGGAAGCGAGTTCTTGAGCTTGCTCGTAATAAAGTTCCATTTTGCCAATCCGCTCATTGTAATAATACTGGGAACTCAGAATATACGGATACAGACCGATCAGATCGCCCCCGTGCCGACGTTTCCATACTTTCGATTCTTGCATCACATCCGGATCACCCGCCAATATAGCCCCCGCAATGCCTCCGATTCCTTTGTAAAAGGAAACATACACCGTATCAAACAGACTGCAAATCTCCGCAGGCGTTTTCTCATAATACGGAGTGATCTCAAACAGGCGTGCCCCGTCCAGATGCAGCTTAATCCCGCGTTCACGGCAATAGGCCGAGATCGCTTCCAACTCTTCATACGTCGGTAATTGCCCACCAATCTCACGTTGCGGAAGTTCCAACAGCAGACAGGCAATGTCCTGATCAAGCGCCTGTACATCTTCCAATCGAATCAATAGGTCCTTGTCCGCTAGCAAAATCGATTCAATCTGGTGTAACTCTTTCAGTCCGTCTTCCTCATGGATTTCCAGATGGCATAGAGGGTGGTAAGCTACACGCTTTATCCCTTTGCGGTCACACCAGATCCGTAATGCAATCTGCTGTGCCATCGTTCCACTCGGGAAAAATACAGCCGATTCCTTGCCGAGAACGTCAGCCATCTGTTGCTGAAATTCTTCAATGATGGGGCCGTTACCGTAGTGGTCACTGAACATCTCCCCATCGATCTGCTCCAGTACGTTCTGAAGTACCTTCACTTTGCGACTGCCATGACCCCCTACAATAAATTCTGCCTGATTAAAGGCATCAGCCAACGTTAACGCAGTTTCTTTCAAGATCACTCACTCCTTTATAGTGCATGTTCGTAAACGGACTTTTGAACAACCTCTTATAGTTCTGGTTCTGTAATGATCTCCACCAAAGCGCTGAGCGCACTAGATATATGTTCACCACGAGAATACACAAATCCTACTTCCAACCGGCAATAGGGATCAGGCAAAGACATCACCGCGATCTCGCCTCTTGATTCTGCTTTGGTAACCGAAGAACGTGGCAGCAATGATACACCGAGCCCGGCAGATACCCCATTCAGAATCGTGTCCAGTGTTCCATATTCCATGATGTTAAGCGTGTGGATACCCTGACCTTTCAAAAAGGATTCCGCCTGATCCCGATGTGTGCATCCGATCTCAAAAAACAACATCGGCCTGGACAATAACGTGTTTAATTGATGTACTCCAGGTTCGGCGATCAGCACCAATTCTTCGTCATACATCTTCATATAGTTCAGCTCAGGATGGTCGATAGGACCATATATTAAGGCACCGTGCAATTCATGTTGAATGACCTTCTGGTTCAGTTCATGGGTCCCACCCGTGACAAGCGAATGCTGTACTTCCGGGTAGCATGAACTGTATTCAGCCAAGAGCGGCGTCAGAAAAGTGGAAGCTGCTGTCTCTATGGCACCTAGACGAAGCATGCCCGCTGGTGGGTTACCCACTTGCGTGGCCTGCTCCGCTTCATATAATAATTCCAATATTCTATCCGCATACCCAAGCAGATTCTCGCCCGCTGGTGTGAGCGACATCCCTCGATTGGAACGATGAAATAGCGGTACTTGCAGTTGAGTCTCCAACTGTTTAATCCGTGTTGTTACATTGGACTGCACATAATTGAGTGAGAGCGCAGCTTTACTGATGCTACCTTCGCGGGCAACCGCCTGAAATATTTTCAGATCACCTGCATCCATACCCTGATCACCTGCTTGATATCTATGATTTTAAATGATACTGACTTTCATTTTTGTTCATTTTACGTGAATCTGTCCCATCTGTACAATGAGGCTCAGTAGTGAAGTACAGCTACATAGACAGGAGGAATATTGAACATGAAAGCTATTGTCCATTCCGGCCAGAGCGGCCTTGCAGGTCTTCGATATACAGAGTCAACATCTCGCACACCTGAGACAGGGGAAGTGAAAATCCAACTGAAATCTGCTGGAATTAATCATCGTGATCTGTTCATCATGGCAGGACGAACGCGTCAGGATGCCCCTCTCATTCCCGGTTCGGATGGGGCAGGTATTATCGTTGAGATCGGCGAAGGCGTAAGAGAATTCACAGTAGGTGATGAAGTTATTATTCATCCAACGCTCGGTTGGGAGTTTGCGGGTAACGTACCCATCGTTCCTGATATTGTGGGTGGTCCTGCGGATGGAACGCTCGCACAATATATTACGTTGCCTGCTGAAAATGCTCTGCCTAAACCAGCCCATCTATCCTGGGAGGAAGCAGGCGTGTTGTCTCTTTCGGCATTGACCGCCTATCGCGCTTTGTTCACTCGCGGTGAACTGAAACAAGGTGAACACATCCTCATTCCCGGTATTGGCGGCGGTGTAGCGACCTATGCCCTGCTCATGGCCGTAGCCGTGGGTGCCCAGGTTACCGTCACCTCCAGAAGTGAAGCCAAAAGAAAAGAGGCGCTGCGCCTGGGTGCTTCCCATGCGTTGGATAGTCATGCCGATTGGCGTTTGCAGAATGATCTGGCACCTGTGGACATCATCTTGGATAGCATCGGACAAGCCATGTTCCCAAAATATTTTGATATAATCAGACCAGGTGGACGTATCGTGATGTATGGTGCAAGCTCGGGGGATGATCTGACCCTACCAATTCGCTCTATCTTCTTCCCTCAGATCAGTCTAATCGGCACCTCTATGGGTAGCCGTGAAGAGTTTATCCAGATGCTGCAATGGGTGGAGCAACATGATATACATCCTGTGATTGATGGCGTATATCCGTTACAGGATGTAGCAAAAGCATTCGAACGCATGGAAAAAGGCGAGCAATTTGGTAATCTGGCTATCCTTATGGAGTGACATCTATTTTGGAGATGGGCCTTCATGAATTGTTAAAAATTGATTTACGATAATGAGGTGAATCCATCTGACCCGTCTAGTTAAACATATACTAATTTTTCTTGTTGCTATTATGCTTTTGGCCCAAATTCCTATGTTAAAAGAAACCTTAGCCCGAGGAGTTACTACGTTATATGTGAAGATAAAGTATCCCGAAGGTTCCTTTCAATTCCATGATTTCATCTACGAGTCTCATTTCGGGAACTATTTCATTTCTTATACTGATCAAGACGAACAACGTATTAGTCTGATGCTTGAGCCCAATTTTTTTCCGGCGCTCATTACGTATGATCCATGGAATCAGCCCATGAAAGACTAGTTTGTTCACACTATGAATCATTCAGGAGGTATGGATAAATGCCCTGCAAAAAGCCATTCTGTTCCTCAAGTTTGAAGCCGAGGAGACTGATTCCCTGCTCTATGCGGGCAGTCCGCTACTGAACAGCGTGTTGGAAAAGGTACGTGAGGTCAGCACATTTGGAGAGTACGCCAAAGAACTTCACTCTCGTCCCAACGAATATGCAGAGCGTTTCATGCGCGCCAAGCTGGAACGTTCTTATGCAGAAGAATTGGCGCTGCGTGAACGGACTGAGGAACATAAGAACGAAATCCTCAGATTCTGCATGTATCCTTATCCGGTTAAATAATCAGTAAACCAAGCTACCCCCTCCCTTATTTCCATAATTTCGTTATAATGGTAAGCAAGACATCACGCTATTGGAGGAGAATTATGGAAACGGAAGCTCTACGCAACGTGGAACAACTAGCCCTGAAGAAACACAAGATTTATAAACAAAGCTTAATCAGGTACCTTGCACGCTCCATGCTGGCCAGTATGTTTATCGGATTCGGCGTCATCGTGGCGTTTAAGACAGGTAACTTCTTTTATATGGAGCAGTCCCCTTTCACCTATCCTATGGCAGCAATTACGTTTGGCGCGGCCATCATTCTGATCGCGTACGGTGGCGGTGACCTGTTCACAGGCAATACGTTCTATTATACGTATGCGGCGCTGCGCAAGAAACTTCGCTGGTTCGAAGTGGTCAAGCTGTGGATTGCGAGTTATAGCGGTAACCTGATGGGCGCAGCCGTATTTGCCCTGCTAATCTACCTGACGGGATTATTCGACTCGTCTGAGGTGAATGGTTTTCTGTTAAGCGTGGTGGAGCACAAGATGGAAGTTCCAACCATGCAGCTCTTTTTCCGGGGGATATTGTGTAACTGGCTCGTATGTATGGCGTTCTTTGTGCCGATGTTCATGAAGGAGAATGGAGCCAAAATGTTTGCTATGATGCTCTTTGTGTTCTGCTTCTTCATCTCGGGATATGAGCACAGCATCGCCAATATGTGTACGTTCGCGATTGCGCTCGTGCTGAACCATCCGGGGACGATCTCATTTGAAGGCGTGATTCATAACCTGGTTCCCGTGACTTTGGGTAATCTGGTGGGCGGTGTGCTGCTGATGGGCTTCATGTATTATGCGGTGAACAAACCGTTTCTGGATGAAGAGACTCATTAATCTTTGGCAAAAAAAGATCTCCTTACAGCCCGGTCATTCGACCGTGGCTGCTCGGTAAGCCAAACCATAAACACCCCAGCAATCTTCCCATCTCAGGGAGAAGGTTGCCGGGGTGTTTCTTTACGGGCAGGCTCACGGATAAGCAGCCTGCCAATCCCATCCGTGGCTTAGAAGTAATCCCGCCACGGAGTATATTCAATATCGTTGTCGCCACGCGTGACCACGATCATATTTTCCATTTTGCCCGTTTCCTTATTGGTACGGTAGATCATCGTACGCGTCTCGCCTTCCTCCGGCACAGAGAACAGGAACTTGTCCGCGACGAAGGATGAACCGAGTCCTGTCGCATGTTCCGTGAAGGCAGAGCCTGTCTTGCTTGTGAGCAGCAGACCAATGCCGTAGGCTGTAGCCGTTTGTGCCACTTTGCCAAAGAGATGCTCGCCTTGACTGGTCGTATGCGTTTGCTCCGAATACTTATACTTTTCCGTATCCTTGCTATAGTCCACCACATTGCCCTGTTTATCCAGACTGATGGTGGTCGTTTCGCCCTTGTCGCTTTTCACCTGATACGTACCCACGATGGAATCCTCGGTAATTTTCACCGTCTTGCCCGTATTGGGGTCAGTCTGATAGATTACATCTTCATACTGAAGCCGAATGATGTTCATGCTGGCCTGAATCTGCTGCGCCAGTTCTTCGTCACCCATCTCTTTGGCTTTCTTCAGCATTTCCTCATAGTTCTGGTATTTCTCGGCATCCTTCTCAGCCCATTCATCCATGTTCTTTGGTGGACCTGGCGTTTTGTCCAGATCATCGCCTTTATTTTTGCCCATGGTTGATAGCGCCCGCGCTGCGGTCAGCGCCGTCATGATTGCCTGGCTCACTGCCTCTTCATCTGTCGTGCGGAAACGCTCGGCAATCTTCTTAAGCTCCGACTGAATGGACAGAACCAGTTCCAGAACAGATTTCATCGTGCCTTGAGCCGTTGAATAATCGTTATAGAAGCGTTCCCGTTCCATGCCATCCCAGTTGCTGCGCATGACACTCATCTTGCCGTCCAATGTGGACATGAATCCCGATAATTGCTGATGCGCCTGAGCAAACTGCCCACTGACCTTCTCCAGTTGTTCCGGTGTCACCTTGATCTGAGTCATCGTGCACACTCCTCTGCGTGTTCATTAACATCCTGTGGTTAACCAATGTGTTGCCCGAACAGCACTCTCCCAGATCTTGACCAACTTGTCATGATCCTGTTCCCGATATGCAGCGACTAACATATCCAACGTATGCTCCTTTTCTATTAAAAGTAAAAGGTTATGTAAAAGCCCGATCCTGGGATCGGACTTGTTTAATACATCAAATTTGAAATAACTCTACGTTTATTTTACTATGTCTACCATTCAATCTGTACCCATAATTTCCAATCTTGAGTCAACGCTCTACCCCCGTTTTAGCTTCCAACGGAAGGTTGCTGCCGATTGGGAAGGCAGTACATATCGAAACGAATCACCATCCATGACTACATCAAAGGAAACTTCTGCCTCACCCGTGTTAGCCGTAACCAGCACCATCGTTCCATCCGGATTGCGGAAGGCTACGTTCTCGATCTGACCCTGTTCTTGCGTGGAATCCACTCTTACAGCTCCCGGGCGCACATAACGGCTGACGTGACCTAACGTATAATACTCTACATTTCTAGTGATTTCATTATTCTCCGGGTCAATCGTCACAACCCCACGGCAGTTCTCGCAGCCGTCGTTCGTGGGTCCCCCTTGCGGATCGAGTGCAATGTTCCAGAGCAGCACATTCTTCGCCCAGTTGCGAGGTGCACCAATGATGAGATTGGACATCTGCCAGCTCAGATTCTCGCCAAAATCAGGACTCCACTCCCCACCACTACATTCGGTAAAATAGATATTTTTGTCCTGGAAGCGCTCATGCACTTCCGACATGGCAGATGGAACACCTGCATAACAGTGGAAAGCAGATCCATCGATATAGGCAGCAGCCTGCTCATCACCGAGCACCTTGCTGGTATATTCGACCGCCTGATCCCAGTTATGGTCATACGCGATGATTCGCGTATCCAGTCCCGCATCCTGTAGCGCCGGGCCAAGATAATCCCGAATGAACATGGCTTGTTCTTCGGCTCCCATACTCATACTCGGATATTTGTCCGAGGTGAACTCCGGTTCATTTTGCAACGTTATCCCGTAGATGGGAATGCCCTTCTCCTGATAAGCTTCGATATATTTCACAAAATATCTCGCGTACGCTTCATACACCTGGGGATCGTTGTAATCCATATACCAGCCGTTAGTCGTCTTCTCCCCATATTTCATCCATGCAGGGGCCGTCCACGGGGTACCCAACACTTTAAGATCCGGTTTCAGCCCAGTCACACGCTCCAGCGTATTCACAACTTCCTGATCCTTTTCAATCGAAAAGTGTTCCATGTCATAATCCGTGCCGGACTCGATATCATCATAGGTATAACTTGAAGCCTCACCTGATTCATCCACTGAATAATCGGAGGCACCAATCGTATGACGCACCATATCCATGTTCAATCCTTCCGTCGAGAACAGGTCCTTCAATAGTTGTTCTTGCTGTTCCTCTGGAAGCTGGTTGATTAGATGCGCAGATGAACCCGTCATCGCTGCGCCGAAACCATCCATGGTCTGATAGGTCTTGTCCGGATCAATCTGTATGCTAAACTCCCACGGGGAAGGTTCAGACTCCGGCGTTGTAGAATCTGAAGAGCTTGTGTCTGCATCATGTTGATCTGTAATTGGAATGGGCTTCTGTGGTGTAAGCAGATTTTGCTGATCTCCCGTGGTTAACCATACTTCTGCCGCTCTCTGCTCGTCCGCAACAGGTGGCGGAACGGGTTGTTCATCTCGGTTGAGGATAAGCCAAATTCCTACACCGACACAACAAACAGCGATTATCAAGATGATCCATCGTTTGGAATGCTCTCGCCAGCCTATGTTCATCACGCTTCACTCTCCTTCCATTATGGAAAAAGCCGCGGCCATTAGGCCACGACTCATTTTCACTATATATATGAATTAGAACAAACTGCATTTTCGCACAGATTATTTACCAGACTTGCTTCCGATATTCACACTACCTGTCAGACGAACATCATCGGATGCGCTGCCGACATACACTTGAACTTTACCCTTAGGCATTACCCATTCATGTGATGCTTCATCCCAATAGGACAGCGCGCTGCGATCCAATTGAATTTTGACCCGTTGCTGCTTGCCTGCTTTGAGATCAACTTTCGCCCAGCCAGCAAGTTGCTTCTCTGGCGTTTCAACTTTGGTTGGCAGATTGCCGACATAGACCTGTACAACTTCCGCACCGGAAACTTTACCGGTATTACGCAGGTTAAGGGATACTTCTACGGTTTCCTTATCGCCTTTACCAGTGTTCTTCACATGCAGATTACGATAATTAAAATCGGTATACGACAGCCCGTGTCCAAAGGCGAACGCCGGTGTCATGCCTTCTTTGTCATATCCTTTGTACCCTACAAAGATACCCTCGGAGTAGTTACCCACCCCATTCACACCCGGGAATTGTTCCGCAGTGGATACCGGGGTCTGGGAATCATCTGATGGGAACGTCACCGGCAACTTACCGGATGGATTCACATCACCGAACAGCACACGTGCCACTGCATTACCTTGTTCCTGACCTGCATACCAAGCCTGAACGATGGATGGTACTTCTTTTTGCCAAGAATCCATTTCAACAGCACGACCACTCATTTGTACCACGATCGTTTTTGGATTGGCTGCCGCTACCTCGCGAATCAACTGCTCCTGGTTATTTGGCAGTTCCAGATCGGAACGGTCTACATAACCTTCACTGTCATACGTACGTGTCACGACAACCGCGACATCTGATTTTTTGGCCAGATCGACTGCTTTTTGCATTTTGGCATCCACAGCATCTTCAGGAGCTTCCCAGCCGAAACGAACTTGGGCTCCCATGTCATTACTGGATTGTACCGGGAAATCTGTACGATATTCAATCCGAATGTTGTGAGACTCGCCTTCTTTAAGTGTAATTTCTTTCTTTGTAGTGCTCAGTGTCGTACCTTGATTGTCTACCAGCAGCTGGTCATCCACGTATAGTTTTGCAGAACCCAGACTGGTCAGAGACAGTTTGTAATCACCTGTTTTCGGTGCCTTAATGGAACCTGTCCAACGAGCAGACATCTTGGCATTGAACTCCGTTGGTGTCACCGGAAGCTTGGAAGATTGTGCGTTAAAACCTTCATAGTTGTAGAATCCAAGATTCATATTAACCTGATTATCTGTACGAACCAGAGAAGGATTGCCTTCCATATCTTTGTTTGTCCAGTATTCGGCACGCAATCCGTTTTTCGCATTGTCCGAACCACTTTCGTTAGCACCCGCTGGAGACAAGAGCGTGGATGGTACCGCGGACGGTCCGTTAAACGCATCTCCTGCCGAGATCGGATCGGTTCCGGCTGTATATTGCACATCTACATCGTTTCCTGCACGGTTACGAATCCCTTCAAGCGGGCTCACCGTATATGTCGGATTAACGAGACTGCTACCACCACCGGCTGCGGATGCGGTATCCGCATCGGGTCCGATCACTGCAATGGACTTCAGATTTTTGCTCGACAGTGGCAGCATGTTGTCGTTATTTTGCAAGAGAACCATGCTCTCTTCTGCAAACTCACGTGCTTTAGCCCCATCTGCCTTCGCATTGATTTGTGTATTCGTTACAGGGTTGTCGAACAGCCCTTTATCGAACATTTGAAGCAAAATGCGTCTAACCTTCTCATCAATGGTTTGCTCGCTCACTTCGCCATTATTCACGGCTTCCAGTAGCTTACTTCCCCATTTGCCGAAAGGCTCTCCAGGTGTCTCCAGATCCAGACCCGCATTAGCAGATTTGGCCGTGCTGAAGTTTGCGCCGTAGTCACTCATGACGAACCCTTCGAAGCCAAACTGATTCTTAAGGACATCTGTCAGCATCTCCTTGTTCTCACAAGCATATGTACCGTTCACCTGGTTAAATGAACACATAGCCGAACCAAGATCGGCTTTTTCGACCATGGCCTGGAACGGACGCGCATAGACTTCCTGAATCGCACGTTCACTCGCTGTAGCATTGGTCGTGAAACGTTCCGTCTCCTGGTTGTTCAGGATATAGTGTTTCGCTGTAGCGATAACCGGATTACTTTGAATCCCGTTCACATAGGCTGCACCCATGCCCGAAGCCAATAGCGGATCTTCCCCGAGGGATTCGAAGTTACGGGAACCCCATGGCGTACGTGCAATATCCAGTCCAGGACCCAGAACGACATTATGTGTTGTATCATGTGCTTCCTGACCGATCAAATCGCCATATTTCTTGGCAAGATTGGTATCCCAGGAAGCAGCAAGCGCGATGGGGGCAGGCAATGCCGTGGACTTTTTGTCCTGCACATCCGGGTTAGCCACACGTACCCCTGCAGGTCCATCTGCCATCTGTAATGCCGGAATGCCGAGGCGCTCCAATCCATCATTATAGAAACCATAATAGTTATTTACTTTACCAGTTACGAATCCAACTTTCTCCTCCAGCGTCATCTCCTTGAGCAACAGCTCGGTGCGTTCTTCCGCAGATAGAGATGTGTTCATCCATGGCCGATCGGCCCCGGATTCCGCCTCCGCGGCGAAGGCGTGTAGCGGCATAGCCGCAACCGCCACGATGATTAATAGCATAAACCATCGTTTGAGGAAAATCAGATTGAGTCTTCTGTTCATGTTGTAAGCTCTCCTTCTCTCTTGATCATTTTTCTCGCATACATCCTGAATACATGTATACAAGGGAATGCATACTGGTTTTGATCCAGCCTTTCAAGCATTCAGGTCGTCCTGCACATGGCTTTGGAAACTGCAGCCTGCAAGCAAGTCAGCAGATTTCGCTTCCTAACGATAGCCGACCCGTTCATGAATTACATCCACTTAAATTTGGTAAAAGCTCGAGTGGAACGAGCCTAGTTCTTTGGAATCACGTCTCGTCGGATTCAGATAACAGAACAAGAAAACGAATTATTTACATTTCCGTAACTACTTGAGAACAAATTATTTACTTTTAAAAACAGTCAGTTCGACCCACTCCCGATCAACCAGTTAATGCAATTAATTATCAGATTAAGGAATATCTTAAGATGCTTTGGGTCCTAAGACTATTTGAAACCGGAACCAATCCGGCCCATTGAAATATCCAAAAATATAAAAGCAACTGAAGTCCCTTTTAACAGGTTCCTCCGTTGCCTTTATGTTTGGATTTCTCCATATTATTCACTTTTCACCCCTGATTCTTGTTCTACACTCATTATATTGAGATTCCGAGTTACATTGAAAATCAGAGTAACAAATAAAAAACCGCCCCAAGAGGGGCGATTCACTTCTAGTTCTGTATCTGTGCCAGAATCTGCGGGTCCTTAATCTTCTTATCTTCGGCGAGCAACATCACCTTGGACAGAATCTCAGCCGTTCTCGGATCTTCATCGAGGAATGGCAGGAAGATTCGACCCCGATGCTGACTGTGTACCGGTATGATATGAAGTGCACCTGTGGCTTGTTTGAGCACATTGCCACTACCCAGATGAACAGCATACTCACCCAATTCACCATCAATCCGTGCGTAATTCCCGTCCAGACGTACATTGTCGATCTTCAGCAGACGCAACGACTCGGTCACAATAACGTGACGCATCTCGATTGTTGTCAGGCTGGCTTCCGGATCTACGCCACCCACATGTGCAATGCTGACCACCAGATCGATATCACGCATGACTTCCGAGAAGAACGTCAGCGGCACTTCTTGCAGCTCTACCGGTTTGTAGCTCTTACGATCGTAGAACTGTACCGTTTCTAGCGTTGGTACCTCGGTATCTGCCGGTGAGAACCAATCCGCCATGGCATAGAGATTCGCGATCAGATTGTGCTCGTAGCTAACCTTCTGTAGACCTTCTTCATAACTGACCGTCCATTGGCGTCCTTTAAGCAGAGCCACTGCTTTTTTCGGTTGAATCTGATAACCGGCATAGCGGCGGGACACCGTGCCATTAGCCAATTCGTCCTCATTAGGAAGATATAGCTCACGGAATACCTGCTTGAACGGCTGACGCTCCTGACGGGTGAACAGATCCCGTTGGAATTCACTCCAGCTTCCGCTCTGATACAGATGAAGTGGATGAGCAATCAACAGTTGATCCTGTTCCGCTAGTGCATGGACCGTACCCTCCGGTCCTGGTGCAACCAAACCATTGGATGATACATCGAATCGTCCCGTCTTGTCACCTGACTGGAATACAAGCGTTCTTACCAGTGGATGTATAACCGGATTTTGCATCAGACTGGCAATTTCCTCACGTGTAAAGGATGTTCCAGCAGTCATCGAACGTTCCAGCTCCTGCCTTGCCCGTCGATACTGATCCACCAGATCCGACTTGAGCTCTTTCAGTTCAGCGATATATCCATCTTTTTTGAACCGGGCAGGTACAGACTTGAGTGTCTTCCCTTTACTGATAATAACAAGATCCGGCTGGCCTTCCTCATCGAGGACCAATTGTGCTGTTGTGTCAGCATCCAATGCATGAGGTTCAAAGAAGGATTTCATCTCATCCAACTTGCGAGCTTCCATGTCCCACATCAGCCGCGTAACATCGGCATAGCCTGCATTACGGGCAAGGTTGCCCAGTGCATTCTGGGATGCCACCCCTTCACTGGCGCGGCGTTGAGCACCGAATTGCTTGCTCTGCATCAGGAACTTCTGAATGAAATCGTATCTCTCACGCAGATCCTGTTCCCGATTCACTGCGAATGGAATCAGGCTATAGGTTAATAAATGATCCTTGTTTCGCTTATCTGACACGGACTCTCGCATGTCGTCCAGACGAAGCTTGCCAAGTGCAGCATCTGCAAACAATTGGGATCTGCGGTGATTAGCTCCCCCGGAAATGTACTTGGCGCAATCATATAACAGATTGAACCGTTCCTCCCCGACAGCAGCATAGGCTTCTTCAAACCAAGCGATATCAAACGCACCTTCATTGAAATCCTGTGGCGAGATTGGAGAATAGTGGGCCACGATGGTTTCTTTCTCCGCAGTGAAGCGTTCGTTGATATGAGCATGGAAGTACCAGGCTGCACTGCGTAGACCTTCCCATCCCAGATGCTTCGCAACAATCTCCATCCACTGTGGTGCGTACATGGCTGCTTCCAGCAATTTTTTCTCATTCACCGGATACTTCTGGAGCAACTCCCCAAGCCGCTTCTCGTCCTCTCCATCCCGTGGATGACAATTCTGAATCAGATAGCTGAACGTCTCTTTACGTGTTGTATTGTCTCCATAGCTATAGATATATCCACGGACAAATGTATCCTGATCCATCGCAGAGACCAGATGTACCCAGTGTTCCATGCCTTCAATTCGATTCAGTTTCATGGCAAGTGTACTTACTTCTGTGGATAGTTCACCCCGAGTAAGCTCGATCTCCAGAATCCGGTTAACGACTGTATCTCGTAAGTGAATCAGCTTCGGATCACTTGCGATCCCTTCTGTACGAGTGGATGTTATGTCTCTAATAAACAACAGACGATTCGCCCCGACCAGCAGCTGGCGATATATCTCCTGTTCATCAATCATGTTCAACTGGTACGCACGCAAAAAATCTTCAATTGACAGTAAAGACAGCGGCTGACTACTCTCTACAAGACTGGTGAACTGGCAAGCCGTCTGGAAGAACCGTTTGAAGCTGTTATCGTCATGGATTTTGCCCCGAACCACATAATTCCAAGGTCCAGTCAGAATATGAAGCATGCCTGACTCCTTCTCGAGTTGATCAGCAGGCATACTCGCGATGATAGAAGCCCAGGTTCTCTCAGCTATCTCAAACGTGTCCATTGGATCACTATCCAGGAATGCTGCCGATACCAGCGCCACTACCTGATCCTTATACGGTAAAGAATCCAGCAACTGCTGCAGCTTTTCGATATCATCCAGAGGATAGGTCTGTTCGGCAAATGACTTGCGCCAGCCTTCCAGTAACGGAATCTTTTGCAGTTCTTCATAGTCGTACTGTTCACGGAAATAACTGTAATGATCGCTCAATTTACCATTGAATACCCGGAGCTGTATACCCATATACAACTGCATTAACTCCACACTGCTCAAACCGCCCTGTTGAATATAGTTCTCCCATACATCATGTAGCGGGAACTGTTCCAACTGCTTCATTTCACTCCGCTCTGCATACGGAACCCTTGAACGTAGATACGCTCCAACTAGCAACGTGTCTTTGTAGCCAGCGTAGTACTCCACTTCATACTCATAATCTCTGTGTTCATGCACTAATTCACTGAGTCCCTCCAGGAATGGTTTGGTCTTATCCAGGGAGAGCGTAAAGATATCCTTCGGAGTATGGCCTTTGAGGTCACGCTTCTCATCCAGCAATGGCTCACGTCGCTTCGGATCGAATAAACCAAATCCGTTAGAGACTGTGTAACGATTCCCCTGATCTGTCAGCTTATCCAACAGTTTCTGTTCCTTCGCAGTGGGTGTCTCAATCAGTTGCGCCAATGGCTGCAATGCCTCCTGCTGATCTATCCGTTCTGGATCTGCCGCAATCTCGGTCAGCAATTCGAGCGCGCCCAGACGCTGCAGTTCACTCTTGGCCTGCAAAAGTCGCTTCAGTGAGACTGTCAATTGGTCCACGGGTTGCAGTAATAATACATGGATGACCTTCTGACGAAGTGAGCCCGTCTTGAGTTTCATCAACGCCTCCATCTGTTTCATCTCTTCAACCGTCAACGTGAGTAGCTTCGCCTTGGCGAGTGCACTCTCCCGATTACTGATGCTTTTATCAGACAAACTCTCAAACACAAACTGTCTTTGCACTTCATTCTCAGGGTGCTGAACAAACTGGGACAGCAGTTCTCCGCGCAGTTCCGGGCTTAATCGGTCCTTGATTGCAATGACTTCGCCGATCCATTCCGGGTCCATATCATAGGCGGTCAGATATAACATTTTCTTGACTACATCATCCGTATCAATCCGGTAGTGAACATACTCAAGTACACCCGATGGCCCGCCTGACCCGCCTTTTGGAATGGCAGCCAGCATCTGTTTGAACCGATCAAAGTCCTGACGCCGCAAGGCCTTATCTTCAAGAGCAGGCAATGACCGCACGTAGACGCTACGCTGATTTTCTCCATTCTCGAAACTCCAGTTGTACATATACATGGCATCATAATTGGTCACAATCCAGTGCATCAACTCGGTATCCTGCGCTTCCAGATAACAACGTGCAATATCCAATCGAAGCTCTCTGTTCTGGCTGTTAGCCAGTACGTATTGAGCAACAATCTTCTGATATAATTGACCTTGATCCATAATCTCGATTATCTTGCTCTTCAATTCATTCTCTTCAATGACCGCTGTCGCCCACAGACTGATAAAGAGCTTGTTGGCATTCGCTTCCTGCTGCCAGGCCTCGCGTACTTCTGGTTGCTCAAGCGCCTCATAGGCCTGTTCTATCAGCTGCGCGGCAACACGCTGGTTGGCTGCTTCTATACCGATCCCCGTCCATACGGCGAGCGCTCTTACCACTGAACTGAAACGAATCAGGTTGTTGTCGATGATAATTTTTAATATGTAAATATAGGCTTCCAGTGTTCCTTCATCCATCCGCTCCACAATGCTTTGGCGCAGCCCTTCCTGCAACCTTGCTGCAACGAGCAGCTCACCTACCATCTGATATGCCTCTGCCTGATCACTCATAAATATACCTTTGATCATTTCATGAGTTAACAATGCAGTCTGATTGTCACCATAGATAATATCGTGCAGTGCCTGCTTCATATCCCCGCCCGGACGGTCCAGTTCATATGCAATGCAATCCGGCAGTACCGAACGGATCTCATGCAGATAATCCAGCTTGTACTCACGAAGTGATACATATTCACTCAGGGAGAAATTCTGCATCTCCATTCGGAACAATCCCATCAGTTTGCGGATGACCTGTGCAACATGCTGTTCGGGATCGGATGTGCGAAAGGGTCTGCGTTCATAGTTGTTACTGTATGGAAAACGAGTTGCACGCTCTGCGATATAACGGAATCGTTCAACCAATGACTCGCTCGCCAGATGTTGGAGTACATCCAATAGTGGCTGGAATAATGGTTCTTGCGTTTCCGCGGCCAGCCTTCCAAGCAACCCTTCTGTATTCAAAAACATCTTCTCGTCTCCACGCAAATACGTAGACCCGGCGATCTCTGCAACATAACCTGCCAACTCAAGCTGTACCCCTGTTAACGACTTGGCTCTTTCCTGCAATCCATCCATATACACCTGTACTTGCTCTTCCTTATTCATCCTGTTCTCCTCCTTGATCGCTCTCTACCACAGACGTCCGGCAAGCATTGTAAAACGGATAAATACCACGTTATCGCCATCTTTTACAACAAGTGACTCGTCCAGCTTCTGCAATTCTTCATCGTTGAGAAACACTTTGTACAATCCATCCTCATAGGCAGTTATCGCTGTCTCCATCGCAACCACCAGATCAGGAACGCCCTCGTTGTAAACTGTACCAAATCCCACTTTCCCTGCCGCTCCCTGTGCCTCAATCTCATCCGACATCAAGTAGGCAAGCCATTCTGCTTGTTGCTTCTTGTCCTGAAAAGCTTTCACTTGCAGAGCCACCATATTCTCTATGAGCTGCCTTAGCGTATGAGTTGTTTCCGGAAGTTCGGCAGCTTGTTTGGCAAGTACCGGCTTGCGCTTACCCAGACTTTTTACTGTTATCCATACGTTCATTGTCTTGCCCCCTCTGTCTTGCCCTATTTGAAGAAGCTTCCATAAGCCCCGATATCTATACCACGATGCGGAATAACCTAAACTCTAAATGACGGTATGTCTCAAAATAAAACAGAAAATACGTACATATGTACCCCTAACGAACATCATAACTAAAATTCAATCCATATTCATGAGCCAATGCTCATGTTTACGTGGAGCCACGGAACTATGGACTACTTGCGTACATATACGCAAAAAAAGCTGCACAGTCTCATATAAATATGGACTGCGCAGCCGCTAAGCTAATATTAGAACAGTTTAGGGCGCCGGTAACCTGTAATTTTATGAATCATCTCGCCAGACGCAACGGTCGAATGGTTACGGCCGCTGTCTTGAACCCAGGCATCCGGCAGAACGGGTCCAGTTCCGGTCGGGTTGCCCGATTCACATTCTGAACGCCGCCCCAATGCATCGGCACGAACAAGGTATCCTCCCGTATGGAATCCTTGATTCGCGAACGAACCGTGAAGCTTCCGTACACCGATTGAATCTCTACCCACTCCCCATCGTGAATGCGATGACGGGCAGCGGTAGCCGGATGAAGCTCAACGAAGTTCTCCAATTCACGGGCTGCGAGTGCCGGGCTACGATGTGTCTGCACCCCAGTAAGATAATGGGGAAGCACTCGGCCATTGGTCAGAATCAAGGGGAATTCCGGAGATACACCATCCCATCCCGGGCTGGATTCAAATGTGAATGCCGCTCTGCCGTCCGGGTGGGCGAATCGTTCACTAAACAGCAGTCCTTCTCCCTGCTCCTCCGGGGCAGAACACGGCCAGTATACACCTTTCTCGTTACGCAAACGCTCATAGGTAATGCCATAGTAATCTGCCACTCCGCCACGACTCGCTACACGAAGCTCATTAAAGATATCCTCAGCAGTGTCATATTGAAAGTAAGCGGCTTTGCCCACTTTTGCAGCAATTCGGCATAATATATCCCAATCATCGAGCGTTTCGCCTGGCGCAGGTCGCCCCTGTTCACGGAGTAGAACACGCCCCTCCAGATTGGTTAGTGTACCTTCATTCTCCATATAAGATGTAACCGGCAGAACCAGATCAGCCATGCGCGCTGTCTCCGACAGAAACATATCTGCCACGATCAGAAAGTCCAGCTTGCGCAGACCTTCTTCCACCAAACGCACATTGGGATTGGATACAACCGGGTTGGAGCCCATTACGAGTAACGCCCGAATCTCCTGATCATGGACCTTCTCCATCATCTCGTAGGCCGACACCCCTTTGCCTGGCAGACTTTCAGGGTCCACACCCCAGACGGATGCCACATAGGCACGATCGGTTTCATTTTCAATGGATCGATAGCCTGGCAGCTGATCCGCCTTCTGCCCATGCTCCCGTCCGCCTTGCCCGTTCCCCTGACCTGTGATGGCGCCATATCCGCAGCCTTCTCTGCCTATTTTGCCGGTTGCCAGTACCAGGTTCAGAAAGTGCCTCACAGCCATATGCCCATCCGTCTGCTGCTCCACACCACGTGCTGTCATGATCATGCCTGTCTCTGCCTCACCATAGGCCATCGCTGCCTGACGAATCAGCGCCAGATCAACCCCGCACGCTTGTGCCGCCAGTTCGAGTTGCAGATCAGCCAACCCTTGTATCAATTGCTCGTAACCGTGCGTTCGTTCGCCTATAAAATGAGGGTCCACCAATCCGGCATCCATAATCACTCTCAACATGGTATCCGCCAGCAGAGCATCCATGCCGGGCTTCACCTGCAAGTGAAGGTCCGCAATAGCTGCGGTTGCCGTCTTGCGTGGATCAATAACAATAATGAAGGCTCCGTTCTCCTTCGCCTGATTAAAGTACGGCAGAAGGGTAGGTTGGCATTCTGCAATATTAGTACCTGCGAGTACAATGCAGCCTGCCTTGGGAATATCAGACAGTCGGAACGTCAATCCGCGGTCCATTCCAAATACTTTACTTCCGGCAGAAGCCGCAGCGGACATGCAGAACCGTCCATTATAGTCGATATATTTCGTCCCCAACGCAACCCTCGTGAACTTGCCCAGCAGGTAGGCCGTCTCATTTGTCAACGATCCGCCTCCGTACACCCCGACCGTATCTGCTCCATAAGAGTCTTTCAGGTCCTGAAACCGCTCTGCGATGGTCTGGATGGCCTCTTCCCAGGAACAGGGTTCAAGCTCGCCATCGCGACGAATCAGCGGATGCATTAATCGTTGACCACTGAGTGCATGCTGATGAGCATTCATCCCCTTGACACACAGCCTGCCCTGAGAGGCTTCATTCGGAACACCCTGAACCGTATACTCACCACGACGCTGCCCTGCAACAGGTGCAGCCAGTTCTTCAACAGTCATCTTGCATTGCACACTGCAATACGGACACTGGGTCTCCTTTACATAGAGCTTGGAGGCTGTTGGTTCTGAACTTACGGATAATCCCATCTTCCATCCCCGCCTTTCATCTATATATCAGCTTGAAGTGTAGCTGCAAGTTCCTTCTGCAACTGATCATCCAGCAGCGTTTCCCGAATCGACATGAATCCCAATCGCTCCGTCCATGCCCATAACGGCTCATCATACCAAGCCGTTTGGCGATACCACTGAAGGCAGGCTGTTGCAAGCATAGCCGCTTGCCACTCCGTTTCAGCTACTCCGAGCAAGCCACCTTCCTTGACCGGATGCTCTGCATGACCGCCTGCATAGATCTCCCACCCAGCTGGTGAAGCCAGCAAGCCGATATCCTGCACCAGTGCGCTCACCAAGGATCCCGGTCCTGGTGCGATGCCTATATTCACGGATGACGGCATCGCTGCACCGACCCAACGCATACGAAGTTGTGCAGCCAAGCTCCCTGCATCCCTTGCATAGAATGACAAGGGGATATGATCATCCCAGCGCACCTGAACCTCTGAGTGAGCTTCGATCTCATCATCCCTTGAAAGTTCAGCCTGATTTCCATTCCTTTCAATTATCCGATATTCCTTATTCATGATCTCGATGTCATTAATCGATCGATTGGATACCTGTAAGTAATAGTGGATCACAGGACGACATACCACGCAGCCAAGCTCCGAACCCCAACCCAGCTTCTCCAAGATCAAAGATATGTCTGGTAGCCCTATCATAACAACGATGTCATCCAGCATTTCCTTTAGCTCTGCATGCCCAAGCTCCGTACAACTGCAGACCGGCAATGAAGCAGGTTTATCCGGTGTAGCCACTGCGCCACCGCCGCTTTTTTTCAGGTTATGCGTATGTTTCAACAGAGCAGCCACCATCGGGCGACAGCCACCGCATGAACCAGTAGCCTTCGTCTGTTCCTTCACCTGATCTGTAGTCTCAAGATCCTGTTCCTGAATAGCCTTCATAATGGCAGCCTTGGTCACATTGTTGCAGGCACATACGGTCTCCTGAGCGGGTAATGCCGCCGCAGCCACTTCAGCCGGGTCCGGGGCCCCTTCACGCGGAGCTAATTCCGCTACATCAGCACCCCGTTGCACCAGTCCAAGCAATGCCGTTCCTTCAGCTGTATCTCCAAATAAAATGGCGCCGCGTACTTTGCCAGCCTGCATCAGTACTTTTTTGTATGTGCCCCGAATGCCATCCAGATGTTGAATTGCAGTCTGCATGCCTTCTCCGCTAATTTCACCCGCCGAGAAAACATCAACTCCTGATACCTTCAGTTGTGAGTAAGGAATTGAACCCTTGTATTCAGTCGTTTCCTTTCCACAAAGCGTACGTGCGAGCACCTTCCCCTGTTCGTATAAGGGGGCCACCAGACCATAACTGA
This sequence comes from Paenibacillus sp. USHLN196, assembly GCF_037144955.1. Taxonomy (NCBI): domain Bacteria; kingdom Bacillati; phylum Bacillota; class Bacilli; order Caryophanales; family Paenibacillaceae; genus Paenibacillus; species Paenibacillus sp. USHLN196. The sequence continues at coordinate 43,309 of NZ_JBBCYH010000002.1, read as the reverse complement.
TTCCCCGATGTTCAGCACATTCTCCAACAGCGTAGATATCCGGTACACTAGTGCGCATATAATCATCCACCAGGATTGCCCGATTCGTAGCGATTCCGCTTCGTCTGGCCAGGTCCACATTCGGCCGAATCCCAACAGCGACAATGACAACCTGAGCTTCAAGCTTGGAACCATCTGTGAATAGCAGCCCTTGGGCCTGTGATCGCCCGGTAATTTTCTGCGTATTTTTGGCCAAAAGAAAGGACATGCCCTGCCCTTCGAGTTCCTGTTGAAGCATCGCGGCAGCCTTCTGATCCAACTGCCGATTCATAATGTAAGGGGCGTTATGGACCACCACAGCTTCCATGCCCAGATGCAGCAACCCACGCGCAGCCTCCAGTCCAAGCAATCCACCACCAATAACGGCGGCCTTGCGATATGCTTTGGAATAATCAGACATGCGCGAACAATCATCAATCGTTCGGAAGGACATGACCCGCTCTTTATCAATTCCCGGAATCGGTGGGATAAACGGTGAAGACCCTGTCGCCAGAATCAGGACATCATAGGCTTCTTTTATTCCGGATTCCGTCTCTATATATTTTCCACGGGTATCAATGCGGTGCACCGTCTCACCTGTACATAGCCGTATTTGATGCTCGGCATACCAGGTCCAATCATTGATAATGATATCCTGTAACGAATGCTCACCCTGCAATACTTTGGATAGCATGATCCGATTGTAGTTGGGACGGGGTTCATTACCGTAAATTACAATCTCATACGTATCAGGCTCCAGTGCGATAATCTCTTCGACACACTTCACTCCAGCCATGCCATTCCCGATAATCACCAGTTTGCTTCTGCTCATGGGCTGCCCCCTATCTCTCTCACTCCTGAAAATAAACAGAAAAATCCCTTCTCCATGATTCGGAAAAGGGCACCGTTGCCTCCGGAATCCACACGCCATTGTGTGGATTCATATTAGATTCAGATTAAGGGAATCTCAATCGTATGTCAACATAATTAACACGAAAAACCCGAACCACGCTTTAAAAATGAATTATTTAAAATTCCGTGTAATTTTTGTTGACATCCCTATTTTCTCTTGATTATAATTTGAATCAAAATCACAGTGCTGTGATCAACTCAGATGCGGGAACACAATGACGTGTACCGCCTGTCGGCAACGGGGCCGCAAATCGTTCATATCTGGACGAATTGCGGCCTTTTTCTGCCTCAACACGCACATAGACAAATCACGAAGATCTCAATTGGATGAGGAGCGATGATGGATGATGGAGAGCAAAAGTTTTTGGAAAAGCGGGCATAAGCCCACCCTCTTCGGGGCGTTTATGTATTTTGACATCAGTTTTATGATATGGGGGATGCTTGGTCCACTCGCAGTTGTCATTGCATTGGACTATCCGATGACTCCGCTGGAAAAGGCCAATCTGGTGGCGTTGCCTATCCTTGGTGGCTCCATCCTGCGGCTTGTGCTTGGCTTCATGTCTGATTATATTGGTCCGAAACTGACCGCACAGATCGGGATGCTCGTCACGCTGGTTCCTTTATTACTCGGCTGGTTATGGGTTGACTCCTTAAGCCAACTATACGTGGTAGCACTCTTGCTTGGTGTTGCAGGTGCCTCCTTTGCCGCTGCGCTACCTCTGGCGGGTCAATGGTATGGCAAGGAGCATCAGGGTCTGGCCATGGGTATTGCCGGGGCGGGTAACAGTGGAACTGTACTCGCGACGTTGTTTGCCAATCGCTTGGCTACGCATTTTGGCAGTTGGGAAGTCGTGTTCGGACTTGCTATTATACCGATCGCTCTCGTATTTATTCTCTTTTCTATCTTTGCCAAGAATAGCCCTAACCGGCCTGAACCCAAGAAATTGTCCCAATACGGAAGTCTGCTTAAACAAAAAGATGCCTGGGTATTCTGTGCCTTCTATTGTGTAACCTTTGGCGGCTTCGTTGGATTATGTAACTATCTCACCATCTTCTTCAATACCCAGTACGGGCTCTCTCCTGTTCGTGCCGCTGACATTACCACGTTTTGTGTGATCGCAGGCAGTTTCTTCCGGCCTGTCGGGGGTTATCTAGCGGACAAAATTGGCGGAACACGTATGCTGACTTTTCTTTACACAGGAGCCTGTATCATGCTAATCGGTGTATCCTTCATGCCACCGCTGCCTGTTGTAGTCATCATGTTGTTCCTCGGCATGATGTGTCTGGGAGCTGGAAATGGTTCCGTGTTCCAACTCGTTCCCCAACGCTTTGGCAACGAGATCGGTCTGATGACAGGCATTGTAGGTGCCGCTGGCGGATTGGGCGGGTATGCACTGCCGCTGATTCTCGGTCAACTGTATAGCAGCTATCAATCCTATACACCAGGCTTTGTTATTCTTAGCCTGATTGCAGCAGCTTCCCTAATCCTTGTTCTCTTCATGCAATCCCGCTGGCGTGTGAGCTGGTTGAGTCGAGGCAACAAAGGCATGGCGGAATCGACGTCCCTCTCTTCATAAGGCTTACAACAACTCAGCTGTTAACCAAGGTACAGTGTTTACGGTGATCCATAAGTAACCAAAGGAACAGCGTTGCCCCATCAGGCAGCGCTGTTCCTTTGGTTACGGCGGTCTTTCTGCTTAAGATGAATACTTTTGAAGAACAATAACGGCATTATGGCCCCCGAATCCAAAGGAATTAGACATCCCAATCCGCAGCTCTGCATTTCTTGCCTCGTTAGGTACGTAATCCAGATCACATTCGGGGTCCCTCTGCTCTTGATTGATAGTTGGAGGAATGATACCATGCCGCAGGGTTTGAATAAGCGAGATGGCTTCCGCACCTCCTGCTGCACCAAGCATATGTCCCGTCATGGATTTATTCGCCGTAACCGGTATGTCATAGGCAGCTGTCCCGAAAAGTTGTTTGATCGCTCTCGTCTCGGACAGGTCACCCGCCTCTGTGCTGGTGGCATGAGCATTAATCACATCAATGTCTTCAGGTCCAATCTGAGCCTCTCTCAGTGATGCCTTCATCGCCAGATATGCACCCCGGCCTTCCGGATGGGTGGCTACCATATGATACGCATCTGAACTGGCACCATATCCAATCACTTCAGCAAGAATATTCGCCCCTCTTGCCAGTGCATGAGATAGTGACTCAACGACTAGAATTCCAGCGCCCTCCGCCATGACAAAACCATCTCTCCCCGCATCAAATGGACGACTTGCTGCTTGGAACGCTTCATTTCGTGTAGACAACGCTGTCGCATTACCGAAGCTTGCCAGTGACACCTCTGTTACAGCAGCTTCTGTTCCCCCAGCAATAATAACATCGGCTCCGCCATGACGAATTAACCGGAATGCCTCTCCTATGGCTGTATTGCCAATGGAACAAGCCGTTACGGGCGACAATGTCGGTCCCCAGCAACCAAACCTCATACTGACCATAGCCGCCGCCATATTGGATATCATCATGGGTACCAGTGTTGGGCTGACTCGCGCAGGTCCCCGATCGGACAGGACCTTGCCTTGTTCCATCAATGTCTGGATGCCGCCTATGCCTGAACCAATATATACACCTACCCGTTCACGGTCCAGTTCATCCATCACAAGACCCGATTGTGATACAGCTTGATCCGCAGCAGCAACAGCAAATTGAACGAATCGATCCATGCGCCTTGCTTCCTTGCGTCCAAAACGCTCTTCACCATCAAAATCACGGACCACGCCAGCAATTCTGGTTTTGTACGAAGCTGTATCAAAATGTTCTATAGGTGATATCCCTGATCTGCCCTCAATCAATCCGTTCCAGAATGTATCTACATCATTTCCCAAAGGAGAGATAACTCCCATTCCTGTAATCACGACTCGTTCCATGTCCATTCCATCCTCCTTCAGTGCTGTTGTCTACCTTACGCTTACGCTCTGCTACTAATAGTGCACTTTCGAATATCCTATTACAAGTTGTCAATTATAATAGTATAATGACTACCATGATAACGAGGATCGAAGGTGATGGATTGAACTACGATGTCAGGTTACAAGCCCTGTCCACTTTTCTGAAAACACAGCGTTCCAAAATTTCTCCGGAATCGGTCGGTTTACCCACAGGAAGTCGGCGCAGAACGCCTGGTCTGAGGAGAGAAGAGGTCTCCCAATTGGCAGGGGTGAGCACAACATGGTATACCTGGCTTGAGCAAGGTCGGGATATTCAGGTATCCCATTCCGTATTGGATAACATTGCTTCAGCACTAAGGCTTACTGCGGATGAACGAAAATATCTGTTTTCGCTCGCCATGGAGCATCATTCGGAGCTGCCTACGCCAGAAGAAGAACCTGTTCAACTTCACCCTTCCTTGCAGAAAATTTTGCAGGAACTTCAATATTGCCCTACAGTGATTTCGGATCGACGTTGTTACATCGTTGGCTGGAATGACGCAGCCCGACATGTTTTTATGGATTTTGAACAGATTCCCCCCGAACAGCGGAATATGATCAGTCTATTATTTGATCGAAAAGAATTTCGCAGGCTCGCGGTGAACTGGGAGGATTTTGTTAGCGGATTTCTGGCGATTTTCCGTGCCTATTATGGTCAGTATGTCGATGATGAATGGTATAATTTATTTCTGGATGACATGATGAACAAACATCCCGATTTCCATACCCTTTGGAAACAAAGCAGTGTCAGCAGTGCTCCGGATGTCTTAATCGAATTCAGACATTCCAAAGCAGGCAAAATGTTGTTTGATCTGACTTCGTTGCAGGTTCAAGGCAGCTCCGATCTGCGTTGCAGTGTCTACACGCCGGCACCAGAGACCGCTACCGAGCGTAAACTGATGCGCCTGATCGAGCGTGAAGCAGATTCACCTCTTGGCAAGCATTGACTCAGAATCTCTCAGGTCTTGCCCAATCATGTTAGAATCCTGACATCCTTATGTTGCATATTTTAAATATCAGGGTATACATGATCAAGTATATTAAGCTAACCCATGGATCCTAGACCTTCTACACGAAGTGGATTCAGAAAGGAATATCATGACCAAAGTGCTTATCATTGAAGACGATAACATGTTAGGAGATACATTATCCCTGTATTTGCAAGGTGAGGGGTATGATGTTATCCGTGTCGCTAACGCAAGAGATGGTCTTCTACAACTTCAAGCGCGGCCTGATATCCTGCTTCTTGACCTGTTGCTCCCTGATTCGGAAGGCAAGAATCCCTGTTCTCTCATGCGTCAGCATACGGCAATCCCCATCATCGTCATCTCTTCGTTAACCGAAGTCTCGGAGCGAATTCGATCATTAATAGATGGAGCTGATGATTATGTATGCAAGCCTTTCAGCATGCAGGAAGTGAAAGCACGTATTGAGGCTGTATTACGTCGTTACTCCATATTGAACAGCTCCATTGTCACTGTACAGGATTCCGGAATTTCTCTCGATTTGGCTCGGAGATCCATCCTGTTGAATAACCAGCGAGTGGAGATGACATTCTCCGAATTTGAGATCATGAAGCTATTTGTCCTCAATCCCGGCAAGGTCTACAGTCGTTATGCCTTGATTGAAGCCATTCGTGGTATTGATGCTTATATTAATGATCGCACCATCGATGTGCACATTACCAAGCTTCGTAAAAAAATTGAAGAAAACCCGAAAAACCCCCAATATATTCAAACCATCTGGGGGGTCGGATATAAGTTCACACCTTAACACATCAGTTTCATTCATGTCACCAGGGCAGAGACCCGGTAATGATATCAATCTCCTTTTGCACCTTCTCCAATACCGAACTTAGTTCCTCTTCTTCGAATAACGATCGGGACAAAAGCGATTCCAGTTGAAGAACCAGACGTAACAGCTCCACTGCATGCAGATTGGCAGCTACGCCTCGGAGAGAATGAACGCTGCGGATCGCACCAGCAATCTGCTGCTGGCGAAGTTGAGTGGTCAGTTTGTTCTGAAACGAGTCATACTCCATTCTGAATTTCGTGAGCGCATATTGCAGAATATGTGGCTTGCCGTCCATCTGCCTGATCGCCTTATCTGCATCAATTCCGCTAATTTTCCGCATACCTTTCAGATCAATCCATGTTGCCAATATGTCTGCGATCTGTTGTTCATGGATGGGTTTGGTCAGGATGGCATTCATCCCAGCTTCCATACATCTCTCATGATCTATTTGTAGGGCATTTGCTGTAAGCGCGATTATGGGCGTATGATCGTATTCCCTCATCTTGCGAATATGTCGCGTTGCTTCCACTCCATTCATGTCGGGCATGTACAGATCCATTAGAATCAGTTCCCATACTTGTTCGTCTAACTTTCTCAGAATCTCTGTGCCACTGGCTACCAGCGTCACTTGGAACCCCTTATGTTCAAGCATCGCCCGAATCGCCAGTTGATTGATCTCATGATCCTCAGCTATCAGGATGTGTCCTTTCTGATCAAGCGAATAGGGGTCGTCGCCTTCAGCCAACTGACTTTTTGCCAGCGGCCCTTCACCCTGAAGTGCAAGAATGACTTCGAATAATCCCAGACGTGTAATCGGTTTGACCATCATGATATCAGGGTGCACGGATCTCTCATCAATCCACAGCGCATTTTCGCTAAATGCCCGTGTGTACCCCAACACCTGAATTTTCGTTCGATCCAATCGCTTCATGAAGTTTTCCCATAACGAACCGTTGACTGTGTCTTCTATATCCATATCCATCATGATCAACATGGAACTTGTTCCTTCGGCTTCAGGGGTATACCCATCACTCTCCATCATATGGTTCAAAGAAGTATACAACGTCGGATTCATTCCGAATGAATAGAGCAGCTGCTTCAGGTTTTCGCCCATTCGTTCATCATCTTCAATGATAACCACATCATTCGCACCATATAGGAGAGGGTGTGTCTGCAGGGAGAAACTCTCTTCTTCTTCCGAATCCGCAAGTTCAAATATCAAGTCGAATGAAAATAGACTGTACTCTCCAAGCACGCTGTCCACCCGCAGGTTTCCTCCCAAGGAGGTTACCAGAAGGTAACAGATGACCAGCCCAAGTCCAGAGCCACCATATGTTCGATAAGTGGAAGGTTCCGCTTGCGTAAACGGGACAAAAATATGCTCCATTTGTTCAGGTGAGATTCCAATCCCCGTGTCTTCGATCTCAAAACGAACCTGTACTCGCTCGGCCTCCAATGAAATGACCTCTGCCTGCAAGATAACATATCCATGTTCTGTGAATTTAATCGCGTTACTGAGCAGATTCAATAACACCTGCTCAAGTCGAAAGGGATCACCAATTACCGTTAATGGCAGATCAGGGTCGGTCTTAAAGATGACTTCGATCTCCTTGTACCCGAGGGCCACACCGATCTGATCTGCCACACGCTTGAACACATCCTCTGGTGCAAAGGGTACTTTCTCCAAAATCAGTTTACCTGCCTCCAATTTCGAGAAATCAAGAATATCATTCACCAGAGTAAGCAAGGTTTGTGAGGACGCATTGATTTTACTCAAATAATCTAATTGTTGTGAGGTTAGATCTGTCCGTTGCAGCAACAACGAAAAGCTGATAATTCCGCTCAGTGGGGTACGAATCTCATGACTCATGAATGCAAGAAACTCACTCTTTGCCTGACTGGCTTTGTCCGCCTTGACACGTCGGTACTGATCCGAAATGTCATGAATAACTGCCTTGACTTTCTCGCACGAGTTAGGGGCCTTTACAGGGTATAGGTGAACCCGAACATGCTGTTCTTTCCCCTTCCCAACAATGAGACTCAATTCCGTATCCTGAGGTACATTGTGGTGTAAGACTTTTTGAAAAGATAACACCCAGTTCGCCGACTGCTCAATGAATATCAATTCTTCAAGCTCACGGCCCATGACTTCATGCCTGTCGAGATCAAGAACATCCAGAAATTTCTGATTCACTGACACCACACATCTGTTGCCATCCAAACCGACAAACCAGTCTGTCGACACTCGTTCAAGTGTACGGTATCGTTCCTCATTCTCTTGAATCCTTCGTTTAACTGCTCTGTGTTCCGTAATATCAAGTCCATATCCTATGACATACTTCACCATACCTTCTTCTCGCAGCGGACGAAGCTTCACCAGTGAATAGTAACCTCCATGCTCAATCTCGTAAAAGAAAGACTCCCCTTTCCATGCCCGGTCGAACTGCTTCCGCAGGAACTCTATCTTCTCCTGAGGTAAAATGTTCAACGTACCCAACGTGTAATCTTGCTTCAAACTACTCATATCTAGTCCCAGTTGAGAGAGCATCTGCCCTTCAAGCAGAAGATATTCAAATTTCCCATTCTGTTTATGGATTTTGAACGTGAACCCGGGCTGCATACGAAGCATTTCGAGCATCTCCTGATCCCTCTGAATGACCAATCTCCTATATCGATGATTTTGGTTCAGATAATACAGGAATAATATAACGGACAGCAGGCAGATACATTGAAAAAAGAGAATCTGTCCCATCATTAGCAGAGAAGGAGAATGTGTCTTTAGTACAGAAAACTCATACACAGTAATCAGCAGCAACGCTCCGGCCAACCACTTCTGCATAAATCCCCTGATATACTTAAAGATCAGACATATGGCTACAACAAATAACAACTCTGTCAACGCATACTGCCAGTTCTCCAACAAGGGATTACGCCCCATATTAATCCGAAAAATCCACATGAATGCAAAAGTAACGAAAGCAGAGCCACTCCCACCAAAATAAGCAGCAAGCAGATACACACTGGCCCGGAAATTCAACAATGTACCATCCTCAAGCACAATAGAGAAATAATAGAGCGCCGTGCCTAACATGCTCAGCGTAATACCAATAATGATCCGATTCGTGATGGATGTTGAACGGGTAGCATTTGTTTGGTTCAGATAGTGATGAATCAGGAAAAGAAAGCTCAAAATCAGCGTAAAATTTAGTACAAGATCACGTAGCAAATGGTCACCGTCCACATTACGAATTCAGGAATTCATGCACTCAATGAATATTGCCGGATTCATGGCCACAGTTCCCCAGTATACAAATCATAGTATGACAGGCTCCCTTATTCAATCGACGATATTGACCATTTTTTTGAAAATAACTGATCCTTTCAGCTAACATACTCTTATCGCTAGATGACGTTTTTTCTCATGAAAGTTCATCATTAAATATACTGATATAAAAGAGAGAATCATCCAAATGTACCGATGTTATGGTGACCTGAGCTTCCCATACTTCCTGATCAGCCTTCATTAGTTTGGCTAAGCCGGACCAGGTCTGGTTCCCTCTCCAGTGGGTATCCATCAGCAATCGGGCAGGCTGACCTATGGTGCTATCCCGTGAAAATCCTGTTTTCATTACATAAACGGAGTTCACATCCAGAATCACACCATCTTCATCTGTAATCATGACCGCATCCGTCAGCAATAAGAAGGCCTTGAGTTCTAGTTGCATGGTTGTCCACTCCCTCTGATGAAACATGATGTGAAGCGTCACTGTGCGGTAATCTCTGTTTAATTCCGTTTAATACTTAAACTGTCTAATGAGGTGCTGCAGCTGTTCAGCCATGGAGGACAGGCCCCGAGCCGAGGCAGAGATCTGCTCCATGGCTGCCAATTGCTCCTCTGAGGAAGCAGCAACTTCTTCGGAGGCCGCGGCGTTGCCTGAAGCAATACCTGCCAGTTCATTGGACACAGCGGATACTTCCTGTACACCTGCCGTGATTTCTTGCGATGTAGCTGCAATTTCTTCAATCTGAGGTGTCGTTTCCCGCATGCTTTCCAGAATGCGTTCAAACTTCCGAATGGCCTCTGTTGAGATTTCCATACCCTCTCCAACCTCTGTGGTCACTTTCTCCATCATGCGAACGGAAGCAGCCATATCTTCCTGTACCGCTGTGGTTAGCACGGTAATTTCATTGACGGATTGCCCTGATTGCTCTGCCAACTTACGTACCTCCGCTGCTACAACGGCGAATCCATTCCCATGCGTACCTGCACGAGCTGCTTCAATGGATGCATTCAGCGCGAGCAGATTGGTCTGCTTGGCTATATTTCCGATTAACTCCGTGATGGCTGAAATTTGGTGTGATCGTTCATATAACGCCTGAATCATCTGATTCGTCTGAGCTACCGTTTCTTGAATCGAGTGCATCTGACCCACCGTCTGCTTCACGGTGTTGCCACCTTCTTCCGCTTGTACCGTTGTATGTTTAGCCAAATCAGCAACTTGTATGGAACGTTCGGCGATTCGTGTTATCCCAATCGTAATTTCATTCATGGCCTGATGGTTATGGTCAATACCCTCGGTCTGCTTCTCGGCACCACTCGCAATTTCCTGAATGGCTCGCGCGACCTGCTCACTGGCCGCACTGGTTGATTCCGCACTCTGAGTCATCTCATCCGACGAGATGACAACCTGGCTTGTGCTGTTCTCCACATTTTGAATCAGCACACGCAGATTATGCTGCATTTTGCCAAAGGCATCACTCAGTTCACCAATCTCATCATGGCTTGTGCTGGTAATCGTTTGGGTTAGATCCCCTTCACTCACCTGGATCGCCTGATCCTTCAACTGACGAATGGGTCTAATGATGGATCGCATCACAAGCCAGATAATCACAATACCAACGACGAGGCAGGAGACAATAACAATAATCATTCGATTTAGAATAGGCGCTGCCGCATCGTCTACCTCAGAAGAGAACATGGTGCCAGCGACCTTCCATCCGGTGGATGCATTTGTAGCGTAATACATCACTTTATCCGTTTGATCAAAGGTATAGTTGAAGTTGCCCGATTCATTCGCATACACCGGTTTCCAAAAATCCTCTGTTGCATCTGTTCCGGGTTCTACCGTGGGATGGTAGATATACTTTTCGCTGGCATCCAATAGAACCAGATATCCCTGTTCTCCCACGTTAATTCCACTCACCAAGGTACTGATATTCGACAGATTCAGATCCAGCTGGACTACACCAGATTGGTCATTCAATGCCTTCGCGATGGTGATGGTGATCTCGTTTGTCTCGGCAGAAATATAAGGGTCTGTAACAATGACCTGCTCTGGATTTCCCATTGCTTCGGTATACCATGGTCTTACTCGGGGATCGTAATCCTTGGGCATCTCTGCATCAGAGGACATCAGATACACACCGGCTTCTGTTCCCACACCTATGGTGATGATATCTTTGTTCTGTGCAGCGTACCCCTTCAATTCGTTCACAACCCGAACCTCTGCATCTTCTTGACGCAATTCCTCTGCGAGCGCATTTGCATAGTATTCAATGTGGTCGCGCTTGGCATTAATTGAAAGATCGATGGTGGCACTGGCAAGATTCACGTTTTCCATCGCACTATGTAGAATTTGTTTCTCAACTTCATTCTTCGCACTGTTATAAGACAAGACTCCAATACTGAACGATGGAATTGCCAAGAAAGCAATAAAGGACACGACCAGCTTCGTCTTAAAGTTATTATGGATCTTGTTGAACCAATTCGATTTGCTATTTTTCCGGGACAAATTTCTCTACCTCTTCCAGAATTAATTTAGTTTTACTTGGTCTACTTATAAGTTGAACTAGGGATTATTTACACTTGCCACTCCGATGACAGAACAACCTTCCAATCGCTGTTATCCCCAGATTTTTTGATTCCCCTTCTTAAGGGAAAATCCGTTGATAAAGGCGACCGCTTCGCTTTTCCAGTTTTTTCTGTCCTCTCCGTTTTCGTGTAAATGATTAGTACAGCTTATATAGCTCTTGGTCTAGCTCTCTTAGAGTACAGAACCATCCTTCCTCAAGATATTAAAAAGTAGGTCCTGCCTCTCGTAAAAGACATTTTTCGCGCTAAAAATATTACTTAAATCTCTTAATTTATAATCCTAAAGAACTACTTTCAAACAAATTATACGAAAAAACTATTAAATAAAGTAAGCCAGCGGTATGACCAAATTGTTAACTTTCTAAACAATTGTTAATAGCCTGCGGATTCCATAAAAAAAGATCCAAGCGTTATCGCTCAGATCTCAAAAGCTGTTCACATTGGGACTACATATTCACTATTCAAATGCCGGGATCGCAATATCTGCATATTTCTCTTCGAAGAAGGCTTTGACCTCTGGGCCTGCCATACGTTTAGCCAACTTCTGAATGGCTTCAGAGTCCTTGTTATCCTCACGGGCAACCATGGTGATCGCAAAATGGGAATCATCCTTCTCGGTTAACAATGCATCCTTCTTCGGTGTAAGACCGAGCGGACTGGCATATGCCGGAGTCATGGCTACCAGATCGGCATCGTCCATCATGCGAGCCAGCATCAGCAAGTCCACTTCTTCGAACTTGAAGTTCTTCGTATTCTCGGTGATGTCTGCCTGTGTGGCGTTAAAACCTACGCCGTCTTTCAGCTTAATCAATCCGTTTTGCTCCAGCATCACAAGAGAGCGACCAATGTTGGAAGGATCGTTCGCAATCGCAATGGTTGCACCTTCTGGTAGTTCATCAATGGATTTGTACTTCTTGGAGTAACCTCCATAGATGGCGTTATAGATGGGTTGTACTGCCACCAGATTCGCATTGTTTGCTTCATTATATTGGGTCATGTAGGGAACGTGCTGGAAGAAGTTTGCATCTACTTCCTTGTTTGCCAGTGCCGTATTCGGCTGAACGTTATCGGACAATACGACAACTTCCAGATTGACGCCATCTTCCTTCAACAACGGTTTTACAATATCCAGTACGTCTGTCATCGGTGGAATCAACGTTGCTACTTTTAACGTAACTTCTTGTCCTGCCTGAGTATCTTCCTTTGTTCCTTCTGCCGCAGGTGTTTCTTCTTTTTGGCCACAAGCAGCTACAACCAGCACCACTGCGAGCAACATAAGCATCATTTTTGCTTTCATTTCATGTCTACCCCTTATCATGTCATCTGTATTGGTCTTTCTGAATCTTGCTACCGACTACTGTACTTAGCCTGATTGAATTCAGCCCTGTTCAGGATCTGCGATCCAACCAGTGAGACAGTCTGCTACCCGTGAATTGGATCATCTGTACCAGGATAATCATAATGACGATCGTAAATACCATAATCTCCGTTTCGAAGCGCTGATAACCATAGCGAATGGCAAAATCGCCAACCCCGCCGCCACCTACAATGCCCATCACCGTCGAGTAAGAGATGAAACTGATGGTCGCTGTCGTGAGTCCCAGTACAAGGCCAGACCGTGCCTCCACATACAGGAATTTCACGACAAGCTGCATCGTCGATGCCCCCATGGATGCGGCCGCTTCCACCACTCCCTTGGGTACATCGAGCAACGCTTGCTCCACCAGTCTGGCATAGTAAGCAATCGCAATGACTGAGAGTGGGACGGTTGCCGCCAGTGTACCGATGGACGTTCCCACGACGATTCGTGTGAATGGAATCATGAATACAACCAGCAGTAAGAACGGAAACGAACGAACGATGTTGACGACACTGCCGAGGATAAAAGACAGCGTTTGATTCTGATACCGTTGTCCTTTGCGGAATAGGTACAGCAGTGTACCCAGAGGTAACCCAATCAGAACAGCTGCCGCAATGGAGATGCCCACCATGACAAAAGTCTCTCCAATCGCCTGCCATATCTCATGCTGATACTTCAGCACAGACTCAGGTAACCTCATAGCTTGTCCTCCTGTTCTGCCTGACGTGATAGAGATGGACCTGTCATCCCGTATTCGTCACCTGCAAGCAAAGAGGTCAGCAGATCAGGCTGCGGAGCGGGGATACTGCTCACTTCCGCTTTAGACAACGTTCGAACGAGTCTCCCATCCTTCATGACGGATATCCTGTGACATAGTCTGCGAGCCACTTCCATCTCATGTGTCACCACGACAATGGTCACGCCCAGCGTTTCATTGATATGACGCAGCACATCCAGTATGCCGTTCGTGGTCTGTGGATCCAGCGAAGACGTCGGTTCATCACAGAGCAGCACATCCGGACGACTGGCGAGCGCTCGTGCAATGGCCACACGTTGCTTCTGTCCTCCACTAAGCTGTGCAGGATATTGATCTGCCTTGTCTTCCAGTCCAACAAACCTCAGCACCTCAAGTCCACGTTCGACTCGCTGCACACGGGATACACCCGCGAGTTCCAGCGGCATGCAGACATTGCCACTCACTGTTCGGTTACTGACAAGGTTGAAGTGTTGAAAAATCATGCCAATGGATCTTCGTGCCTGACGCAGACTCCGCTCATTCATCTGGGTCAGGTGCTGCCCATTCACAACAACCTCACCATCATCCGGCTTTTCCAATCCGTTGAGCATCCGCAGAAGCGTGGATTTGCCTGCACCACTGGATCCTATGATGCCATGTATTTCTCCTTGTCCCACTTCAAGGGACACCGAGCTTAATGCTTCGAATCCCTGATCTGCACGGGAACCGCGCTCGTTGTAACGTTTGCTTACACCATATAATGAGATCATGGAGAGTCCTCCCGTGAATGATCATGCATGGTTCTTCAAGAACACATGAAGAAAGCCCGCACAGCCGATAACCGGAGCGCGAGCAAGCCTGTTCATTTATAATAAATCAACATTCCATACGAGACAAGCTTTTAAGGTGAGATTGCCTCCTGCAGATGGCTAGCTTCATATAGACGAAAACGTCCGTTGGACGACCCCACATACACTTCATTTCCGATTCGGTTGATCATTCCATTCTTCGCATCCCGATCCCGGTGCTCCGGGCTTCCCATCACAACGTCATGTACACGACCCAGCAGCACTCCATCCTTTTTGTTCAATACGAGCAGATTCTCATCCATGGGCAGCAGCAACTGATCATCAATGATCAGATAACTTCCCTGATTCGTTGGATACCTCAGAGTTGCAATCGTATCTTTGGCATTCCAACGCGTCTCCCCCGATTTATAATCCAAAGCCGCTGGATAGCCATTCTTAATCACATACAACTGATCCTCTTCCACCAGTCCTCGTTCAATCTTGCCCTTGATCGTCCAGCGTGTTTTGCCTGTCTTGGCATCATACAGGGTAGTTGTAAAATCTTCATATTCGCCGTAATGATCGCCGTTTTTGTTCTCACGGATCAACAACATGCCATCATTCAGCTCCTCAAATCTCTGTCCTACTCGAGCAGGGAATTGGGCAAGCTTTTTCCCCGTGTTCAGATCAAGCAGAAGCCACTGATTATCTAGTGATAGCCATCTTTCAGCATTCGTGGTTGCAAAGGGTTCAAGACGTTCAATTCCACCAGTATATGGATCATTCCAAAATTGTTCTATGGTGGATCGTTTGCCCTTTAAGCTCCATACGGTTCGCCCTGATTGCGGATCGGCTGCAACCAGCTTATTCTTTTCCCAATACAACACATAGGGGTCATCTGCACTCTTGTTCAATAATCCATAACCCGTAGCCAGTTTTCGCGTCCACAATGTTTTTCCGTTTGCACTGTCCAGAACCGTTAACCAACTGTTGCTTGAGCTCTCAACAACAGGGTTATCCACAACCACAACGTTCTTAGCAGCGGTGATGCCATTTAGTCTAAAATTTTGCTTAGGAGTGTACGTCCACATGACCTTTCCGTTCTTCAAGTTCAGATGACGAATACGATCCACGTATTTTTTCTTATCAGGATCATAATCGGTGTAGATTGTAACGTATTTGCGCTCTGCATCCACCTCTGCCTGCTGTCTTCCAAAGCCCCCATTATTCCCCCATAATTTCTGGCCCGAATGTCGGTCAAGAGCATATATGGAACCTTCGTAGTAATCCCCGCTAAATCCACCGTCATCCCCTTTCATCAGGAGTACATCATCCGTGGCTGCTTGTAAAAAAGTGTAGTTAATATCCCCCTGGTTGGTCCATACCGGTTTCCAAGGGATTGTCGTCGGCAGTGTTGTGCCATAGATTTTTGTTGTGAACCCATATTCATCCGCCCGACTGATGTTCCAATCGGAAACGACAGCATTTCGATTATCCTGTGCTAAATTCCAGCGTGTTCTGACCAGTCTGCCATTCTTGTTGAATGTAACCAGAAATTGCGCATCTTCCCGCTCATATCTCCAGGTCTGTCCAATACTCATTGAATAACCCGTGAAATTTAGATTGCTTGAACTCTCTTTCCAATCCGGCTCGCCTAACCACCCAGCCACTTGTTTGGAGGTGGTTGCCTTGTTCAGCTTAATATCTGTCAGATGGCGTATAACCAAAGTTGGCAGCGATGCATCCTGTTGGTACCAGCCATCAGCCACATTCATCCGCTGTTCTATAGCCTGTGCCTTGATCCAGAAGAGTCCTGGCCGATACGTGGAGGATTCTTTATTCCAGACTCGTGGGGCAATGGAGACCCCATACCATCCTTTCCACTTTGCAACAATAACAGCCTTATCCGTTAGCGCTTTCTCAAAAGACCAGGTTGTAGAACTATCTGGAGCCAGATACAGCTTACTGCCTGATTGGAGCGTGAAGCTTTGGGGAGCTGTCTCCGTCATGCTTCTGCTCTCCTTCAGGGCATACCAACTTGGCAGCCAAAAGTCTCCATAATCGGTTGACTTAAGCTGCACCCACTCGCCTCGAACCGAGGCCAACGTATACTTTTCGTTTTTTTGTTGTATAGTATTCAATCCCCAGCTGGTCAGCAGCCACACTGCCGTCCCTTCTGTTTTTGAACAAAGGTATGTCATTCATGAACGTAACGGTATCTCCTTGTTTGTAGGCCAACTGTGTTGATAAGACTTGAGAACTTGCACCCAACGCTTGTGGCGTGGTAGCCGAAGCTTGTCCTCCAAGGGCGACCATTTTGGAATCCAGCAGCATCCATCCCGTCAACAGCACAGCAGATACTCCAGTCAAGGTAATCCATTTGTAGCCTATTCTCTGCCAGTCAGGACCCGTCTTCACTCTCGTTCATCCCCATCCATTAGAAGTTATTTCCATATAGACGTCACAAACAGGAAAAAGTTACCTTTCACCTCAATATATTTCTCGCTATCTTCCAGTATTACCTTACATCCAACATCGTAGCATGATAGGGAAAGGTGACACCCATGTAATAAGCAGCTGTTAAGGTGAGAATATAATAAAATACGAACCACAGATCAGCTCGCGAATAGCCAATCTGAATGTAATACGTTCGGCTCGCGCCATCTGTGAACCCTTTCGCTTCCATCGCTACCGCCATTCGCTGTGCACGGCGAATGCTCTGTGCCAGCAGCGGAATAGCGTAACGCTTGAGTGTACCATACACATTCCAGCGAGAGCCGCGTTGCTGTGTTCCACGAATACGAATCGCATAACGGAGCGTCTGGAATTCATCCAGCAAAATGGGGATCATGCGCATCGCGGCCAGAAAGCTATAGGCATATTTTGCAGGAAGCTTCCATTGCTGCATCAGGGAATAAAACAGCCTTACCGGCTTCGTTGTCAGTCCGAACAGCAAGCCAGCCGCTGCCATAGTCAGCGAGCGAAAACCCAAGTGTAGACCGCGATAGAAACTCTCCTCGGTAATGTGAATCAATCCCCACTTATACCATGTGGTCTCACCCTTACCAAACATCATCATACCTGTAGACGTGGAGATAAACACCAGAATGAATGGTGATGCGTACAGCATCAATCTATACCATGGGTGACCTGTCCAGCACAGTAACAGCATCATCGCCAAAGCAACGTTGGCCATTACATTCAGATTGTGAATGAGGATAACGATGACAAACATCATCGTCAGAATGATCATCTTTAATCCCGGATTGACGTTATGAAGCCAGGTTTCACGGTGAGGAAACGACAGTTGCATCAGATAACCTCCCCTCATCTACCGTCCAGATTCGGGTGCAATATCTTTTTACAATTTCACGATCATGGGTAACCATCACAATAGCTGTTCCTTCACGCCGCAATTGCTCCAGTTGTGTTAACATGGCAAACGTATTACGGGCATCCTGTCCAAAAGTAGGTTCATCCAACAGCAGTATTCGTTGCTCTCTCACCAGTGCAGAGGCAACGCTCAAGCGTCGTTTCTGCCCCATCGATAATTGGTAGGGATGACGCTCGGAGAGGTCGATTAGTCCAAATTGATTCAACATATGGTCAGTCCTGGCAAGTCTTTCTTCCGTTGTAAGCCTGCCCCCCAGCAATGAGAATTCTACTTCTTCCGCGACGGTATTCGTCACAAATTGAAACTCCGGGTTCTGAAATACAAACGCGATTCGATCTGCAAGCTGCTCTGTTTTGCCAGAAGGCTGACCGTCCACCTCATAATGACCTGTTGTTTTCAGGATATTCATCAGAGATAACAACAATGAACTCTTGCCAGCTCCATTAGCTCCGACAATACCAATCCAATCCCCATGCCATACTTTGGCCTGTTCTACCTGAATGAAGGGTCTTTTCCCACGCCATCCGGTGAACTGCTGCAAGTCCAGTGCAGGCTGATAAGCGGGTGATACAGGCGATAAGGATGAGACGTGAGATATGGGGGATATACCCGGTGTATTGGATAAGCCAGACGATTGCTGTGTTTCCAAACTTGAGATGCCGTGATCCACACGCACTTGAAGCTCTCCAGAAGCACTTCCCTCTTCTTGCTTAGCTGCCTGCTCGTGCTCATCCCACACACCCGGATACCAGATTCCATAAGCCTTCAGCTTGCCCCGTTCATCCGTAAATACCTGCTGTGCTGGCCCATCCGCCACAATTTTTCCTTCAGGTGATAACACAATGATGCGGTCGACCATATCTACAATCTTGTTTATTTTGTGTTCAACGATGATGATCGTTTTGTCACTGGCGATCCTTCTGACGGTATCCCACACCTGGGAAGTCCCCTCATCATCCAGCAGTGCAGTGGGTTCATCCAAAAACAATACCTCCGGGTCCATGGCAAGCATTGAAGCAATCGCAAGACGCTGCTTCATCCCCTGAGACATGGACTGGATCAATACACGATTCTGTTCAAAGGATAACCCCACTTGTTTCAGAACATATTCAATCAGAGTAGGCATCTCTTCACGCGAAATATTTCGGTTTTCCAGAACAAATGCGATCTCTTCATCCGTAAAGGACATACAGAACTGGGTATCCGGATCTTGAAAGACCACTCCTGCTTTGGCGGGAACCTGAATATCATCACATTTCATCGGAATCTCTACCGAACGTGGAATTAAACCGCTCAAAATTTGCAATAACGTCGATTTACCGGAGCCACTCGGGCCAAGCAACAGCACTTTCTCTCCTTGACGCACAGAAAGAGACAAGCCTTGAAATACCAAGGCTTTCTCTCCCGGGAACTTGCATCTTAGATTTGTCACACTTACCGCTTGCGAATTCCCTTCCCCGTTCATCTAATCCAGCGCCTCATAATCCTGTTTGGATACCGGTCTGAGTGAACGTGTTACACCGGTCAGTTCCAATGCTTTGGCGAGATAATAAGCGAACACTCCTGCAATCAAGATGCTTCCGATGAAGCGGAATCCGATAAATAACGTATAATTCCAGGCCGAGAGTGAATCAATATACCCGTATTGGTAATCCAGCAAAAGCGAAGCCGCTGCGGCTCCTATGGCTGCAAGACAGGTGACAAACAGATTGGTTTTGCGATACAAAAATGCTGCGAAGAATATCTCGGCTCCCAATCCTTGCAACAGACCGTATACAAGTGTGGACATGCCCCATTCACTGCCCAGAAAGGCACTTACCGTTGAAGCCGCAACTTCAGCAAGAATAGCCACGCCTGGTTTACGAATGATGACAAAAGCAAACGTGCCCGCCATAAACCACATGCCATAGATCATCTGCTCCGCATGAACGCCAAATGGTTTCATCAAGTCATATGTAGGTCCCCATATCTTGTAAATCACCCCAAACACTACTGCGATCACGATGGTTACCAGAATATCTGTTAGTTTCAATCGCTTGTTGCCTGCTGTTGTTGCCATCTTCTCAACTTCCTTCCTTTGTTCCCTGTGGGGGTTGTAAAAGTGTGTGTTCAAAAAGACTAGTTTTCAGTACCAAGAAGATGGGATGAAGCTAGAAATGGAGTAGCGGAGCGTAGGGAAAACTACGTGAGCAACGGACATTTCGGCTGAATTCCATATTCGATGCTGATGATGCCGTCAGGCATCCTTCGTAATCAAAAGCAGACTTTTTGAACAACCTCTAAAAATAAACGAAAAAGCCTCCCCGGTTCCGGGAAGGCCTTACGTACAGTGTACAATTCTCACAATCATGTATTGGATGGTTGACGCAAAGACGGAATATCAATCCTTCTCTCTCCGTTGTAGCAGAAAATTCACCACAGCTGAAGAGAAGTCCTGTTGTTATCCCCCATTAATTTGCACATTTCACCCTTACATATTGTAAATCCATGTTCTCTACGCTGGCATTACCCAGATCAGATGTACGGTCAGCGGCACAAGGCCACTCTCTCAGCCCAACTTCATTGAGCTCCCGGTTCACTTTATTTCATTGCTTCTAATGTACATCAGATGGGTATTTGTGGCAATGCCTTAATATTGCGTATTTCCGGACTGACTCGTTTTTCCTGAAGCGAAGCCCTTGAACAACGTTGGTACTTTGGAATACCGTGTATTCGTGATTTTCCCCACAGTTGAGCTGCTATCTGTCCGCAAAATGGAATCCTTCACATTGGAAATGTCCGAGTTGGACACATTCATTGTGACTGCATAGGATGTTCCGCCATTCTGACGCACCAGCTTGCCGATATCATCCGCTCTGAAATTTTTGATGTTGATCGTACCGGAGGCATTCATCTGGAACACTTTGTCATAGGCCTTGTATGCTGCACCACCTGTAATGTTCACAGTCCCTGCGGATTTTAACGTGAGCGCATCCTCACCGACATCCTTCCAGGTTACATTTTCAATATTGCAGTTGCCATAACAGTGCACCCCATCCGCCGCTGGTGCTTCAATCACAACATTTTTTAACGTAGCTCCTGCTTCCAGTCGGAAAATGGGTTTCTGGTTCTCGGCCTGGCTGCCATCTCCTAATGTTTTGGGATCAGCGGCAACACTCTTGCCTTTACCATCATACGTTGTTCCTTTGGGAACAATGATTGTTGTCTTCACAATCTCGGGAGCAGCAGACACCGGAATTGCACCAAATGCAGAAGCAAGCAGACCAACCGACAACAATACCGTCAACATCTTTTTCATCAATAAACATCCTCCCTTATTTGGATTGAATGGGTTCAAGCAGAGACTTGTCTTCATATACACTAGAGAGAAATCTCTGTGTTCAGAACCTACCCTGATCCTACCAAAAAAGGGAATGTTACGAGAATAATCATTAGGTCATGTTTACATTTTTTAGCATAATACCTGATGTCTAAGTATTCTTTGCAGTATCATGTTTACTTGTTATGTACCGATATCAACTTCGGATATGCTCTATTTACAACCTCAATATACACAACAAAGACCACATCATCTGTTACAGACAACATGATCTTATGAAAACATGATTGTATTCACTTTATATTCTAGGCTCCAAACCGCTGACGGTAACCGCACTTCCGGCACAACTCTTCCACAGCTTCCCGCTTGGAAAAACCATACACCAGATTGCTCGCTCGCTCACCCTCAATAATCTCCGAGAATGACTTCTCGTGCACATTACCGAGGTTAATGACACCCTCACCATCAAGACAGCATGGAACCACCGTTCCATCGACAAGTACAGCCGCCTGACCACGTAGTGCATGGCAAAAGCCTTTCCCGTCATCTTCCGGTGCATCCAGACTTGGCCACTGGAATTCATGGTCCTGGTTCAGGTATACATTCGGGGCGATTTTGACCCCGCTGCCTGGAACCACTTTTTCCTCAATGCGGAAGTCCAGATTGAACTCGCGTTCCAGCACTTCAAGGGTCTCCCGATTTCGATTCATCTGAGCATTTGTGAAGTTATCCTGCGTCAGATTCCACAGCCGGAATGAGATGATGACGTTGTGCTTCACCGCTTCGTGTACAAAAGACAGAATGTTGCTCAGGTATCCGTCACGATCAGTTGAACCTTCATGCCCGTCGAAGCTGTGTAGGGAGAAGTTCATCTGCCGCAGCGCCGGTTTGCCAAGCAATTTATGCTGAGTCTTGGGCAGCAGCGTACCATTCGTTGTAATGTTCACCTTGAGTCCCTTCTCATGTGCGGAATCAAGCAGCAGATCTATTTTGGGATGCAACAAGGGTTCACCTTTGACATGTAAATAAATATGGTTGGTATGTGGTTTAACTTGATCCAGTATATTGTTGAAGACTTCAGGGTCAATGAATCCTTTGGCACGCTGTGTCTGCGGACAGAAGCTGCATGCCAGATTGCAGATACTTGTGATCTCAATATATACTTTTTTGAACGTTTTCAACTCGGGTCCCCATTCTGCTTCGGAGGGAGCAATCCCACCTGCATTTGTGATCCGGCCAATATGCGCCATCCCTATTATATCGGGTTCGTGAGCCGAGGTAAATTGTTGAACTGTTTACGAGGTTGAAAGTTTAACCCATTATCCTTTGACCCCGCCAACCGTGAGTCCTGAGATAAAAAATCGCTGGAAGAACAGGAACAGAATCAGAATAGGTACAATGGCAAGTACGGCTCCAGCGATTAGTTCTTCGTAATGATTGCCGAGTGGTGATACGAAAGACGCGAGTCCAATTGGCAAGGTAAATTGTTCTGTTGTCCGAAGCACCACGAGTGGCCAGAGAAAGTTATTCCAGCTGTTCATCGCCTGCAAGATGGCTATCGCCCCAAATGCAGGAGCCATCAGCGGCACCATAATCCGAAAGAAGATGCCAAACTCCGTACAACCGTCAATTCTTCCTGCATCCATAAAATCCTTCGGTAGACCTTGCGCAAACTGCCTGAAGAAGAAAATCGGTAAAGGTGCCACGATGAAAGGCAGAATAACGCCCCACACCGTATTGATCAGCTTCAACTTAATCGTCAGTTCATATAAGGGAAGAAGGATAATCTCCATCGGGATCATCATGACGACCAGCACCAAGGTAAAGATCAGATTCTGCCCCCTGAACCGATAGACCCCCAGGCCATATCCGACCATGGAGGAGAACAGCAAACTTAATACCGTGAATAATGCTGTGATGACGAGACTGTTTTTGTACCATGTAAAATAGTTTCCTGCTGCTCCCGTGCCGGTGAAGATCGATTTATAATTCTCGAAGCTCATCAATGCCCAATCCCATCGGACATTGAGTCCATATCGAAACAGTTCCGTAGCCGGTTTCAGTGAAGCGAGGATCAGTGCATATAACGGAAACAGCATCAAGATACCCAAGATTACGAACAACAACAGTAACAGCAGCGAGGCCAGATTCAGTTTGATTCCCAATCTATGCATCACGTCCTAATCCTCCTTCCTGAACATGCCGAGTACGGTCAGTTGAAGCATACTAATCACGAGTGTAATCACCAACAACGTAATGCCAATTGCTGCGCCGAATCCCAGATTGAAATACTGGAAACCTTGTTGGTAGATATACCCCACCATCGTTAATCCGATATTCTGCGGAGATGGTTTCCCCGCCCAGAGCATGTAACTCTCCGTGAACATGGCATATCCGCCATACAAAGTAATCGTTATCACGTAGATCGTGATCGGTTTGAGCATCGGCACGGTAATCTTGGTGAATTTGTTCAATACACCCGCCCCATCGATATCTGCCGCCTCATACAGATCTTTGGGGATGCTCTGTAATGCCGATAGAAAGTACAGCATGTTAATTCCGATCCAGCGCCAACCTGCCAGTACAACGAGTGCGACCATCGCAAGGGACGAACTGTACAACCATTGCTGGCTGGGAATACCCAGCAGGTTCAGGATGGAATTCATCAGCGCACCATCCAGTTCGCCGAAGATGAGCCGGAACACAACCCCCGCTACAACAACGGAGGTGAGTGCCGGAATAAACAGAGCCGAGCGGAAAACATTACGAGCCATCATGCGACTTGAATTGAGTAATACAGCAAGCACAAGCGGGACGGGTACCAGCAGGAGCAGCGTCCAGAACGTGTAACGCGTACTATTCCACAACGCTGCCCGAAAATCGGCATTCCACAGTTTACTGTAATGCTCAAGCCCCACATACTGTACGTCTCCGGGGAGCACCTGCTGGAAACTCATAACCCCAGCTCGAAATAACGGGTAGGCAAAGAAGATGAGAAAAGACAAAATGAACGGTAACACAAACAGATACGGTGCCCATGTTCTGGCACTCATCCGTACTCTCCGCCGCCTGGTGGCGTGTACAGAAACCGTTGTTTCCTTTTGCAGCTGCACTGTGGACCAACCTCCAACCCGGAATGAACTGTATACTCTGTATGAAAGAAACGTAATTGATGATTAAGCCTAACCATTCAGCTTAACGGGTTAATTCAGCCTGCACCTCATTCAATACCTGCTCAGGGTCTTTCAGATTAATGAAGATATCTGGCATGGCTTTGTTACGGACCGCATCAAATACTTCGGGTGACTTCTCCCGAATATTGACCGGAGCAATCTCATCTTTCACACTCAGCAGCGTATCGAAGATATCGTCCCCGAAATAATCCGTGTATTTGTTCGATTCCTTCATCGCTGAATCGGTCCATACGTCGGTACGAATCGGGTCAAATCCGAGCTGTTTCCAGATCTGAAGATTACCTTCCTTGGATAATTTCGCATAAGCGAGGAACTGCTCCGCAAGCTCCACAGCGCCAGACTGATTCGTAATGGACGTTGCCGTTCCGCCCATACCCGCTGAACGATTGCCGCCCTCTTCCCATGCCGGCATCGGACGAATGATCATTTTCCCCTTCAGATCGGGAATATGGTCCGTGAACCGATTCATGAACCAGAATGGCATAAATACCGCCGCAGCACTGCCTTGATCCATGTAACCGAAGTATTCTTCCGTATCATGTCCTGCCCCTGGAGCGACAGCAGCTACCCCTTCCTTCACCATCTGTTGAAAGAACTTCATCGTCTGCACATTTACAGCCGCGTTCACCGTCACATTGCCGTCTGCATCCACCTGATCTGATTTCTGTTGACTGATGGCCGGCCACCAGGACCAGTTACCGTTACCTTCAAATGTAATCAACGGTTTGCCTGTCTTCGCGAGCACCTGTTTTCCTGCCTGTTCAAAATCACTCCAGGTCTTGATATCATCTGCATTCACACCCGCTTGATCCAAAATCTCCTGGTTGTAGTACATTACAGTCGCACCGACATGATAATCGATACCGTAATACTTGCCTTCCTTGCTGTAGATCTCGACACGGGATTGTACAATGTTATTCAGTTCTGGCTTGATCATGTCTGTCAGATCCACCAGTTGCGGGACACCTTTCATGAAATTGGGGAATTTACTCTGCTCAATATCCACCAGATCTGGTGCACCTACACCCGACTGTAATGCAAGCAGCAGCTTCGTATGCATATCATCGTATGGAATCGTGGTCGCTTCCAATTCAATCTGTTGATCCGGATGTTCCTGATTCCACTGCTCTGCCATACTTTCATAAAACTTCTGATGCGCATCTACAAACGTCCAGAAAATGAGTTTGGTCGCTCCCCCTTGTGCGTTTCCTCCGTTTCCCCCAGATGACCCATTGGACGCTTCCTTTGTCGTACTGCATCCACTCAAGACCGTCATCACCGCAAGAATACATACCCCTAACCAAACCAGCATTTTCTTCATGTACAATCCCCTTCCCAAGGCTGTGATATGAATCAGATGAAGGATAAAGCCAATTTCGTAAGCGCTTTATTTTCTATGTTACTTGCTGTATCATAAAAAATAAATGCTCGATGCCAACATGAATTTTAAATATTCCAACCTGTTCGGAGGTGCCGGATTGGACTCACCCATACTTCACTTCATCACCCCGCCCATTCCCTATTTTATCGATTGTGGACGTGCGTATTACGAAGCTGGTGAATACCATATCAGCCGCAGTGACATCGGTGTATTTGATCTCATTGTTGTTACCCGTGGTTCTCTCGCCATCAACGAGAATGGAACGGAATGGCGACTTCAGGAAGGAGAAGCCTTGATTCTGATGCCTGATGGCCACCATTATGGCAGTGCTGCATGTGAAACGGAGACAGAACTGCTCTGGATTCATTTTCAAACCTATGGCAGCTGGAAGCAATCCAGCGATATGGATGAGTGTCTGGCGAATCAGGCCCACCTTATTGAAACACACAAGAAAAGCGCATATCTGAATCATTGTGATGTATGTTCCATCTTCATTCCCAAACATCTGCGAATTTCACCCAAGGAAATGGAGATGCTGGAACACTTTTCACAGCTTGATCAGGAGCCCCAGTCCATGCGAAACTGGAAAAGACAGGCGACCTTTCAACAATTCATGCAGCATCTCGATCGTGGACTATCCTCCCTGTCCGATGTAACCGCCATTCGAATCGCCGAGAAGATTGAATTATATATCCGTCATAACTACTCACTTCCAATCTCCAATCCTTTGCTGCAAAAGGAACTGAATTATCACCCGAACTATCTGGCCCGAAGTATGTTGAAAGTCTACGGCATGACACCTATGGAATATCTGTTACACTTCAGACTCGAACAGGCCAAAAAGCTGCTGCTGCAAACGGCCTGGTCCGTTGCTCGCATTGCCGAGGAGATCGGCTTCAATCATGTATCCTACTTTTCTTCCTGCTTTTCCAAAAAAGAAGGTATCTCACCCTCCAACTTCCGTAACAAATTTACCGGTACCGAATACAAACCCAAGTCGCTATAAGTCTGTCCAAGTTGATATAGCAAAATAGCGCCCGGTAGGTCGAGATCACGTTGCTCTGCAACGCATTTCTTCGAACAAACTGGGCGCTACTTCATGTACATTCCGCAATAATATCGGATATTTAGGATGCTACCTAGTACCTGTTACGTGACGGTTAACGGCAACATCCATTCAACTTTCACCAGCCACTGGCTCCTCTCCCGTTGCAATAATGATCGTCACGTTCGCTTGCGCCTTCAACTCCGTACCCTCCACGGCTCCTTCAACCGTGAACGTGCCCGCAGCGGCAATTTGCTCAGCCGGGACTTCATTCCAGACCACAGCAACGTCCTTTGTTGTACCATCGCTATACGTCACAGCAACAACGGCAGGCAAGGTTGGCATTTCACCCACCACAGTCGTCAAATCCACACTTCCCACCTCACTAACGTCCAGCTGAGGTGTGTTCTCTTCACCCAAATCCGGTATGGCAACAACTTCATCCTCCCCATTCAGGGCCAGCGAATTGCTGGATGCAAGGGTTGCCACTTCGGTTGCGCTCAGCGCACGACTATAGATACGGAAATCATCAATGAGCCCGTTAAAATAAGGATCCGGGTACTGTGACTTGCCAATATAGTTATTCTTGGTCTGACCGAGACTGGACGGTTTCAACGTCATATTGTTATTCCGCCCGACTTCCACACCATCCACGTAGATGATTCCCGTGTTTCCTCCCAGCGTAACGGTCACATGTTTCCACACGCCCACCGGGAGACCGGGCACATTAATCGTCTGTTCCTGGCCTGCAGCATTACCTCCAGTGGTGATCGCAAATCTCATATTGTTCCCCACCTTCGGTGTCAGGAACATATAGGTTCCCGTCCCCGGACCAAAATCGAAAATGCGCGTAAAGTCACTGAGTGCGTTAGCTTTTACCCAAGTTGCGATCGTGACAGAATCCGCCATGCTGACAATACCTTCAGGTAGTTGCACATAACCGTCCGTACCTGACAGACTAATGGCACGATTCTTTTTGCCTGTTACCCAGGATGTTGTGCCTTTGGCCGTCGCATGGTTGCCACTACCGGAAGAATCCGCGGCAGCCGTGCCTGTGTTCTCATCAAAATTATACTGTGCCATCTTCTCCGGAAGTGGCGGTGCGGCGTTCACCGTCACTTGCACGGTGTCATTTGCCGACAATATTGAATCATTAGCCGTTAATCGGAATGTATAGACACCCGCAACCGAAACGGTTGCCTGCGTATACGCTGAATTTGGCGATGCAAAAGAGACCTGTGCTCCTGCCGGTCCATTCACCAAACTCCATCCCAAGGTTAACTGACCACTCGGCAGTCCATCATCGGTGACGATCCCCTGAAGGCGAATCTTCTCCGGCAGTGTGATGGAAGAATCCGTTCCTGCGTCTACCGTTGGAGCCGCATTGGCATCCGGCGTCGTAGGCGTAAGCTCCACATTGTAAGACGCCGCTGTACCTGCATCTACCTTCAACGTATTCACCGGTTGATAGGCATTGAATTTGCCTTTCACCTGACCGTCCACCTTGATCAGATATGTGCCTGTTTTCAGCCCTTGGAACGTAATGGACGTCTGGTGTGGCTGGCCTGGTGTCAGATTCTTCATATCCAGCCAGACATAATCCTTCGCTACAGCCAGTTTGGCCCCTGTATACTGGTCTTTGTTCAATTCAATGTACAGTTTTTCAGTAATCAGATTAAGCCTCTTGAACAATCCATCCAGTGGCGTGATGTTATATTGTCCATTCGTAAACGTGACATCTGCACCGTACCCTGTCAGTCCAAAGATCGGGTCCACCGCAATATCTGCACTTAATGTCTGCAATGCACCGAACAAGCCCAGGTCTGCTTCCCCTGTCATCCCGCGCCAACCATTCAATAACGGTACATTGGCTCCACCGCCAGTTCCATTCGTACCATAGTTTCCTTTCTCGGCCTGATACGTCCAGGAAGCTGCACCAAAATTGTCCGGGTCAGCACTGATCTGTCCCGAGTTAATGGCCCCTACGTTAGCAATCTTCGCGGCATAGGACAAGCGCTGTTGTTCTTCCCGCTTGCTGCCTTCATGGAACCGAATCCAGTCATCCATGGCGTATCCAGCCAGAGAGGTTGTGTACTGGAAGTTAAACCAATTCTCCCCCGTAATCGTTACCGGGTCCGTGTAGTAATACCACACCGGCATATGTCCACGGGAAGCACGGGTCTTGAGGTTGATTTTCCCCATAATCTCCAATGCTCTACTCTGCTCTGCTACTTGATCGGAATGCAGCTTCGCCAGCGTGTATACGGCTTCCTCACCCGTATTGTCATAGCTGTATTCAGAGCCATAAGGATAAGTCGTATTCTTGAAATTCCCGTATTTGGTTCGCATTTTCGTGATGATATCGTTGGCCTCCGTGTCATACCCTTCTTTTTTCAAAGCCTGAATGATATCGGGAGTCGTCAATTCTCCCATCAGCCCAGTATTCCAGTTGTAGGCGACAGGCCCCTCGTAGAGGGCTTTGAAAATGTTATAAGCGCGCAGCAGATAGGTTTCTTTGTCATGCTTGTAAGTAACGAGATCAGGGTATAAATCCGCAATTTTATACATGCTGAAATAAGTGTTATACACATGTGGATAGGCATATCCACGGTAGGTTGGTGTGGTATTCGGCTCTGGCATCAGAAAATCGTGAATCAGATAATCTTCATGATGTCCATTCATCAGATTGGTCCAGATCGCTGTCTCCAGGTAATCATCCACGGCCCGAATTTCCCGGGCAACGGGTGTCAGCGTGTTCTTTTCAGCCAGAAACTGTCCATGTGTCAATCCCCAGTCATCGCCCCAACCCCAGTAGCCATTGAACACATTGCGCTTGGACTTGGTATTCATCATCCAGTCATCAAACACTTTGTCCCGGATATCCCCCGGCAAGTTCCACTGGGTTTTATCCACCATAAAGGTCGAATGATCCTGCAACGCTTTGTCGACTGGATCAATGGCATAGAATTGCAGCACCGTTTTTTTGCCGCCATCATACTCCACAGTCACGTTATTGGGCCCTAGCTGGCTGAACTGCAATTCATAGATTTTATGATCGCCAGGCTTGCTTTCCTTTAACGGCACAACCGTTCCATTCGCATACTGCACTTTGGTGATGGTCTTGGTCGTACGCAGATCCACCTTCGCTTTCTGGTTGGTCGGCACGATCATGCCTGGAACTACGGTTACATCAATAAGTCCCGCGTTATATAGTGCATTCTTCGCTGCATGTTCATCCGCAATAGCCAGGAACTTGAATCCGTACGTCTTGGACTGGCCTGCTTCCAGAACCAGGCTTGTA
This sequence comes from Paenibacillus sp. USHLN196, assembly GCF_037144955.1. Taxonomy (NCBI): domain Bacteria; kingdom Bacillati; phylum Bacillota; class Bacilli; order Caryophanales; family Paenibacillaceae; genus Paenibacillus; species Paenibacillus sp. USHLN196. The sequence goes on along the minus strand of NZ_JBBCYH010000002.1, from coordinate 13,199 downwards.
TTCGGCAGATATCCCCGGTTGGTGGATTTGATCACGTTGGAATGGATATAGAAAACGTTGAGTCCTTCAATCCATTTGCCTTCATTTGCCGGATTCCAGGCCCACTTGCTACCCGGGTGCTCCTCATTCCGCCACCGATCCTGATACTCGAATCCGGCTCCTGTCGTTGCATCTGGAATCAGCATCAGATAAGAACCGATACCGCTTGGGCGGCTGGCCGTAATATAGGAGCTGTTGTTGCCAACAAACGAGTGTGTAACGACCCGTGTCTCATAGATCGCATCACCATAGGTCCACTGTTCATTGAATGGCAAGGGCAGACCCAGATCACCAATCTCAAGCTTCTGTCCGCTCGTATTCTGCACTTCAATCTTCCACAGAATGGAGCCATCTGTCTGGGTGGTGTAGGTCTCGATCACTTTGAAATTACGGATACCTTGAGCATTCGATGCATTCGCATAGGTCACCGTCACCTGATTGCCGGAATTCGTGATGGTTCGCCCATCTGCCGACAGATTGGTCCAGGCTTTCGTCCACGCCCCACCATTCAGTCTGTACGTGAACATCAGTTCACCGAGCCACTGGTGGTCTGCTGTATTTTGTTCTGGCGCAACGGTTGCATTCATAACGTATTCCGTCGGAAAAGCATCGCCCTTGATCTTAATGGAAGAGATTTCGCCATGACTTCCCGTCTGGAGAATGAGCTTGTCAGTGGACAACTCGTGGGCATACGTTTGATCCGTAGCAAATACAAGCGCAGCCGCCAGGAATAGCACTGCGGTCAACATCATTTTAAACCTCATGAACTTGGCCTCCTCAATGGATTCATCGTTAACGTTCATAGGCTGGTACACGACTTATAACCGTTCTTCATTCTTCCGTCTTATCTGAACGGAGTTCGCAACAACCGATTCCAAACCTGCTTCAGTCCCCGTGAATCACCTCCTTTCCATGTTGTTGCTGACCCTCTCCGTCCCACTCTCGAACCCAGACACTCATCTCGCCCTCTTCCCGATTCGCCCATGTAAAATAGGGAACGAATCGTAGCGTCACGGGTTGAACCTCCCGTCTCACATCACTGCGATATAGTTGAACTGCACCATCCTCATGACTTACGAGTCGCCTTGCTTCTATGGTAAGATCGGGAACACCCAACAGATTCACTCCCCCATGATTCACCTCAAATTCCGCTGATGCGGGTAATTCAATACGATATAATCCTGCACCGTTATCCGTTTCTTCAAGGCAATACATAAAGGGTCCGCGCTGAATGGCAACTTTACCAAACGTATCCCTGATGTAGTCATGGCCTCTCATGCGTAACACCTCCATGGGAAAACGTAACCTGATCTCATCTCCGGCTTGCCAGCATCGTTGCACTTTCATGTAACCGCATTCAATTATAGCGTCGTCTACATCTGCCTTTTCTCCGTTAATCCACAACTCCGGAGATACACACCAATCCGGTTTTCTTAATGCCATTGTGAATCCTGTCTCCTCCCCGGAAACAGACTCGATCCGGATAACCGCTTCTCCGTTGGAGGTATAGGTCGAGTTCATATTTACGGAAAAGTCCGTACCATTCAGCGTGAATGCTGCTTCGCCACCGATATACAATTGCACATACAGTGTGGATGCAGCCTCATCGGTGGTATACACATATTGATCCAATGAAGCCAGTAACCGTGCGATATTGGGTGGGCAGCAGGCGCAACCGAACCATCCCTGCCGACGTGTCCGCACATGTGCATAATTCGGATTCACCTTGAGCAGCTCCGGATCGGCTTCGAGCGGATTCACATAGAAGAAGCGTTGTCCATCCAGTGACATGCCGCTAATTACGGTATTGTACAGTGCTCGCTCCAATACGTCCGCATACTTGCTGTCCGGCTTGATCTGAAACATGCGTTTTGCCCAGAAAATCAATCCAATCGACGCACAGGTCTCCGCATAGGCAGTGTCTCCCGGCAGGTCATAATCCCCTGTGAATGCTTCCTCTTTGGCAGATGAACCGATGCTCCCCGTAATGTACATTCTCTTGTTGACCGTATTGCTCCATAATCGCTCACATGCTTCTTTCAGCGACTCATCTCCCGTCTCTGCCGCTACGTCTGCCACTGCAGCACACATATACACCAAGCGAACCGCATGGCCTTCCGCTGTATCCTGCGCTCGAATCGGAAGGTGAGACTGAGAGTAGCTATGACGGTGAACCATATCCAGCTCTCCAAAATGCACACTACGCCCACGCTTCTCCCATTCCTGCACAAAATAATGTGGACTGTTCCCCCGCTGCTCAAGAAAATAATGGCTCATATTCAGATAGGCCTCTTTCCCGGTGGTCTGATACAGCTTGAATAGGGCCAGTTCAATCTCCTGATGCCCATCATATCCAGGCAATTGTCCAGGTTCTGTACCGAATACCGTCCCAATATGATCGGCCAGACGAATGACCACATCCAGCAGATTACGCTTACCCGTTGCCTCATAATAAGCGACACCCGCTTCAATCATATGACCTGCACAGTACAGTTCGTGGCATTCCGCCAGATTCGTCCAGCGTGCTCCAGGTTCTTTTAGTGTGAAGTAGGTATTCAAGTAACCGTCAGCTTGTTGAGCCTGAGCAATGGTCTCGATGACCCTATCCACAATGCGTTCCAGCTCTGGATCTGGTTGGGCTGCAAGCAGGTATGACGCAGCTTCGATCCACTTGGCCACATCACTGTCCTGAAATACCATGCCATAATGCTCACCCTCTTCTTCACCCGCAGCAATGCGAAAATTATGAATGGCCCGGCTAGGTTCAGCCCCCTCGATGCGATCATTCAGTGCCTCCCATTGATAGGGGACAACCACGGTCCGTACCAGATCAACATAATGGGACCAGAACGGATCTTTTATTTTATTTCTCATCGGAACCTCTCCTTGTTCTATTCAATATCCTCATTTTACAAATCATTACAGGTCGATGAAATCATCATTTCCAACTGAAATTTGTATGATTACAACCTCACTCTCAGGTTCTGACTCCAAGTCCACCTCAAGAATTCCATCATGCTGCCTCTTTACAGTTCATGTTCAAGTGATATATGCTGAATACACAACTGCATATCTTGTACATTTGCACTAGGGGAGCCCTGCGGCTGAGACGAATATGACTATTCGGACCCTTTGAACCTGATCTGGATCATACCAGCGGAGGGAAGTGGAGCGGCCTTTTAGTAAGCGGAATTTTATCATGTATATGTGAAGATAAATTGCGGATCTAACTTACAGACCCACTCATTTCTCCGGAAATGGGTGGGTCTTTTTTGTTTCTTTTTGCGGAGTACAAGATGCCGTCGTTATTCCAGCAGTCTGACATCAAGGGGGTGAGGATCAGATGAACAACCATGTAACCATTCACAACGTAAGCTTCGCTTTTCCCGAAAAAAAGGATTCCCCCGTGCTCGCCAATGTGTCGCTTCAGGTTCAACAAGGAGAATTTGTCTCGCTCATCGGCTCCAGCGGATCAGGCAAAAGCACGCTCTTCAAGCTGCTCGCAGGCTTGCTTGAACCTACCGTCGGCACCATCGACATTGCCGATGTACCGCAAGGACAAAGGCTCGGACGAGTCGCTTATATGCCGCAGAAAGATCTGCTGTTATCCTGGCGTACCGTCATGGAGAACTGCATGCTGCCTGCCGAGCTGGCACCAGGCCGACAGGACAAGGACAAGCTGCGGGCCGACATCATGGTTGGATTAGCAAGATTCGGCCTGTCAGGTTATGAACATTCCTATCCGGATGAGTTATCCGGAGGCATGCGGCAGCGGGTCGCACTGCTTCGTACTTTGCTTACAGGCGGACAGCTCATGTTGCTGGATGAGCCCTTCGGTGCGCTCGACGCCTTAACCAAACGCGAAATGCATCGCTGGTTGTTGGAGCTGTGGGAGGGCTTTGGCCAAACCTTCTTATTTATTACACATGACATTGAAGAAGCCCTGCTGTTAAGTGACCGCATCATTCTGTTAACTCCAGGGGGTCAAAGTCAGCAACTGTTGGAAATGACGGTTCCTTTGCCACGTCCAAGGCATTCGGACCTGATCTACGAACCGGCTCTCGTGCAGATGAGGCAACAACTGGAGGAACAATTGCATGCAAAATGATAGAGCTGAGGTTAGCGTCTGGACGTGGTGTTCGAAGTGGCTTTCCCAATATGGTTTGTTTATTATGCTCATGCTCTTATTACTGGCGATCTGGGAAATGATTGTACGTATGGGATGGGTGCCTTCCTTCATCATTCCCGCACCCACAGCCATCGCAGGCTCACTGGTTGAGCATCGTCGTCTGCTGCTGACCCTACATCTGCCTGCTACCTTTATGGAGGTTGCTGTTGGTTTTGGCTTGTCCATAGTGAGCGGAATTATGCTGGCGACAGGCATGCATATGAACCGATCGATTAAAAAGGCCTTATATCCCTTCATCGTGATTAGTCAGACCATACCGCTGATTGCCTTGTCCCCCGTATTCATCCTGTGGTTCGGCTACACGCTGTGGAGTAAAGTCGCCGTGGTGTTCCTGATCGCATTCTTCCCCATTGTGGTCAGTACCTACGATGGACTCCGCCAAGGCGATCCGGAGCAGCGTGAACTGCTGCTCACCATGGGCGCTAGCAAATGGGATATTTTTCGCAAACTCCAGGTTCCACTGGCACTCCCTTCTTTTTTCTCGGGGCTAAAGATGTCTGTGGTGTACTGCGTGGTTGGTGCAACGATAGGCGAATGGCTTGGTGGCAGTAAAGGGCTCGGCTACTTCAGCCGCCGCATGTCCAGCAACATGAATACGGATGCGATGTTCGCCGCTATTGTGCTGTTATCCCTGCTGGGAATCATTTTGTTTGCACTGATTGCTTGGCTGGAGAAACGATTTAGCATACGGTGTCATGGAGAGAAAAAATAGCTTTACAAATCCAAACGATGAAATGAGGAAATTCATTTATGAATAACAAAGGCATATACTCCCTGCTTCCTATCATGCTCATCAGCCTGTTGCTGATCGTTAGCGGATGTGGTACCACAGGTGCTAGCAAAAACACGCCAACAACAGATTCGGTGACCAATGCAGAGCAAAAAGACTCGTCTGTAACAGAACCAGCCTCAGACACCAAAGATAAACTGTCCATCATGCTCGACTGGTACCCGAATGCAGTACATTCCTTCATCTACGTTGCTCAAGAAAAAGGATACTTTGCAGATCAAGGTCTCGATGTCGAAATTCAGATGCCTGCGGATACCAATGATTCGCTCAAACTTGTTGCTGCCGGGAAAATTGATCTGGCTCTAAGCTACCAACCCCAAATCTTGCTTGCGCGTAGTGAGAACATTCCTGTACGTTCCATTGCTGCTGTTGTTCGGCATCCGCTTGTGCATCTGTTGACCGAAGCCAATGGTAACGTGAATTCACCCAAAGATCTTGAAGGAAAGACTGTCGGCTATTCCTCGATTCCCCTGTATGAAGCGATGGTGCGTACGATGATTAGCCACGATGGCGGCAACCCCGACAACATGAATCTGGTCGACGTCGGGTTCGATCTGATTCCTTCGCTGGCTTCCGGACAGGCGGATGCGATTATGGGTGGTTTTATTAACCATGAACAATTGATTCTGGAGAAAGAAGGACATGCCATGAGATCAATTAACCCCGTCGATTATGGTGTGCCTGATTATTATGAATTGGTTCTGACTGCAAGTGAAACGGGCATTGAAGCGAAAAAGGACCAACTTAACCGGTTCGTCAAAGCGATCCAGGAGGGACAGAAATATGTAACGGAGCATCCAGAAGAAGCCTTGAATATTCTGCTCGCTCATGAGAATGAAACGTCTCCGCTGGACGCCGAGATCGAAACTAAAAGTCTGGCTATTTTACTGCCACTTATGAATGAAGAAGGTCAACCGTTTGGTCGGCAGGAAATGGAGTCGTGGGAGAATGTACGTGCATGGCTCGTTGAAAACGAATTGATTCCTGAATCAGTGAAAGCCGAGGATGCTTTTATTAATCTGCACGGAGAGTAACTAAAGAAGAAGCATAGGGAATCAAAGCAAAGTTAAATGCGCCTTAACATGTCTGGAATAGAGCATGGAGCGAGTCCTAACGAATCTGAGCGTCCTAATCAAGGATTTGAAGCGGTCTCAGAAATCTAAGAAACCTGAGATACGCTATATCCGAATAAACAGCCGTTTACAGCTTTTTGGTCAAAGGATTCAGGAACGCATACAAAACAAGGAGGAAATTATATGTCTTATCTGGAACGTGTTCGTACACAAAACCCGTTGGTACACAATATCACCAACCTTGTCGTGGCTCCCTTTACAGCCAATGGTCTGCTTGCACTTGGTGCGTCCCCTTTTATGGCCTATGCTCATGAGGAAGTTGCCGATGTCGCCAAGATGTCAGGAGCCGTGGTACTCAACATTGGTACACTCGATGACAAAGTCGTTCAGGCGATCCGATTGGCTGGTCAATCAGCTAATACACATCACGTGCCTGTTGTGCTCGATCCCGTCGGTGCAGGTGCAACCGCCTATCGTACAGAAACCGTTCAGATGCTCGTTCGTGAGCTACGCCTCACAGTACTGCGCGGCAATGTGGCGGAAGTCGCCAATGTCATCGGTGAGAGCTGGAATATCAAAGGTGTGGACGCAGGATCAGGTGAGGGTGACCGGATCGGCATTGCGGAGCGGGCAGCACATAAGCTCGGCTGTGTCGTGGTCATTACGGGGAAAGAAGATATCATTACCGATGGACAATCCACATTCCTCACGAGTAATGGACATGCCCTGCTCACTCAGGTCACGGGTGCTGGCTGTCTGCTAAGTTCAGTGATTGGCGCTTTTACAGCCATAGTGGAATTGGAAGCCGATCTTCTAGGCAGTGTTGTTGAAGCGCTTTCTTTTTATGGCGTAGCGGCTGAACTAGCGGCAGAGCACACGGCACATCAGGGCCCAGGCAGCTTTCAGATTGAGTTGTTGAATCAACTGGCACAAGTGACACCTGAACTCTTGGCAGAGCACGCACAGATACGTCAGATCCGTGGAGGTGCAGTATGAACATTGCTCAAGCGCTAACCATTGCAGGCTCTGATAACGGGGGCGGCGCAGGCATTCAGGCTGATCTGAAAACGTTCCAGGAGCTTGGGGTATACGGCATGACCGTTATCACGGCTATTGCTGCCCAAAATACTACAGGTGTACAGGGCGTCTTTCCCATCCCTTATGATGGCATTGCCCAGCAATTGGACTCGACCGGGGAAGACTTTCAGCCAACTGCGGCGAAGACCGGCATGTTATATAGTGCTGAGATTATTCGGCTCGTCGCGGAAAAATGGCAACAATACCGTTGGTCTAATCTGGTCATCGATCCCGTGATGGTCGCCAAAGGTGGTGCTCCTCTCCTTCAGCAGGAAGCTGTACAGGCGCTGGTCACAGAGCTATTGCCCCATGCCCTGATCACAACACCCAATATTCCGGAAGCAGAACTGCTCACCGGGATGTCCATTACGAATCTGAGTCAGCGGGAAGAAGCCGCAAGACGGATTGTACAGATGGGCTCGACGTATGCTTTGCTCAAAGGTGGTCATGATGAAGGAAGTGGCATGATCGTGGATGTGCTCTACGATGGACAGTCTTTTCATTATCTGGAGAATGTTCGTGTGGTAACACGTCATACGCATGGAACGGGATGCACATACTCTGCTGCCATCACCGCAGAGTTAGCTAAGGGTTCATCGGTTCTGGCTGCCGTTACGACCGCGCGAGCCTTCATTCAGGCAGCCATCGAAGATGAGCTGGGGATTGGGGCTGGACATGGACCAACGAATCATTTTGCGTATCAGCGCAGACAGCGAGGTGAGCAGTGATGCGCCCTTGGGATGCAGAAGCCGTACGACGCGCGATGCAGGTGTATTTGGTGATGGGCAGCGTCAATACGACGCAAGACCCGGTGGAAGTGCTGCGCCAGGCCATTGCTGGCGGCATCACGCTGTTCCAGTTCCGTGAAAAGGGAACTGGCGCCCTGGTTGGCGAAGCTCGCAGCTTGCTTGCACTGCGGCTTCGCGAGGTGTGCAGCCAGCACGGGGTCCCGTTCATCGTAAACGATAATGTGGAGCTGGCTGTAGCGGTGGAGGCCGACGGCGTGCATGTCGGCCAAGATGATGCGGACGCGGCGCTGGTACGCGCCCGCATTGGAGATGGGCGGATGCTTGGCGTATCCGCCCACTCTGTTGATGAGGCGCGCCGTGCGGTGCAGGCGGGCGCCGACTATCTTGGCGTCGGGCCCATGTACCCGACGCGCTCCAAAGCGGATGCCCACGCTGTGCTGGGCCCCGCAGGGGTAGCGGAACTGCGCGCCGCAGGCATCGCAGTTCCGATGGTGGGTATCGGCGGCATTACGCCCGATACCACGGCCGCCGTGATGGCGGCTGGAGCCGACGGCGTAGCCGTCATCTCCGCCATCGCGGGCGCGGCCGATGTGCGCGCAGCGGCTGCGCAGTTCGCTGCGGCAGTGCGCGGGATGCAGGCGTAGCCATGCTCTCCCTGCACTGCCAGCCCGTGGGCTGCACCGAATGCATATGTGCAGCCCACACAACTGCTCGCTCTCCTCTCCATAACAGAGGAGCCTCACAACACCCCTGCGGTGCGGCAGTCTATGTCTTCGACTCAGAAGCGCTTCCGCTCCCCTAAAGTGACTAATACAATAATCTAGTCACTTCTAGCTCCCTAATCCATGATCAAGATGCAGCCTCCATGCTCGCATCTTGTTTTTTCATTTTCAATTGTTGACTCTCACGTAACGTGACACTGTACAATCGGTGTTGTAAGGAGGTTTTACACATGGCCATGAAGGTAAAAGAAGTTGCCGAACTCGCCTCGATCAGTGTGCGCACACTGCATCACTATGATGAGATCGGACTATTAACCCCGGACGAAGTGACTTCTGCCGGATATCGATTATATTCAGATGCCAATCTGGAACGGTTGCAGCAGATTTTGTTTTTCAAGGAACTCGACTTCTCTCTGAAGGAGATCAAAAACATTATAAACAACCCCTCCTTCGATCCGGAGGAAGCGCTAAATATGCATCGATTAATTCTATTGGAAAAGCGTCAACGCTTGGACCAGATGATCGCTACGATTGATAAAACAGTTTTACACGTGAAAGGAGAAATTAAAATGACAGCCAAAGAACAATTCGAAGGATTTGATTTTAGCCAGAATCCGTACGAACAGGAAGCGCGGGAGCGCTGGGGAGACCATGCCGTTGATCAGGCAAACCAGAAGCTGCACAGTCAGTCGGGCGAGAAGCAGAAGGCTCTATCCGATCAAATGAATGAAATCTACAAACATCTGGCTGCACTTCGTCACACAGAACCAGCATCTGTGGAGGCACAGGCCGGCATCAAAGAATGGTACACCTGGCTGAACCAAATGGGAAGCTACTCACCTGAAGCCTTCAGAGGACTCGGTCAAATGTACGTGGACGATGAACGCTTCACACGCAATATTGATCAGTTTGGCGATGGTTTGGCAGTATTTATGAGAGATGCCATGGCTGTATTTGCGGATCAAAACAAATAATATAGACTGTCTGAGCCCATTGCAGTATTATTCATCTCTATGTCCATATTCAACTCCATAGTCATCAAGGGAGACGTCCTAATTCATGCTGTTTCAATAATCATGCACACGATATCAATATTTCCGACATTGCCGCCCATATACAAAAGGGACGTACGCCCTCAGGCATCACGTCCCTTTATGTATCCAAGTAACTCAGCCGCAATGTGAACAACTCATATTGGTGTTCACTCTGAGCACTTTATGAATATCTGCTGTTACCTTTACGCTCTCTCCGTTGTTATTGCCAACGACAAGTGCAGCATAAAGTAGATTGCTCTTTACTACGTTTTTCTTCCACTTCCTACGTCCAATGTCTATCGGATTAAGCTCTAGGTGCGTGATCCGATGACGACGCGTCCGAAGCCAGGCTGGTTCTCGCCATACGGCCAGGAATCTGCCATGCAGACACAATCGCAAGCACAATGAATAACAAATCAATCGGTTGACTGAAATAATCCTGGAAGGTTTCCACAAACGCACTGATCATCTCGCTATCAAACACGAGTTCCATTACGCTTACATCACCAAACAGTTCCGAAGTAAAGTATACCACCGTCAGATATTTACCCAGCAAAATGCCTACGAGAGCAAAAAGTACAGCTATGATCTTATGTACTGTCGCAATTTGTTTGTTCGAGAACAATACAACTGCGTAGCCCGTGAGCGCTCCAATCAAAATGGCAATAAGTCCTACCTCATACTCGGTCATTGCAGCAATGGCTGCCCATACAATGCCTCCCAGAATGGCTGCAATTAAGCCACCAATGATCGGCATACCGATTTTAATTCCTTGTTTCTCTTCCACGTTGTCTTTCCCTCCTGAGTCATGCTTATGCTAATTTTCCAGAAATCACCTTTCCTATGAAACCACAAAAAGACCTATTTTTCAACAACTTTCTACTTTTAGTGACCATGTATCCATTATGTTAGAATAGATATATTAGGTATCCATTTCCATATTTACTTAGAAAAACGATGTTACATTTGTTCAAAATGCATCCCAGGCACTCTCATGATACGAAAAAACATCCCTTTTAGCAGCCTAATGGCCATGAAAGGGATGTTTGTCTTTGTTTGCATCTTATTTTTACATTTGAGGTTCCTTGGAAGGCTGAATGACAGCTGCAATCTGTGCCAAAATGGCATCTACCGATGCCGGATCATGCACATCATACTCATCAATGTTCAGGCGCAACACAGGGCAGGCCGTAAACTGATTAATCCATACCGAATAGCGCTCATGCATGTGCTCCCAGTATGAACGATCCGTTTGAATCTCCATCTCACGTCCGCGTTCTGTAATGCGGCTCAAAATCGACGGCAGGCTGCCTTCCAGATAGATCAATACGTCTGGATGTGGAAAATAAGGTGTCATCACCATCGCTTCAAACAAACTGCTGTATGTCTCAAAATCGGTAGCAGACATGGTCCCTTGATCCGCATGCATCTGTGCAAATATGCCTGTATCTTCGTAGATGGAACGATCCTGTACGAATCCTCCACCCAGTTCAAAAATCTTCTTCTGTTCCTTAAAGCGCTCTGCCAAGAAATAAATCTGCAAATGAAAGCTCCAACGCTCGAAATCATGATAGAACTTCTCCAAATAAGGATTGTGATCGACTTGCTCCAGAGAGGTCTTGAAATTCAAACGCTGTGCAAGTGCAGCTGTTAATGTGGATTTGCCCACCCCAACCGTACCTGCTACCGTAATTAATGCATTCGATGGAATGCCATAGTTATTCATATGATATACTCCTTTACCTGATTAACAATCTGCCTGAAGTGCTCAGGATGTTCTACAAAATCGAGTTGCTCCGCGTCGACTTTAATGATTACTGGCGGATTCGAGCTTTTGGCCAGATAGTCCATGCCTGTTTTGTAATCGACGATCAGTTGTTCCATATATGCCGGGTCCATATCCTGCTCAAATGAGCGTCCACGCTTGTTAATGCGGTACATCAACGTATCGAGTTCAGCTTCAATATAGAGCACCAGATTGGGCTTCGGCAGATCATCCGTTAACAGATGATAGATTTGACGGTATTTATCCCGTTTCGTTCCCTTTAAGGTACGCTCCGCAAAAATCAAATTTTTATAGATATGGTAGTCCGAAATAACAGGGGTATTCTGCTCTACGTAGTGAGCCCCCGTGTCTTCCAGTTGTTTAAATCGATTACACAGAAAAAACATTTCCAATTGGAAACTCCACTCGTCGATATCCTGATAAAAGGAAGCCAGAAATGGGTTCTCTTCTACGATTTCTTTAACCAGCGGAAGGTTCAATTCATGGGAAAGCATCGTTGCCAGCGTTGTTTTCCCCGCTCCGATCGGACCTTCCACGGCAATAAACGGGGCTGATTTCATCGTGTTCACTGTTCCTCCTCGTACTTATGCGTGTTTCCGTTTCTATATAGACCTCACCTATTGTATCACAGCTTTATGGATTGGGACGCCAGTATTTTATGTATAAAACAAGTCAAATCGGAACCAATACGATGCAAACCTTCTGTCACATACGTAATTAGTTTCTATCTATTAAAATAACGCGGTATACACAATATAATAAAAAAAAAAGACACACTCGATATCATCAAGTGTGTCTTCATATTGCTTGGCGGCGTCCTACTCTCCCAGGACCCTGCGGTCCAAGTACCATCGGCGCTAGAGGGCTTAACGGTCGTGTTCGGGATGGGTACGTGTGGAACCCCTCCGCCATCGCCACCAAACGCATAGCTTAGCTTACATTTCAGAGTTGTTGTTCTCTGAAAACTAGATTCGAAACGAAACATGCGAATTACAACTTGCTATTGGATAAGCCCTCGACCGATTAGTACTGGTCAGCTCCATGCATTGCTGCACTTCCACCCCCAGCCTATCTACCTCGTCGTCTTCAAGGGGTCTTACATACTGGGAAATCTCATCTTGAGGGGGGCTTCACGCTTAGATGCTTTCAGCGTTTATCCCTTCCGTACATAGCTACCCAGCGGTGCTCCTGGCGGAACAACTGGTACACCAGCGGTACGTCCATCCCGGTCCTCTCGTACTAAGGACAGCTCCTCTCAAATTTCCTACGCCCACGACAGATAGGGACCGAACTGTCTCACGACGTTCTGAACCCAGCTCGCGTACCGCTTTAATGGGCGAACAGCCCAACCCTTGGGACCTACTTCAGCCCCAGGATGCGATGAGCCGACATCGAGGTGCCAAACCTCCCCGTCGATGTGGACTCTTGGGGGAGATAAGCCTGTTATCCCCAGGGTAGCTTTTATCCGTTGAGCGATGGCCCTTCCATGCGGTACCACCGGATCACTAAGCCCGACTTTCGTCCCTGCTCGACTTGTAGGTCTCGCAGTCAAGCTCCCTTATGCCTTTGCACTCTTCGAATGATTTCCAACCATTCTGAGGGAACCTTTGGGCGCCTCCGTTACTCTTTAGGAGGCGACCGCCCCAGTCAAACTGCCCACCTGACACTGTCCCCGCACCGGATTACGGTACCAGGTTAGAACCTAGATACGATCAGGGTGGTATCCCAACGTTGCCTCCA